>NZ_RHNT01000017.1 GCF_003946325.1 Companilactobacillus furfuricola | reverse complement strand
AACAAAAAATGGACGAAAACCAAAAATCGGTTTTCGTCCATTTTTTATTGTACAGAGAACACTTATGTCACATTCTCTTTTTTACTGTTCATTATTCTGTAATTTTGAGTGATGCAATCCATAGGCGAAGTAGAAGATTACTCCTAAGATTAGCCAGGATGTTACTGAGATTTTTGTTAGGTTCGGTAACATTATTATGAAGTAGACGCTTAGTAGGCCTGATAGGATCGGTAAGAATGGGTACCAGGGCATTTTGAAGCCTTCGTTTACTATGTCTTTTCTTTTTCTTAAGGGGATGATCCCGAAAGAGATGAAGGCGAAGGCTAGTAGGGTTCCGGCGTTTATTAGGGATGCTAGTTCTGTTAGTGGTACCATTCCGGCGAAGAAGGTTTGTACTATTGTGGCTATGATGATGGCGTTGGTTGGGACGGCGTGTTTTTTGGTGATTTTACCCATGAATTTTGGTAAGAGACCGTCGCGTCCTAGGGCATAGACTAGTCTTGAACCACCGAAGAACATGGTGATCATAGCTGTGAAGATTCCGATCAAGGCTCCGATGGTGATTATCTTGTTCCAACCACTTAGTCCTACTACCTGTAGGGCGTAGGCTGCTGGGTCATCGACGTTTAATTTCGAGTAGTTGACTACTCCGGTTAATACGAATGAGAAGGCTACGTACAAAATAACTGCTACGATGACTGTTCCGATGATTCCTTTGACTACGTTTTTTCCAGGGTCGACGGTTTCGGCTGAATTAGCTGCCAGGGCATCGAATCCGATGAAGGCAAAAAATACGGTCGCTGCTGCGGTCGAGATTCCGCCTAATCCCCAAGGGGAGGAGTGGAATTGTTTTGGATAAAACGGTACGTAGTTGGATGACTTAATATAGAAGATACCGACTACGATGAATAAGATAATTATGGCTACTTTGATGACGACTGCGGTGTTTTCGATCCGTTTGGATAAGTCGACGCCGTGCAAAATTATGACGGCAACGACTAACACGATTAGAGCTGCTGTTAAGTTGATAACGCCACCTTCCATTGGTCCTGCTTGTAAGGCTTTAGGAACGTGGACGCCAATGGCTGCCAGGATGTTGTTGTTGAAGTACGAGGCAAAACCGGTCGCTTCCGCTGAGACGGCTAAGAAGTATTCTAGGATCAAGGCCCAACCGAGGAGCCAACCGACAAATTCTCCGTAGATGACTGATCCGAAGGAGTAGGCTGATCCCGCAACTGGCATGGCAGACGAGAATTCTGCATAGGCCATGCCGACCATTCCTGAGACTAATGCTGCGATCAGAAAGGCGATGGAAACTGCCGGTCCTGCATGTAGTGCTGCTTCGTGACCGGGGAGGATGAAGATCCCTGTTCCGATCACAGCGCCGATCCCTAGGGCTACTAGGTCTTTTGCGTGGAGGGATCTCACTAGGTGAGAGTCGGCTTTGACGTAGTTTTCGACGCTTTCTTTTTTAAAAATGTTTTTCATAATGATAACCTTTGATATTTTTTGAAATGCATATTCCATTATGGTGGAGATTAGAGGGAAAAACAATGATTATTTTAATATTGTGATAGTGGTTTTAATAATGATAGAAGAGAGCTATGGCAGACAGAAGAGTTTTTCTTGGGGCACGTTTTGTTAGTTTGTTTGGTGGTTGGGGTGTTGAGGTAGTATTTTGGGTGTACGTTCAATGCCGACTCCGGGGCCCGGGGATACAGACGCTGGAACGTGGTGGGCACATTTTGAACCAATCGAGCAAGGTGCGCTCGCTTGTTTCAAAACTGCACCTTCATCTAAGCTCCTTCGTCGCCAAGATGAATTTCACCACTGAGGTCTGTATCCCCGGGCCCCTCCGTCTAGATGAGGGGCACAATCCTTTTTTTGTTGAGTTTTACCGATTTATTTTGATCAAGTTGGCACTGTTTGCGCGTCCTATTTCTCACATGTCTATCTCAGTCTCTATTTATGTTGGTAAGATCAAAGACCCAAACCCAAACCCAAACTCCAAAACCAAATTTTTTAAAGGTAAGATATTTTTTTATTAAGTACATTTAATAGTAAGTACATAAAAAGCTCGTCACACTTATGTGTATGACGAGCTTTTGGATATGCTGAGTTTATTTGTTGATTTCTTTTACTTGTTCTCTTAGTTTGTTTTGACTTTTGATCAGCCATAATTCGTCTGGGTATTGGGCCATGATGTCGTCGCAGAATTTTACTGGGTCTTCGCCGATTATGTTTTTTACGGGGACGCTTTGTTCGGCGTTTTCTTGGAAGATTTCTAGGATCTGCTCGAGTATTGTTAGGAAGCCGTCTCCTTTGGCGAAGTTCCACATGTATTTTTCTAGGGCTTCGAAGGTTTCTTTATAGGGTGTTGGTAGGTTGGCTACTTCTGCTTTGAATTGACGGTATTTTTTCTTGTCGCCTACCATTTTCTTTAGTAAGTTTTCCATGATTAATTCTCCTTTAGTTGTTCCATTTTTTCAGATAGGAAGGTCCATTTGGTCCAAAATTCGGCTAGGTAGTCGGTTCCTGCTGTTGTTAATTTGTAAAATTTTCTAGGTGGACCGACTTCAGATTTTCTCTTTTCACTGTCGATCAAGCCGTTTTTTTCCAGTCTCAGTAGTACGGTGTAGACGGTTCCTTCGACGATGTCCTCGAAACCTAGGTCTATTAGGTAACTGGTTATTTCATAGCCGTAAGTTTCGCCTTTGCTGATGTGTTGGAGGACGATTCCTTCTAGGGCACCTTTTAGTAATTCGGTTAAACCTTTCATGTTTGAATACCTCATTTCGACTACTTAGTAATACTAAGTACATGTATATAGTAATACTAGGTAGTGCTTATAGCAAGGAAAAAATCCTTATTCTAATTCTTTTTTCAATTGCTCGATAAAAAGCTGACCAGCTTCGGGTAGTTTGCGCTTCTTGGACCAGATCAAGGATGCACCTTCGGTTAAATCGGGGCTCAAGCGCTTGAAAACTAATTCAGTATTACTCGTGTCGACGAGTGATTCGTAGGTCAAAGCCATGCAAGCGCCAGTTTCCACTAATAGCATTGCATTGAAGATCAAGTTGTAAGTTCCGATGTAGTTGTACTGCAGGCTTAGTCCGTGACTCCATTCTTCAAAAAATTCACTGATTTGCGATTGCCGTGAAGTGATCAAGGGTCGACCGACTAGATCAGTTGGCTTGATCGTCTCTAAACTGGCTATTTGTTCATCTTTTCGCATCAAAACGCCCCAGTGGTTGACCGTTGGGAATTTGAGACTGTGATAATTTTCGTATTTTTTATCGCCCATCATGGCTGAAAATTCCAGGATACCTGAATCTAGTTCGGCCAAGGTATTTAGTGAGTCGCCACTGTGAATATTGACTTTGATGGCGGGGTTTTGGTAGATGACTCTTTGAATCGATTCCATCATCGGACGTAAAACAATGCTTTCTCCGGCACCAATGTCTAACACTCCACTGACTGTGTCTTGTCTTTGAAGGTTAAAAGTTGTTTTATCGACTAAATTTAGGATTTCATTAGCTTGTTCTTGTAAATAATAACCGTCTTGAGTCATCTGGATCTGCCTATTTCCTCGGATAAATAGTTTAGTGCCTAATTGGTTTTCTAGTTCAGCAATCTGTCGTGACAAAGCTGGTTGTGAGACATGCAAACGGGCTGCAGCATGGGAGAAATTTAATTCTTCAGCGATGGCGATGAAGTAGCGTAAAACACGGATGTCCATAATAAACTCCTTTTTGATATAACAAAATGTAATAACTTGATATCAACTATAAGTATTTAACATTATCATATTCAGCCCATATACTGTAGTCAACCCTTAAGGAGTGAAAACAATGCAATCAAAAATGGATTTAGGAACTAAAGCTTATGACGAGATCGAGAAGATCGTCCAGAAAAATCAGGTTTTAGTTCAGCAATTAAATACTGGTGTTCACAACAGCGAAGAAGTTCGCAATGTGGTTAGTCAGATCACCAACGAAAAAATTTCTGACACGACCGAGATCAGATTGCCATTCACAACTGATTTTGGGCAGAACTTACATATCGGAAAAAATGTTTTTATCAATAGCAATTCGATGTTTACCGATATGGGAGGCATTTATCTCGGCGACAATGTCTTGATCGGACCAAACGTGACGATTGCTTCAGTCGATCACAACTTGGAACCTAGTATTAGAAGAAACTTGCAGCTGAAACCAGTTTACGTTCATCAAAATGCTTGGTTAGCAGCTAACGTTACTGTGACGCCGGGCGTGACTATTGGTGAGAACTCAGTTGTTGGTGCAGGAGCTGTGGTTACTAAAGACGTTCCTGCCAACAGTATCGTTGCTGGTGTGCCAGCCCGTTTTATTAAAAAAATTGAAAAATGATCCTTGTGTTCGAGTCAGCACGAAGGGATAAGATCAAAATACAAATTAGAAATAGCTATTAAGTAGCTTGAAGGAGAAAAATATGACAGTCGAAAATAAAGTAGTAGTGATCATGGGAGCATCAAGTGGTATTGGAGAAGCAACAGCTAATCTTTTAGCCAGTAAAAAAGCTAAGTTGACTATTGCTGCTAGAAGAATGAGCCGTTTGGAAGAGATCCAACAAAATAATGCAGGAGCCGACATTTTAGCCGTTGAAGCAGACGTTTCTAATGCTGATGAAGTACAAAATGTTATCGACAAAACAGTTGAAAAGTATGGTCGCATCGATGTGCTTTTTAATAATGCCGGGATCATGCCAGTTAACAACTTGAGTGCACTGGCTCGCGATGAATGGAAGAACATGCTCGAAACTAACGTCGAAGGTGTGTTGAATGGTATTGCTTCAGCACTTCCAGTAATGAGAAAGCAAAAGAGCGGTCACGTGATCACAACTTCATCTGTTTTAGGCTATGAATTGCTTCCTGGTTATGCTACATACTCTGGGACAAAATTTGCTGTTCGTGCCATCATGGAAGGCCTTCGCCAAGAAGAGCGTAGCAACAATATTAAGACAACGATCGTTGCTCCGGGAACTGTTCAAACAGAGTTGTTCCAATCGATCAATAACAAAGAAGTTCGTGAACAATTAGAAAGTATGCAAGACTTACCAGGTGCCGAAATGCAAGCTCTTCAACCAGAAGAAATTGCCCAAGCGGTAGCTTTTGTCATCGATACACCAGCTAACATGGCAGTCAATGAAATGATCATCAGACCTACAGGACAAGAAGTTTAATTCTTTAATAGCTTGCCTTAAAGCCCACTTGAGGGTTTATTAGCAAAGTGTTAAAAATTATCAATATTCAATTATATAAAGGAGAGATCATATGAGTGTTTTTGATGAAACAATCACATTAAACAGTGGCGTGAAGATCCCAAAATTAGCACTCGGAGTTTGGGAGATACCAGACGACGAAGTTGCTAAAGCAGTTGAATCAGCTATCGAGATCGGCTACAAGCATATCGACACAGCCCAAGCTTATGGCAACGAACGTGGCGTTGGCGAAGGCGTTAGAAATTCTGGTGTCGACCGTGATAAGCTTTTTGTTAACTCAAAAGTTGCTGCAGAATTGAAAAATTACGACGACGCTAAAAAGTCGATCGATGAAACGCTTCACAAGATGGACATCGACTACTTAGATATGATGATCATCCACAATCCACAACCTTGGAAAGAAGTTAATCAATCAAACGACCGCCACTTTGAAGGAAATCTTGAAGCATGGCGTGCTTTGGAAGACTCTGTTAAAGAGGGAAAACTCAAGACTATCGGTGTTTCAAGTTTCAATAAAGAAGACTTGGACAACTTGATCAAGAACAGCGACACCAAGCCAGCTGTTAACCAAGTCCAAGTCCACATTGGTGATACTCCATTAGATATCATCAAGTATTCACAAGACAACGACATCGCTGTCGAAGCCTTCTCACCAGTGGCTCACGGTGCAGCTTTGAAAGATGATCGTATCGTTGAAATGGCCAAGAAGTATAACGTCAGTGTTCCTCAATTGTGCATTCGTTACGATTGGCAATTGAACACCATCATCCTGCCAAAATCAGCTAACCCGGAACATATGAAGTCAAACGCTGAACTTGATTTTGAGATCAGTGATGAAGATATGAAGACATTAGCCGGAATTGACAATATGGATTACGGTGATGCTAGCGCTTATCCTGTATTTGGTGGAAAAATGTAATTATTTTAAAAAATAAAACTCAAAGCTGTGGGTTTTATTTTTTTGTATTAAAATAGTCTCATTAACAACTTGCTGGAGGTTTTAGTATGGATGTTGAAATTCAACGTGATGGATTGACTTTACGGGGGACACTAACCTTGCCTAAAGCCGATTCATTTGATCTAGCTATTTTGATGCACGGTTTTACTTCTGATCGGGGGATGAATCCTGATCAGTTATTATATCAAATGGCTGACCGATTGAGTGCTGAGGGATTTGCGACTTTGCGGGTCGATTTTAATGGTCACGGTCAAAGTGATGGGGCTTTTGAGGATATGACTGTATTGAACGAAATCAGTGATGGTAAGGCTATTTTGGATTATGCCCGAGAACTTTCTGGCGTGAAAAAAATTTATCTGGTTGGTCATTCGCAAGGTGGCGTTGTCGCTAGCATGTTAGCAGGTTACTATTCTGATTCGATCGAACGTATGATTTTACTAGCTCCAGCTGCTACTTTGAAAGATGATGCTTTGAAGGGCGATACTCAAGGCTACACTTATGATCCGCAACATATCCCAGATAAATTGCCGATCAAAAAAGGTTTGACTCTGGGTGGATTTTATTTACGAACAGCGCAGACTTTGCCTATTTATGAAGTCGCTCGTCAGTTTCGAGGTCCAGTTCAGTTGGTGCACGGATTGGATGATATGGTCGTCGATCCGATTGCTTCGAAACGATATGATGAAGTTTATGAAAAGAGTGATCTTACACTGTTACCGCATGCTGATCATGGGTTTACTGAAGGGGGATCTCGTGAGGAAGTTTTGGATATTGTTTGTAGTTTTTTGGGTGAAGATAAGTAAGAGAAGAAAGGAAAAGACATGCCGGGTAGCATGTCTTTTTATCATGAATTTTGTTGAGATTGGATTGGAGACGGTGAATTGATTTTGTTATTTAGGCAATTCTATCTTCGCATTTCGAATGGCACCTAAATATTTTTCCAACAATTTATTTTTAACATTATACTGAGCCCCAGGTCGTGTGTAGGCTGCGACTTGGAGTACCAGGGTACCGTCGTTTTGATTGGAGAATCCTACTATGTAAGGGCGTTTAGTTATTTGGAGTTTTTCTAGGTCGAGATTTTGGTTGATATTGTTGATTATTTTGGTGATTTCGTTGAATGGAGCGCCACTGGAGATAGGGATTTCCATCAAGGCTTGCATGCTGTTTCTCGACATGTTGCTGACGATAGTGATATTTCGATTCGGGATGTAGTTTAAAGTTCCGTCGATACTTTGGACTTGGGTAGTTCTGATACCGACGTAAGTCACACGACCTTCGATCGCACCGATCTTGATCATGTCGCCAACGCTGATCTGCTGCTCTAGCAAGATAAACAAGCCGTTGACCATGTCGGAAACGAAGCCTTGAGCTCCAAGACCTATTGCCAAACTGAAGATCCCGGCACCAGCGATCAAGGTCCCAACAGGAACTCCGATGGCTGACAGGAAGGCGTAGATCCAGAAGAATATTAGAACGTATTTGAAGACATTCAAAACTAGCGTATAAATTGTATCCAATTTTTTCGTGGGAACTTTGGCTAGCGATTTCCAATTGTTTTTAAAAATATGTCTGATGATCTTATTACCGATCCAGTTGATCAATAATAAAACAACCGTCAAAAAAACTAGTTGGATGACGACACTAGTTATGTGTTCTAAGACTTGTTCCCAATCGATCTTGAGAAACATTTTCTTGGCGATATTGAATACGTTAAATGACAAATTCAAAATAAAAAATCCTCCGATAATATCTATCAAACTATCTTATCACAGAGAACTTAAAACATTTCTGATAGAATGGTGGCGATAACCAAAATAATATCGGGAGAATCTTGTGAGTAAATTAGAAATAAAACCTTTGAAAAAATCAGACTATCGAAAATGCATTCAATTTGCGAAAAAAGGGATGCATTTCAATAAGTACACGAAAAATCCCGTCGGACTGGAGCTGTATAGTCGCTATTTTTGGTATAACGAATTGATTTCTGCAACCAAAATATACGCCGCTTATCAAAATGAGCAGTTGGCGGGAGTTTTGTTATTGAATGAGTTCGGCAAACAAAAACCTGCTGCGACTTTTTTTAAACGTGTCTTTGTTGAAATCATGGAAAAGCTCGTCCGTAACTTTGACCGAGCAAATCCGTATGATGATGTGAACAAGGTAATGTTAACTGACTATCGCAAACATTACAAACCAACGGCTGAGATCAATTATTTGGCCGCTGATCCCGATAATCAGACTAAAGGGATCGGGACGTTTTTGTTAGATCAAGTGGCTCAAGACTATGATGGTTGTGAGATTAATTTGTACACCGACACTGATTGCAGCTATCAGTTTTACGATTATCGAGGTTTTGAAAGATATCGTGAGGCTACTATTAGATATCGCCGCGGAGAAAAATTCGTACCGTTAACTTGTTTCTTGTATCGTCGAAAATTTTAAAATTTACACAAAAAATCTCTGAGGGAGTTGTCCTTCAGAGATTTTTTTACTTCACGAAGTTAGTTTTGAAACGTTTCAAAGAAATGGCACGAGGTGAGAATTCGTAGTCGGTCAAACCGAGAGTGATCGCGAAAGTAGGTGTGAATCCTTCGGGGATGACTCCTTCAGGGATCGAGCCTAGGCATGCCATGTTCAAGTTCGCACCAACTCGCTGATTTTCTGCTTCTAGTGCCATGTTTTGAGCAATGCATCCGGTGGAGATGAATTCCATTTGGCCAGGATCTTTGACGGAAATAACGATGACAGTGGGAGCGTCGTAAATGCCATTCATTTTTGAAAGTACGCTTTGGTCTTGGATGACAGTGAAGCGGTAGTTTTCGTATTCACCCATGCCGACTGGTCCCGCATAGCCAGCTTTTAAAATGCTGTCGAGTTGCCAATCTCTCATTTGTCCCTTGTATTCACGGATCGCCTTACGTGAGTTGATCATATTGGTAGTTTCCACGTTGATTCCTCCAATCATTTACTACTCCCATCATAAGCATTTATCGTCAATAATGAAACCGCTACCGGAAATGGAATAGGTATTTTCACAAAAAACATGAAAGTATTTCACTCGTCAATGGTCAACAATGGCTGTTTGTTCAAAAAACAGTAATATAATTTTGAATAATAAGTTATTTAGTATAGCATGATATATAATTTTCTGATAAAATATTAAATAGAGGGATATAAATAATTAAGTTTCGAGTAATTTTACGATTATTTTTTGAAAAGTAATTTTAAATGCTTGTTTTCACTTAAACACATGAAAGGATTGATTTTCTGACTAAATTTCACCAACTAACAACTACGGATGTATTAGACGAGCTATTAGTCGATGAAAAACGTGGCCTGAGTAATGACCAAGTCAAACAAAATCGCCAACTATATGGAACCAATAAATTAGATGAGGAAAAGGCTGACCCGATGTGGAAAGTTTTTCTTCGGGGCTTTAAAGAACCGATAGTGATCGTGCTGCTTGGGGCAGTTTTATTATCGTTACTAAGTTCTTTATACGCTTTTAATATCCAAGCTGACCCTAAACATGGGATGGAAGCTTTATATGAAGCTATCGCCATTAGTATCTTGGTAATAATCAACGCGTCGATCGTTTTTTATCAAGAGATGAGTACGAAGAAAAGTCTCGATGCTTTAAAGGAGATGAACGACCGAACCAGTGTCGTTTTACGAGACTGGGAGTGGAAGAGTGTGCCAACGACTGACTTAGTTGTTGGTGACATTGTTAAAGTTAAGATGGGGGATTTCGTGGAAGCCGATGTTCGCTGGCTAGAAAGTTCTGAACTACAAGTGATCGAATCCCACTTAACTGGTGAGCCCGACGCAATTCAAAAAGATATCCATCCGATCGAGGATGATGTCCAACTAGCTGACCGCAATAATATGGGATATTCAGGTTCGACGGTCGCCAATGGACAAGGCGTTGGTATCATCGTGGGCATTGGAAGTAATACTGAATTAGGTAATATTGCTTCAATGCTACAAAATACCGTGAAAAAGCCATCTCCTCTACAAAACACTATTAAGAAATTAACTAGCAGTTTGATGAAAGTTTCTGGATTGATCATTTTCCTAACTTTTGCCATTGGTATTATTAAGGCCGGTGAATTGAGCGTAGCTTCGATCACATCGGTGCTTTCGACATCGATCTCATTAGCAGTTGCCTCGATCCCTGATGCGATGCCAATCGTCTTGTCGATCGTATTAACTATCGGTGCGACCAAAACTGCTCTCAACAATGGTTTGATCAAATCGCTCAATAGTGTTGAGACCTTAGGAAGTACTTCTTATATTGCTTCTGATAAAACTGGTACATTGACACAAAATCAAATGACCGTGACGAAATTTTATGATGGAACTAACGATCATGAAGTGGAAGGGCTCGGTTATGATATCAACGGATCGATCAGTGACAGTACTGGACAATTCAATAACCATTCGTCCGAATTTTTAAAAGGTGCTGTTTTGAGTAATGAATCGAGTGTTAAAGAAGTTGATGGCAAAATGAAGCCGTTTGGTAATCCGACTGAGATTGCCCTAAACGTGCTCGGACAAAAAGCAGGAGTTACGAAAGAATCCCTCTTAAAACAAAGCGAACTCATGCGAACATTGCCATTTACTAGCGCACGTAAGATGATGAGCGTGATCATTAAAAATGACGGAGGATATCGCCTGTATACTAAAGGTGCTCCGGACGTCTTGCTGAAAAATAGTAAGAATGTATTAATAGATGGAAAATTACAAGATAGTCAACACCATGAAAAATTTACTGAAATTGTTGACGGATACGCTAAAAAAGCTTTAAGAACTCTAGCTGTCGCATATCGAGATATTACGCAACACCAAGCCGAAACTGGCAGTGTCGAAGAGCTAGAGCAAGAACTAAATATCGTTGGTGTGGCCGGCATCATCGACCCGCCAAGACCGGAAGTTAAGCAATCGGTCAAAACTTTAAACGAAGCTCAAGTCGAAGTAGTCATGATCACGGGTGATCACGCACAAACCGCCCGGGCCATCGCTTACGACTTGGGTATCGTAAAATCAAAAAATGCTCGAGTAATTGAAGGTGCCGAGATCGAGCAAATGACGGACGATCAGCTTTTTAATGCCGTCATTGGTACCAATGTCTATGCCCGAGTAACGCCAGAACACAAGCAACGGATTATCAAACAATTGCAAAATCATAAACAAGTCGTTGCTATGACTGGTGACGGTGTCAACGATGCACCAGCTTTGAAGGCTGCTGATATCGGGATCGCCATGGGGATCACAGGGACTGAGGTTACGAAAGATTCAGCCGATTTGATCCTATTAGATGACAAGTTCACCACGATTGAAAAATCGGTCCGAAACGGTCGGATGATCTACGCCAATATCAAAAATTTCATGCGTCACGAATTAACGACCAACGTTGCCGAAGTATCGGCCTTACTATTTGGGTTATTGTTTACTCAATCAGTGGGCCAAGTGACTGCCGGAACCGCGACATTAAGTGCTTTAATGGTCCTCTGGGTCAACATGATCAGTGACTCTTTACCGTCGTTTGCCTTAGGATATGATGTTGCCGAATCAGACATCATGAAAGAAAAACCACGTGACGTCAATGAATCAGTCCTAGCTAACCACACTTGGTCCAGGGTCTTGATCAGAGGTCTAGTAATGGGACTAACTGTCTTCTTTGCCTTCACCATGGCAGCAAGAGCTGGTTTCACCAGCAATCAAGCACAAACCGTGGCCTTCTTGACCTTAGTCTTCGGTCAATTATGGCACGTATTCGACGCCAGAAGTTCCAAATCGATCTTCAGAAGAAATCCATTTGAAAACAAACACTTACTACTAGCCGTAGCATTTGCCAGCGTAAGTTCGATCCTAGTAACAGCGATCCCATTCTTCAACACAGTAATGGGAACAGCACAGTTACCGTTCGTAGTTTACATAATGGTAGTATTCTTACCGGCGATCCCAACCTTGGTATTGTCGGGGATCAAAGAAATATTTGGGGTCAAAATCTGGTAAAAAACACAGAGAGCGCAGCGAGGTTGGTCAGCTGCTGAGGATTTAGAGACTGTCAGCACACAAGGTGCGACGAAGTCGTGCCTTGTGTGCTGACAGTTTCTAAACCGGAGGCCGCTACCTCGCGGAGCTCGTTTCAACATCCTTGAGGATAAAGAAAAACACCACTATCCAAACCACTGCAAATTTATCAGACAGAAATAGATGCCTCTATTTTTATTCAGCAAGTTTAGGAAAAATTCAAACAAACGTGCCGCGACCACCCGTGTTAACCGGTTACCGCTGTCACCAGGAGCTCGTTTCAACATCCTTGAGAATAAACAAAAACACCAACTCAAAATCAAAAATGGGTTGGTGTTTTTTCCGAAAAGAACTAAATCACTCAATCTGCTACAATTATTATTACCAAGCTAAAAATCCAGGAGATGAGTCCGACATGTCAATACAAGCAATTATCCTAATCGTGATAATAGTAGCAATAGCTCTTCAATATTTATTCGGCTACTTGAAAAATCCGTACTTGGGATTAATAGTGCCAGTTCTATCCATAATCCTAGTAATATATTTATTCGTCAAAGGAACGATGTCCTTAAATGTTAAAAACATCTTAATGCCAGTGATAGGACTATCAGCAATGGCTTTTCTTTACAGTGACGGCAAAACCAGACGACTCAAAAAAGAAGCAAAAGACGCTAACTAATTTTTATCAGAAATACAAAGATACGATTTCATATTTTATTTTTGGAGTATTAACTACGCTAGTAAATATTGTTTGTTTTTGGCTATACCACTATCCACTGGACATCAATTATCAAGTGGCGAATGTCATTGCCTACTTTCTATTGATCTTGTTTGCCTATGTACTAACAAATTATGGGTTTTAAAATCTCATACCACTAGCTGTAAAGCGTTCTGGTTAGAAATGAGATCATTCTTCTTGTATAGAGCCTCTTCGTGGGTAATCGTTTTAAATTATTTCTTCAGTAAATTCATCATTTTCAGAAAAAGAGAAAAAATTTCTCCTCATAATAGCGGAACTGCCCATTCAGATAAGCAATGTGGCAGTTTTTTTGATTGAAAAACCTTTCAAAAATATCTTTATCACAAAAATATAGAGAACATTCAACTAATTCAAAAAAATAATCATGATATATTGGTTCATTTTTCAAAGTAATCCTTATCGTTTTTAAAAGTATAATCTAATCTAACATTGCTAAAATCAACCATTAGATATCAATTGAAACGATAGGAGATCACGGTATGAAAAGAGCTTATTCTGCTATTTTAGTACTTGTTTCATTGCTAGTTTTAGCCGTTGCTATGGGTTTTACTAAGAAAGAATCCGAGGTAAATGCTGTTGAGCCAGTGACCAGCAGTGTCAAAATTAGCAAAACCGAAACCATACAAACTGGTAGTAAAAGCACCATCTCGTACAAACTAGATAAGGAACGACCGATATTGCATTTAACATCACCGCAAATAAAAGATGTGGATGTCGGATCTTTACAAAAAGAAATTGGCGATGACAATGTTGGAATTGACGATGAACATCAACAAATTCATCTTAATTTAAAAAATAAAGTAGATGAAAATGGAGAAGGGTCATTTACTTTAGTTACTAATAGTCCTGAACAAGTAATCATGGGATTTTCAGATATTAATGAAGAACAGTTGCTAGTAACAATGTTAAATCCTGAAGGTTCTAATTCCTATGCTGAGGGTAAGATCAGCGATGGGAATGAAGAGGAAATTGCCGGGGACAATAACGACGATGGCGTGGATGAAGATCCTAATATTTATGAGAATGAGGATGATCCAACGAAGGGCTGGACCAGGACGAATAGAATGATGATCTCACCTGGTCATGTTAAAACAAACCCTGATGGTTCTAAAACGTATCCTGTTATTTATTTTGGAGCCATTAATTATGCTTTACAAGGAATTACGATCGAAGATGCTGTTGCTGGTCGTCCACTATCTACGGGTGTAGCAGGACTACTCGGTAGGGTACCGATCGGTACCGGAAGAAAAGATAATGTTACGGCGGCGAATACTTCAATTATTGAAGTTCCCAAAAATGGAAAGATGACTGATTTACAAACAAATAAAAAATCTGAAAGCAATAAATTTTACACTAATACTTTTGGTGACGGAATGTTACCGCCACCAGGATTTGGACCCAATATTGTTAGTGCCGGTGACAAAAAGTATCGCGGATCGCAAAGAAACTTTGTAACTACTAATCTTTTTAATTATTACAAAAAGCCAATGCCCAAAGAATATCCTAAAATTTTTGGTCCTGATGAGAAAAATATTGGTGATTATACTGGACTGGTAAAAAAACAAACACGATTATATTACAAATTGTACAAAGATCCAGAATCCGATGAGGAAACAATCATGCAACGATTGATTTTTTATCAAAAAATGGGTGATTACCAAATCAGAGTTAAGATCACACAAAGATTTGATGAGAATAACGGTGTAATTATTAACCATGAATTTTTCAATGTAGGTAGTAAATATATCGATAGTTTTCAAGGGTATGTCTTTCGAGATGTTACGTTTATGAAGAACCATAAAATGGATCCAAAGGAACAGGATAACCCGATCAGATCATTAGGTGATCATCAAGGTGTTTATTCTTATTCTGAGAAGTATGGTCAACGTGTCGAAATGAAATTCGATGGATTTGAAGATGACCCGTATGCTTGGTCAAGTTCAGGAACAAGATCTGCGTATTATAAGGCTAGTAAGAAGGATCATTTTCCTTGGAATTATAATGGTGCCATAAAAAAACAAGATGCATTTACCAGTATTAATGACTTGGGAGATAAAAAAACTGAACCAGGTCGAGGAAATACCTGGGTAAATGAAAAATATACATACGATTCCGGCGTATCGATGCATACTAAAGATCAACCGCTAGCTCCAGGTGAAAAAGTTACGATGAGTTATGCTGTTAATGCGTTACAAGTCAAATTTGAGCCAGAATTGGAGATCCACAATGCAGCTAAAAAATCTATGCCACATGAATTGAAACCGGAAGATGAGTCGTTCAAAGTAGATGGAGAGTGGAGATCTGCCCATAATAGATATGTAAAAGTAAAATATTTGGTCAGACCAGCGGAAGATTTCTTTGAAAATGATAAAGATAAAGAAGAATTGTTAGAACATGGTATTGACGTATCCAAAGATTTCCAAAAGCAATCTGATCACGATAAAAATTCAGGTATACCACAAAATTGGTCGACTGAAATATCGTTGGATCAATTACAAGCTGGTATCAACGAAGTATATGCTATTGCTATCGACAAAGAAGGCCTAACTTCTGAAATCAGACGGACTTACGTTAATTTACCTGAGCGAGATTACCCTGTATTTATTCAGGTAAATACACCGAGTGATGGTACGAATATCAATAATCCTTATGAACCACGAACCGATAAGGAATTTATCGATAAGTTAGATATCTCAGGCGTAAGTTTCAGTACGAGTGGGATTTATGAAATAAGTTATTTCGTTGATGGTGTTTTGATTAAAAAACCACTTGAAATGGGTGATGGATCTGAACCTAATGCACCGAATTTCTGGACACTTCCGGGTTTTTCATTAAAACCATACCTAAAAAACACAGATACTCACACGATTCCATTTGTTATCAAAAGTACGGAAAAAGATGTTCACGGTAAAGACATAATTAAATACGCTGCACCGAATTTCTATTTCCGTATGAAACCAAAAGAACTACCAGATGGCGGTCGTTTTGAGATCATCGCTCCCGACAAAATCGACTTCGGGACGTTGAACTTAGCTTCGAACAGTGAAAAAGATGCTCGACCGACAGTCAAGGGTAATTTGTTTGTCGATGATTATCGTGAACCAGATAAAAAAGCCAATCCCGTTCATGTGACTTTGGCACATGAATCGTTTGTTAAAAAAGCGGGTGATGAGACTGAAGTATTGAAAACAGAACTACTGTGGGATAATTACAAAGTCGATTCAACTCGTTCATACGATATTAAACCTGACGACGTAACTAACCGAACCGTCTTGACTGATGTTCTTAAAGAAAAGCTCCACCTAAAAGTAAAACGAGATCAAGGAACGACTGACGGGCAATTCAAGAGCAAGTTTTATTGGAATGCCACTGATTCTCTGTAATATATGAAAAAAACACTTTTCCAATTGGCAATTTCCATACGGAGAGTGTTTTTTTTACGTGCAGCTTGTCACTTTGTTTTTTAAAATGCAAGCGTTTTATAATTTGTAATCAAATTGTAACTTATGAAAATATTTTTAACATGCTATATTTAAGCTCTGTGAAAAAATAGGAGTGTGTAAATATATGCCACGTAATTTTAAAGAAGAAGTAGTATTTACTGCCATCATGGCAGGATTAATGGTGTTAGTCATGACTGGATACAACGTAGCCATGGCTCAGGGGATCAGCAGTGACTTGCCAATGGCAATCTTGAAGGCTTATCCACTTGGCTTGTTAGTAGCTATTGTTTTAGACTTGCTGATCGTCGGACCAATCGCTAAAGGATTAGCGTTCAAATATATCATCAACGACTATATGAAGAAAAAGACTGTCTTGATCGGTATCACAATTTCCGTCTTGATGGTACTTGGAATGGTCACATTGATGTCATTGTTCGGTATTGCAGTTGAAGGAAAACTAACACAGGGCCACGTACTTGCTACATACGGCCATACTTGGATCTTCAACTTGATCGTCGCCTTACCATTGCAACTATTGATTGTTGGACCAATTGCCCGTGAAGTATTAGGTAGAATGCAACGTGCAGCTGCCAAAAAAGCTGAAATCGAAGCTATTGAAGAAGCTGAAGAGGAAGTATAAGAAGCCCCCATTATGGGAGCTTTTTTCTTTGCAAAAATATTTTTATTAATTATATTAATCATGTATGACAAATAATGGAGGTAATTTAGTATGGTTGAAAAGTATAAAGCAGATATTGTCCCCTTAAATGCTGAGAAAATTGGTAAGAAACCGCATGGATCAGCGACATTTGAAGTAAGCGACGACAATTTGATCATCGATATCGAAATGTTCGATACTCCAGAAAACACCCAACATTGGGAACATTTCCATGGCTTCCCTGATGGCAAAGATGCTGAAATTGCCACTGAAGCACAAGATGCCAACAAGGACGGCTTCGTTGACCTTCCGGAAACTGAGCCAGTTTCCGGAACGACCATGGTCCCATTCAATGATGCACCAGAAAAAATGGATATCCGGAATGACGAATATCCAGTGTCAGATGCGGCAGGTCATTTCAAATATGAAAAGATCGTTCCCTTATCAGCATTAAAAGCTAAATTCAAAGAAGCTTTTGGAGACGATCAGCTGCATCTCGACAAGCGAGTGATCTATATCCACGGAGTTCCAGACAGTCTAGAATTGCCAAGTACCGTTGCAGGTGAGGTTGGGTCTTATGACGCTCATGTGACATTGCCGATTGCTGTTGGTAAGATCGAAAAAGCTTAATTTGTATGTAAAAAGCTGGACAAATTTGCCCAGCTTTTTATTTTTTTGATACGAATCCTAGTCGACAGCAGCCTCCACTCGCTTATCTTGTAATTGATGTTTTTTGAATAAGATAAAGCGAGCAAAAGGCTGTGCCAAAGCTACTTCGACGAGAAATGATACAGCAAAGTTTCTTGGCCATTTATTAAAGAACTGAATGATTGGTGACCAGGAAATATGTCTGGTGCCGATCCAACTGCCGATCACAGTCAAAAAGACTGACATCATTAGAACGTTTATTAAACAATTAATGATCATACGGGCATTGAAACTGTCATTTTTTGCAAGTATTTGGTCAGTCACTTTTGATGCTGGACTGTTGGTGATCAAAACGAATAATACTACTACTAACCATATGAATGGTAGAACTTGTAAAGTTTGACCCCATGTGTGAAAACTAAATCCCGTTTCAAAACAGGTGATGAGTGGAGCAATGATATTAACGGAGAGAATCGAGACAATTGTAACGAACAGGGCAAATTCTCTTTTAGTGCGTGGGAGTTTCATATAAAAATCCAAAATATTAAACCTCTTTCTTTGTCTTTGCACAAAAAAAGCGCAAAGACACTGTTGTGTGCTTTACGCTGAACAATTATACGCAGTAAATACTTTTAAAATATATCATTTAAATTTTTTAAAATCAAAGGCTTTTTTATATTTTTTTAGTTACAAATAATGACGCAACTGTATTGCTGATAGCGTTAAATTTCTTGATGTTCGACTACGAAGTTGAATTCTATGCATTTGTGGAGCATAGACGAGTGCTTGAGGCAAAATGATTTATCTCAAAAATCACAAAATTATTTTAGTGAAAAATATCTACCATAGCTACTTATATTGTGCAATTATCCGTCTAAATAGGCATCTTTAAGTTCCTGTGGAGAGAACATTATTATTTTTGAGGATGAATCAAGTGGTAGTAAATATAGTTAAAAGCGGTAACTAGCAAAGTAACTGAGAAAAGATTTTCTAATAGACTTTTGTGAGAACCTAGTCCCAAATTAATAGTTAGTTGAGTAAGTCCGTGATTGCTCCAAAGATATCTGAATATGAGCACTAGTACTAAAACCCAAAGCACCTTAGTTAAAATAGAAGTGAATTTACGCATATGATTATTTTCCTTTGAGAAATTAAGATATCATCAATATTATCATATTAATAAAAATGATTTTAGTTTGAATATTGTGATATCATCTGTTGTACTTCTTTCAGATAGCCGTTTTTCAATGCTTCTGGGTAAATGATTGTCACGTTATTTCCTAGTGATATTAAATATTCAATCATGTAAGAAAATTCATTTTGGCTGTAACTACCTACCATAAACGATCGGTCAGATTCAGTTTGTAGTTCCATATTAGGATAATTGTTTTTTTGGAATAGTTCACAACCTTTTTTGGTCAAGGCACATTTGAATCGAATGGGGTGGTTTTGGATCACGTCTTGTTGATTTTTCACTTCTAACTGAGTCCGAGTAAGTGGCTTTGTATCATCACTGGTCGATATGTTGGTGATCTTATCGATCCGGTAAGTCCACCAACGTTGATCGGTGAAATCATACGCATTAAAAAACCAAATGCCATTCCGATACAGTAAGTCATATGGCTGCAGTAGTAGTCTTGATCCAGGAAATTGTTGCGACGTGACTTCAATAACTTTTTCGTCTAATGCCGTCTGCAAAATGGTTTCTAAAAATTTAGTCTGAGCAATCGTCGGTGCATTGTAATATTGGATGACTTGCTGCATTTTTTGAACTTGTTTTTGTTGTAGCTGCGGTAGAGTTGCCATCAATTTGTCATAAATGTGTGAATAAGACTTTTCGAACGGTGTGGCAGATAAAAGATTGAGTGATTTGATCGCAAAGAAAATGGCATTGACTTCTTCTAAACTGAAAGTTATCGGGATCATCAAGTTGTAGCTAATAATATGATAACCGCCGTTGCGCCCGTTTTCGGCATAGATCGATAACCCCATTTGTTCCAGTTCGGAAATATCGCGCAAGGCTGTTCGCTTAGAAATGGCGAATTCTTCGATCAAGTCTTTCACCTGAAAAAAGTTCTTATAGTTTAAAAATATCAATTCTTGGTTGAGTCGCTCAGCTTTGTTCATTTTTATCCTCGATTTTTTTAAAGATGTCATTACTTGTCACCTTTAGATTGTATGCTTATTCCATAGCAAAAAACAGTGAGGGATATTATGAAGACATTAATTATTAATACGCATCCAGATTTTTCCAATGAGAATCATTTTTCTAAGAAAATGGAAGGGATGTTTTTGAAGTTATATCACGATCGATTTCCAGGACAAAATGTGGACATACTCAACTTGTACGATGCCGAGATTCCACAGATCACTAATGAGCAATTGCTGGGCATCTGGAATAAGCAAGCCGCAGGGATGACTTTGAATGACGAGGGGCAAAGAATTTTTGAAGTGAATCAAAAGTTGTTGGATCAATTTAAAGAACATCACCGGATCGTCATTGTGGCGCCAGTTCATAATTTTAACGTTACTTCGAAGATGAAAGATTATATCGACAACATTTTAGTCGCCCGCCAAACTTTTCGCTATACTGCCGAAGGGTCGATCGGTTTGATGACTGACAACTATCGGGTGATCTTATTGCAAGCTAGTGGATCCGTCTATACTAATGGTGATCGTTACACGCCTTTGGAATTTCAACGGACTTATCTACAAGCTATGTTTGAAGAAATGATGGGATTTGATGAGTTTTCAATCGTTCGATTGCAAGGAACACAGACTAGCGGGGTGGATATTGAAGAGGCTGTGGAAAAAGCCCGTCGAGATCTGAAAATTGAGTTTGAGAGATTTTATCGTTAGTTCTGTTTATAGAGTGATAAATGTATGATATTGTTAAGTTGTAGTTAAATAATTAGAGATTGGTGGGGCTGGCTTTTCTGGAGTATTTTTATGGCGGAAACGAGTTCTGAAGCGTAGTCACTTCACCAAGCTCTTTAATGGAGGGTTTTATATGGCAGATAAAGAATTTACACTCGAAGAGTTAAAGAAGTTCGACGGTTCAAACGGCAATCCCGCATACGTGGCTATCGAAGGGACTGTCTACGATGTAACTAATGTTGAGCCTTGGGCTGGCGGTAAACATCATGGTAATACTGCGGGTAACGATTTGACCGAAGCTATCATGAAATCGCCACATAAACATTCAGTACTTCCTAAATTGCCAGTTGTTGGTAAATTAGTATAATTAATAAAAAACGCATCTTATTCAGGCGAATAAGGTGCATTTGTTTTATCAAAATAAGTTTCCCAGTTGTTTGCTTGATGGCATTCAAAAGCTAGCTTGAGATCCTCCGGCAAGATCCGACCGAGCGATAAGTTCAGCTTCAATGCTTCATCCAAGGAAAAGTATTGGGCATCGGAAGTTTCGACCCCACCGTGGAGGTCGTCGTCATTTGGCTCACATTCAAAAAGCAGCTTGTAAATGTAAGCAAAATTTTTCTTCGGATAATTATTTTTTTGCATATCTTTAACAGCTATCAAACGTTTGGGTTTTACTTGGATGCCGGCTTCTTCGAAAGTTTCTTTCACGGCAATTTCAGCGGGCGAGAAACCAGGATCTGCCCAGCCTCCGGGGATCGACCAGACTTCGCCACGTTTTTCTTTTACGAGTAAGATCTTGTCATCTTTAAAAGTAGCAGCGCGGACATCGACTTTTGGAGTCACATAACCGACATCAGCATCGAAAAACAAGGATAAATTTTTCCAGTCAGCATTGTCGACCAATTGGCTAGTCAATTTTTTCGCAACACGCTCTAGTTGCTCGTAACGCTCACGGTCAAAAATATCTTTACCATAATGTTTACCTGATTGGGCGATAGCTTGCAGTTGTTGGATCAATGAATCTATATCTTCCATATTAGTTCCTCCACTGATTTGTTATGATTATATCTATAATCAATTATACGTTAATGGAGTACAACAATGAAAATCACAAATGTAACAATGTCAGATCTACCGGCAATTTTGGCAATTGAACAGATGGGATTCAATAATCAAGAGGCTGGAACGGAGAAGCAATATCCGGATCGGATCGAGAAACTGGCAGATACCTTTTTGGTTGCCAAAGTAGATAACAAAGTTGCTGGCTTCATAGTCGGACCTGCTGCTAAAGAACCTTATGTTGAAGATTGGATGTATGAAAAAACACCTCACAATTTAGAAAAGGGTGGCAATCAGATCATTTTCACAATTGCAGTTGATCCTCACTTTCAGGGGCAAGGAGTCGGTTCCAAACTGCTGGCAGCAATCGAAGACATTGCTAGAAAGCATCATCGTAAAACAATAGCTTTGACTAGTCGCGACAAAAATGTACCGTTTTATTTAAAAAATGACTTCGTTAATATGGGTGTCGCCGAATCGGAACATGCCGGCGAAACTTGGTATAACATGCTCAAAAAAATATCAAATCAGTAAAAAAAAGCTACTTATTCATTCCATGTTGGAATAATAAGTAGCTTTTTCAATCAATTTGAGTGAATCGATGTAGATCTAAATATGGATAATTAACAATACGAACTTAGTCGAAACTTACTTCATCGCTTGCAACAAATTCATTTGTGGAAACTCGGTAGTAAAGTTTTCCTTTAATGGTTACTGTACGATCAGTTGCCCATTTTGTGTTTGGAGCTAAGCCACGAGTAGTGATTTTTTCGCCATTTGAATTTACCAAAGTAGTTATTTTATCTTTTGGTGTATTCAAAACTTTTGTAACGTTGTCAAACTCATAAGCATCGTTTTCGTGTACCCATTCGTTTGAAGATACTCGGTAGTACTTAACGCCGTTTTTGATCATCACTTTGTCGCAACGCCAATCTGTTCCGCTGAGAAGTGATCTGTGACCAACTTTTTTCAAGTCAGATGAATAAAGAGTAACGGTCTTATTTTTACCTAATCCATGCAATGAAATGACTTTGTTGACATCAATAAATTTATCATTGTTTGCTAAATCTACTAAAATTTCTTTTCCGTCGTTTGTTGAAGCCATTGCTTGTTGAACAGATATTTCAGCTTGGTTACCTTTTTTCAATTCGATTGTCGCTAAGCTAGTAGTTGGTACTACATCAAAGCAAACTGTTAATTTTAATTGCCCATTTTCTACCTTTTGGCGAAGGATTTTAACACCCTTTAGAGCAGTTACTTTATTGATAGATCTGCCATTTAGGTCGATCATCATATCAACTGTATTAATGGTGCGTTGTTTCTTTAAGTTGGTTAAATTAATTTTCGCTGTCTTACCATGTTGCGTTAGTTTCACAGTTTCAACATTACGTTGTTTCTTTGCAAGTTCAGTTTGACTTAGAAATGCTGATTTATCGAATACTTTAGCTTGGTATGAACTAGGTTCTTCGACTTGTAATGCTTTTAAAATAAGGGCGGAAATATCAGCATTACTACCACCATTTAAGCGACGTCCACTGTCAATGGTTTCACCACCTAGAGCAATGAAAATATTTCTGTTTTGGATCTCGTAGTTTTGACCATGGCTCTTTCCATCTCCACCATGATCAGAGTTGGCAATTACTAGAGTATCATGAAGATGACCTGTAGATTCTAGCTTATCCATCACCTTTTTGAATAGACCATCATATTGCTTGTATTGTGCCCAATAATTATCATTAAACCAGCCGTGACCATGTCCTTGACCATCCATGTAGTCACTTTGCATGTAGACTAGTGAAGTATTTTTAAAATCATCAGTTCCAATGTAATCAGCAACATCATCAAATGATTTTAATTTACTTGATTGCTTAGTTTTAGCTGCAGCATCAGGTTCAACAATTGAATTAACAATTGGTCCCCATTCAGAAAATGCAGCAGCTTGTTGATTAGGATTATTTTGTTGTAAAACTTTGAATACAGAAGGGAATAGGGGTGTTTCTTTTCCAAAGCCAGCAAAATATTGTTGTCCCATCGTTCCATTTATTCCTTGATATTCCTTAGGTAAAGATCCCCATGGTCGACCGTGCAACATTGAAATATAATTTTGTGCAGAAATGGATGGTTTTACGGAATTGGCAGTTGTACTCATAGCAAATTTGTTGTTGAACAGATCCATTGTATATTGGTTAGTACGTTTACTCATGATGTTTGGATCATCTGTCCATTTTGGAGTCTTAGTTGTTGCATCAGATCCTTCGGCATAGAAAATCCCACTTGGATCCCAAGGATTACTGCCACCATCAGTTGTTAAAACGATAACGTGTTTATACGGTTTGATTTCTGCTTTAGCAGCAACGTCTGATTTCTTGTCCTTAGGTGCTAAGGCAATATCACCGGCTCCGATGATGCCATCACCATTGTAGTCAAGGGAATTTTTAGCTTGAATATCTACATTTAATGGTGAAACTAGGTCAACTTTTTCAGAACCATTAGTCGATTGAAATTGAATGGCAGTCTTTCCAGACGCATTTGCTTTTGCACGTAGATTAATGTGTGCCAATCGAGTTTTAGCATAATACATGAAGTCTGAATCTGATAAGTCGGCTGAAGTAGTAATGCGCACTCTTCCCGGTTCATTTTCGACCGCCTTAACAGCGGTGTTTTTGCCAGCCATTGTTCGATCTGCATCAACATATTCAAATAAGTCCGGATTAAAAACAACATCGAATGACATTGATTTTGCATCTTCATCCGTCAATTGACTAGCTTGAACATTAAAACCATAGGTTGCTCCTGCAGCAATTTGCTTAGGACCAACTAATTTTGCACGGATTGTTTTGTCAATTGGAGTTTCTGCATGAAAATCTTTTTGAACATTGTTGCTTAGTTGAGCAATTTGGTCATCGGTTAGAGTCTTATCGTACAAACGAGCTGATTTGATTTTTCCTGTCATTTGTGAAGATACAGCCGGTTTTGTTGAGTCTGCTGGATTTATCGCAGCATCTCCACCAAGTACTAGACTTTTAGTGCCTTGTGCGAATTTTAAATCACCAGGCATATCCTTGGAATCAACTTTAGTTCCATTGATATACAAACTAGCTTGTTTGTTTTTATCGATCACACCAACAGCGTGGATCCATTTGCCAAATTCGAGCTTTGCAGAAGGTTCTTTATAACCAGCGCCATCATGAGCAAAAAAGATGATCCGTCCATCTTTAACCCCTAAGCCGAAGCCACCTTTTTCTTGACTAGAGAAAATTTCGTGTTCAGAGCCATTGGTATTAGCTGCTGGGTCGTATTTAAAATATGCTTCGATCGTTAAGCCATTTTTTAGGTTATTTATTTGTTTGTCAGTAAGAGTTTTGTAGTAAGCTGAATGACCATCGAATTTGATGATCTTTCCATTCATTGAAGTGTCAGCTTTAACAGTTGGATTTCCAGTTTTAACCCAAGCACCATAATTCTTAATATCTTTGAAGTCGTTTCCTCGGATACCCAAATCAGCGACAGCAGTTGACCTTACGTCATTTTCTGGTGCTTGTAATTGTGCTGCTTGCGTTGCATTTGTCGTCGTCACTGCCGCAACTGCAGGTGTGACTGTTGTTGCTAATGTTGCTGAACAAATCAATAAAGTGGTTAAAATACGTGGTTTCATTTAAATCTCTCCAAGTTTTTAAAATTTAACTAGCACAATACTTAGCTGCATTTCTGCAAACTCTGAATATCAGTGAAATATTGTGTGGATCGATAGTTTGTTATAGGACTATCGATCGAATCCTTCGTTCTAAAAAGTTGTTATATTTCAGTTTTGATATTTTTAATGAGTTGAGAATTAATGATCCATCTAGGTATCAAGAGTGCTGCTAAGACTTGAAGTAATTTAAAATTACATAGGTGTATATCTAATCTTCGGATATACGGTTGATAAAATTTGGAACATTCCCCCTTAAATATTGAATAATTTCAATTTATCATTGAGATATGCAATATTAAAAATTTAAATTTTCGTAGAATGTATAAATGAGGATAATAAATTTATTGTTGTATCAATACAATTACAATTTAAATATCATTGAATTAGGCATATTTTCTAAAATGAAAGCGTGTATCAAATTGCTGACTTATCCGTCAACATAATTCAGAAATGACAATTTAGAAAAATAATATTTGTAGGATATATAAATAAAAAATATCAAATGAGCTTGTTTAGGAGAAAAATATTAATTTTTTATTGAAAAAAATAGACTACTTAACATTCGCATTTGAGCGACGTCAGCAGTCTGTTTTTCTGATCCAACTTGGATTATTTAGCTTTTTAACGAACTTTGGCAATTAATTTTTCAGCAACTGCTCGTGTCGAAAATGGGTTTTGACCAGTGATCAATTGACCATCTTCAACAGCAAAACTCTTATAAGCACGTTTGGTTTCAAAGTTTGCTCCATGAGCTTTGCCTACTTCTTCATTCAGGAAGGGAACGACTTTTTTCTTACCAGCTAAGACTTCTTCACTGGTTGTAAAACCTGTGATATTTTTACCAGCGATCAAGTATTGACCGTCTTTATTTTTCACATTCAATAATCCGGCGATACCGTGGCAGACTGATGAAACGTAGCCTCCTTGATCATAGATTTGGTTGGTGATCGTTTGAAGTTCCTTGTTGTTAGGGAAGTCCCACATCACACCGTGTCCACCTGTATAGTAAATGGCATCATATTCTTTGGGATCGACCTGAGATGGCTTGAGTGAGTTCATTAAAGCTCGATCTTGAAAGTCGGCACTTTCATAAACGTCCATGATCGATTCATCTGCATACTTCATTCCTCTTGGATCCAGTGGGACAAAGCCACCTTTTGGACTGACGTAATCGACATCGATGTCAGCTTTTTGCATCTCGTCAACGAATTCAGCAGCTTCACCTAGCCACAATCCGGTGGGATCAGTCGTGTTTTGATATCTAGTTGTGTTAGTTAGGACAATCAATACTTTTGTCATAATTTATCCCCTTTGTGGTAGCAAGGCTGAGAGACCTTGTTTTCTAATTGAAAATCCTAGTGCACCCCAGGCGCTATTGGTGTCGATAACATGCTTACCTGAGGCAATACGTTCCATTTGCTGCTGATAATAGCTCAATCCGATCAGTGAACTGATTTTCTTATCGAACGATTTTGATCCGGTCGTCAAATAGTGAACATTGGCTCTGGTAAAGGCTCCGCGCTCCATTTGATTAGGTAAGTCCGGAACTATTACTAGCGGACGTGCTAAACCTACAAGGTCAGTTTCATTGTTTTCGATAGCATTGTCAATGCCGTTAGCAGTATTAAAGCCACCAGTCACAGCGATAGGCATGTCGATCGATTCTTTGACTTTGGCAGCATAGTTGATAAAGAAGGCACCTTTACCAACACCTTGCATCGTTGGATTTTCATAATTACCGCCGGATATCTCAATTAAATCGATCCCCAGTGAATCCATTTTTTGAATAACCTTGAGTGAATCTTCTTCCGAAAAACCATTATCGCTGAAATCTGATGAATTGATCTTTAAGGCGATCGAGAAGTCATCACCAACTTTTTCGCGCATCCCCGTGTAAATCTCAACTATGATTCGCACGCGATTTTCAAGTGTACCACCGTATTCATCAACGCGACGGTTGTCATGTGGTGAAAGAAATTGATTGAGTAAATACCCGTGAGCTGCGTGGATCTCGACCCCAGAAAAGCCAGCTTTTTTTGCAACTACAGCGGCATTGATGAATTTCTGGATGATCTCTTTGATCTCAACTCGACTAAGGGCTCTTGGTGCGTTAAAAGCAAAGGCATTGTCACCGGTCATTGGTACTGCACTTGGCGAAACCGGTTGTTTGCTGATAGTTTTAGGGGATTGTTTGCCAGGATGGTTCAGCTGTAAGAATATTTGAGCGCCGTTATCAGTAGCAGCATGAGCCCATCGGGATAGCTGATCCAAATTAAGCGTATCTTCAACAACAACGTTGCCGAATTCTCCTCTGGCTGAACTGTCGACCATTACGTTTCCTGTGATGATCAGTCCGGTGCCACCTTTAGCCCAGTTACGATACAAATTGATCAATGTGTTGGTAGGGCGATAATATTTGTCACCCAGGGTTTCGCTAGTAGCTGCTTTCATGAATCTGTTTTTTAAAGTAGTGCCGTTTTTAAGTGTAAGTGGTGTGAATGGTGTAGTCATAATTTTCTCCTCTATATCTATAGGTTTAAACATTTAAACATGTTCTTTAAAAAAATTTCATCCTAATTGGATGAAATGCTGTTTTCCAGCGAAGTGGTCAGATCTTTTAAGTACTGAAAGGTCTCATCGAGCGATACTTGATAATATCGTTCTTTGCCAACTTTTTTAAAAGTTATTACGCCAGCATCTAGCATTAGTTTTAGATGATGCGAGACGGCGGGGCGGGATAGTTCTAATTGGTCAGTGATTTGATTGACGGTTAATGATTTGTGATCGCAAAGTAGCATTATTATTTGTTGCCGGTTTTCATCTTGAAATACGGAAAATAATGGCATTCCTTGACGAAATATTTTGATAGGTTCTTCTGCCATTCGGATTTCCTCTTTTCTTATATGTTTAAATGTTTAAACGTATGATAGTATTTATTTTTTGTTTTGTCAAATGTTTTTTAAGGGGATAGTGGTAGATTGATTTGTTGTACGTTCAATGCCGGTTCCAGGTCGAGGCACGATAATCAAGGAACGTAAGTGCTACCGCACTTGCGCAACCGAATTTATGGTGGCTACTCCACCGAACAACCAAGGTCGGGAACGTGGTGGGCACATTTTGAACCAATCGAGCAAAGGGCGCTCGCTTGTTTCAAAATTGCACCTTCATCTAAGCTCCTTCGTCGCCAAGATGCATTTCACCACTGAGCCCATATCACGCCCCGACCCTCCACCTGAGTGGTATGTATATCCACTTTTTTTGTTTTTCTTTTCCGATTTCTGTTTATTAAATCGGCAGTGTTTTCTCTTCCTATTTCTCACATGTCTATCTCGCATTTCTTCTGAAATTAAATCTTGAAACCTTAAAACCTTAAGACCTTAAAACTATTACAATTTATGACTTTAGGATTTAAGGTTCTATAACTTAATGTTTTAACTGAAATTTGGTTCTTTTATTTTGATTACTGATTTTGAATGCGATTTTCTATAGTTTGCCAATACATTAATTTTTTTCTGATTGTCGTATAATGTTTAATGAATATACTTATCAATAAATACGGAGGCGTTTATGGCACAAATTACACGTTTTTTGGAAACTTTTGAACCTTCACATTACGATGTTTACATCGATGTAAACCGTGGTACGAAGGAGATCAGTGGTAAATCTACTATTACTGGTGTGGCACATACGAAACCGGTTTATATCCATCAGAAGAATATGGATATTGAAGCTGTTAAGGTTAACGATTCTGATGTTGCCTTTACAGTTGATAATAAGACTGAATCGATCAAGATCGATGTGCCTGAGATGGGCGAGATGACTTTGGCTATTACCTATAAGGCACCTTTGACTGATTCTATGATGGGAATTTATCCTTCATATTATGAGGTTAATGGCGAAAAGAAGGAATTAGTTGGTACGCAATTTGAAACTACTTTTGCTCGTCAAGCTTTTCCATGTGTTGATGAACCTGCTGCTAAGGCAAAATTTGACTTGGCTATCAAATTCGATGAAAAACCAGGCGAGACTATTTTAGCTAATATGCCTGAGGTCCGCGAAGAAAACGGCGTTCACTATTTTGACACGACGGTTAGAATGTCGACTTATTTGATCGCCTTTGCCTTTGGTGACTTGCAAGGTAAAGAGACAACTACTAAAAGTGGTGTTAAAGTTGGTGTCTTCTCAACTAAAGCTAATCAACCTAAAGAACTCGATTTTGCTTTAGATATTGCTAAGCGTTCGATCGAATTTTATGAAGACTTTTATCAAACGCCTTATCCACTACCACATTCATGGCAATTGGCTTTACCTGATTTTTCAGCTGGTGCAATGGAGAACTGGGGTCTGGTGACTTATCGTGAAGCATACTTATTGATCGATCCTGACAATACAGCTCTTGATACTAAGCAATTAGTTGCGACTGTTATTTCTCATGAGTTAGCTCACCAATGGTTCGGTGATCTCGTTACTATGAATTGGTGGGATGATCTCTGGTTGAACGAAAGTTTTGCCAACATGATGGAATACGTGGCTATCGATGCTATCGAACCAGACTGGAACGTTTGGGAATTGTTCCAAACTTCTGATGTTCCTGCAGCTTTGCAACGTGATGCTACAGACGGTGTTCAATCAGTTCACGTTAATGTTGAAAATCCAGCTGAGATCGATTCGATCTTCGATTCAGCTATCGTTTATGCCAAAGGTGCTAGAATGCTCGTTATGATGAGAGCACTCGTTGGCGACAAAGCATTACGTGCAGGTTTGAAGAACTACTTTGCTGCTCACAAGTACAATAATGCCAAAGGTGCAGATTTGTGGAATGCTGTTGGTGACGCTGCTGGTATGGACGTTGCTTCAATCATGAATACTTGGTTGGAACAACCAGGATATCCCATCGTCAATGCCAAAATCGTTGACGGCAAGTTGACCTTGTCACAACAACAATTCTTCATTGGTGCCGGCAAAGATGAGGGACGTCAATGGAAGATCCCATTAAATAGCAATTACGATGTGGCCCCTACGATTTTTGGCGACAAAGAAATTACTTTAGGCGATTATCAAACATTGCGCAAAGAAAATGGCAAACCATTCCGTCTTAATGTCGGCAACAACTCGCACTTTATCGTTAAATATGACGACACTTTGATGAAAGACATTCTAGACAATTTAGACGACGTCGATGCCATCTCACAAATGGCTATTTTGCAAGACTTACGTCTATTAGCTGAGGCACGTCAAATTTCTTATGCGGACGTTGTTCCATATTTGAAACACTTCAGCGACCATCGCTCAACCGTAGTAAATTCTGCCATTTATCGTATAGCTTACAACTTGCGCAAATTCATCACGCCTAATACCGATGAAGAAAAAGCTTTGAAGAAGTTGTATGGTCAATTGAGTGAAAAGCAATATGCTCGCTTAGATTGGACGCCAAAAGATGGTGAATCCATCGATGATCAACTTACTCGTCCAACTATCTTGAATGCTGCTTTATATGCTGAAAACGACAGTGCAATGGCTAAGGCACACAAGCTTTTTGACGAAAATAAAAATAACCTCGATGCCTTGCCAGCCGATGTCCGGATCTTCGTTATCAGAAATGAAGTCAAGAATTACGGTAGCCAAGAATTAGTCGACAGCTTGTTGAACGAATACAAGACAACGACTGATCCAAGTTACAAATCAGACTTGAACGTGGCTATTACAAGTACTAAAGATTCTGAAATGATCAAGAAGTTGATCGGTGAATTTGAAAATGCTCAAACCATCAAGCCTCAAGACTTACGTGCTTGGTTCCGTGGCGTACTCGACAATCCTGTTGGTGAACAAGCAGCTTGGGATTGGATCAGAAATGATTGGGACTGGCTTGAAGCAACCGTTGGTGGAGATATGGAATTTGCTACATTCATAACTGTAACCGCTAGTGTCTTCAGAACTCCTGAAAGACTCAAGGAATTCAAAGAATTCTTTGAGCCTAAGATCAATACACCAGGATTAACACGTGAGATCACGATGGATATCAGCATTATCGAAACTCGTGTAAACTTGATCGAGGATGAAAAGAAAGATGTTAATGAGGCAATTAAAGCTGCTCTATAATTGAGTAAGGAGCTTTCACTAGGAACTCGTTTTCAATAAATATAATGAGAAATGTCAGACGATTCTGTCTGGCATTTTTTTATTTGTGTAAAATATTATTTCTCATAATAAAAATGTGTCACTAATGTTATTAATTAGATTTTACTGATACCATACCCTTATAAAGCTATTAATTAATGAATATTTTTGTAGGGGAACCTTTCATGAATACTTGCACGAATTGTGGTGCGCCATTGGCTACAGGGACAAAATTTTGTACTAAATGTGGACAAGCGGTCAATACTGCTGCATCCATGAATACAACTACGGCAACGGCTACGATGATTAACAACAATCCAACTGTCACTGCCTTTAAGCAACATTCAGCCAATTACTTTGCTTGGCTCAAGCAAAGTGTTTTTGATCCAACTATCGATAAAGATGATACTCAATATTTCGGACTAATTTCATTTTTGATCCATATTTTACTGATCTCTTTTGGAGTATTCCATATTGAAAATGGCGTTTTATCAAAGATACAGCAAGCACTTCAAGGTAATGAGTTTACTGATTCAATTACGAAAGGATTCGGGTTAAATATTACAACGGGATTCCCATTGTTCATGAAATTATTTGCTACTGTGGCTTTTTTCTATGTCGTATATTTAGCGGTAGGTTTCTTCACCAAAAAGTTTTTCGCTGATCCAAAAGTTAATTTCTTTAATTACACTAATACCTTAGCTAGATATAGCAATGTTTTGTTATTCGTCGAGGCAATTTTTGCATTATTAATGGTTGTATTATTACCAGCCAATTTTACGACGGAAAATTTTGAAAATATTATAAAAGTTCTATTTTTTACCGTGGTAATCGGTGGGGCAGCTTGGTCAGTGGCGTTCATTGCATCGATTATCATCGATCAAGCCAAAATGAGACTCAACCGAATTTACGTTGCTATGATTGCTTTGATTGGTAGTCATTTGGTTCTCTGGTTCGTTGTTAATTTCATGTTGAATGAGTTTGCCAATAAATATGGCGAGATGATCAAGAGTGCCATTAGTCGTTTTTCAGATGCTTGGTTTTAATCGATGAGGTCAAAATGGATAGTTTGCCTATTATTACTATTTGCAGTGGGGTGCAGTAATAAACCAGCAACGACTGAAAAGTCGAATAAGCCTGCAGCGGCCACAAAGATCAAAGCTAGCCAACCGAAATCGAAGCCAAAGACAATCTTAGAGACCTTTAAAAAATCTTCTAAGAAGCAACTTCAGTATTACGCACTTGGTGATTCGCTATCAGTAGGGTTATTTTCGGATAATCAGAATACCAGATTTTCCACATTGTTTACCAAATCGTTAGAGGATAAAACAGACAAACAAGTAGTGGAATCTAATACGAGTTCTGTGGGAAAAACGGTGACTAATTTTGGAATTGACCATGTTCAAGAAGTCATTGCCAAACATCCGGATATCGTGACCGTTGAATTTGGGACCAACGATGCAGCTTATGGTGTCGATCCCGTGAATGTGAATAACTTTGTGACTAATTTAAATTCCGTGATTTCAGAGTTAAAGCACCAAACTAAGGCAGAGATAATATTGATGACATGCTGGTCGCCAAGTAATGGCAAATACATCACTAATGACCAAGTCTATGACCAAAAGATCAAAGAAATAGGTCAGAAATATCAAGTGCCAGTAGTGGATCTATCAACTATTTGGAAGAATAATCCTAATGTCACTAAGAACGATCTCGGCATTAGTAGTGTATACAATATTCAAAAAGATGAATTCCATCCGAATCAATCAGGTCATCAAGCAATTGCTGACTTGTTGATAAAAACTGTGGAAGAAACTAAAGCTAATTAGGGGGATGTTATGGAATCGACAATTTTTTGCCCAAATTGTGGAAATAAAATCGCAGAAGGTGAAGCTTTTTGTGGAGAATGTGGATTCAATGTTAAAAAGTTTTTGGCAGAACAAGAAAAAGCTGTTGAAAACGGTGCGTTGTCAGAAGATATCCACACAAATGAATCACAAGGTAATGCCAGTGAGCCGATAAATTTTAACATGAGTAAAGAATCTCAGACGTCGGGGATTCAAGCCGATGCATCAATGAATGATTCTGGAAAATCAGGCATTGAACAGCCGACAATCCCTGCTGAACAAACTTATCCAAAACGTAAAAGCAAGCGAGCACCAATAATAGCCGGATTACTTTTAGTTTTGATCATAGTTGGAGGTTACTATGCCGGTTCGAAACATTATAGTAAAGCCAGTCAAGTGTCGGCCTTGCGGGATGAAGTAACAAGTGGAACGACCTCAAAAATGAAGTCAGCACTAGTTGATTCGGATGGTAAACCTTTGTCTGCTAAACAAATCGATGCTTTGAAACGTCTCTATTTGGCTAGTCCAGACGCTACAAAGAATATCGAAAAAGAGATCACTGATAACAGTACCAAAGATGTTTTCACTGTTACCACGGCAGGGAAGTATTTTGGATTATTTGATAAATATAAGGTGAAAGTTACGCCTAAAATATTATTCATCAATACAAATATCGAAAACCCAGCTTTTTTCATTAATGGGAAAAGCATTGCTGCTACAAAAGCCTCAGGTGAATACCGGATAGCAGACTTGACCCCTGGGGTCTACGATTTGAAAGTCAAAGGTTCAGATAATTCTAAGTCGGAGCAAGTAAACATCACTCCAATAAAAAAAGACGATACGACACAATTATTGGTCAAGGAAAAATCACATGACGATGAGCCGACTTCTGACTATCTCTCACATGCATCTAGTTTTGTATCAAATGCAAACGTTGATGATTCAAGTAACCACGCAAACGCGATTCCGGCTAAAAAACCAAGTGGATCTTCAGCAAATTCAATGTATGGAACTTATCACGGCAGTCCTGATTTAACATTGAATTCAGACGGAACCTACACATTAGGTAGTAAGTCAGGGACTTATTCAATGACACAAAACGGTGATGAAGTTTCAATTACTTACTACCAAAATGGTGGTGGATCGATCACCGAAACTTATGATTATGATGGTTCAGAATTGTATTCTGACAAATATGGCCAGGGTTGGATCAAAGATTAGAATTATTAATAAAAAAGGGAAATAGATAGATCAGAAACAATAAATGGCCATACCCCTGCAGAATACAGGAGTATAGCCATTTAAGAAGTATTCAATTTTATATTATTTCAAATGTCAACTTGACAGAGACCAGCGCAACAATTGGAAAATGCTCTTTTTTTAAATATTTATATCGATTGTGTCCTTCTTTGCTATCTTCTTATATGTCGATAACCATACTGTATCAGATACGTTAGCTTCACCGTATTCGGTATTGCCACTAAATGTTACTTTGAAGTCTTTCAAAAAGTTTTGTTCTTCGTGCTTATGATAAATGGTAAATCTTGCAATTAGAGCTATTACGACAACAATGATCGTGATAGCTTTTTTGCTTTTTAAATCTTTTAGTTGGAATTTCATTACTTTCTCCGCAGAAATCCCAATAGCAACATGACGTTAATATTTTACTATACGTAAAATGTATATTTTTTGTATAAGAAAAACCTATGGTTATCATAAGAAAACCCTGATATTATATTGTGGTGAGTTTATTTATTTTGGAGGTGTTTTAAATGACAAAGAACGTATTACTAACTTGTGGCGCTGGAGCATCATCAGGTTTCATGGCTGCTGCTGCAAGAAAGGCGACAAAGAAACTGGGAATTGATTTGAACTTTACAGCAAAAAGCGAGTCAGAAGTAGAGGATCTTCTTCCCGAAGTCGATGTGCTTTTAGTGGCACCACATTTGAAGTATATGCTTGCTGATATTCAAGAAATCGCAGAAAAAAACAATGTCATCTGTGATGCCATCCCGCAACGTATTTATGGAATGCTTGATGGTAAAGCCTTGGTCACATTCGTAGAGAAGGAATTAGGTAAGTAATATGTCAGATTTTAATAGGGATGATTTAGCCAGTGTTTCCATGCAAGTAATATTACATGCGGGAAATGCTCGTGAAAGAATATTCAAGGCTGTCGATTTGGCATCCGAGAATGAATTTGATAAAGCTGACGCATGTATGGAGCAGGCAAATGCTGAATTAGTGCTTTCACATAAAGCACAAACGCATACTTTGCAATTGGAAGCTGAAGGGATCGATATCCCATATTCAACATTATTTAGCCATGCTCAGGATACTTTGATGTCAGTTAAGACTGAACAAAACTTAGTTAAAGAGATGATCAAACTTTATAGAAGATTAGGGGAGAACTAGATTGAACTCATTTATGAATTGGATGACTGAAAGCTTTGCACCTCGAGTTAATAAAATTGCTAAGAACCCATGGGTCGATTCGATCCAACAAGCTATTTTAGCGGGTATGCCGTTAATCTTGATAGGTTCTTTTGCAACAGTTTTGGGACTGATCAAAGAATATGTCCCAACTTTTCCAGATTTTTCGTTATTGAATACTTTCTCACTGGGACTATTTTCACTATTCTTATCGTATTTGATTCCTGAAGCAGTTATGAAGCACAAAAAGCATCAAGCAGTTTCTACTCAAGCTGGCTTGGCTGGGATCGCATTTTTCTTGATGCTCGTTTTTCCAAAGATCAATTCGAAAGCGGGAACGATTACTTTTGATCTGAATTCTTTAGGAACTGCGGGGATGATTGCAGCACTTGTTTCCGGTATTTTTGTAGGAATGGCGATGAATCTTTTTTGTAAATTCAAGTTAGTTAAGGAAGATTCAACAATGCCAGATTTTGTGGCTGTTTGGTTTAATACTATTTTTCCAATTATTGCCATCCTGTTAGTTGGCTGGCTATTCACCTTTCAATTGAAAATCGATCTAGCTAATGTGATCAATCAATTCTTCAGTCCTTTGACAGCACTGGGACAAAGTTTTTGGGGGTTGTTGATATTAACCTTCTTGTCATTTGGTTTCTTATACTCATTCGGAATTTCCACTTGGGTGTTAACGCCGATTATGTATGCCATCGAATTGCCGGCTATTGCTCAAAATCAGGCGGCTGTTTCTGCTGGTCATCAAGCAAGTAATGTTTTTACAGTCGAAGCCGTTGCTCTGACTCTGATCGGTGGTGGGGGAGTTACATTGTCACTTTGTATCATGATGGCATTTTTGGCTAAATCAGAAAGATTGCGTGTGATCGGTAAAGCTTCACTGATCCCTTCAATTTTTAATATCAATGAACCGTTAGTTTTTGGAGCACCGGTGGCATTTAATCCGATATTAATGATCCCCATGTGGATCAATACATTAGTTGCGCCAATATTGCTCTGGGTAACTATGAAAACAAATCTTGTGCCGATCCCGCAGGCACCTTTCCAGCTCTGGTATACTCCGAGTCCGATTATGGGGTGGGTTGTAACTAAATCCATTATGGGAGTTGTGTTTGTACTATTATTATTTACAATTTCATGGGTGATTTACTATCCATTCTTTAAAATTTACGATCGGCAAGCAATCGAACAAGATCAACAACTAGAAGAGGAATAATTATGAGAAATAATAAGTATCCATATTTTCCAAAGGATTTCTTGTGGTCTGGTGCTCAAGCAGATAGCCAAGCAGACGGAGCATTCGAGATCGACGGAAAGCGACCTAATCTCTCAGATGTCCAACCTTTTCGAAAAAACATTACTAATGAAGAAATCCAAAGACTGGAACAAGAAGGGATGTCTCTAGAAGAGATCCAAAAGAATTTAGTTGATGATATCGATTATTATCCAAAACGACATGGGATCGATTTTTACCATACGTTTGAAGCAGACTTGGAATTGTTGGCGGAAGCTGGATTGAAAGCATTTCGCACTTCAATTGATTGGTCCAGAGTATTTCCTAATGGAGATGATCAAACACCTAATGAACAAGCTCTCAGACATTATGAAAAAATGATCGATAAGATGATCTCACTAGGGATCGAGCCAATTATTACGATGCTTCATTATGAAATGCCAATTAATCTGACTTTGAAATATGGGGGCTGGACTAATAAAGAATTGATCCCTATGTTTGTTAAATATGGCAAGGTCTTATTGAATAGATTCGGTAGTAAAGTTAAATATTGGCTTTTGATCAATCAGATCAACATGATCCAAGTGGAACCGTACTTATCTTTAGGGATCGCTAGCGATCAATATGAGAATACTGAAGCAGCGATGTATCAAGCGGTGCATCATCAACTAGTAGCTTGTGCCAAAATACAAGAATATGCTAAATCATTACCACTCAAAGAATTACAAATGGGTACGATGGTGGCTGATGGAACTGCCTTTCCCCAAACTTGCAAAACGGAAGATGTAGTATTAGCAATGTGGCACAATCGAATGCAATACTTTTTTACTGATGTAGCATTTCGCGGTGAGTATCCACAATTTGTGCTCAATTATTTTTCAGAGCATGAATTGAATATTGAGATAACTTCAGAAGATAAACAATTATTGAAGGATAATACGTTAGATTTTATGGGGATATCTTATTATTTTTCCCAAATGGTCGATTCTACCAAGAATGAATTCAATCCCAATTCTGTGTCAAAGAACCCTTATTTAGAAACTAATCCGTGGGGATGGAATATCGATCCGCAAGGGTTATACAATACTTTGTCTCAGTATTGGGATCGATATCAAAAGCCAATATTGATCGCTGAAAATGGTTTCGGCAACTATGACAAATTGGAAAATGGAAAGATCCACGATGAGTATCGTTCCGATTATTTAGCAAATCATATTGAACAAGTTGGCCGAGCTATTTATGACGGTGCCAATATTTTTGGATATTGCATGTGGGGACCAATCGACATCGTAAGTTGTTCGTCTCAACAAATGTCCAAACGATACGGTCTGATCTACGTAGATATCGATGACTATGGCAAAGGGAGTCGCAAGCGGTATAAGAAAGATAGTTTCTATTGGTATCAACAGCTGATCCGTGCTAACGGAAGTCAAATATAAACAATGTTATGAAAAAACTGCCAATATTTTCACTGTAGGGCAGTTTTTTTGGTAAAATTTGAGTAAATGATGCTACGTCATGACTAGTTAGTGCTTAAATAATAATTGTAATGATTGTGATTTCATGGGGGATGGGTTCATGCTTAAGACTGATCGAATGATTTTTACAATTGATAATAAAGAGATCTCTTTTGAGAAAATTTTGCAGTGGGAATTTAAACGTTTGGTCCGGGCTCACAAGGTTTTGACGAATGTTTATGGGATTCATTTTCAAGATGAAGTTGCCCAGTGGATCAAGACGAAGAATTTGAAGGCACTCGATGATGAGATCACTCGGGTCAAAATGACGATCGAACCAGATAAACTACGTGAGGCTTTGAAGTCGAAGTATGACCTAGGCAATATGGGCTTGATGGTGGCCGAAAAGATGTCGGTTGGAAAGAGACGCTTTAGTACGACTGAGATTTATGTCCCCGAAAGTGATTTATCAGCTCAAGAAATTGCTGACAAGATCTGGCACATTATGCAGGTCAATACTGACATCAATATGCGTTTAAATTTAGATGCTTCACCAGATCACTTCATTTTTCGTCAAGCTGGGGAAAATGTCCAAGAGGTCGTTGAGATCAGTGGTGGTACGGTCGTCCCACAACATTATTTTATTCACTATAATGACATGCAAGGAGTTCAATCGGAAGCTAGTCAAGATTATCCGATTCAAATTGCCGGGACGATGCGTTTGTCTAACCGGACGATCGTTGGGGCGATCCGCTACCAATTTAAGCCAGAGGGTTCAGGGTTTAAAGTCAAGATATTGATGGAATATCCGAAATTGATCCCGATCGAAGTGGTGCTCAATCAGCAGATCCATCAAGCTGACGAATTTGGACACTGGATCTCTGATGTTTTGGATTCGTAGGCGGCAATCAAATTTTTTATCAAATCGATGTTCGATTGTTACAATATGGTCATTCGATGAATTAGGGTGATATTATGTTAGAACAATTGACGAGCGAAAATTACGCAGTTCGTAATCAAACAGGCGTTAGTGTGATCAGTTTTAATAACGATTGGTGTGCTCAATGTTATACGCAACAACCGATTTTGGAAAAAGCTGCTGAGAAATTTGCGGCCGCTAAGTTTTACCAAATGAATGCTGACAGAAATACAGACATCATTTCGCAATACGATGTATATTCTGCCCCATCTTTAGTGGTAGAAAAGGATGGCACGGCCGTTTATGCTGTCGCTGGATTTTTAGATGCTGATCAGTTAGACAATATTTTGAAATATTATTTGTAAAAGAAAAGCCGTGGTACAAACGAAATTGTTTGCATCACGGCTTTTTAAAAAGTATCTTAGTTGCTGTCGCCAAAAATAGATAAGAGACTGATGAAAATGTTGATGAAGTCTAATACTAAACTGATCGAAGCAACTAGGGCAATGGCACCTAGATTTTCTGAAGCTTGTGCTTGAGCATAAATACGTTTGATGTTTTGAGCATCAAAGGCAATGTAGAACAAGAAAACGATGACCACGGCGATGTTTACTAATAAAGCGACCATTGAACTCTTGAATAACAAGATATTGATCAATGATACGGCGATAACGGAAACTAGTCCGATCATCAAAGTTCTACCCCAAGAAGTTAAGTCCTTCTTCGTTACGAATCCAGTGACTGAAGCGACGATGAAGATAACTGATGTCACCGTCAAAGTTTGGATGATCGACTTAGCTGAATACAAGTAGAAAATCGGTAAACCGAAAATTGCTAAGGCAGCTAAGAAAAATACGTAACTGATAAAGGTTAATAAGTATGATTTAGTTGCAGCACGACTTGCCATAGTTATGAAGCCCATCGATACTGCCAAAATAGCGATGGAGAAAATGAATGGGTGCTTGCTCATTCCTGACATAACCATGTTTGAGAATGCTGCACTTCGAGCCATAGCATTGGCAGCAAGCATCCAAAATGCAACTCCTAGTCCAGTGTACAAGTACACTAGAGAAGTGAAACGCGCCACGCCAGTGGCTTTAGTTTGATCTATAGTTTGCATAAAATCCTCCTCTTTTTTGTACTGAATAGTATAACAAATTTTAGCTTGGGTAACATTAATTGTGATTGACTAATATCAATATTTAAGTAAACTCTAAAAAATAAGATGATTTATCATTTGATAATAGATATAATTAAGTTGGTAGCTAACAAAGTTGCATAGGAGGGCTTGTCATGAAAAAACTCTTTTACAGCATATTTTGCAGCTCGCTTTTAGCAGTAGGGGCAATTCAACTATCTCCAGCAACTGCATCAGCGCAGCCATGCGATGGATCAGGAATGGCCAATCGTTCAAGCCGCTGTGATGGCACTGGACCAAAAATGAACAACGGCAACCAACAAAGAAGAGGAATGGGTCAAGGATACAGATATCAAGCCAATCAACAAAGAATGGGCCAAGGATATCAATATCAAGCAAAGCAACAAAGAATGAACCAAGCAACAAACGATCAAACTCAACCATTCCAAGGACCATGCTATTTGATCCGTCAGGGTAATTATCAACTGCAACAAAATGATTTTTTAAGTAACTGTCTCAGAATGAACAGTACTAATTATATGAACCAATAGCACAAGTCTTGCTACCGGACATGTGATCAGTATTACGGCACGCCAATTAGGCGTGCTTTTTTTTAGTTGCTCTTTGTGGCGAAGCCACTTAGAGCAACTTATCGGACACCTCCAGGTGTCGGGTAACCATTTGGCGAAGCTACTCAAATCAACATATCAGAAGGCCTAAGGCTAACAAATCCACCAGATCTTGTAATTTACCAGTCTAAAACCAGCAAGTTCATTGAAATATAAAGACACGGGAAAAACAAAGGTATACTAAAATATAAATATATTTATATTTTAGAGGTGAATGTAATGAGTGTATGGGGAAGTATCGCAGATTTGACTCAGGCAATCGTTGCTATTGCAGCGTTTGTCATGGCATATATGTCTTGGAAGTTATCGAAGGAAAATAGTAAAAAGAAACCGCACCTAAGTTTTGAAGTCGTTAACAACGGTGAAGGTGATGGCATTTCTGAAAAAGGTAAGGGATACAAAGTGATTTGCGTCAACTCTGGTGATGAAATCGCAAATTTGAAGAGAAATATCCATCAACCGTATATTAATGATAATTGGATCAGCAAGTCGATGAAAAATAAAGAAGGTCATCCAATGAAGACCGGCTGGTATACTGAAGAAGCAAAAAATTCATTATTCGTTAAACCAGGCGAAACAGTGACATTAATGAGGATCCGTCCTAATTTTTACTATATTTTGAAGTCGTCGAAGAGTGATTACAGCATTTGTTTCCGTGACAGCGAAACAAAACGCGATTACAAATACAAATTCGATATGGATCACGTCGATGGGTCCATCAATTTAGCACCGATCCAATAAACAAGAAAAGAAGCATTACAAACAAAAAAATCTTCAAAGCTCAATTGAGTTTTGAAGATTTTTTGTTATTTTGGTAAGTGTGCAATGGCGTAATCAGCTTCTTCAGGCGTGAATTTTTCACCATATTCAGAAGTTAATTGATCATGAATCGCCTCGGGTGACATTGCCATATCATCCTGATATGTCTTAGCTTTGGACAAGGCATTCTTATTGTAATCAGCATCCAAATTTTCCAGCGCGTAATTAGCAGCTTCTTCAGTAAATTTACCACCGTATTCCGAAGTCAATTGATCATGGATGCCCATTTTTGACATGTGCATGAAAGATGAGTAAGTCTTAGCTGACTTAAGCGCCGATTCATATTCCTTAGGAACGTCATTTTCTGGCTTATGCTCCTTAGTAAAAGCGTTAGTGCCATCGACTCTTTTTTCAGATTGTCCGGCAGTTTTCGACTCATCAGAACTAGAACCTCCAAAAGAAGCTCCAACACTAAAAATAACAACAGCAACTAAAACCCAAAACCACCATCTCTGAAAAAATCTTTTCTTCTTATTATCTTGATTTTTCATTTAATTATCCCCCAAAAATTATTATTCATTGAAATGAAATCAATCATTTAACGATACAGAATGATTCAATTTATTTAGCTTCAATTTTTGAGTAGATCTATTAAATAGAATGAAAGAATTTTAAATTAATTTTTTGTAAAAAAGAGAGATCGAGATAATGGAGGCACTTTCCATAACGAAAAATCGCCCAACAATGTTTAGAGGACTCTAACGATTGTCGGGCGATTTTTTCAAATCTATAAATAAGATACTGCATAATTAGCTTCAGCTTCAGTAAATCCTTCACCATAACTAGAAATTAATTGCTCGCGGATCTCTTCGGGAGTCATGCCCATTTCTTGATAAGAACGAGCAGACTGTAATGCATTGTAATTGTAATCAGCTTGCAAATTATCAATAGCATATTGAGCAGCGGCAGCCGAGTGATCCTCACCATATTCAGAGATCAATTGGTCATAGATACCTTGGAGTGACATATGTAACAAGGATGAATAAGAACGAGCATCCTCCAAAGCCTTATAAAAATCACTAGGAACAGCCGGAGTAGAAGGCGTTGAACTAACAGCTTCTGAAGCAGGAGAAGAAACAGACTCAGTTGATTCCGTCAAATCCTCAGCTTCTTCAGAGTAGTCAGACTTAACAGAATCAGCAGATCGATCCTCATCGTCCACAATTTTTTTCTTAGAATGCTTCTCAGCAACAGCTTTTTCAGCTTTAGGACGAGATTTAGAAACACGACCCTCCTTAACAGCAGGATCGATTTCATCAGAAATATGATCTCGCACACTCATCCCGATCAACAAAGCCCCAACAACAGGCAAAGTCCAAAACCACCATTTTTTCAAAACCGAAAATCTATCAAACATTTTCCCCATAATTATAATCCCCTTAAAAAAATTTCAATCTAACTAGTTTATAGAAAAAAATCAGAAAAAAGAAATCAAAATAAGGGCCAAGAATTTATCCCAATTGACAGAATAACAATAATAAAAAAATTAAAATAAATAACAGAAACTATAAATCGTAAAAACTATAAATATAACGCAAAGCAATCAAAAAAAATAGGGAAAGAATTTCCCTATTTTATCCATGCCCTTGACCTTCTCAATAAACAAAGAAACTGAGATAGACAAGTAAGAAATAGGAAGCACCAAAAGTGCCAATTTAATAAACAAAAGTCGGTAAAACTAAAAAAAGAGGGGGAATATATACACTATCTAGGTGGAGGGGCGGGGTGCTATATGGGTTCAGTAGATCGAGTAGGAGGTAGCTAGGCTACCGACCTCTCACACCACCGTACGTACGGTTCCGTATACGGCGGTTCATTAAC
>NZ_RHNT01000016.1 GCF_003946325.1 Companilactobacillus furfuricola | reverse complement strand
AACCGCCGTATACGGAACCGTACGTACGGTGGTGTGAGAGGTCGGTAGCCTAGCTACCTCCTACTCGATCGGCTGAGCCCATATAGCGCCCCACCCCTCCACCTAGATAGTAATCGATGTCACTCTCTTTTTTTTAGTTTTACCGACTTTTTCTTCATAAATTGGCACTACTAGTGCTTCCTATTCTGCACTTGTCTATCTCAATCTTATTGTTAATTGTAAAGCAAGGAACATTTCATCTGCTCCTTGCTTTTTTGTATTCTATTTATTTTAATTTTTAGTAATTCAATTAGTTTCAATTCAATTAATTTTCATTTACTTCTGTTAAATATTTTCTTACTATTGCTGCTACGCCACCTTCATTATTACTTTTGGTTACTACTTTTGCTTCTCTTTTTACTTCTTCTGGGGCGTTGGCCATGGCTACTCCAAGGCCGGCTTCTTTTATCATTGGTAGGTCATTGAAGTTGTCGCCTATTGCTATGGTTTTTGATAGATCTGTTTGGTAGTAATTCGACAATTCTTTTAGTGCTTGGGCTTTGCTGGCTGATTTGTCTATTACTTCTAAATAATTTTCTTTGGATAGGACGAAGTTGCTGTTTGCCCAATTTTTCTTGGACAATTGTTGATTTATTTTTTGGATGATGCAGGTTTCTCCTATTAGTAGCAATTTGTGGACTGGGTTTGTTTGGATGAAATTGCTTAGGTCAATTACAGTTGGATTGATTTTGGTGATCCTGGCTTCTTCTTGGACCCAACTGTCGATTTTTTGGACGTACCAGTTTGCTGCTGAATAGAGGTTTGCTGAGACTCTTGGATAATTATTTTGGACAAAAGTTAAAATCTTTTGGACTTCTGAAGTTGGTAGTTCATGACTTGATATTACTGGTGAAGTATTATTTGAAGGATTTACTAAATATGCGCCGTTGTAGCAAGATAGAGGATTTTTGGTCAATCCCATTTGACTAGCAATGGTGGACATCCCTTTTGGCGAACGGGCTGACGTTAATACAAATGGGATGCCGAACTCTTTTAGCCGTTCGATTTCTTTTACTAGTTCTTGATCTACTTGTTGATGATCATCCAATATTGTTCCATCTATATCGCTTAAAACTAATTTAAAAGTATTCACAACAACATCTCCTTTTGATTACTAAAAAAGTATTTTCACGAATATGCTTGTTTGACATTAAAGTAACAAAATCACAAATAATATTCAATCGTGCAGTTACTAAATAAGCGAGCGTGTTATTTCTAAAGTTTTGCTTGCTTTTACACACTGACGAAAGAATAAAAAAAGCGCTGCAAGATATTTCTCTTGCAACGCTGGTGAAAAATTAATCTGTGTAATCATCCAAAATCTTAGCTAATTGTGCTTTGCTGTGAAATCCTGTTAGCTTGTCAACAACTTCGCCATTTTTAGTGATCACTAATGTTGGGATAGCCATGATGCCGTATGATTGTGGAGTCTTTGGATTTGCATCGACGTCCATCTTCATAAACTTAACTGCATCATTTTCTTCTGACAATTCCTCGATTACAGGTGATTGCATACGACAAGGACCACACCATGTAGCCCAGAAGTCTGTTAGGACGACACCCTCTTTAGTTTCGTCAGCATATGTTGCATCTGTTACTTCATCAACCATTTTGTTCACTCCTTTTAAACTTTCAATAAGATATTATCACTTTTGTAATTATTAGAATACCATTTTGTCTTGAATTACAAATCTACTATCGTTGCACCTGATCCACCAGAGCTTGCTGGGGCGTAACCAAACGACTTGACCCGTGGATTACTTTGCAAATATTTAGTTACACCTTTTCTAATTACTCCTGTACCAAATCCATGAACGATCGTAACTTGATTATATCCTGCCAGCAGCGCTTCATCAATATATTGATCAAGATCGGCCATGGCCTCTTCATATCTTTCCCCTCGTAGATCGAGTTTAGTAGATAAGGTCGAACTCTTGGTACGTTTAACCATTGTCGGTTTCTTTTCTTCTTCTTGGGGTTTTTGATTAGTTTTTTCTAGGTCAGTACCATCGAACTTCATCTTCAAAATCCCTAATTGAACTTCAAACTTGTTATTCTTATCTTTTCTAACGATCGTTCCGAATTGACCGTAAGGGATTGCCTTGACCTCATCACCGACTTTTAGCTCTTGTTGGCGCTTAGCTCGTCTGAGAATGCGATTTTTCTTCTTCAAGTCTTCTTGGTGGAGATTCTTTAAATCAGTCCGTGCTGAGATTATTTGATCAGCTTTGACGGCATTTCCTTTACGCTCTAATTCCTTTAACCGATCAATGATCTTCTCGGTCTTTTTCTTGGTGCTAGCCACGATTTGATTAGCGCGAACTTTGGCTGCACTGATCTCATTATCTTTCGAGTTTTCCAACGCCGTTCTTTCAGATTCATATTCGGATTCAAGCTGTTTATTCTTGGCTAACTGCGATTCTAACTTCTCATTATTAGCTTCAAACTCTTTACGGCGCTTCTCCAGATCGTTGATCATATTGTTCAGATCTTGGCTTTCGCCACTCATCAAGGCATTACCTCGATCGATGACGGAACGATCCATCCCTAATCTAGCCGCAATGTTCATCGCATTACTTGCCCCGGGGATCCCGATCAAAAGTCGATAAGTCGGTTTGAGTGATTTGTCATCAAATTCCATGCTGGCATTGATAGTATTTTCTGTGTTGTATGCATAGATCTTTAATTCAGGATAGTGAGTGGTTGCCATGATCTCTGGATTTGACTCCGAAAGTTTCTCCAAAATGGCGATAGCAATCGCTGCACCTTCTTGAGGATCAGTTCCTGCTCCCAACTCGTCGATCAAAACTAAGCTGCGTTCAGTGACGTTTTTCATGATATTAATAATGTTATCCATGTGTGACGAGAAAGTACTTAGATTTTGCTCAATTGACTGTTCATCACCGATATCGACAAAGACTTCGTCAAAGACCGCTACTTGGCTTTCCTCATGTGCTGGAATAAATAATCCAGCTTGTGCCATGATCTGGATCAAACCGAGCGTTTTCATTGTGATAGTTTTACCACCAGTATTAGGTCCGGTGATCAACATTGTTCGATAGTCTTCACCGATCATAATGTCGTTGGCAACCACTTTATCGGGATTGATCAAGGGATGCTTAGACTCTTTTAAATCAACGATATTATCGCGAGAAACTAGTGGTTCCGTAGCCTTGATCTCGTTGGCATATTTAGCCTTGGCATTGATCAGATCAAATTGCGCTAACACTTCATTATTCTTTAAGATATCATCGATCTCTGGTCTAACTAAGTCAGACAGTTCACCTAAGATCTTGATTTCTTCTAACTTTTCAAATGTTTGGGCATCGTGTAATTGGTTATTCAAACCAACGACGGCTTGTGGTTCGATATAAAGCGTTTGGCCACTGGCACTTTGGTCATGAACTACTCCACCGAATTTCGTTCGATATTCCGTTTTAACTGGGACAACGAATCTGTCATCACGGAGAGTGACGATTGCTTCAGTCAAATATTTCGTGTTTTTACCACGAGTAAATTGTTCCATGGCAGACCTGATCTGTTCATTATAGCGATTGATCTGATTACGGATGTATGCTAGATCTTCAGAGGCGGTATCAAGCACTCGACCAGATTCATCGATCGACTTCTCCAATCGGTTCGTCAAAGTAGGATTATTAACTAATTTGTCGCTGAGGTTGAATAGTTCACGTAAAGGAACTTCATCGTCCTTCAAAGTTTCAAAAAATTCTTTCAATTCAGAAGTATTTTTCAAAACTTGGCCAATGGCAGCCAATTCGGTTCCATTCAAGTTTCCTTCTTTTTTGAGACGATTTGCTTGATCATGCAAGTCATCCAATTTACGCACCGGGATCTCACCCTTTAGACGGACAATATCGATGCCATCTTTGGTTTGATCGATCAGACGGTGAACGATCGATTCGACCGACATCGGCATCAACTTCTTGAGTAAGCCTTTCCCACGCGATGTTATTAGATACTTGGCAATTTCATCTTTGATCTTGTCAAATTCTAAAACATTTAATGCTTTATTATTCATAGAAAATCTCCGTTTATTTTGAATTTAAAAAAGGTTAATCCTCCGTTTCAAAAAATAGAATGTTCTATCCTTTTCCGCTCAGAATTAACCTGACTTATTGCACTTATTTAGCTAGATCCACAAAGCAGGTAACCACTTAGAAATTACCGGTGACGCTTCGATCATTGCTGAAGCAATAAAAGAATGCGACAGGGCATTTTGAATGCCCGCAACTGGGATCATTGCAGAAATTAATAAAATCATAAAAATAGTGACGTAAGTCACTACTAGTCCTAAGATACCACCACTTAAAATATTCACATCGTAAGGCATTGGAACGTATGTCAAACGTTTGAAGTATAAACCTGCAAAACGCATGATGATCCAACCAACGACGCAAACAAAAATGAAAGCGAAGGCACGATAAAATGCATCGTCTAGTTCCATACCAACTTTAGTTGAAAAAAAGGCAAATTCACTGCCTAAATTAGCCGATGGATAAGGCACGAGCATTTCGAATTTTGGTCCCAAAAAGCGAAAGCTTAATAAAGCCAGGCCAAAGAAAATAGCATAACCTATCGTGTAAAAAGCTTGCATAGCAAGACCTCTTCTAGCTCCTGCATAAAAACCATAAACTAATAATAAAATTAATATCAAACTTAGCATTTTATCCCCTTAGTGTCAGTTCAGTGTATTGCTTAATTTTATCACAATTACCTCGAAACGAAATAATTGATAAATTTAAATCAAGAAAACAATAAATTACGAACCATGAAATAAATCATGATCCGTAATTTACTAAATGTCTTAATCTTCATCACCTGTGAATGTATTAAGTACTTCTTGAACCATTTCCCATTCTTCTGGGTCGTCGATAGCTGTTAATTCACCAGCATCAACATCGCCATTTTCATCAGGAGAAAATGAGAATGCTTGAACTTCGATCTCATCTGATCCTTCTTCCTTCTTAGGATAAAGGATCACGTAAGACTTCCCATAATCATCAGATTCAAATGTAAATAAAATCTTGTAAGTTTCTTCGTTACCTTGATCATCACTTAAAATAACTTCGTTTAAATCTTCGTTTGATCCGGATTTTTCACTCATAAATTCCACCTAATTTCGTGTTAGCTTGCCTTTTGCATCGAGATAATTTTGTAAAATCATCTCGGCGGCAATTTTATCAATTACTTTCTTACGCTTACTACGCGAAACATTAGCCTCATCTACTAACATGCGTTCAGCCTGTACAGTCGTTAATCTTTCGTCAATGAAGTCGACTGGAAGTCCAAACTTCTCAGTGACCATTTTGCCATATTCGCGGGACTTCTCGGCACGTGGTCCCTCACTATTGTTCATGTTCTTGGGAAGGCCGATCACGATACCTGTGGCTTGCTTGTCTTTAATGATCTCACCAAGGCGATCCAATCCAAAATCTGCTTCATTTTCATTGATCCGTATGATCTCGACACCTTGGGCGGTCCATCCTAACAAGTCACTAGCAGCCACTCCTACAGTCCTAGAACCTACGTCTAATCCTAATAGGCGCATTACTTATTTTGGTTGAGATAGCTCTTGACTAATTCTTCGATTATCTCATCTCGCTCGTGTTTTAAGATCAAGTTTCTGGCGTCATTATGACGAGGAATATAAGCTGGATCTCCTGATAGCAAATATCCAACAATTTGGTTAATTGGGTTATATCCCTTTTCTTCTAATGATTGATAAACGCTTTGCAAAGTTTCTTTGACGTCTTTGCCTTTGTTTTCGTTAAAATCAAAACTCATTGTTTTATCAAGTGAACTCATGGCAAAACCTCCATTTACTATTATTAAGTGACTGTTAGTAATCATGTTCTATTATATAACATTTTAATTATTTTTAATAATATCTTTAGCTAATTGTAATGCTTTTGTTAAACCATCAGGATTTTTACCACCAGCTTGAGCCATATCAGGACGGCCACCGCCACCACCGTTGATCTCTCTAGCGATTTGTTTGATGATGTCGCCAGCTTTTAATCCTTTAGATTGAGCGTCTTTGTTAACAGATACTACCAAATTAGCTTTTTGTCCAGAACCAGCTCCTAAGATCAAAACGTCTGACTTGTTTTCACTCTTCCACTTATCAGCTAATTGTCTCAAAGTCGACATGTCGTCAGCTGAAATGACATTAGCGATGACCTTGATACCATTGATATCTTCAACTTTGTCAAAGACTTCGGCTGACTTTTGGCTAGTTAATTGCACTTTCAAGTTTTGGTTGTCGCGTTTTAATTGTTTAACTTCTTCCACTAATTGATCTGCACGTGCCGGAACATCCTTAAGTTGGTTGACCTTCATGTTTTGAGCTGTTTCTTTCAAGTTAGTCAACTGATCATTCAAGTATTCAAAGGCTTCTTCACCTGTGACGGCATCGATCCGACGTGTCCCAGAACCGACAGCTGATTCAGAAGTGATCTTGAACAGACCGATCTCTGAAGTATTGGCTACGTGTGTACCCCCACAAAATTCAACTGAATAATCATCGATCTCAACGACCCGGACCATATCACCGTATTTTTCACTGAAAAGTGCGATGGCACCCTTTTTCTTCTTAGCTTCTTCAATTGGTAATACTTCGGTCTTGACTGGGATAGCTGCCCAGATCTTCTCGTTAACGATCTTTTCAAGTTCTTTGATCTGATCGTCATTGAGCCCTTCGTTGTTATTGAAGTCAAAACGTAAATATCCTGGCTCGACTAAAGAACCCATTTGGTGCGTTCTTGGTCCAACGACATCACGCAATGCTTGGTCAAGCAAGTGAGTTGCTGTATGGTTGTGACGAACTTTTTCACGGAAGTCGACGTTGATCTTCAAAGTATATTCTTTGTTAACTTCCAATTCAGAAATAATGTGAACTAAGTGAATATTTTGACCGTTTGGTGCATGTTGGACATTCAATACTTCAGCGACTTGGTTGTTGTTTTCGTCATAAATATTCCCGATATCAGCTACCTGTCCACCCATTTCAGCATAAAAAGGCGTCTTGTCAAAAATCAATTGTGCTTTATCCGCCGTCATAGAAACTGAATCGACCATTTCGTCATTAACGACGATATCTTTCAATGTGGCTTTGATCTCATTGTGGTCATATCCGACAAATTCACTTTCAGTCTTGATCTCCATTAAGGTTTCATCTTGCATCCCCATTGATTGTAGATCGCCGCGGGCAGCACGAGCACGTTCTCTTTGAAGTTCCATGTTGTGTTTGAAGCCATCTTCATCAACACTCAAACCTTCGTCATGGGCATATTCCATCGTCATTTCGAGTGGGAATCCGTAAGTGTCGAATAACTTAAAGGCACTTTCACCGTCGATAACTTTTTCGTTATTTTGTTTCAAGTTGTCGATCACACCATTCAATAATTTCAAACCGTCATTCAATGTTTCCGAAAAACGTTTTTCTTCGGCTTCGATCGTCTTAGCGATGAATTCTTGTTGTTGGCTAACTTCTGGATAGTAGCTTTCCATGATCTTACCAACGATCGGAACTAATCTGTACAAGAATGGTCCGTTGATCCCTAATTTCTTACCATTCAAGACCGCACGTCTGATCAAGCGACGGATAACGTAGCCTCTTCCTTCGTTTGAAGGTAAGGCGCCGTCACCAACAGCAAAGGATACTGTTCTAGCGTGGTCAGCAATGATCTTGAAGGAAACATCATCTTCATCATTTTGATCGTATTTGCGTCCGTCAGAAAGGTCTTCTACGTGATTGATCAAAGGCATGAATAAGTCAGTTTCAAAGTTAGTTCTAGTTCCTTGAATGATAGAAACTAATCTTTCCAGTCCCATACCCGTATCAATGTTCTTATGTGGTTGTTCAACGTATTTACCAGAAGGTAAATGATTCAATTCTGAGAATACGATGTTCCAAACTTCTAGATAGCGTTCATTTTCACCACCAGGATAGTTCTCTGGATCGTTTTCGGCTAAATTGTTGAAGGATTGTCCACGATCGTAAAAAATCTCTGAGTCAGGTCCACAAGGACCTTCACCGATATCCCAGAAGTTGTCTTCGACTTTGTAAATATGAGTGGGATCAACTCCGACCTCTTGCCAGATCTTTTGCGTATCTGTGTCTTTTGGATAAGTTGTAACGTAGATCTTATCTTCGTCCATATCCAACCACTCAGGGCTTGTTAAAAATTCGTATGCCCAAGGAATTGCTTCTTTTTTGAAATAATCGCCGACCGAGAAATTACCTAGCATTTCAAAAAATGTTTGGTGACGAGCCGTTTTACCAACGTTTTCAATATCGTTAGTTCTAATACACTTTTGCGCGTTGGTGATCCGTGGATTCTTGGGGATCACTGTTCCGTCAAAGTATTTCTTTAAAGTGGCAACCCCTGAGTTGACCCACAATAAAGTTGGATCGTCGACTGGTACTAGTGAAGCACTAGGTTCGATCGTGTGACCTTTTGTTTGGAAAAAGTCTAAAAACATTTGTCTGATTTCTGCACTGGATAAATTCTTCATTTATTCTCCCTTAAAACAAAAATCGCTGCAAAAATCAAGGACGCCCATGCGCGGTACCACCTTGTTTGCAACGATTATCGTTTGCCTCTCAACAAATTTATATATTTCAAAAATTAACTGGCAGCAATAAATAGTCATCTTCTCGGCATTCTCACCTACTAGCCTTCTCTTAAGAATTGGTGCTATTTATTATATCCAGTAGAAATTTTAATTTTAAACCGCTGATTTGTCAATATTTATGGTCATTAACTACAGTGATTTGTTACGACGAGCTTTTCGAAGATCACGCTTCTCTTGACGATTCTTGATCCGTCTTTGTTGACGCTTCTCAGTCGAGATAGCATTCTTGATCTTCTTCTTGTAGCCAGGTTTGCGCTTGACCTTTTGTTTCTTAACATAACCAACTAGCTTAGTATCAAGTTTTTCAGTCGTAGCCTTACGCTGAACACGACGGTCACGGTCGTAACCATCTACGATCTCACCGTTCTTGATTTCCTTAGGTTGGAACTTGATGCCCATATGCTCGATCTCAGCGACTTTATTTTCCTCACCGGGATCATACAAAGTAATAGCAATTCCTGACATCCCATTACGGCCAGTCCGACCAACACGATGGATAAAGAATTCAAGGTCATCAGGAATCTCAGCGTTGATCACATGAGATACACCATTGATATCAATACCACGAGCAGCCAGATCCGTGGCTACGACAAATTGAAATTCTAAATTCTCGATCTGCTTCATGACCCGTTTTCTTTCACGAGGCGTCAATCCACCGTGAAGTCGAGCCACTTTAAGTCCTTGTTGTTTCAAGTATTCATAAATACTATCTACGGTCTTTTTAGTATTAGCAAAGACTAAGACCATGTATGGTTCACCGATAGTCATTAATTTGTAGATCATCGCTTTTTTATCGCGTCCGTGAGTAAACATTAACCAGTTATCAACATTCTTAGAGATAACGTGCGAATTCTTGATCTCGATCTTCTTTGGACCTGTTAAATACTTTTGCAAAAATGGTTCTAGCTTTTGAGGAATAGTTGCTGAGAAGACGGCTGTCTCATGGTGTTCTGGCATCTTCGCAGCAATATTAATAACGTCATCTAAAAAGCCCATATCCAATGTCATATCGGCTTCATCGACGATAAAGCGCTCAACATTTTCGACATGTAAGTCATTTTCCTTGATCAAATCCCACAGGCGTCCAGGAGTCCCGATGGCGATCTGTGGCTGATGAGCAGCAAGTTTTCTTTGCTGACGTTGTTTGTCAGTTCCACCGACAAAGATAAAAGCATTGTAGTCTTCGCCAAAATTCTTCAAGATCGCCTGAGTATCTTCGTAAATTTGATAAGCCAATTCACGACTCGGCGTGGCGATCAAAGCTTGGACTGTAGGTTCTTTGGTGATCGAATTGAGGATCGGCAATAGGAAAGCATGCGTCTTCCCTGAACCAGTCATTGATTGGACGATTACGTCCTTCTTCTTATTTACCAATGGGATAACAGCTTCTTGGACCTCCGTAGGTTCATCAAAGTTGATATCTTTCAGTGATGCATTGATTGCATCTTTAAAATTGTATTGTGAAAATTTTGTCATCTATTCACCTTTCTTATAGTAGTCATTTACTATTTGGATCAGTTCTTGAAACATTTCTTCGACTTCAGCTAAATCTTTAGCATCAGCACCACTAGCTAAGGGATGGCCACCGCCATTGTGCTCTTTTGCTAATTCATTGATGATCGGTCCTTGAGAACGTAAATGCATTCTAAAGGTACCATCGTCTTTTTCAACAGCTTCTAACCAAGCGTGAACTTCGTGTAAACGTCCTGGCGTAGAAACGACTGAATTAGCTTGTTCACGAGTGATATTTAACTTATCGATCAAAGCTTGATCAATGACAGCCACAGCTGCGCCTGATTCATCGATCTTCAAGCGATTGAATAACTCGCCTTGTAATTTAGCTTGAGCCAACGTGATCTCATTCATTTTGATATTGATATCTTTAGCATCGATCCCGAGGGCTAAAAATTCACCAGCAACGTTCATCGTATGTTGAGTCGTTGCTGGGTAAAGGAAGCGACCAGTGTCACCAACTATACCAGCATATAAATAATAAGCAACATTTTTCGTTAATTTCAGATCACTGACTTCAGCAATCAAATCAGCAATGATCTCAGATGAAGAACTAGCATCAGTATTCACGAACAACTGATCGCCATATTGATCGTCATTAGGATGATGATCGATCTTGATCAAAAACTTACCATTATTATAACGGTCATCATCGATCCGTTCCGTATTAGCAGTATCGGTTACGATCACTAAAGCATCTTTAAAGTTGTCATCACTAACTTCATCCATCGTTGAGAGCCACTTCAGACCTTCGACATTATTGCCACCTAATAAGACCGACTTTTCAGGATAAGCTTCTTTGATAGCATTAGCTAAACCTCGTTGTGATCCTAAAGCATCGGGATCAGGATTCGTGTGGCGCAAAATGATGATCTTGTCGTACTCTTTGATCGATTGTGCAATTTCTGAAAAACTATTCATTATTATCCTCGCTTGAAAACAAATTTAGTCGCACTTCTTCATAAGAAAGTGGATCGAGATTAGTGACCGTGATCCCGAGTAATCTGATCTTCTTATCGGTCACGTTCAACTTATTATAAATCTCTGTGGCTACTTGATAAATCTCATCTTCACCTTGAACGTAATCTTGAAAAGTCATCCGCTTAGTAACCGTTTCAAAATCTGAATCGCGTAATTTCAACACTACTGTCTTACCGTGCTGGCGTTTCTTCTTCAAATCAGTGCTGACCATTTTGGCTAATTTCCGCAATTCTTGCAACACATCTGCACTGTATACAATATTGTGGATATAAGTCCGTTCACGTCCGATCGACTTACGAGTCCTTTGACTTTCTACTGGAGAGTCATCGATCCCGTGCACTCGACGAAACATTACATACCCCATTTTACCAAACGTATCGATAAAAGTATCCTGATCTAAGTTTTGCAGATCCTCACCTGTAAAAATATTCATCTCATGCAGACGTTTTTGCGTCGTTTTTCCGATACCATTAAATTTCTCGATCAGGATCGGCTTCAAGAAATCTTCGGCGTATGCACCTAGAATGATCGTCCGACCAAATGGTTTGCGGTAATCAGAAGCCATCTTGGCTAAAAATTTATTGTATGACATCCCTACTGAACAAGTTAACTTAGTCTCTTTAACGATCCGTTGTTGAATATAATTAGCCACCTTCATCACATTAGGTTCATCTAAATTATTCTTCGTAACATCCAAATACGCTTCATCCAAAGCCACTGATTGATAAGTATCCGTTACTTCCGCAAAAATATTATGAATGTACTCCGAAGTCTTGCGGTAAAGTTCGAAATTTGGTGGAGCGATAACTAGTTTCTCCTTGGGGATCAACTCGATCGCTTGCTGAGCCGGCATGGCCGAATGCGCTCCGTATTTTCGGGCATTGTAATTCGCTGTCGTCACGACCCCGTGATGATTATTCTTCCGTGGATCAGGTGCCACGATCAAACACTTCTTCTTATATTCTGGATGCTCTCGTTCTTCGCAAGACGCAAAAAAAGCATCCATGTCAACATGGATGATCTTTCGGTTTTCTTCAACTATAATTGGAATCTTTAAAAATCCGATGATTTACACCACCAATTAGTCGTCCCAGACCCAAGAATTTCCGTCGCGTTCAAGCAACTCAGCTGCAGCATCGGGACCCATAGTCTTACTCATATAATTTGGAAAATCAGGAGTTTCATTATCCCATTGATTTCTAATTACATCAACATATTTCCAAGCGTTTTGCAATTCATTCCAAAGAGTAAAGTGGATCTTATTGCCATCTAAAATATCGATCATGAGATTTTCATAAGCCTCACGTTCATTATCAAAGAAGTGCGGATCTTCAGGGAAACTAATGAAGTCTTGGTTAGCTTCCTTATAATCGATACCATTAACTAGGATCGAACTGCCATTTTCCGGCTCGATCAAAAATATCACCGTTGTATTAGGATTCAAACCTAGTTCTTTGATCTTATCATTAAAAACGATATCGATCCGTGAAGATTTGACTGGCATTCTCTTACCTGAACGGACGTAGAATGGAACATTGTCCCAGCGTGAGTTTTCTAACATGATCTTGCCAGCCGCGAAGGTCTCGATATTTGACTTAGGATCAACATTATCTTCATCACGATAAGCCTTCAATTTGCCAGTAGCATCTTCATCGTATTGTCCCCGAACAAAATCACGGTCAACTTCATCCGGTTGTAGAACTTTCAAGCTATCAAAAACATCACGTTTAACTTCGTGGATCGAGTCTGAATCGAGCTTTGCTGGCTTATCCATAGCAACAGCACCAATGATCTGCATAATATGGTTTTGGATCATATCACGGAGGACACCAGCTGTTTCATAATAACCGCCACGGTCTTCAACACCCAATGATTCTGAAAGTGTCACTTGAACATTTGAGACATACTGATTGTTCAAGGCTTTTTCAAGCTGAGGATTATTTAGTCTGATATTAGTAAATTGTTGGACCATGAACTTACCTAAATAGTGGTCCATACGATAAATCTCTTCTTCGGAGAAAGTCTTGGTCAACGAACTGTTCAATTCGCAAGCACTATCAAATGAACGACCGAAAGGCTTCTCGATCACGAGTCGGTTGAAACCATTTGTTTTCAAACCTTCTGAGTTAATGTGTTCGGCAACTGTGCCGAAAAATCTTGGAGCAATGGCCATGTAATAAACCCGGTTACTTCCAGTGTCGAACTGGTCATCTAGTTTGGCAGCGAGTTGTTTCAAAGCGATGTAGTGGTCTGAGTCAGTAACGTCATGTGATTGATAGAAGAAATGCTTTGCGAATTCTTCCATCATTTTCTCATCGTCATCGATATCTTTCAGCGATTCAACCACAGTTGAACGATAGTAATCGTCACTCCATGGTCGTCTGGCTGTACCAATAACTGCAAAATGTTCTTTCAAATCACCTGTTTTGTACAAGTTGTACAAAGCTGGATAAAGTTTTCTGTGGGCGAGGTCTCCAGAACCTCCAAAAATGATAAACACCGCTCTTTTTTCATTTGCCATACGTCTGTCTCCTTTTATTGAAGCATCATGCAGATCAATTCTACAACATTGCGATATAAATCGCCTTGATGATGCTCTTTAACTAGTTTATTTGTAATTTAGAAACATCTTAAACCTTCGAGTATGCTCTAAGGCAAGTATTTTCTGTAAGATGTTATTATTTTTGCAAACTTATTTACTAATATCAAATATTATCAACTGGCCAATATTCATCATCATCGATCCATTTTCTGCTCTTCCTCATGCTTTCTTGAAAAAACCAATTATGATGTCATATTTCAAAAACTTTCATGCATCATAGTTGTATTCATCATTACTTGGATTTTTTATCTATAAATAGAATATCACATAAAATAATTCTAACGTATTTTTTATAGAAAAAAATAAAAAAAATAAGCCAAATCTATTCAAGATATTACCCTTGAGTATTTTGACTTATTTTGTAATAAATTATTTATCGTTATCTTCTGATTTTGCTTCTTCTTTTGGAGCATCCTCTGTTGAATCTTTGTCAGCTGGTGCATCTTCCTTAGCAGGTTCTGTGCTTTCAGCTTTTTCAGATGTTTCTTTTGCTTCAGCAGGCTTTTCTTCGGTTGCTTTAGTAGCGTTCTTATTAGTACTGTCTTTAACATTGTCAGCAGGTGTTGCTTTTCTGATAAAGTTCAAATCAAATGTTAAGTAAATACCATCGCAATCAACGACAACTTCTTTGCTGTCACGATCGATCGATTCTACAGTTCCTTTGATTCCACCAAGTGTCATGACTTTGTCGCCTTTTGACATTTGTTTAAGCATTTCTTGACGCTTTTGTTGTTGTTTTCTTTGTGGACGAATTGAAATGAAGTACATACCTACAAATAAGATAATGATGAAAATTAACATTCCATATTGTCCAACTCCACCGGCTGCTGCGGCTCCTAGAGTTAATATATCCAAATTTTCCACCTCGTTAATTTATTCCATATAAATATAGGATACCAAATATTACATGTGGTATCCAGAAAACGAAAACATTTATTCAATAATATTAGAAGTTTTTCGCATTTTTCTTATTGAAACCGTATTGTTCAAAGACATGTTCTCTAAATTCGAGCAAATTATCGTCTTTGATGGCTTGTCTGACGTCTGCCATTAACTTCAATAAGAAGTACAAGTTGTGATAACTAGTTAAATGTGTTCCAAACAATTCGTTCGCATTGATCAAGTGACGAATGTAAGCTCTCGTATAATTACGGCATACGTAACAATCGCAATCCTCATCCAATGGTCGGAAGTCACGAGCATACTTACCGTTTTTAACGACCAAACGACCATGAGTCGTCATACAAGTACCATTTCGAGCGATTCTTGTTGGTAAGACGCAGTCAAACATATCGATACCACGAATAACTCCGTCGATCAAAGCATCAGCTGAACCTACTCCCATCAAGTAACGGGGCTTGTTTTCAGGTAATAATGGTGCTGTGAAATCTAAGACATGATTCATTTCTTGCTTAGACTCACCCACTGACAATCCACCGATCGAGTATCCTGGAAAGTCCATGCTGACCAAATCTTTAGCGCTTTGCTTTCGCAGATCTTCAAAGCCTGCACCTTGAACGATACCAAACAGAGCTTGCCAGTCTGGATTACGATGTGCCTGCAATCCTCGTTCAGCCCAACGACTTGTTCTTTCAACAGAGTCCTTGATGTAATCGTAGCTTTCGAAGAATGGTGGGCATTCGTCCAAACTCATCATAATATCTGGTCCCAGATCATTTTCGATCTGGATAGCTTTTTCAGGTGAGAGGAATTCACGACGACCATTTAAATGGTTACGGAAGTGAACCCCGGCTTCGGTGATATCACGAGTCTTTGCCAAAGAGAAAACTTGGAAACCACCGGAATCAGTTAAGATACCTTTGTTCCAATTCATAAATTTGTGCAAGCCACCTGCTTCTTTAACGATATCCTCTCCAGGACGAAGCCAAAGATGATAAGTATTCGAAAGAATAATGGTAGCACCGATCTTCTCGAGATCTTCTGGAGCCATGTTTTTAACCGTAGCTTCAGTTCCTACGGGCATAAAAATAGGTGTTTCGAAAGTTCCGTGGGGAGTTTCTAACAGTCCTAAACGTGCGCCGGTGTGCTTTTCTTTTTTGAGTAATGTGTATTTTACTGCCGGTTCTGACATATATTTACCTTCCTAAAAAAATGGAGAAAAACCGCTGTTCTTCTCCATTTTTGTGTTTTTCTTTTCAGTTATATTAAACAGGTTTTGTTGGTTGTGGTCAAAGTGGAAATATAATAATATTGATTTTCTTGATCTGGTGGGGATTTGTTGCTTAGGAAAAGTATGGTTAGAGAGGCCTTGCCTGACTGGGAGACTTTTCCATTTACTGCTAGTCAAAAGTATTTCAGACAGCAACCTTTGTCGTAAAAGGATCAGGCATAGTTGGGATGGAAGCTGATGTGTTTTTTCTGGTTCTGACTGCTGCAGGGATTGGTGCTGTTTTGCTTTTCTGGTTCTGATTGCAGAAAACGAGCTCCAGGCGACAGCGGCCTCCGGTTAGTACAGGTGGTCGAGGCACGACTTCGCCACCTACTATGGATTTCTACAATATCTTTGATAGCAAAAGTATCAGTCATGGTTAGGATAGAGGCCGTTTTGTTTTTCCTATTTTGAATGCTGCAGGGATTGGTGCTGTTTTGCTTTTCTGGTTCTGATTGCAGAAAACGAGCTCCAGGCGACAGCAGCCTCCGGTTAACGCGGGTGGTCGAGGCACGACTTCGTCGCACCTTGTTCGACCACCCGCGTTAATCCTCAGCAGCTACCCGTCGCCTTCCGCTCTCTACTTTATAAACATGGCGTCCCCAAAGCTGAAGAACCGATACTTTTCATCGATAGCATGCTTATAAGCATTTAAGATGTTTTCACGTCCGGTGAATGCTGCTACTAACATTACTAGTGTTGATTTTGGTAGGTGGAAGTTGGTGATGAATTCGTCGACTACTTTCCACTCGTAGCCTGGTTTGATGAAGATGTCTGTCCAGCCACTGTCGGCTTTGATCTCTCCGTTGAATTTTGTTCCGATTGTTTCTAGGGTTCTGATCGAAGTTGTTCCGGTTGCTACGATCTTGCCACCGTTTTTTCTCACTTCGTTCAATGTTTTAGCTGAGTCTTCATCTAAACGGTAGAATTCTGAGTGCATGACGTGTTTGCTGATGTCTGATTCTGTAACTGGTCTAAAAGTTCCCAGTCCTACGTGCAGTGTTAGATAAACTAGTTTGACGCCTTTTTCTTGGACTTTTTCTAGTAAGTCTTTGGTCCAGTGCAGACCGGCTGTTGGTGCGGCGGCTGAACCATTTTCTTTGGCGTAGACTGTTTGATAACGATCAGGGTCGTCCAGTTTTTCCTTGATGTAAGGAGGCAATGGCATTTCACCTAATTTTTCCAAGATCTCCAAGAAAATGCCGTCGTAGTGGAACTCGATGATCTTGCCGCCGTGTTCCAAATCTTCTTCGACGGTTGCTTTTAGTTGGCCATCGCCAAAGGTGATGACTGTTCCTGGATGTGCACGGCGAGCTGGTTTCATTAATACTTCCCACTTGTCGCCTTCGGTATTGTTCAAAAGTAAGACTTCTTCGTGTCCGTCAGTGTCTTCTTTTGTTCCATATAGGCGAGCTGGCAAAACTCGTGAGTTGTTCATAACTAAAGCGTCCCCTGGATTCAAGTAATCCAAGATATCGTAAAAATGCTTATCTTCGTAAGCACCAGTTTCGTGATCCAAAACTAGTAGTCGTGAATGGTCACGATCTTTGATCGGCGTTTGGGCGATCAATTCTTCTGGTAAATCGTAGTCAAAATCTTCTGTGGTTAATGTCATTTCTTGTCCTCCTCAGGATATGGATAACCTAAGTGCTCATATCCCTTTCTTGTTACAATGCGGCCTCTAGCGGTCCGCTTTAAAAAGCCCATCTGCATTAAATATGGTTCATAGACTGATTCGATAGTTTCTTGGTCTTCGCCAATATTTGCGGCGATAACTTTGATACCTAATGGCCCACCATTGTATAGTTCGATCATCATCTTCAATATCTTGCGATCCAGCGAATCCAGTCCTTGATCGTCAACTTGCAATTGATTCAACTCAGATTTGGCGATGTCGTAATCAATTTTAGCTTTATTTTCTACTTGTGCAAAGTCACGTACTCGTTTCAATAAACGGTTGGCGATTCTTGGCGTGCCCCGAGATCTGCGGGCGAGTTCGTGAGCGCCATCTTCATCGATCGCAATGTTCAACACACCAGCTGAACGAAACACGATCTTAGCTAACTCTTGTTCACTATAGTATTCCATATGTTCAACGATCCCAAAGCGATCTCTCAATGGTGCTGAAAGCCGTCCTGATGTCGTCGTAGCCCCGATCAGTGTGTAGGGTACTAATTGATGGTGCAGTGATCTAGATTCGGCACCTTGGCCAACAATGATATCAATGTAAAAATCTTCCATCGCCGAATAAAGCACTTCTTCAACCGCTTTAGGCATCCGGTGGATCTCATCGATGAATAAAACATCCCCTGGCGACAATTCATCTAAAACAGCCACTAAGTCCCCTGACTTTTCGATCGAAGGGCCAGTTGTCGTATGAATGTTAACCCCCATCTCATTAGCGATGATCATGGCTAAAGTTGTTTTACCTAACCCTGGAGGTCCATATAGTAAAACATGGTCTAGTGTTTGTTTTCTTTGTTTGGCCGCACGGATGTAGACGTCTAATTCATGCTTGGCTTTCTCTTGACCTAAATAGTCGTCAAAAGTTTGCGGACGGAGAGTCTTTTCAGACTGATTTTCTTTTTCATCCAATGCGTCATCATCAGTTAGTCTGTCATTGTTATCCATTTGCTACCTCCCCTATTTCGTTAATAATTGTAACCCAGCACGCAAGTATGCATCAGCTGAGTCTAATTGTTGTTCTTTAAGCTTATCTTTGATCTTAGCGATTTCTCTAGCAGAATAGCCCAATGATTGTAAAGCTGCAAGTCCATCGAGTAACTCTGGTGAGTCCGTTCCGTTAGTTAGTGGGATCGGTGCTTGCCCCAATGTCATCTGACCTTCAGCAGTAAATTTACCATTAAGATCCAAGATGATTTGTTGAGCGGTCTTTTTACCAATCTTAGGAAATTTAGTTAAAAATTTAACGTCATTATTTTCAATAGCGTTGATCAAACCAGAATGATCTTGACCAGCTAAAATAGCTAAAGCACTCTTAGGTCCGATCCCTGATACGCTGATCAAATTGAGAAAAATCTTTTTTTCATTGAGATCGTAGAAACCGTATAGTGATTGCTCGTTATCGCGCACGATCTGTTCCACAAAGACTTTTGCTGGTTGATTCTCTTCATAGCGATAAGGATTGGCAACTTGGACTTTGTAGCCCACGCCATCAACATCACAAACAATGTAAGCTGGGTCGATGTAAGTAATAGTACCGTTTAAGTATTCAAACATATTTATTCACTTTCTCTAGTGTCATGCGAATCTTGGATCCGCTTGAACATTTTTTCTAAATCTTTGTTACTAAATTGCACTAAAACTGGACGTCCGTGAGGACAGTTGTATGGATTCTCACATTTGGTCAAGTTGTGCATCAAGTGCATGGCTTCTTGATCGTCCAAATGGTGGTTCGCTTTGATTGCCCTTTTACAACTCATCATGATGGCATTTTTCTCCCGAAAGGCGGCCACGCTGATCTTGGAGTCATTTAAAACGTAGTCGATCATTTCACGGATCGTCGATTCTTCTTGTCCCGGGACGAACCACGTTGGATGCGTATTGATGACAAAACTATTTTGCCCAAAGTCTTCCACGTGAAGTCCGATGTCTTCCAAGATATCTTTTTTATCCTTGATCATAATAGCTTCCGTGTTGGAATAATCCAAGACGATCGGCACGAGCAAACGCTGTTGATCAGGGGAAACTTTGCCGATCTCTTCACGGTAATACTCATAGTTGACCCGCTCTTGAGCAGCGTGTTGATCGATCAAATAAAAGCCGTCCTTACTTTCGGCGACTAAATAAGTCCCGTGGATCTGACCGATATAACGCAAATCAGGAAACTCATTGTGCTGATGAGTCTCTTCGACTAATGGCTTGATGTCTTGAACTTGATCATCGTCTGATTCATCAACATCAACTGTTTGAGCTGCTTCGTTTTTTAACCGAGCATCCCAGGATGCCAAATGGTCCTGATCTTTAAAAATCGGTGTGCCGACTAATAAGGGATCAGGTTGGCCGTCATCAGGAACAGCGGGTTGCTTTGGTTCTTTGATCGTCTGCTCGATCTTGTCGATCGTTGGCAAAGTATCAAAAGTGATCTGTTCAGGTTTTTCGATCGGTGGTGTTGGTGATGTTTTGCGACCAAGATTTTTGACAGCATCGGGGATCAAGTTTTGATCGGTCAAGCGTTCTTTGATGCCGGCACTGATCAGATCAGCTATCCTACTTTCGTTAGCTAAACGTACTTCTTGTTTAGTTGGGTGAACGTTGATATCGACTAAGTTAGGATCGAGCTTGATGTCGATCACGGCCACTGGAAAACGTCCGATCATCAGTTTTGAGCCGTAACCACGAATGACGGCATTGGACAGCTGATAGTTTTTAATGTAGCGACCATTTAAGATCATCGACATGTAAGAACGATTGGATCTAGTCGTATCGGGTTTTGAAAAATAACCTTTGATCTGATAATCAGGATCAGAGTTTTCAAAGCTCAACATGTGACTGGCAATCGTCCGGCCATAAATACCGGCGATAGTTTGTTGCAAGTTGCCATTTCCGGAAGTCCAGACGAGATCCTTTTTTTCATGAACTAATCGAAAGGAAATGTCCGGATGTCCCATGGCTAAACGGTCGACGATATCAACGATCCGGTTCAACTCAGTATGCAGCGACTTGATGTATTTGAGCCGAGCAGGCGTGTTGAAAAAGATATCTTCCACGGTGATCGTGGTTCCCTTTGACCGTGCGTGCGTTTCTTTGTGCAATAAAGTGTTGCCGGCAAAATCAGCTTTAACTGCGGATTTGCCATCGGTACTCGTTAGGATCGTCAATTTTGAAACAGAAGCGATACTGGCTAAAGCTTCACCACGAAAACCCAGGGTTTTGATAGCGAATAGGTCACGGTCATTGCTGATCTTACTCGTTGAGTGTGGTTGAAAGGCGATCTCCACCTCATCAGGGTCGATCCCATCACCGTTATCATTTACTTCAATCGACTTCAATCCCGACTGTTGCACCCGGATCAAAATCTGGGTGGCGTGGGCATCGATCGAGTTTTCCACTAATTCTTTAATTACTGAAGCAGGTCGTTCGATCACTTCCCCAGCTGCTATCTGGTTACTTAATTCAACTGGTAATTCATGAATTTTACCCACACATTCCACCTTCCTTACTTAAGTTTTTGTTGCCACTTGTAGAGCAAGTTGATAGCTTCGATCGGCGTAACGTTCATCAGATCTTGCTTCGATAATTCTTCGGCGACGTCTTTAGCTTTCAACATTTCAGGGTCATCTTCAGGGAACAATGACAATTGTCCGTCATCGACTTTTTTCTTGGGTGATTTTTCCTTAACCTGCTTAGGCTTGTCAGCAACTTCTGCCTTAGGTTCAGCAACCACATCGTCTGAGACTTTTATCTCAGCAGCGTTGTTGGACTCTAAGTTAGATAAAATACTGTCAGCCCGAACTAAAACATCGTCTGGTAATCCCGCAAGTTTTGCAACGTGAATACCGTAAGATTTATCAGCTGGACCTGGTAAGACCTTATGCAAAAAGACGAGATTCCCGTCTTCTTCCGAAGCATCAACGTGAACGTTTTTGACACCTGTAAGCTGACTTTCTAACACAGTCAATTCATGATAGTGAGTCGAAAACATCGTCATGGCGTGAACATTTTTATCCAAATATTCAATGATAGCTTGAGCTAGCGCCATACCATCATAAGTTGCCGTTCCCCGTCCTAATTCATCAAAAATGATCAAAGAATTCTTAGTTGCATTTTTCAATGCGTCGTTAGCTTCACGCATTTCGACCATGAAAGTACTGTCGCCTGAGATCAAGTCGTCGGCGGCTCCGATCCGGGTGAAAATATGGTCAAAAATTGGCAAGGTCGCTGCTTCAGCCGGTACAAAACAACCTACTTGTGCCATGATGACCGTCAAAGCTAGTTGCCTCATATACGTACTCTTACCTGACATGTTTGGCCCTGTGATCAGTAAAACATCGGTGTCAGAATCAAATGTCACATCATTAGGGATGTAACTATTATTACCGAGCACCTTTTCCACCACTGGATGACGACCGTTAACGATTTTTAATTGATGTCCTTCAACAAAATCCGGTGCCACATAATGGTAAGTTTCCGAAACAACTGCAAAACTTTGTAAGACATCTAGTTCCGAAAGGATCGAAGCTAGTTCCTGCAAACGTCTGATCTGAGCCTTGACCTTAGCTCTGATTTCATCAAAAAGATGATACTCCAACGACTGCGATTTATCCTCGGCTTCTAAGATCAAGCTTTCTTTTTCTTTCAGTTCTGGCGTGATATATCTTTCGGCATTGGTCAAAGTTTGTTTTCTTTGATATCTGCCTTCAGGGACTTTATCGACATTTCCTCGACTAACTTCAATATAGTAGCCGAAGACTTTGTTATAGCCGATCTTCAAATTGCTGATACCGGTGGCTTCTTGTTCTTTGACTTTTAATTCCGCCATCCAGCGCTTACCGTTTTTTGAAGCGTCGAGATATTGATCTAGTTGGTCATTGTAACCTTCTTTAATGACGCCTCCACCAGTGACTGAAATCGGTGGTTCTTCAACGATAGCTTCTTCGATCAAGTCACGAACGTCAGCGACTTCGTCGATTTTTTCCACAAACGTAGTCAATTGGTCATCCCCAATATCTAAGAGGATCGACTTGATCTGAGGAACTTGTTGCAAAGATGTCTTCAATTGGATCAGATCACGACCATTGACGGTCCCGTAGGCAACTCTTCCGGCTAACCGCTCTAGATCGTAAACCTTTGTTAAATAGTCTTGAAAGGATGAACGTTGAAAATAATTATCCAAAAAGACTTGAACTAAATGTTGACGTGCCTTTAATGGCTTTGATTTGATCAAAGGACGAGCTAACCACTGCTTCAACAGACGTCCACCCATTGCCGTCTTAGTTTCGTCTAAGAGCCACAGCAAAGTACCCGACTTCTTATCAGTCCGGATATTTTTAAATAATTCTAGATTACTTTGGGCACTGTGATCCATTGACAAATAAGCTGAGATCTCATAAGTTTGCGCAGCTTTTAAATGATCGAGCGAACGCATTTGCGTCTTGATCAAATAGCTGATCAAAAGCTTGAGCGTGGTAACTTGCTTGTCATCAGTTACTTGTGAAAAATCAAAACTGTAGTTATCTTCTAAATCAGTGATCTTGGAGATCAAAATACCTAACTTGTGTAAAGGATCGAGATATTTCTTGGCAAAAGTGTCAAAAACGACTGCTTCTTTAGTATTCAAGTTCTGCAATTCGTTGATCAAATCGAGTTGGTTATCAACTGTCGTCACTTTGACTTCACCCGTGGTTAAATCAGCATAAGCTAAACCGAACTCACCTTTGTTGTAGGTGATCGCCGTGATGTAATTATTTTCAGTTGCTTGATTGTTAGCATCCATGATCGTACCAGGCGTTACAACGCGCGTGATACCACGTTTGACCATCTTGCCTTGAGCATCAGCAGGATTTTCCAGTTGATCGCAGACTGCTACCTTGTAGCCTTTGTCGACTAAAGTATCGATGTAGCTTTCCACAGCTTTGTGAGGAACGCCACACATCGGAATACTGTCGTCGGCTTTTTTATTACGAGATGTCAATGTCAATTCCAAGATCTGTGAAGCTTTGACTGCATCGTCGTAAAACATTTCATAAAAATCACCGACCCGATAAAACAAAAAAGCATCTGGAAATTGTTTCTTATATTCCAGATATTGTTCCATCATTGGGGTCTCTTTAGTTTTCTGTGGCATGAATTTCCTCCACTATTGTAAAAATTTTTTATTGTCAGGATTGATTACATAATTCTTAATACTGCGAGCGTAATTAGTTTGATCGTTCACGTCGACCACGCAAAAGCCGATCTGCATCCGCCCGTCTTCATCTACTTCATGTTTCGTTGGTCGCTGGGTCAAAAAGCGAGTGATCACAGGACCACGAGTTATCCCAAGGATCCCGTCGTATGATCCTGTCATTCCGACATCAGTTAAATATGCCGTCTGCTTTTCAAAAACACGAGCGTCATTAGTTGGGACGTGAGTATGAGTTCCCACTACCGCGGCGACTTTACCAGTCAAATACATCCCGGCAGCGATCTTTTCACTAGTCGTTTCCGCATGGAAGTCGACGAACTTAATAGCATCATCATCTAGTGTTGGCAGCAACTGGTCAAATGCCCGAAAAGGATTGTCCAAAGGTTGCATCAAAGCTGTTCCTTGCATGTTGATCACGTAGACCGTCTTTTGATTGACCTTAGTCTTGATGATGCCAGTTCCCGGGATATTATCGCCAGGAAAATTGTATGGGCGCAAAACCTTTTTCTTAGGGTCGTTATACAAGTCAGTTACTTCCATGCGATCCCAGCTGTGATTGCCACCGGAAACAATATCAGCCCCGGCTACTTGGATCTTTTGGTAAGCTGCCGCATTGATGCCTTTGCCGTTCACGGCGTTTTCACCATTGACGATGGTCAACTGTGGTTTGACGACTTGTTTGATCTTTGGCAAATAGGTCTCGAGTGTTTTGATACCGATGTTGCCTACAACGTCCCCAACGAAAAGAATTTTCATATATTTTTGTCCCCTATCTATACTTAAACCATTGTACCAAAGAAACACCTGTTCGGATATTTGTATGGGTTAAATTTCCTATATATATGTTGTTAAATTACGGATTTTAATTATAGCAAAAATTTATTGTCATGGATATTTTGTTTTGTTGTTGGGGTGGTGGTGGTTGTTTGGGTGTACGTTCAATGCCGGTTCCGGGGCGGGGCGCTATATGGGACTGGAACGCTGCGGACCCACTTTGAATCAATCGAGCACACCCCGCTCGCTTGTTTCAAAGCTGGGTCTTTCACTAAGCGGTAAACCTAAGTGAAATTTCGCGGCTGAGCCCATATAGCGCCCCGCCCCTCCACCTAGATAGAGGAAATAAAATATCTTTTTTTGTTTGAGTTTTACCAATGCTTTTTGATCAAAATGGCACTTTTTGTGCGTCCTATTTTTTACTTGTCTATCTCAAGGTTATTTTTAGGAATCAAAACATAGTACAAGAAATCAATTCATTATTACTCCATTGATTGTCTTACACTACCTTCTTGTATTTTTGATTTGGTCATGGTGCAGAAAAAAAGCAACATTTCGATTTTAACTGGCGAATACGAAATATTGCTTTAAAAATGAATTATGTTGTCATGAAAAGCACAACGAATTTTGTGTTAAAAATCAAAAGGTGAAAGACCGGCTATATCCATTTGATACTCAGTTGTAAGGCCCTCTCCAGTATTTGTATTTTCTATTACCAGATAATAATGCTTACTCTTATCATATTGTTGATCGATTAAATTGATGGTAATATCATTCATTCTAGCTTCCACCCCAGTCTCAGTGGAATTTGCATTGATCGTTTGTTTAGCAGAAATTGGCTCATTTTCCTCATCAACAAAATAAACATTATATACCGTTGCTCTATACATTGAATCGATTGGAGCTTCCTGTAATAATCGAACTTTAACTTCAAGTGAAGTAATATTTCGATTGCTACTTAATAATCTCAAATCAACGTCCTGGGCTTGAGATTTACTTGAAGTTGCTTTGATTTTAAGCAACGGCACAATCATTTCCTGCAATGATGCCCCACCATGGACATAATTAAATGACCCTGCCGATTTAAAAACGTTTGCCGTTTCTGGATAATAAACAAAGCGCTTGTCATCATTATTTAAGATGTCTGACAACTTCTGCTCTCCAATTCCAGGTTCGTTGATCTTACTATCAGAAACAATATATCGTTGTGATTTCCAATCGTCATGATAAACTTCCTCAGCTATTTTGTCTGCATCTGTTAACGTTTCATCTCGATATATATAACCGTGATCTGAAGTTACAAAAAATTGACTAACTCCATTAGTTCTTAATCTTGAAATCAAACCTTTTATTTCTTGAATAGCTTCAGATGTGGCTTTGAAAACATCGTCTTCAGTTTTTTTATTGTCAGCAATAGCATCGATCTGATTATGGTAGATGTATACAACTTGCTTATTAACAAACAATTGTTTGATTTCTCTAGATGATGCACCCTTTAAATCATCCAGCGCATATGCCGCGCTATTAGAGTTAGCAGCTACTAGTATTTTTTCCCGTTTTTCACGATTAGTTGCTTCTACACCATCAACTAATAATTTCTTATTCGTCAATTCTAGACGCTTGTTAGGTAGTAATGCTGGCATCCCCATATAGGTTACTGAAGGAAGCCCTGTAATCATATAATCCATTTCCTGACCTGTTATTTGATCGTCCATAGATAAGTCATCCTGCAATTCCTTTGCAGCTTCAAATCTAAAGGCATCAGAAATGATTACTACGATTCTATTAGTCTCAGGCTTAACATAATTCTCGTAGAAGTTACGTTGTAAATGGCGACTGGACAAATTACGATAATTTAGTTTTTCTGTCCAAGAAGAAATGTAATTGTTCAAGTATCCATCAGAGTATTCACGTTCAACTAGCATCTTAGTTTTGATGAAATTTTCCTTCATCCCAGATTTTTGGTAATTCAGGATGAACTGACGATAATACATATCAACCAAATATCCATCTTTAACATACTCATCAATCATATCTTGAGTGGTATTTGCTGGGTGAGATCTAATCGTTGAAAGTAGATTCCAAGCACTTTCCATCATCAAATAATAATCTTTGTACTTATAACCAAAATGCATTTCTAATCGATTTTTCACAACTTCTGGGAAGCTTTCCTCATTCAGCCGTGTTTCAAAATCATGTTGTAGCAACCTATCCTGTTCCCAAATGAGAATCATTCGATCAAAGATTGGAAAGACTGATGACTTAACAATATCATCCCTATCGACATCCAAGAATAAGGATTCCCCATCAACTAAATTCCAAACCTGCTGAGCAACTTTCTCAAACTTATCTTCATCCATAAAATTAAAATTACTAAATTGATTAATAAAGGTACTTACATTTGGATACTTAGTCATTAAATTGTACGATGAAGTCTTTTCTGGCATTTCCATTCCCATCTGATGATAAGTCTCAGTTAGAAATAATGATGCTGCTAGTCTTAACAATGTTGGATTTTCCTCATTGTATCCAAAAATCTTTCTAGCGTAATCCCAAAAAGAATCTAAAACATCATACTTTGCGAATTCCTCTAAAAAGGGATTATCTTCAATATCGTCACATAAAACTATACGTAAAATATCAAAGTAACTAACCACTATCCGCTTAGAATTCACCAGACTGGCTAAAATTGCCATCTCAGGAGTTTTTTCAAAACTAGATAGTTCATACTTAGAAAACTTATTACGTCGTTCCTTGCTGCCGAAAAATTTGGCATGTACCTTCACAAAAGAACGTAACTTCTCAGGCAAATTAAGATCACGACGAATTATTTCTTGTGCATCTGCAGTAAAACTATCTGAGTAAAGAAAAATATCTCGAAGATGATTTTCTTCAAGATACGGTTGCTTTTCTGGAGAGTATATTAGAAATTTTTCATCAGCTGGGGCTGACAACAACTTACTCTTCATTTTCAATTGTTCCCCTACTCGAAGAATTTCAACATCTGCTACTCCAGCAAGTCCCTTTGAAATATCAGGTATCTCATCTAAAAATTCACCATGATCGTCATACCAAAAGACGAAACGACTTCCCCTTTTAAATTTTCTTGTTAAATTGTCTATTATCTTTTCATTCTTGACATCAGCCATGCTAGTGCCTCACTTTAATTTTCTATCTCTCTAATGATACAACATCGCATTAAATTATTGAATTGCCTTGTGTTGTTAAAGTAAATATTAGAATATATTAGTTAGGTAAGAAATTGGAGAAATCAATGACAACAACAATCGAAGTAAATAAACAAAGCGTTAAACAACTTTTAGAAACTGGAAAGGACAAATTATTTGTTATTCCAGAATACCAACGCCCATATGCTTGGTCTGACGAACAAATTCAAACACTGTTTGATGATTTAGTAGAATACACCAAATCAAAGCTCGACAGTGACTATTTCTTAGGAACTGTGGTTTCATACGAAAATGATAATAATCAGCAAGAAATAATCGACGGCCAACAAAGAATAACTACCTTATTCTTGTTGCTTCGTGCCATGTACAACAAATTGAGTAGTATGCAACAAAGTAATAAAACAGCTAATTTTAAAGCTCAAATAGAATCTTCATTATGGGAACAAGATGAATTAACTGCTGAAGCAAATTTTGAAAAAACTCTGATTGTTTCTAAAGTAATGGGTGACGATGGAAATAAGACTTTCAATGATATTTTAGTTGATGGTAAAGCGGACGAAAATGCCAAAGATAATTATTCTAAAAACTATCTTCAAATGGTTAAGCTCGTTGAAGACTACGCAAGTAAAGAACCAGAAGCATTCTTCTGGCTTATCCGAAACACTTTAAATAAAGCGATATTATTACCAATTACTGCTGATTCACAAGATACAGCTTTAACAATTTTTTCAACATTAAATGACCGTGGACTTGCATTATCTGACGCAGATATATTCAAAGCAAAAATTTATAATCATTTAACTGATGATCAAAAAGTAAATTTCATCGAGAATTGGCAAAAATTGAACGATGAAGCAATCGAATGCAGCGAGAGCATCCAAAAGCTATTTTACTATTACATGTTTTACCTACGTGCTTTGGAAAATGACCGCAAATCAACAACCCCTGGTATTAGGAAGTATTATTCAAAAAACGATTTTGCAAAACTTTACGATAGAAATATCATGGATAATTTAAGAGTTATTCTTAATTTATGGATAGTTGTAAACAACAGGATACAATTGGATAACGAATCATGGTCAAAAAACAAAAACATTCGAAAAACTCTAGATTCACTTAAATCATATCCAAATGAATATTGGAAATATCCCGTTATTATTTATTATTTCGAATACCATAATGATGATAACTTTGAAGAAAACTTTTTGAAATTTCTAAGAAAGCTTCTCGCAGTCTTGGCAGCAAGATATATTGTCACACCCACCGTTAATGCTGTGAAAGCCAGTATATTGAACTTAAATGCAGAAATAGTAAAATCACCACAACCAAAATTTGAATTTGCGATGATTGATGAAGAGAACTTGAAATTCCACATTAAAAAATGCACATAGAAATACTGTGCGCATGATTTTGAAAATCATTGCATATCAAAAACAAGATATCCTTTTACCTATCAACTGGCAAATTGAACACATATTGCCACAAAAATGGCAATCAACCTATTTTCCAGAAGTATCCGACAAAGAAGTTAAAGAATTAGTAGAACACATCGGAAATAAAATCCCATTCGAGAAAAAACTTAATATCGTCGCAAGCAACGATTATTTCTTGAAGAAAAAGGAAATCTATTCCGAGTCTGATATTCAAGTGGTAAAGAATTTGAGTACAACAACTGATCAATGGAAATTAGAAGAGATACATGAACGCGACATCAGAATTTCTGACGAATTGACTTCCCTCTTTATTGATTGGGGATTGAATCAATATAACGATAATGAGACCACACACACGTCTATTCCTCAAAACCGTCTAAAAGATTACCAACAATTTTTAGCTTCAATAGGCAAAGAAGACAGTAAGGAATTGCAAAACACATTTTTAAATTACAGTAAACACGATGCAGAGTAAGGATAAAATCCTTATTCTGTTTTTTTATTATCGTTCACTCCAAGCTATAATCATGGGGTTGTTAAAGATATCGTTACGGATATTTCTGAGAGTGATTTTGATGTTTCTCAAGGTGGTCAGGTTGAGATCATTGGTTGGATTTATCAGTATTACAATACTGATCTCAAGGAACAAGTTTTAAAGAAGAAAAAATACAACGAATCTGACATTCCAGCTGTCACTCAATTATTTACACCAGATTGGATTGTAAAGTATCTCGTTGAAAATTCTTTAGGAAGATATTGGATAAATGTCTTGAGAGCAAAAGGAAGTGAAAATTCTCCAATAGATCTTGCTACTCAATTCGGATGGAAGTATTTTATGCCATCAGCAGAGCAGTCTAGTGCTGTACAAGTTAAGTTAAATAATGACAGTGAAAATCTAACAGATACCAAAATTTCAGATGTGTCTCTGATTGATGTGTCCATGGGATCAGGCCATATTTTGGTGTATGCCTTCGAAGTGTTTATGCAAATTTATATTAGTGAAGGATATTCTAAAAGAGAAGCAACAATTTCTATTTTAGAGAACAATATATTCGGTTTAGACATCGATACAAGGGCATTTCAACTCTCGTATTTTTCAATAATGATGCAGGCAAGAAAGTATAATCGACGGATATTATCATCAGATATCAAACCTAAAGTTTTTGATATTCCAGAATATGACGACTTGGATTACAAAGTATTTTCTGACTTTGTTGATCAAGATACCCTAAATCTGTTAAAGAATGTAATCGAGACGTTTAAGAATGGTAACAATTACGGGTCATTGATTCACTTTGCGGGGAACGTTGATTGGGAGAAACTAAAAAAAGTCTGTCAAGACGACAAAATTGGCCAATTATCATTCAATGCGATTGAAACAGAACAACGCTCAAAAGAATTAATTGAAATTCTAAATGTTGCACGAATACTAAGTTCTAAATACACAATAAACGTTACTAATCCACCATACATGGGGTCTGGAAAAATGAATTCAAACCTTTCAAAATATGTTGGTAAGAATTATCCAAATGGTAAGTCTGATTTATTTGCTACATTTATGGAACGGACAAAAGAACTGACAAAACAAAATGGATATTATGCGTTGATAACAATGCATTCTTGGATGTTTCTTTCTAGTTTTGAGAAGCTCCGGAACGAGTTAACAAATGATACCTTAATAAACATGGCACATTTAGGTACACGAGCGTTTGAAGATATCGGTGGAGAAGTAGTTCAATCCACAGCCTTTGTATTTCAAAATAAACAATTACCTGAATACATCGGTACTTACGAAAGACTAGTAGATTATAATTCGCAGGATAAAAAGGAAACGGCATATTTAGAGGCGGTGGGAAATCCACAGGTAAAATATCTTTATCGAACTAATCAAGCGAACTTTTCAAAAATTCCTGGTAGTCCGATTGCTTATTGGGCCTCACCCAGTGTAATAGATGATTTTTTGAATGAGAAGAAGATTGGTGACTACGTTGAAACAGCTCAGGGAATTACTACTGGTGATAATGATCTTTTTCTTAAGCGTTGGTTTGAAATAAAATATTGGTCCATTGGCTTTAATTGTTCAAATATAACTTCTGAATACAAGTGGTATCCACTGGATAAGGGTGGAAAGTATAGGAAATGGTATGGGAACATCCAATATGTTATTTGGTATGATTCTAACTCTATTAAATTAATGCATACAAAAAAAGGATTTCGCCATGATGGTAAGTCCCATTATTTTGATCAAGCAATTACTTGGTCAGATGTAAACAGCTCAAAGTTCAGTTTACGATTCAGGCCTAAAGGATGTATTCAAAATGCAAAGGGTCAAAGTGCATATTCAAATGATTCAAATTTACTTTATATTCTGGCGTATATGAATTCGCCTGTAGGTGAATATTTGATTAAAATGATAAATCCAACAATTAGTCTCTCCACCGGTTATTTTAAAATTCTGCCTAACAAACAATGTACAAATCAAAAAATTGAAAAGGTTTCAATGGAGAATATCCAGCTATCTAAGAATGATTGGAATAAATTTGAAATATCTTGGAGATTTGCAAGACATCCTTTGTTGAATAACATCGCTGATGATAAACAATTATTTAATATATTTCCCATACGCTACAATTGTCTATGTGCCAAATTTGTGACAATTGTTCCTGTAGGAGGTGAAAAATAATGGTCAGTTATCGTAAACGTGGTAAAGTTTGGCAGTACGAAATCTCCTATAAGGATCAATTCGGAAAATATAAGAAACTTCGCAAATCTGGTTTTGAACACAAATCAGATGCCGTATTAGCTGCCAGTCAGATGCAATTAGAATACCCCAATCTTTCCAGTGCAAAATCAAATGAGGAGTCACTTGTCAATTATTATCATCGTTGGATCAACGTTTTCAAGAAAAATAATGTAACACCAATTACATTCAACAAGTACGAAAATACAGGCAAACACATTTATGAAATTTTTGGCAATTTAAAATTAAAAGAAATTACTAAATTACGCTATCAGGAAGGACTAAACTACTTTGCGAGAAATCACGCTAAAAGGACCGTATCTTGTTTTCATAAACAAGTACGTGCTTGCTTGCTAGAAGCTTTAGATGAACGAATCATCCTTTCTGATCCAACGAGAAAGGCAGTTATCACCGGGGTCGAACGTCCAAAAACCAACAAAGTGCTCAGTTACGAGAATTGGTCAAAACTAATTAGCAATCTCAACCCCAGAAGAATCGATGATACGATCATTTACGTTGCTGCAGTTACGGGAATGAGATACGGAGAGATTGTTGGGTTAACCACTGATGATATTGATTTTAACAATCGTTATATCAATGTCACTAAAACATGGGACTACAAATATAAGACAGGTTTTATGAGAACTAAAACTAAATCATCCATAAGAAAAATCGCGATTGATCGGAATACAGTTACATATCTCAATACATTTATACAGTCAAATTCACCTAAACAGCACATGCCTATTTTTATGTATAAAAGACAGCATGTTATGGTAAGTGCTGAAATTAACAAAGCCTTAACATACAAGCTTGATGACCTCAATATTCCAAGGATTACTTTTCATGGTCTACGACATACGCATGCCTCAATCTTGCTTTATAAAGGGGTTAGTATCCTTTCTGTGTCTCGCAGATTGGGACATAGTAACATTACGACAACGCAATCAACCTACTTACATATCATTCGAGAACTACAATCTCAGGATCAAAATAAGATAGTTTCTATCTTAAATATGGCTACAAAATAATTGGCACATTTGTTGGAACATAAAAAAGCTTTTCCGATTTCTCGGAAAAGCTTTTTTAGTTGTACTTAGTTAGAATATGTTCTCCATTTTGAAGCTTGTCGTAATTTACAACCACTCCATCATCCAAATTTAATGAAATCTTTTCATTAGCTAAATGTTGAATCAACGGATCATATTTCTTAATTTCTGCAAGTTGTTTTGTTACGTGATTGATTTGTTTTTCTAAACGCTTCTTCTCTTTAGTTACCGTTTCGGATTCGAGTAGCTGATGTAATTGATTCAAATATGATTCATATCTACCTTGCAATGGATGTAGGTAGTTGGTTCTGATCATTGCCAGCTCATCTTCGTCATATCGATGCAGGTACATCAATGCTTTAAATCCATCCTCACGTCCACTTGAGAATTCCCAATAAATTGGACGTTTCTGGTAAACCTTCTTATGATCCTTGAAGAAATCATCCACAAAATATTTTCTAATTGCTGACTCGTCATCATTGGCTTTTTTACCAACAACAGAGGCAATATAGGAAATATTCTCGTCAACATTATTTGCGCCAAATGTTACTGACAAGAATTCTTTTAGGCGGTTGATGATATCACGTTCATCATCAAAATACTTATAATCATTCAGCAACAAAATATTATCGTCATTTGGCACAAAAGTCTTGTATTTAGACGTATCCCAATTTCCACCAGCAAATGCTAACCCTTCGGTATCCAGGGAATATCTTCCAAATACAACACCAACAAAATATGACAAGAATGACTTAATGTCTCTAACTTCGTCTGCAAGACGAACTGACACATCTGTATCTTCAACCTCTGGTGTTAACTCATCTTGTAGACCATATAGATCTATAAAAATTTTGTTCAATTCCTCTTCATTTGATTTTAGTTGGTCAAATCTATCTTGAGCTTCTTTTTTCCAAATATTGAAAGCATTTTTTAGACTACCATTAATCTCTGATCGTTTATCATCATCGATGGCAGGAATCATTGGATGTTTGTTAAAATCACTGGATAGTTCAAAATCATCATAATCTTTTTTAGAAAGATGAATGCTATTTTTACTTATTTGATTAATGCTCAAATTGGAATTAATAACTATAGGAATATTATTCATATCTCCATTTTGTAATGAGATTGTTGGATTTATTATACTTGTCAAATAATCCATAACTTTTGAATTGAATAAGCTCAGCAAAGATAAAATATCACGTGTATCTTTTGGAAAAATCATTGGTCCCTTGTTTGAATCGAATATTCTTCCGGATGGACTATAGCGAAATGAATTCCTAGAACTTGTTAATGCAGTCCATGTGATGCCTTCTTGAAAATAATGTCCTTTTCCCTGAAATCCGTATGCATTATTGTGTAATTCACCATATGTTTTAATAGTTTCTCCCATATTCTGAAAATCAACAATTAATTCATTATTACCATACCAAAATCTGCTTTTGCCACCTTTGTTATATGGATACCAACGTTTTTGTAAATTATTCGTTATTCTTTTTTGTCCGAAATCAATATCACTGAATGAAACCTCCCACCAATTTCTGATAAATTTTAAATTATTTCCTGTAGTTAAACCACGAAGAGCAGGACTAATATCAATTAATTTTTTTGAATGAGAGAAAATTTTAATGATATTCTTATTTGCCCAATAAGCAATCGGACTACCAGGAATTTTTGAAAAGTTCGCTTGATTAGTTCGATAAAGATATTTGCAACTGTCATCGGATATAGCTTCCAGTACTTTTTCTTTTTGTACATCCATACCACCCTTAAAATCAGATAGCTTAATATAAACTCCTAGATTATTTTCAGGCTGTGAATTTTTAATTACGAAAGTGTTAATGGGCACAGTTGCCTCTTCAAATGCTGAATATTCCATCTGAATTAGACTGGATATCTCTTTGTTTTGTACTATATATGTTCTGAGTTTTTCGTAAGTTTTAATGAACATCCATACAAATGGTGTCATAAATCCTGCATATCCGTTTGGTTTCAACCATGTGATGTTGTTGTAAATAAAAACGGAAAATAAATCTCCAGAATAGTCAGCATAACGATTCTTGACATACTTCTTTAGTTTTTTGTCCATTTTATTCAAATACGGTGGATTAGTGACTACGACGTCATATTTTCTGCTAATCACTTCAGCTAGTTCTAGCATTTGCAAAAGTACGTGTTTTGAATACTGAATCCGATATAAATCAATCCCTGACTCATCAACGTCATTTACGACAGATTCTAGTTGCTCGTAATCGTATGTTTTGTCTATTTGAATAATTGAGCCAAGTTCTTTTGCATTATCAAATAAACCGACTAATTCGCTTAGCTCTGTTCTAAATTGCTCCGGAATTAAATCCAATAATTCTGGTGAAACATCATTTGTATCGATATATACATGAAGATTTGGCTCAATATCTCCATTTTTTAAAATTCGGCGGTTATACTGTCTTGCCTTCATCATTACAGAAAATGCTGCTAATTGATATGCTCTGTTATCAATTTCAAGACCATACAAATTCTTCGTAATAATCTGTTTAGCGGCTTCTCTTTCAGAGTAACCTTCTTCTAAATAAATCTGCATCAACACATCAAATGCATAAATCAAAACGTGTCCTGAGCCCATGGCATTATCAACAAACTTGATGTCTTGAACTTGCATTGGATCAGAAATCGGCTTGATGTTTTCTGGTAGAAGGAACGCCAAACTATTTTTTAATTTACTCTCTGGATGGCGTTCTAACCAGTATTTGCCTAATGAATTGTCGACCATGTACCGAACAACCCAATCTGTTGTAAATAGCTGAGTCGCAGCGGGTATATCACTTTTCTTGACTGATCCTCCACTAATATTTACGACTTCATCATGGAGTTCCGTATTGTAATACTGATAAATCCAACCAATAATCTCAACCTGACCACCCTGAGAAACATCAAAATCACTCTCAGAAATATCAGTAACGATGTCTTTGACAACGCCATGATTATAGCTTGGAGTGAACAATAATTCTGCATAATCATTAGTTTTTTCGAACAAATAAGGTAGATTCTTGTTCAGAGCGTTTGCTTGCTTGATAAATAACATCTTATACAATGCATCCATCTTGATTGGATCTTCAGAATCCCAAGCTTCATTCACTAGTTGACGATCTTCATCAGAAAACACACCTAAATCACCTTCTAGTGATAATGGATCAAACATAATATCTGGCTCATTACGGTTTTGAGTACTTGATAATACTCTAGTTCTACTAGGTAAATAATCATTTACTTCCATGAATCTGATGGCAACTATTCTGTTAAACCAAGTGTAAGCAACTTCTTCCACAACATCCCTGAAAGCAGCCTGATAATCATTCTTTTTGGCACGAGAATTTAGTTCATTAACTAATTTCTTTCTTTTTTGAATATCTTTTCCAATTAGTGGATAGGAATCATCTACATAATATTCAATTTCACTAGTTGAAGTTGGTAATTTTTCTTCAATACCCTTTTCAATAATACCAATTAGGCTGGCTTGTCCTTTGACGGATTTTAATAATTCTGTACGAGCGTTTATGGCAAATCTCTTAATTGCATTTTTATCCATTTAAACTTCCTTCTAATATTAAAGACTCAAATTAATATTGTCATTATTGTCTTTTAATTCCTTCATCAATACTTTTTTCAACAATGATAACTGTTCATCAACGTCGTCTTCATTCTTAAGTGGCCAATTCTTTGGTATTTGCAAAGATCTAATGCTAATGTGTCTAGCCGGCTTCGTCTTACTCTCTGGAGATACCGTTCGTGTTTCTTCTTCAGGCAGGCTTGTATCACCAGTTGTATCAGATTGATTCTCATTATTTTTGCGACGTTCTGCCTCGATTTTAGCTAGTTTCTCAGCACGCTCAGCTTCCATGCGTTTTGCAACAACACGATCTGTGTCTTCTCTAAAACGCGATCCAACTGGGAGTACTTTGTCTTTAACAACCACTAACTTATCCAAGTTAATTGAATCTTCGGCTTCTTTGATAAAACTGTCGAATCTTTGATTGATTTTAGCTTTGAGTTGATCAATAGTTTCATTCTTTTCGGCGTAATCTAAAACATTTTGACGTTCGATCTCAATGTCACCCTTAATAGAATCAAGCTTCCTATCAAATTCCAAGTTATATTGATTATCAAACTGAGTACTTAAATCTTTCAATTGATGAATCTTATCTTGCGGCTTGTTTGAATTAACAATCTGTTCAATATCTTCAACAATATCAGGTAATTCTACACCTGTAATAAAGTCCTTGGAATTATTATAAATATCTAGTTTTCGATGAGCTACTTCCCAAATTTCTTGTTGTGTTTCACTTTGGTAAAACTCATAAATACCAAATTCATCCATGTCATCATGCCAATCTAAAAGATCATCCTTTATTTTGCTGGCATAATCATAAAAATTATCTGTGTCTGGAGTGTCATTTAGTTTACGCAACATACTAATCCCAGTTTCGATAAAATTCTTACCAGGGTAGTAATTTGGCTTTACTTGATACAACTCAAGATTTTTCAAATCCTTTTTTACTTTAGATTTGAGTTCATTCATTACGGTGTCGTCTTCATCATTTGAAAAAGTTCTCTTATTGAAAACTTCATCAGCTATTTCTTCAAGGTCCTTTTTCTTCGTTGCTGAAATCTCCCGGCGAGGTTCAAATTGAACCTTATCCACGTAAGTCTTTTTCGTAAAGTATTTCGCAATTTCGACATCGTCTGAAGTAAAGTTCAAACTAACTGGAGCATTGTTGACATAAAGCTTAATCTTTGAATTTACATAAAGTGAAGCAACTAGCCATTTGATATCAACATCGATATATCCATATGGAATATGACTAAATTTATCCAAAATGGATTTATAAGAGAGTTTGCTCCGACCGTCAAATGAACGTGTAATATGATCTAGAATAGCTTGTTTTGCTTGTTCATTTTCTGTCGTTTTGACTTTCAATTCATCATTCTTAAATAGATTGATAATATCTTTTTCATTTTTTGTTACTTCAATATAACTAAAACTCCGGTAAACATCATCGATTAAAGCCTCTTCAGCATCAGCCAATCGCTTATAAAAATCTTTACCATTATTCGTCATCTTTTTACCATTTACATAAATATCAGCGTTTTGAAGTGACGTCAATAATTCACTTGAAGCTTTGGCATTTAGAGTTCCTCGCTCAGTTTTCTTCATTTCAAAAATCTTTTGTGAGCGAGAGTCACTTAAATTATTATTGATTTCAAGAGCGAATTTTCTGATCTTAATCGCTTGACGCATGTCTTCGATATATGAATCATCTTCAGGCATATCGACTACTACAGATAATTGCGATGGATCAGCAGAAATTCTCGTTAGACTTGATTCATCCCTATGATAATCACTTTCAGATGTAAATATTCTAATGCTCATCTCATTAATAGTTGAGGCAACAGGATAGTCGTCAACGTATGGATTAAATGAGAATGTATATTGATTATTTAATTTAGGATAAACAAACTTCCTAGAAATATTACTCCCAGCAAATAATTGATCACCAATGCTTCTTGAGATTTCTGCAGCATCAACATTTTGTTTGTTAATTTGCTTACTGATGTCTTGCTCAGCATCGGTCAAGAATTCATAGCCATGAACTGTCTTTTCAACTAGCTCTTGATTAATGAGCACAGCTAAAGCCTTTTTAACCTTATTTTCCAATTCAATACGATCAGTATCAATTGAGTCAATCATTAAAGTCGTAACGTTATTAAGTGTTGCATCAAAGTTCTTCACGTATTTGACCATGAACAAAGTCTCTAAAACTTCTACTGCGAATGGTTTAACTTCTTTGTTTGGATTAATTTTTTCGTTATCAATGGCGTGTTGAATAACGATGGCATGGGTGTGATCCAAAAATTGTTCCAAGCCTCTGAAGAAAACACTAAATGGAATCAGTGATCTAATATCTCTGTTTTCAAAGTATTGGGCTGACTCTTGGAAAACAGCCAACATCGAACGTTCCCCTTCAGCTAAATGTTTTCCATCAGAACCATTTTCACGGATAGCAGTTAAGGTTTCTTGTAAAAGCACAAATTGATAAGGAACAAATGGATAAACTTCTGAGTAGGCTGATGCATTATCATATTTCTTTCTTTCAACATCTCCGTCAAAATCAATCAAATTATTAATAGAATGTTGTTCATCATTGTATGTATTTTCGAGAGCTGATTGACTCTCTGAAGTTTTTGTTAATAAACGTTTCTTGATAACTTCGTCAACGTTTGCAGAAGACATAGAAATTCTTGTATGGAAACGACCCTGAATCTTCGAAAAATCTTGTCCATTGATGTTATCAGTAACTTGATCAATTGCTTGCTGACTTGTAACGATTACCCACGCCTTACCTTGTGTATATGTTCCCAGGTCTTCGACGATACTTTGTAAATTGAGCATTCTTTGTTGTGAATCACCAATGTACTGACCAATTTCATCAATTAAAAATACCATGTGATAATCGTCAGATTGTTTCTTGATGTATTCATTTACCATCTTGGCAAAGTCTTCAACATTAATTGCATAATCTGAAGACAAACTATCGACGAATCCTTGAGCATCCGCTTCAGTCATAAAGCCGATATTAACCAATGTTTCTTTGATTGTACCTGTCATAAAAGCATATTCGTTTCGGTGTCCTACCCAATCTCTTGACTGAGAATCTACCTTGGTAAATTCATCCTTAAAATCTTCATAGCGATTGTCTTTAATTAACTGGCGCTCTAAATCTGCCAACCAAAAACTTTCGCCTGATAACCCCAGCTGCTCATTGAATACTTGTAAAAAAACATTTAAAATTGCATCTTTTTGGGTCTTGTTTCCACTTCTTGCTTTGGAATCAATGTTGAAAAGCATTACTTCATTATTGATAGCAGTGGATTTTTTCATATTATCAATAGTAATTGGATCGACAATTTTACTGTCATCCAAGAAATAATCAATTGCCGGCTTACCCTTTACCTCGCGGTTTTCTAGCAAGTACGAAAGAATTTTAAGAAAGTGAGATTTACCTGAACCAAAGAATCCAGATATCCATACTCCCATATTCGTAGTATTGTTGTTGATGCTCTCAACATAAGCTTGGAAAAAATCATTGAAATGATTTTTCAGCTCACGAGTTACAACGTATTCTTCTAATTCTTGTTTAATGTTGTCATCTCGGTCATCACCAATCGTAATAACCCCTTTGATATTACGGTCGATTGGCTTGGCAAATATATCTTGAATTTTCATTTTAAAATTTCCCCTAATTTATTTGAAATGCACGATAATAATTGTCTTCTTTAAGTTCTCCGAACATACTGAGACTTAAGCTATCATATTTTCCTGGATAAAATAGTACCACAGGAGTATCTGAAATAATCTGGTGCATTGTATTTAATATTTTATGTGCTCGTATTAATGGATAAATTTGTCCAATACCAGTTAGGAAAATGATTGTACTGCTATCAATTCGTTGTTCAATATACTGGACTAATTCATTATCTGAGTTTGTCATCCTTAATACATTATTTAATTGTTCTGACAAATATTCGATGCCGTCTTTCTTTTCCATTTCAATTGCTGCATCTTTAATGCCTTTTTTTTCTAAAATTTCCCACATAATTTGATAGACGTTAAATTCCTTAACCTCATATCCAATTGTTTCTTTGTTATAATCACGTTCTATACCATCTAGTTCTTTTCTCACAATTGGATAGTCTTGAGGATCATAGGCGAGAATATAATAAGAGACTTCATTTGATAAACCTTGATTATTTTGAAAGTCACTATTTTGCAACTTCTCTTTCAAATGATCCAATTTGATTTTTGTGCTCATTAAATTATCTCCCTAAAAATATTGCTAGTGCTTCATTGTTTTGGTTAGTTCTCAACGAATCTTCAAGTCGAAAATCAATCAATGGTCTAATAACATCGTCGTAGTCCCCGTGATCCTTCATCAACCCAGCTTCACGAACAAATGTCTTAAACACACTACGTAAACGTCCAATGGTTTTTTCAGTCCACTGAGCAACCTGATCACTTTCCTGCATTTTTTGATTAAAGAAGCCCTCAACCTCATAATCATTTAATTTTTCATCACCAACGATTAATTCATCTCGATATGTCTCATACATGAATTCTTTAAAAAGTGTATTAATATTCATAATCGAAATCAGATTTACCAATCGTTGATTTTGGATATCCAGTGATGGGAACAAAGTTATCAAATCCTTATCCAGACTATTAACTCGCTTACTGAGTACGTTGAACATATCACGAGCTCTGGATTTACTACTCTGTTTAAAATAGTTGTCATCGATGCTTTTACTTCTAATTTCTTCCTCTGACATACCTTCATTTACCAGATCAATGTATTCAGAAAATTCATCCATCCAAAAAGCATGTGAAACCATACTAGCACTATATTTATTCATCCTCATACCACTTTCCAAAACAAAATCTTCAGTTGTATTCTATTATAAATTACGGCAAGTTAAGATGCGACACCCTGAGAAAATTGATATCTAATTGATATGTTTCAATTCAAAATAAAAAAACCATCCTTTCGGATGGTTTTTGTTATTCTTCTTTGGTCAACAATGAATCAGGATCAAAATTCTTGGTAAATTCAGCTAAGTGAACTAGATTTCTCAAGTAGTCGTGCGTTGATGCTTCGTAGTGATATTTTAATCCTAAATCGTAGATGAAGCCGTTGATGTAGTCGACTTCGGTTGGACGATTTTTGTGGAGATCTTGATACATTGATGGATAGTGTAATGGCATGCCGGTCTCACTGGCTGTTTTGATTGCTTGCCACTCTTCTTCTCGCGTGTTTAGTAGTTGGATCCCGGCGCGTTCACAGACGTCGAACGCTTCGTTGATCAACTGGCGAGATAATTTTTCGGCGGTTGGTGCTTGGATGAATTCGCCCATTCTGATTTCAAACATTGTGCATAGTGTATTCAATACTGAGTTCAATATAACCTTTGACATCAAGGTTCCCATGAAGTTGGTAGTTAATTGTGGATTAAGATTTGCCTTGGTGAATTTGTCGACGATCTTGTGGGTCATTTCGTCAGGTTGCTCATTTTGGTTAACGATTTTCATCGAACCAGCTCCGGCTGCACCCATAAAATCGACGTCGCCAGGTCCGTTCAAGACTGTAGCAATCATGGCTGTTCCACTGATGACTTTGTCAGCATCAAAGTACTGGTTAAGTTTTTCCACATGACCGATCCCATTCATCGGTGCGACGACGTATTGCTTGTCGTTGAATAAATGCTTGCATCGCTTCAAAGCGTCTGCCAGTTGCATCTGTTTAACAAAGACGATCCAAACATCTGGATCACCTTGATAATCCTCTGGTGAAAAAATATTTACTGGTACTAAATGCTTGTTTTGACGATCACGGGACTGGTAAACTCCGCCTTGTTCTTTAATAGTGTCGACTGATTTATCCCAGATCTCAACAAAATCAACAGGGAAGCCTGCTTCCTGCAACAAGAGTCCATACCTCAAACCCATGGCACCTGCGCCTAAAACTGCATATTTCATAAAAAAGCCTCCCTAAATTTATTTAATTATTAAAGAGTATTAGCTTTTTTCTAATAAATGTCAACATCATTTAAATAAAACAGTTGTAATTCGCTAAAAATCTGATCACAAAGATTAGATATTATCTGAAAGACAGTTGATTTGAATTTACTGAGGTCTATTTCGATGCAATTGTATACAGTATACCGTAACCAAATTAAAAACGCATAGTCGATTAATATCGTCTATGCATTAACATTTTATCGTATTAAACTTATGTTTTGTATACACAATGAACTTAAAATGCTTGGATAAGCATCACGCCGATTATCGGTACGATCAATGCTGGCAATAAGTTCAGAACACTGATTTTTTTAATCTCTAGCAGGCCTAACCCTGAGGCTAAGATCAATACCCCACCGACGATGGTTAACTCGGTTACCATCGTTGTATTGATAGAGCTTTGTAACATCATCGCGATCAAGTAGATACCTCCTTGCCAGACTAAGACAGCTCCGGCTGCCAAGGCAATACCAAAGCCAAAGGTCGATGCCAGGACGATCGATGTTATTCCATCGAGTGTTCCATTAGTGAATAGGAACGTGTAATCCTTATTCAAAGCTGCTTGGATCGTCCCTAAAATCGATAACGAACCGATGCAATAAAGCAAGATAGCAGTTGCTAGTCCTTCGGCTAAATTGCCCCCACTGGAAAATCGCCCCACTAAATGATCGAAGTGCTTCTGGATATTAAGCCACTGTCCGATCACCCCGCCGATCGCTAGACTTAATATGAACATGATCGGATAGTGACTTTTGGGCATATTTTCAACGACAGCATTGATACCCACTACCATGGCGACGAGTCCTAAGGCTTGAGTCAATATTGTCTGATATTGTGGCTTTAATCCTTTATGCAGGAAACGTCCGATGACACTTCCAACTAAAATCATGCAGACGTTGTAAATTGTTCCTATCATGATGCTCCCCTTTTGTATTGATATTGCTTATATTAAACTCTCAAGTCACTTGAGGGTCAATCGATTTTTTCAACTGGCAGTTTGATTTCAGTAACGTATTTAGCAAAATCGTCAGTAATTCCGTAGTCGATCAATGCTGTTTCGATGGCATCGTCAATGATTTCGAATTGATGTTCTCGACAATATTTCAATAGCTTTTGATAACATTCCCCGGCAGTTTGATGGGTGCCATGAAATCTCATCCGCAAGTATTTTCCAGCTGGCAAATAACCGGTGGCATCTCCACGATCCCCCGGTTCTAAGATCAATAATAAACTGCTGTACTCATCAAACTCGTTAGCTAGCAATTGTTTTCGACTCAAGGTCAAAGCAATTTTTCCTAAAAAAATATTTTTATCCAAGCCATACTTTCGACGTAAGGTAGAAATAGGAAACTCAATATCTTCACTAGGACGATAGTCTTCATTTAAGGAGATAATCGGAATTTTTGGTAAGTCGACCAATTCGATTTTTTCTAAGACGGAATTGGCGGCATCATGAACTTGATTCAATCTGGCATCGATCCTTTGGTCGATTTGTTTGAGGGCATTGATCTGCTGATTGATTCGCTCTTTTTGTTCGATTAACATGTCTTCCAATTTTGTCGTATCTCGCGCCTGGAAGAATTGTTTGATAGACTCTACCGACAGATCCAGAGCTCTTAAATAAGTTATGACGTTTAGACGTTCGAACTGTTCGGTCAAATAATAGCGGTAGTTGGTGTTGGGGTCTACTTTGGCGGGGGTCAATAGACCTACTTCATCGTAATATCTTAATGTTGGGATTGTGATGTTGAAAATTTTTGCTAGTTGGCCGATTGAAAAAAGTTTTTGCATTATCTCACCTTCTTAGATTTATGATACCAGTGTTGTGGGGGATTGTTTGGCTAGTATTGAGATGTGCTGAGATTTGATTGTGGAGCTTTGTTGTTTTGTTGCTGGGATTGAGGTAGTAGTTTGGTTGTACGTTCAATGCCGGTTCCGGGTCGGGGCGCTATATGGGACTGGAACGCTGCCGACTCGATTTGAGCTCCTCGAAGAAGACCACTTCGACGATCTCAAATACGAGTCTTCTTGTAGGCGATAAAATCGCCAACAAGAATTTGGGTGCGCTCGGCATGGGCGTTAGCTAGGTGATGAAAGTTCACTGTGAGCCGTAGTAGTCGGAATCACGAG
>NZ_RHNT01000015.1 GCF_003946325.1 Companilactobacillus furfuricola | reverse complement strand
TGTTGGGCAAACTTATCCTGCATTTCCGGCCTATTAGTCGATTCTTGTACATCAGCTCAGTACTTTGCTTTAGACTTTCTTCAGATTCCACCTCGCGGTGGACACCCTTGTCCTCAACTCGTGATTCCGACTACTACGGCTTACAGTGAACTTTCATCACCTAGCTAACGCCCATGCCGAGCGCACCCAAATTATTCTTAGCGGTTTTACCGCTTAGAATAAGACTCGTATTTGAGATCGTCGAAGCGTACTTCTTCGAGGAGCTCAAATCGATGTCGGCAGCGTTCTGCGGCTGTATCCCCGGGCCCCGGAGTCGGCATTGAACGTGCAACCAAACTACTACCTCAACCTAACCAAACAAACTAACAGACCTCCAACAAAGAAAAACGCCTCTGTCTGCCATAGCTCTCTTACATCTATATATCAAAAAAAGCCGGTATAAAAACCGACTTTTCAATAAAACCCTATGCTAAAGCACCCATAGGATCCCAAGGAGCAAGAACCTTAGGATCTTTAGTCTCTTTATCAAATGTAGCTTTCAAGTCATCACTCAAAAGATCCTTGTTAATAACCAACTGATAAACAAACTCATTAAACCAATCGTCACTCATAACAAAATAACCCTTAGTACCGACTTTTTCACCCCAAGAATTTTCAACCTTCCACTTAGTAGGCTTACCATTCTCGTCCAAGTCAACACCAGTAATAACCATAGCGTGATCCATCATACTCTCAACGTAATCAAGACGTTCAGCCTTAGTCATGCTGAAATCAGTATCAAACAATCCAGCAAGATCATAGATCTTAGTATCCATAATACCAAGCTTACGGTCGGAGCTTTGCACAACATCGCTTCCGAACCAAACCACTTCACCAGATTGCAATTGCTTAACGGCCAAGTCTTTAAAGTTTTGCAGCTCCAAGTTCAAATGACGAACTTGACGGCCACCAACAACATTTCCTAAAAGCTCAACAGTATAAACGTGATTGTATGGCTTGTCCTCAGTAGGTGCATTAATAGTTGAAATGTAGTTGTCGATATCCCAACCAACGTACTTGTTGAAAAATTCGACTGGTGTGATATCAGTTTCCTTGTGATACTTCTTATCGTCATCACGATAAGCCCAATCAAATTTAGCAGGTGGTTCGCCAATCGTATAAACTAAGATCTTGTAGATCTCAGCTAACATTTCGTCCTTTTGTCTTTGAATATCAGTCTCTGATTCACCGTCATTAACTAACTTACGTAAAGTTACGGCATTTTTGCGTAATTTAGTATTGAGTACAGCATTCAATTCACGAGAATTGGTCCGGCTGGCTGTATCTGGCATCACGCTCTTAGGAACGACGCCGTATTTTTGAACCAAAGCCATGACCATGTCCCATTGACCACCGTCTTGTTGAGGTGTTGTCATCAAGAAGTCGACTTTGCGATCACCAATTGGCAAAGCTGCCGTATTAATGACATTTTCGTAGAAGAAATTCGACTTTTCTAACTTGTCCCAAAATTCCATGTAGCCTTCAGATAGTTCAAAACCTTTGATCTTGAAATCTGTTTGGATAGGATGTCTCATAGTGTTTAAAGCAGCAAAGACCCAGCACAAGCCGGATTGCTTTTGGTCGGCAACCGAACCAGTATCGATCTCGACTGAGAAGGTAGGATCCATTGCGATTTGTGAAGCAAGTGTTTCACTAGATTTATAAATACCATTATTTGCGACAGCATTCTTAATGGCAGATGAACCTGGAGTGTCTTCAAATGCTTTTTGAAAATCTGATAGTTCTTTTGATGTGATTTCCTTAGTCATGTATTACTCTCCCTTTAAATTATCTAATGTTGTCGATGACTTTTGGACCGTCATCATAGCCAACGATTACAGTATTCACTATATCAAGAAATAGTCCATGTGCAACAATTCCAACTTGATGATCTAACCAATCAGCTAGTAGGTGAGGGTGGGCGATGTGACCATTTTTTAAGTCAATAACGTAATTTTTGTTGTGTGTCAAAACGCGGTCGCCGTTTTCATCGAGACGGAATTCTGGTTTGAGATTTTCTTTAGCTAAATCGTCAAAAGTCTTTTGGCAGCCGAAGGGAATAACTTCGATCGGTAAGGGGAAACTACCCAATTCGTCAGCCATCTTCGATTGATCGACGATCCAAAGATTACGATGAGAGTTAGTTGCAACCATTTTCTCTAACAAGTGAGCAGCACCGCCACCTTTGATACCTTGGAAATTCTTATCGATTTGATCGGCACCGTCGATCGTTAGATCGATATGATCGACTTCATTTAAGTCCTTCATCGGAATGCCAAGATTTTCAGCTTGTTTTTGTGAACGTGATGATGTGGAAACACCAACGATATTTTTGATCTCACCAGCTTGGTATCTGCGACCAAGTTCCTCGATCATGTAGTAAACTGTCGATCCTGTTCCTAGTCCTACGATCGAATTACTTTCGATAAAATCTACTGATCTAACACCTACGGCTTTTTTAAGTTCGTCTTGATTCACTATTCTTCCTCCTCTAAATCCTTCAATAGTTGTTGGTAGTTGTCGGCTAATAAAAATCTGATCTCAGGTCGCTTCTTGAATGCTGCTTTAGCATATTCGCAAACGGGTACGACCTTGAGACTCTTCAAGTCGGCATAGTCTAGTAATGAGTTCAATAACTTACCCGCAAGTCCGTGTCCTTGATAAGTATCATCGACACGTGTGTGGTCGATAGCGATGACGCCATCTTTGACAGTTGAGTAAGTTATTTCGCCAATTTCTTTGCCGGTATCTGGCTCAAAAATGTAAAAACGATTCTCGCTATGTCTTATTTCCATAAAAAGCCCCCTTCAATTCACACATTTACTTTAATCTTACCTTAATAAGTCGGGAAAGTCAGTGTATTGACCATGTTTAAATGATATCATTTTAAGTGACTGAGACTGAAAAAGGAGAATGTAATATTGTCAAAACAACGTGGGTTTGAAATCGTAGAAAAATATCGTGGTCAAGGGATCAATTTACCAAAACGCCAAACTAAAAAAGCAGCTGGCTATGACATTGAAAGTGCGGTTGATTTTGTCGTTCCTTCAATGTGGAAATTTGGAGTAGTAAATGCTATCAAATTTCTCCTAAATAAGGGTAAAATGGATGACACCAAACTTGATGAGATTCAAAATGCTATCAAGCCAGTTTTAGTACCAACAGGTGTTAAAGCCTATATGCAAGATGATGAAGTCTTGATCGTCGCAAGTCGCTCGAGCAATCCGCTCAAACGAGGACTTTCGATCCCAAATGGAATCGGCGTCGTCGATGCAGATTACTACAACAACAGTGGTAATGAGGGAGAATTGTTCATTCAACTGATCAACTTTTTCCCAAAAGATTATCACATTAAAAAAGGCGATCGTTTAGCTCAAGGTATTTTTACCAAATATCTGACAACTGACGACGATCAAGGTGGTCTAAAGCAACGTGAAGGTGGCTTTGGATCATCAGGTATTAAATAAGAAAGAAGGAAACGATCGATTGGCAAAATCTAAAAGCAAATTCGTCTGCCAAAGCTGTGGTTATGTTTCACCGAAGTATTTAGGAAGGTGTCCTAACTGTGGTTCTTGGAATCAAATGGTCGAAGAAGTTGAACACACTGAAGCAGTTAAGTCGACTCCGAGCCGTCGGACGAGTGATCTCGAGATCAAACCGCAGAAGATCAACAGCGTTTCGTTTGAAAAGGAACCGCGGATCAAGACGGACTTGTCTGAATTGAATCGGGTCCTAGGCGGCGGGATCGTACCAGGGTCACTCATTTTGATCGGTGGAGATCCCGGTATCGGGAAATCAACGCTCTTGCTCCAAGTTTCTGGTCAACTGCAGAAGAATTCGGGCAAAGTTTTATACGTTTCTGGTGAAGAGAGTGCTTCGCAGATCAAGATGCGAGCCGATCGATTAGGGATCAATGGGGACGACTTATACGTCTACCCTCAGACTGACATGAGTTATATTCGCCAAACGATCGATGAACTAAAACCCGATTATTTGATCATCGATTCGGTGCAAACGATGGACGAACCTGAGATCGGCTCAGCTGTCGGTAGCGTTTCGCAGATCAGAGAAGTGACCGCAGAATTGATGAATATCGCTAAACAACAAAATATCACTGTCTTCGTCGTTGGTCACGTGACCAAAGGTGGAGCTATCGCTGGTCCAAAGATACTGGAACACATGGTAGATACAGTGCTATATTTTGAAGGGGATACTCATCACAGTTATCGGATCTTGCGCTCGGTCAAGAATCGTTTCGGTTCGACTAATGAGATCGGTATTTTTGAAATGCAGACGCAAGGACTTTCCGAAGTGGAAAACCCTTCTGAGATCTTTTTGGAGGAGCGGCTCAAAGATACTAATGGTTCAGCCGTTGTCGTCTCTATGGAGGGGACACGTCCCATCTTAGTCGAGATCCAATCGCTGATCACGCCGACGATCTTTGGAAATGCCAAACGAACGGCAACAGGTCTGGATCACAATCGGGTCTCAGTCATCATGGCAGTTTTGGAGAAGCGGGGTAATTTGATGCTCCAAAACCAAGATGCGTATTTGAAGTCAACTGGTGGCGTCAAACTTGATGAACCAGCCATTGATCTAGCATTGGCGATGTCGATCGCTTCAAGTTACAAGAATTTGGGGATCTCTGCCACTGATTGTTTTGTTGGAGAAGTCGGTTTGACTGGGGAGATCAGACGGGTCAATCGGATCGATCAGCGAGTCAACGAAGCTGAAAAGCTTGGCTTCAAACGGATATTCATTCCCAAGAACAATCTCGGCGATTGGGTCAAAGATCAACAGATCCAAGTCATCGGTGTCAGCACCGTAGCTGAAGCGATGAGTAAAACTTTTTAATATAGGAGGTTTTAGATGCGAAAAATTATAGTAAATGTCATCTTTGCCTTGATCGGTATTGCTGTCGGCGTGACAGTTTTGCCATCATTGTGGCGAGTGACTGGTGTATATGATATTCGTTGGGTCAATAATGGGTATGTCGACGGACTTACTGGCGGCATTATTTTTTATTTTTTCTCATTTCCTTTCGTCGAACCCTTGACTCGCTTAAACGAACGAATTGAAAAGGACTTAGGTTCCAGGTCTCCAAGCTGGATCATTTACGGAGCGCTGTTTTTGATCGGTGGCTTGATCCTAGCTAATATTATCTCGATCCCATTTTATATGATGCGGTCGACGACCTTTAATATCATCATTCCGTTGATCCTAATGATCATCTTTGGTTTCTTAGGATTTCGGATCGGAACGACTCGCAGGAACGATTTAAAGGGTTTTACTAACTCAAAGAGAAAATCAAACGATAAATTGGCTAGTGATGGTGATATCATTGAAAGGGCGACTGAAAAAGATTTTTATCCGTATAAGATCTTGGACACATCGGTCATCATTGATGGGCGTGTCCATCAACTAGCTCAGACTGGCTTTTTGGAAGGGAAATTGATGATCCCTGACTTTGTCGTGCATGAATTGCAGCTGATATCTGACTCTTCTGATAATCAAAAACGAGAGCGTGGTCGACGCGGTCTAGATATTTTGAATCAGCTCAAAATGGATCAAACCATTAATTATGAAACGACAACACGAGATTATGACAATATTCCAGAAGTTGATAACAAATTGTTGAAACTTGCCAAAGAAATTGGTGGCGCGGTCTTAACAAACGATTATAATTTAAACAAGGTGAGCGAATTTCAAAACGTCAAAGTTCTCAATATTAATGAACTAGCCAAAGTTTTGAAACCAATGGTTTTGCCAGGAGAAACAATGACTGTTAAAGTTATAAAGGAAGGTACTGAACGCGAGCAAGGTGTTGCTTACCTTGAAGACGGTACGATGGTTGTTGTTGAAGAAGGAAAATACTTCATCAATAAATCATTGGAGGTCGTTGTAACTAGTGCATTACAAACTGATGCCGGTAAGATGATCTTCACCAAGCCAAAACACTCATTCAATGGTATTTCGGCCAAGAATCCAAAGAAATCTGCGGATAACAAACCAAGTAAGTCAACTAGAAAAAGGGGAGAACGTAAAAGTGGCAAACAAAGCAAATAATGATATTCGAGTAAGATATGCTCCAAGTCCTACAGGACATCTACATATTGGTAATGCGAGAACAGCAATTTTTAATTACTTATTCGCACGTCATCACAAAGGAAAATTCATCATTCGTATCGAAGATACTGATACGAAGAGAAACGTTGAAGGCGGCGAAAAGAGTCAACTAGAAAACCTTAAATGGTTAGGCGTTGACTGGGATGAAGGTCCAGATGTCGGTGGTGACTTTGGTCCATATCGTCAATCAGAACGGAAAGATATTTATCAAAAATATATTAAAGAACTTCTCGACAAAGGCTTAGCTTATGAATCATATCTTTCAGAAGATGAATTGACTAAGATGCGTGAAGATCAAGAAGCACGTGGTGAAATGCCACATTACGAATATGAATTTGCTGGAATGAGCGAAGAAGAAAAGGATCAAAAGATCCAAGCCGCTAAAGACGCTGGAATTACTCCCGTTGTCCGTATCCATGTCCCAGTTGGCAAGGACTACGTTTGGGATGATATCGTTAAAGGTAAAGTTTCCATTGAATCAGATACATTAGGTGGCGACTGGGTCATCCAAAAACGTGACGGTATGCCAACTTACAACTTTGCCGTAGTTGTTGACGACCATTTGATGAAGATCAGTCATGTCTTACGTGGTGATGATCACGTTGCTAATACACCTAAGCAGATCATGATCTATGATGCCTTAGGTTGGGAAGCACCAAAATTCGGTCATATGACATTGATCATCAATACAGAAACTGGTAAGAAGTTAAGTAAGCGTGATGAATCAGTGCTCCAATTCATCGAACAATATCGTGAATTAGGCTATCTTCCTGAAGCAATGTTCAACTTCATTACATTACTAGGCTGGTCACCAGTCGGTGAAGATGAATTATTCAACCGTAAACAATTCATCAAGATCTTTGATGAGAATCGTTTGAGTAAATCACCTGCTAAATTCGACCAAAAGAAACTCGAATGGGTCAACAACCAATACGTCAAGAACGCTGACGTTAGTGAGATCTCCGACTTAGTGATCGAAAATTTGATCGTTGCTAAGAAGATCCCCGCAAACCCAGATACAAACACGATCCAATGGGTCAGACATTTAACAGAACTTTACATGCCACAAATGAGTTATACGCAACAAATCGTTGATCTAGCTGATATCTTCTTCGATCAACCAGAAGTTTTGACTGACGATGAGCAAAAGGAATTAGCTGATGACGATGCCAGAACTGCTATCGAAGACCTTCGTGGCAAGCTTGAGAAACTAGATCGTTTCACAGCTTCACAGATCATGGCTGCTATTCAAGGCGTTCGTGCTGATACTGGCGTTAAAGGTAGAAAACTTTATATGCCTGCCAGAATCGCTACAACACGTACGATGCATGGTCCAGCTATTGCTGAAGCTATCGAGTTATTCGGTCGCGATGCAGCACTTAAGAATATTGATAAGACATTAGATCAAATGAAATAAGTACCGGAAGGTACAAAACAAGAGGTTGAAGGAAAACATTGTTTTGCCTCAACCTCTTTTTATATAGGTGATATAGATGCTGAAAATATTTAATACGTACACACGACAAAAAGAAGAATTTAAACCGATCGAACCCGGTCACGTGAATATGTATGTCTGTGGACCAACAGTTTATAATTATATTCACATCGGAAATGGTCGCTCGATCGTTGCTTTTGATACGGTTAGACGATATTTAGAATATATTGGTTACGACGTTAAATTCGTTTCCAACTTCACAGACGTTGACGACAAGATGATCAAAGAAGCTGCCCGAGAGAACATCACAGTCCCAGAAGTGGCAAATAAGTTTATCAAAGCTTTTTTTGAAGACGTGGGTCAATTGAACGTTCAAAAAGCTACTGTCAATCCGCGGGCAACAGATAATATCCCCGAGATAATCAACTTCATCAAAGTCTTGATCGACAAAGGCTATGCCTACGAATCACAAGGGGATGTCTTCTACCGGGCTCGCAAATTCAAGAATTATGGTCAACTTTCTAAAATGGATATCGACCAATTAGTTGAAGGTGCCAGTGAACACGTTGGCGAAGAAGAGTTCAAGAAGAAGCAAGACCCAATCGACTTTGCCCTCTGGAAAAAAGCTAAACCAGGCGAGATCAAATGGGATTCTCCTTGGGGAGAAGGCCGTCCCGGCTGGCATATCGAATGTTCCGTCATGTCGACCAAGTATTTAGGCAACAACTTCGACATCCACGGTGGCGGTCAAGATCTTGAATTTCCACATCACGAAAATGAGATCGCTCAATCAGAAGCTGAGACTGGTGAGAAATTCGTCAATTACTGGATGCACAATGGTTTCGTAACTGTCGAAAACAATGAGAAGATGAGCAAGTCACTCGGTAACTTCGTTACAGTCCACGACTTAGTCAAAACAACTGACCCCCAAGTGATCCGCTTCTTTTTATCATCAACGCACTATCGTCGACCACTGGAATACTCGAAGTCAAATCTCCAAAAAGCAGCTGACAACTTGGAGAAGATCAAGACAGCTTACAGTAACTTGGAATTTAGAACGAAAAACGCTGACGGTCCAAGCGACTCAGCAATTAAGTCTGAGATCGATAATATCGTTGCCGACTACAAGACGGCGATGGATGACGATTTCAACGTCCAAAATGCTTTGACATCGATCTTTGAATTAGTTAGTCTAGCTAACAACTACAATAGTCAAGAGCAAGTCAATTCTGACGATGTGAAGCTGATCTTGGATACTCTCACACAATTAGCCGGTATCCTCGGTGTGAAGTTCGACCAAAAGGGCGAATTATCAGACGATATTCAAACACTAGTCGATCAACGTGACGAAGCTCGCGCTAATAAAGATTTCGCAACTAGTGATAAATTGCGTGATCAACTAAAGGAAATGGGTGTGATCCTTGAGGACACACCACAAGGAACACGGTGGCATTTAGATGATTAAACTAGAACAATTAAATGGCGTGACACTAGCATACTTAGGCGATGCCGTTTATGAAGTATACATTCGTGAACACGTCTTAGAGACCGGAACGACCAAAGTCAACGAACTGCAAAAGATGTCGAAACAATTCGTCTCTGCTAAAGCTCAGGCAGCTTTGATCAACTTGATGATCGAAGAAAACGTCCTATCTGACGAAGAGCTCCGGATCTACAAAAATGGTCGCAATGCCAAGAAATATACTAAGGCGAAAAACACCGACGTGGTGACTTATCACATGTCGACCGGATTTGAAGCTTTAATGGGCTATTTAGACCTCACAAAGAACAAAGAACGCCTAGTCGAATTGATCGACTGGTGTATCAAAAAGGTAGAAGCAGGTGAAACGAATGCAAAATAATTCTCACAACAAAGTCGATGATAGTGAACTAGTCTTTGGCACGCACGCTGTCGTAGAATTGCTCAAATCACCTACTGCTAAGGAACGTGTCAATAAAGTCTTAGTTCAAAAAGACTTAAAGAGCGAACACATCGGTGAAGCTATCAAACTAGCTAAACGAGACCGCTTGATCGTTCAAGAAGTACCAAAGAACAAACTAGATCAGATCACTGACAACGGCACCCATCAGGGGATGGCTGCTTACATCGCTACTTATCAATACGCCCAATTAGATGATATTTTTAAGAGTGCTGAAAAGAAGGGGACTGATCCTTTCATCTTGATCCTCGATAAGATCGAAGACCCTCACAATCTAGGTTCGATCATGCGGACAGCTGACGCTGTCGGTGTCGACGGGATCATTATTCCAAAGCACCGTTCAACAGGTCTAACTTCGACAGTAGCTAAAACTTCAACTGGTGCCATCGAACACGTGCCAGTTGTGCGGGTGACTAATTTGGTCAACACGATCAAAGACCTCAAGAAGAAGAACGTCTGGGTCTTTGGAACCGCCATGGAAGGTCACAACTATCGCCAATGGAATGCTAAAGGTGCCATTGCCTTAGTCATTGGTAATGAAGGAAAAGGTGTCTCACCACTAGTTCAAAAACAAGTTGATGAAACACTCAGCATTCCGATGGTCGGACACGTGCAAAGTCTAAACGCCTCAGTTGCTACCGGTGTTTTGCTTTATCAAGCTTATGCTTCGAGAAATGAATAATTTATAGTGAAAAATTAACAGTTGGTTGAAAAGACTAACTGTTTTTTTGTAAACTTATGTTCGCTTTTTTTCACTATTTTACTCATGTACATTATAAATACGAACACAACCAGCATTTATATTATGAGTAACGCATTTAGAGAAGATGAACTAATTATTCTAGTTAGAGATCAAAAAGATTCGAATGCACTTTATCAACTGATCAAAAAATATCAGCCAATGATTGATAATATGTATAAGATGTACTGGCTGAATGGTTACGATCAAAGTGACTGGTACCAGGAGTCATATATTGTGTGTTACGAAACTTGCTGTTCATTTGATGGCAGATTTGGTTCCCGATTTGCAAATTTCTTTAAGATGCGCTTTAATCATCACGTTATTTCTTTGATTAGAGCACAACAAACGGCCAAACGACAAATTAATGCAGAGGCTAGTTCATTTGAAGAATTATTGGCAAATGGAGAGTCAGTACTGAATTATTTACACGAACCAGCTCCAAGATCTTTGGATTTACTCATGGAGATCGAGAAGTTAGTCGAAGGGTTGAGTGATTTAGAATTAGCAGCCTTTTTAGTTGTCCTAGGTGATGTAACAATGAAGCAAGCTTGCGATTTACATAATGTTACTGAAGAACAAATGGTTCGTGCTGCTAGTAGATGTAAAGCTAAGATCATGAATAATTTGAATAAAGAAGAAAAAGTTGAAACTGAAGATAGTTCCAAAGATTAATTGTATTTAGTAATGGACTTTTCAATGTAACAACGGTACAATGATAACTGCTAAATTGTGCAAAGTTTGCACGAAGGTTATGGTGAAACATATGGGACTAAGAAAAGTAGCTTTAGCATGTAGCGTTTGCGGCTCACGTAATTACACGATCAGTGAGAACCCAAACCGGACAGAACGGCTTGAAGTTAAGAAGTTTTGTAAGCATTGCGGTAAGCACACATTACATAAAGAAACACGTTAATTTTGGAGGGTCACATGAGATTTTTTAGATTTTTAGGCAGTGTTAAAAAAGAAATGAAATTGGTTGTTTGGCCAACATTTAAAGAAAACAGGAGAGATACTTGGACTGTTATCATGACATCTCTAATGTACGCTGTCTTCTTCGCAATTGTTGACTGGGTCCTCATCTTGATCTTGCAAAAGCTCATTATGGGATCATAATTGAAAATTAACACAAAATCTGGTATTCTAATACCAATCAGAAATCTCGGACGTAGTTCGAGGTTTTTTATTTTGAAATTTTTTGGAGGAAATTATGGCTGAAGCTGGCGAAAAACAATGGTACGTATTGCACACTTATTCTGGATACGAGAACAAAGTTAAAGAGAATCTAGAATCTCGTGCACAATCAATGGGTATGGAAGACTACATCTTCCGTGCTGTGGTTCCTGAAGACGAAGAAACAGAAACAAAGAACGGTAAACAAAAGACGGAAATGAAGAAGACTTTCCCTGGTTACGTTTTAGTAGAAATGGTTATGTCTGATGAATCTTGGTTCGTGGTACGTAATACACCAGGTGTTACTGGATTCGTTGGAAGCCACGGTTCAGGTTCAAAGCCTGCACCATTGCTACCAGAAGAAATCGATCACATCCTACATGACATGGGCGTTTCTGCTCGTGATCATGATACTGACTTTGAAGTTGGCGAAACAGTTACTATCGTTGACGGTGCCTTCGCACAAATGAGCGGTAAGGTCACAGAAGTTGATGCTGAACACATGAAATTGAAAGTGCAAGTTAACATGTTCGGACGTGACACGAACGCCGAAGTCAATTTTGACGATGTTGACAAACAATAATATTTCTTATTGATATCGTAGTTTTAGCATGCTACACTATTACGGTATGTTTCACATACTGTGGGAGAGAAAATATACATTCTCATCAAGACCACATCACGGAAGAGGAGGTAATTTTTCGTGGCTAAAAAAGTTGCAAATATCGTTAAATTACAAATACCTGCTGGTCAAGCTACTCCAGCTCCACCAGTTGGTCCAGCTTTAGGTCAAGCTGGTATCAATATCGTTGCATTTACTAAAGATTTTAATGCACGTACACAAGATCAACATGGAATGATCATTCCAGTTGTTATCTCAGTTTATGAAGATCGTTCATTCGATTTCGTTACTAAGACACCACCTGCAGCTGTTCTTTTGAAGAAAGCTGCTGGCGTTGATAGTGGCTCTGGCGAACCTAACACAAACAAGGTTGCTACAGTTACATCAGATCAAGTTCGCGAAATTGCTGAAACCAAGATGAAAGACCTAAACGCTGCCAGTGTTGAAGCTGCAATGCGTATGGTTGCTGGTACTGCAAGAAGTATGGGCTTCGAAGTTAAAGACTAGTCTTAACTTTTTAACAGTTTACAGGAGTGTGAAAACATTCTTAACAAGTGGGAGGAGAAAATCTAAATCTCCAATGGACCACAAAGCAAGGAGGAACTTAGCATGGCTAAGCATGGAAAAAAATATATGGACGCAGTCAAAGGCTTAGATAAGTCAAAGACTTACTCTGCTGAAGAAGCTGCTGAATTACTTAAGAAAATTGATTACGCAAAATTCGACTCAACAATCGAAGTTGCTATTAACTTGGATGTAGATCCTAAACAAGCTGACCAACAAATTCGTGGCGCAATTGTGCTACCAAACGGTACAGGTAAGACTTCAAAGGTTATCGTCTTCGCTGAAGGTGACCAAGCTAAAGCTGCTGAAGCTGCTGGTGCTGACGTTGTTGGTTCTGACGACCTCGTTGAAAAGATTCAAGATGGTTGGTTAGACTTTGATGTTGCTGTTGCTACACCACCAATGATGGCTAAGGTTGGACGTTTAGGTCGTGTACTTGGACCTAAAGGCTTAATGCCTAACCCTAAGACTGGTACAGTTACAATGGACGTTGAAAAGGCTGTTAACGACATCAAAGCTGGACAAGTTGCCTACCGTGTTGATCCTAACGGATTGATTCACGCACCAATTGGTAAGGCTTCATTTGATGCTGCTAAGATCGCAGAAAACTTTGATGCATTGTACGATGCTATTTTGAAGGCTCGTCCAGCATCATTGAAGGGTGCATATGTTACAAGTGTTAATATGACTTCAACATTTGGCCCTGGTCTTAAGATTAACGCATAATCTTATTGACTAATTACCAAAATGATGATAAATTACAATAGTTGATTTCTACCGAAGACTCAGGTGATGAAAGTCTTAATATCCTGCCGAGGCCAGAAGATTGTTAAATAATCTCTGCGCTCTTTCGGGTGCAGAGATTTTATTATTTTTAAGCCGTGTAGAGATAACTAAAATAATTATGGAGGTGAAACGTAAAGATGAAACAAGAAGTTTTAGACAAGAAACAAGCAGAAGTTGATGCCGTTGTTAAGAACTTAAAAGACGCTAAATCAGTTGTCGTAGTTGACTACTTAGGTTTAACTGTTGAAGAAGCTACTAACATGCGTGCTGAATTACGTGAGCAAGGTGCATCAATGAAAGTTGTCAAGAATACAATCTTGAGACGTGCTGCTGATGCTGCTGGTATCGAAGGAATCGAAGACTTGTTCGTAGGTCCTACAGCAATTGCCTTCTCTGAAGAAGATCCAGTTGCCCCAGCTAAAGTTGCTGCTAAATATGCTAAAGATGTTGAAGCCGTTGAAATCAAGGGTGGAATGATCGAAGGCAAAGTTGCTACACTTGAAGAAATTCAAAGTCTTGCAACATTACCATCAAGAGACGGTTTACTCTCAATGTTGGTATCTGTATTACAAGCTCCAGTTCGCGACTTCGCAATGACTGTAAAGGCTATTGCCGACAAGAAAGACGACGAACCAGCTGCTTAATTTACAAAATAACATTAAATAAAACAATTAAATTTGGAGGATTTTAAAATGGCTTTAGATACACAAGCAATTATTGACCAATTAAAAGATGCATCAATCCTTGAACTAAACGACTTAGTTAAGGCTATCGAAGACGAATTTGACGTTACTGCTGCTGCACCAGTTGCTGCTGCAGGTGCTGCTGGTGGAGACGCCGGTGCTGAAAAAGACTCATTTGACGTTGAGTTGACAGAAGCAGGACAAGAAAAAGTTAAGGTTATCAAGGAAGTTCGTGGTATCACAGGACTTGGCTTGAAAGACTCAAAAGACTTAGTTGATGGCGCACCTAAGGTTATCAAAGAAGGCGTTGCTAAGGCTGACGCTGACGAAATGAAAGAAAAACTTGAAGCTGTTGGCGCAACAGTTACATTGAAGTAATTCATTTATGTTAAAATTAATCCTCGAAAGAGGATTTTTTTTTACCCAAAATTACTTAGGAGAAACTAATGGCTAATCAATATTTTGAGAATTCTAGCGATCTTGAACATGAATTAAAGACTTTCGACTTTACATTGCGTAGTCACAATTTAAAATTCACCTCGGACAGCGGTGTTTTTTCTCGACAAACGATCGATTTTGGATCACGCGTCTTGATCGAAGCAATTGATTTTTCCAACGTTCCCAATGGCGATATTTTAGATGTTGGCTGTGGTTACGGCCCCATCGGACTTTCTTTAGCAAAGGATCAAGCTAGTCGTCAAGTTACGATGACAGATGTTAATTTAAGAGCTTTAGATCTTGCTAAGAAAAATGCCCAAACTAATCAGATCGACAATGTTAAGATCTTTGAATCCAACATGTATGAACAAGTCGACGCTAAATTTGCTCTGATTGTTTCCAATCCACCGATCCGTGCCGGTAAAGAAGTAGTATCTGGTATAATTTCTGAGGCTTCAAAGTATTTACTACCTAGCGGAGAAGTTTGGATCGTGATCCAGAAGAAACAAGGCGCTCCTTCAGCTAAGAAGTTGATGAAGGAAACCTATGGTAATGTTGAAGTCGTCACCCGTGATAAGGGGTATTATATACTTAAGAGTAAATTGATCTAACAGGGGGCAGTATTATGGATAAGAAGCTTTTGCTCGGAATTGGTTTAGCAGTTGCTACAGGAGGTTTGGCTGTCGTTGGCTTGTTGGCTTTTAAGACTGTTCGCAAAGTCAAAGTAAATAAGAAACGTAAGAAGTTGCGTAAATACGTTAAACACTATTTAGGTAACAACAAGAAAGCCTTGGAAATTGTCGACAATTTATCGAATTTTCAAGTTCGCATCTTATTCAAAATTTTTGAAAAGACGACAGAGAAAATTTCAGAAGTTAAACTACCTGGAAAATTAAGCGATAAGCTAGCTGAAATAGCGGAAGGATAAATATGCACTATTCAGATTCTATCAACAAGAGTTTTATGGAAATGGCACTCGATCAAGCACAGCTTGCCCAAATGCACGGTGAAGTACCTATCGGTTGTATCATCGTTGATAACACGACTTCAGAGATCTTGTCTGTTGGCTATAACGAGCGTGAACAAACACAAGACGCTATCAAACATGCTGAGATCATTGCTATTCAAAAAGCTTGTGCCAAAGTCGGCAGCTGGCGACTAGAGCATAGTAGTTTGTTCGTGACTTTGGAACCTTGTCCAATGTGTGCGGGGGCTATCATCAATAGCCGGATCGAAGAAGTCGTTTTTGGGGCATTTGATCCCAAAGCGGGCTCGGTCGGCTCGATCAACAACTTATTTGAAGAGAAAAGATACAATCATCATCCTGACTTTTTAGGCGGGGTGCTAGCGGATGAATCGGCAGCCATGTTACAAAATTTCTTTCGAGAAATTCGTCGTAAAAAGTAGCATAAATGATGATTTTATAGTAATATAGTTATTGCCGAAAGGCCTTAGGGCAATGGTGCTCTTACGAATCGTGTCAGGTTCGGAAGAAAGCAGCACTAAGTAAGTTGCAACATGTGCCTTTTGTTATGAATATTAACCTCCTAATCTAATCGGTTAGGAGTTTTTTTATGTTAAAATTTAATCATTACTATTAAACAGTTAGGAGAAAGTATGGCATATCAAGCATTATATCGGGTATGGCGCCCGCAGACCTTTGCTGATGTAGTGGGTCAAGACGTGATCACACAGACATTGAGAAACGCTGTGGCAAGTAATATGACCAGCCATGCCTATTTATTTAGTGGACCACGAGGGACCGGTAAGACTTCCTGTGCGAAGATCTTAGCCAAAGCAGTTAACTGTTTGAATCCTCAAGATGGTGAACCTTGCAATGAATGCGAGATTTGTCAGGCAGCTAACGAGAATCGATTGAACGATGTCATCGAGATTGATGCTGCTTCCAACAACGGTGTCGAGGAGATCCGTGACATCCGCGATAAAGTCAAATACGCTCCAACTGAAGCTAAATTCAAAGTTTATATAATCGATGAAGTTCACATGCTCTCTCAAGGAGCCTTCAATGCCTTACTCAAGACTTTGGAAGAACCTCCAGCAAATGTGATGTTCATTTTAGCAACGACCGAACCACAAAAGATTCCAGCTACGATTATTTCCAGAACGCAAAGCTTTACTTTTCGACGGATCTCTCGTCAAGATATTTTGGATCGGATGGAATTGATCTTAAACGATAAGCAGATCGAATATGACGAAGAAGCATTAAATATCATCGCTGCTTCTGCTGAAGGTGGGATGCGTGACGCCTTGAGTATTTTGGATCAAGCTTTATCTTTCGGTAATGACAAGTTAACTTTGAACAATGCTCAAGAAGTCACTGGGGCTTTGAGTAATGAGCAAATTGTATCTTATATGACTGCTGTGGCCGATAATAATCCAGCTGATGCGTTAACTAGTTTGTACAATATTTTAGCTAGCGGACGTTCTGCTGTTAGGTTTACGGAAATGATCATTCGCGTTTGTCGGAATATGATCTTGTACAACTCAAATAGTGATCTGTCTGACAATATGGATTCGACGATCATGAATCAAGAAATGCTTGCGATCGCTAACAAGTTTGATAACGAGCGACTTTTTTACATCGTTGATCAAGTTAGCAGTACGCAAAAGAACCTCAAGAATTCCAATCAAACTGATGTTTATATGGAGATCTTGACCGTCAAGATCAGTGAACCACAGATCCAAACAGAGACAGCTTCCGATTCGGAATCAGCTAGTCAGCAAACTCCCGTCGACAACGTGCAAGTTGACCGTTTGAGCGATGAAGTTTCTAAACTTAAGTCGGAGATCAAAAATCTTTCAGCTAATGGTGTCGCCAGTCGTCCAACTGAAAAGGCTAAACCTAAGCACAAAGCTCAGAAGACACATTTGAATAAGACAGCGATTTACAATGTTTTAGGAAATGCGACTAAAGGCGATCTAAACAGTGCAAAAGATATTTGGCCGGATGTGATGAACATGTTATCCGTTACTCAAAGGGCAATGATGAAAGTTTCTGAACCTGTTGCTGCTAGTCCTGATGGTATCGTGATGGCTTTTGATTACCCCATGTGGTTTGAACAAGCTCAAGAAGATCAAGATTTATTAGATTCACTGACTGCCGACGTCAGCAAGCTTTTGAAGAAAGACTGCCAGATTGTCATGGTGCCGAAAGAACAGTGGCCAGTAATTAGAAAAGAATATATTACCAATAACATTGATTTAGATAAGAATAACGATGTAAAATCTAAACCAGAGGCAACAAAATCGGACAAAGCAGTTGATGAAGCAGTAAACTTGTTTGGTGAAGATAATGTTGATATCAAAAACGACTAGGAGGAACTAGATTATGAGTAAGGGACCAAGTTTTGGAAATATGGGCGGAAATATGGCAGACTTAATGCGCCAAGCTCAAAAGATGCAACAACAAGTACAAGAAGCACAAAATGAACTTAAAAACGCTGAATACGTTGGCAAGGCAGCTGGAGATCTTGTAACCGTTAAAATGAACGGCGAAAGAAAGATCACAGACCTTAAGATCGCAGAAAAATTGATCGATCCAGATGATCCAGACACATTGCAAGATATGGTGATCATGGCTTTGAATGATGCTAATGATAAGATGATGGAAGATCAAAAGAACAAGCTTGGTCAATATGCCGGCGGTTTAAGTGGTATGAATGGAATGATGTAGGATGAATTATCCAGAACCAATTACGAAATTGATCGATAGTTATATGCTGCTACCCGGGATCGGTCGTAAGACGGCTACGAGAATGGCTTTTTACACTTTGAGTATGGATAAAGAAGATGTCAAAGAATTTTCTGATAATTTGATGTCTGCTAAAGAAGATATTCATTCTTGTAAGATCTGCGGGAATATTACGACTGATGACATTTGTTCGATCTGCCGCGATAAGAATCGTGATCAATCGACGATTTTAGTTGTGGAGCAGCCGAAAGATATTTTATCGATCGATGATATGAATGCTTATAATGGTCTTTATCACGTCTTAGGTGGTGTTTTGTCGCCTGTTGATGGTGTTGGTCCCGAGAACCTCAATATCAAGTTACTGTTGAATCGTTTACGCGAGAACAAGGATGTTAAGGAATTGATTATCGCAACTAATGCTACGCCGGATGGTGAAGCTACGGCGCAATATTTGGCTAAATTAGTCAAGCCTGCTGGGATCAAGGTTACTCGTCCTGCTCGTGGGTTGGCTGTTGGGTCAGATATTGAATATGCTGATGAGATGACTCTGAAGAGTGCAGTTTTAGGACGTAGGGAGATTTGATCATGTTTTTTAGAAAAAAAGTTAACGTGAAGAAAATCGAAGATAATCGTTTGCTGGATGATATTAGTGAGATCCAGGAACGTGCTAATAATATGCAGAAGCTGGTTGATAACTCATTGGAGGTTTCTGATGAGACCCGGATTAAGTTGAAGCTTGAGATGGTTAAGTATCAGTTTTTGTATTTGGAGGCTCGTCGTCGGAATACTAAGGCTCGTGAGACTACTAATATTATTTTTGGTGAAGAAGATACTTTTTTGAGCCAACCTAATGATGCTGAGAAGCATTGGTAGGTGGATGGACTGATTCTTGATGAATCGGTCTTTTTTTTATAGATGTAAGTGAGCTATGGCAGACAGAGGCGTTTTGCTTTGATGGAAGTCTGTTAGTTTGTTTGGTGGTTGGGGTGTGGAGGTAGTATTTTGGTTGCTACGTTCAATGCCGACTCCGGGGCCCGGGGATACAGCCACTGGAACGCTGCCGACGTCGATTTGAGCTTATTCGGGAAGTTCGCCCGAACAATCTCAAATACGAGTCTTCCTCTAAGCTCCTTCGTCGCCAAGAGGAATTTGGCGGCTGAGGGCTGTATCCCCGGGCCCCTCCGTCTAGATGGAGACTATATCCCCCCTTTTGTTGAGATTTACCGATTTATTTTGTGCAAATTGGCACTGTTTGCTCGTCCTATTTCTCACATGTCTATCTCAGGCTTTATCTATTCTGGTGGAGAGTAGGGGCTTCCTTTTCTTGTTTGAATATATTCTCTTTCTGAATTACTTACTCTTTTCTCGGTTCGCGGGACTTTGCTCCGCTCATTTTGTTTCCTGACTTACATTGCCGCTGTGATCTTTCTTTAGTTGTTGGTTGGATAAGAGTGAATATATATTTTCTTCTCTTGCCTTTGCTTCTTGCTCGCGTGCTCGTTTCTCGCACTCTTGCCTATTTCTTTTGTTTTATTTTTTCTCACTTTATTTGTTTTTTGCTCGCGTGCTCGTTTCTCTCGCACTCTCGCGCTCTCGCAATGGTGCAGGAGGAACTTGCTTTTTTGGTCTTCTCTTGATATTTCCCTTTATTCTCTTTTTCAAGTAAAATATATTAGTATTAACTAGTTAATGGGAGAATTGTTTATGTCAGGTATTTTTATTTCTTTTGAAGGTCCCGATGGGGCTGGTAAGACTACTGCTTTGAATCGGATTGCTCCGGCTTTGGATGCTTTGACTTCTTCTGAGGTTGTTGTTTCTCGGGAGCCTGGGGGTAGTCCGATTGCTGAGGAGATCCGTAAGATTATTTTGGATGTTAATGGTGCTGATATGGATGATCGGACTGAGGCTTTGCTTTATGCTGCTGCTCGTCGTCAGCATTTGGTTGATGTTATTTTGCCTTCTTTGGCTGCTGATAAGGTTTTGCTTTCGGATCGATTTGTTGATAGTTCTATTGCTTATCAAGGTGGTGGACGTGAGATTGGTACTGATGAGGTTCGTGAGATCAATGATTTTGCTATTGATGGACACTTGCCAGATTTGACAATTTATTTTGATATTACCCCAGAGGTTGGTTTGGCTCGGATTCGTTCTGATCATCAAGAGGCTATGGATCGTTTGGAGAAGGCTTCTTTGGATTTTCATGATCGAGTTCATGATACTTACTTGCAGCTAGTTAAGGATAATCCTAAACGCATTGTTTCAATCGATGCTGATCAAGAACCGGCATTGGTTGTGAAGGATGCTATTGATGCAATTACTAAACGTTTCCCAGATGTTTTTAACGGAGGTAGATAACGATGAAATTAATTTTAGCAATCGTCCAAGATAAGGATAGTGGACAACTTCAATCTAAATTGGTCAAAGATGGTTTTCGGTTTACTCGTTTGCCATCTACTGGTGGTTTCCTTAAATCAGGTAACTCGACTTTTATTATGGGTGTTGAAGAGGAACAGATCGATGCTGCTCTTGAGGTTATTAAAAAAGCTTGTCACACTCGGACTCAATATGTTACTTCTTCATTTGTTTTGCCTGAGAGCGGAATTGGTGATCCGGTGGAAGTTCAAGTCGGTGGGGCAACTTGCTTTATTTTGCCAGTCGATAAATTTGTGAGATTTTAATAATGGAAAATATTACGCAAGAACAGCCGAAGGTTATTTCGGAGTTTCAAAAGATCATTCAAGCTAATATGCTTAGCCATGCTTATTTGATCGATGATGCTTCTTCGCAAGTTCGTAACCAGATCGCACTTTGGCTAGCGCAAACTCAGTTTTGTGAGAACTTGGTTGATGGATTGCCAGATCAGACTTGTCAAGCTTGCAAGAATATTGCCATGGGTGACAACCCGGATGTTTTGCAAGTTACTACCGATAAGCAAAGTATTGGTGTGGATGATATTAAATTTTTTAAAAAAGAAGCTAATATGACTGCTACTCAAGGATCTCGGCGTATTTTGATTATTAATGATGCGCAAAAGATGACTAGTGCTGCTAGTAATAATTTGCTGAAGACGATCGAAGAGCCGGAAGGTAATTTGATGATTATTTTGCTTTGCAATTCTTCTAAGCAAATGTTGCCCACGATCCAATCGCGGGTGCAGATTTTTCATCTTTCTAATCAGAGTAATACGGATGAGATCCAGACTTTAGCTGCTGAAGGATACAAAGAAAATACTGCCAAATTAGCCTTGAGTATTTCCGATATCAAGGATCTAGCGACGATGTCGGGCGATAACTATCAAGCTATGGAATCAGCGTTGATTTCCTGGTTGAAGCGCTGTGATCAAAGACAATTTGATAGTTTTATCGACGTTCAAACTGACATTATGCCGCAGATCGAGAATAAAAATCATCAACAATTGTTTTTTGACATGATGAATCAAATATTTAGTGATATATTATCAATTAGGTATCATATCAAAAATACAAAATTGATAAATGAGGATTTACTTCCAAATCGGGATATCAAGACGATCGTACGCTTCTCTGAAGAGCTTTTTCATGCTGAAGGAATTTGGAAAAGCAATGTGGCATTTCAGGCCATCCTTGAAGATTTATCATTAAAATATGTTAATTAGTAGGTATTAATATGGCAGAAAATGATTTATACAGTGAATTTGAAGACATTACGAACAAATTAAGCGATTTAAGTACTGAACTATCATCATTAAAGGAACAACTTTCAAAGAGTTTAGAAGAAAATGAAGAATTAAAGATCGAGAATAAGAACTTGCGCAAGCATTTGGAAAAGGTCAACGAAGGCCAAAAGGATTTCGATCCCAATGATTTGCCAAGTTCACGACTTAATCTTGAGAAATTGTATGAAAAAGGATTTCACGTTTGCCAACAATTTTACGGATCACATCATGATGAACCTTGTATGTTTTGTCTCGATGTGATCTACGGCAAGCGATCGAAAAATCATTAGTAAGGGAGCTATTTGAATGGAGGAACAAAAGAGTTTTGTTGACAATTCGAAGGGCTGCCTTTTTTTGGTGCCAACGCCGATCGGTAACCTTGACGACATGACGTTTCGTGCTGTCAAAGTTTTGAAAGATGTTGATTTAATTGCGGCAGAAGATACTCGCAATACAAAGAATTTGTTGAAACATTTTGAAATACCAACAGATTTGATCAGCTTTCATGAGCACAACACTGCTTCTAGGATCCCAGAATTGATCGAAAAGATGAATTCTGGGACCGATATTGCTCAAGTCAGCGACGCCGGAACGCCCTCGATCAGTGATCCTGGAAAGGAATTGGTCAAAGCGGCTATCAAAGCCGATATAGCGGTCGTTCCATTGCCAGGAGCAACTGCTTCTACGACCGCTCTGATCGCATCGGGGATCGAACCACAACCGTTTTATTTTTACGGCTTTTTGCCTAGAAAGGGTAAGGAACGGACTGAGGCGTTAGTTGATTTGGCTAATCGTAGTGAAACTACGATCATTTATGAATCGCCTTATCGAGTACTCAAGACGTTAGCTGATGTGCTAAATAACTTCGGTCCTGACCGCCAGATCACATTAGCTCGTGAGCTAACAAAACTGCACGAAGCCTTTTTTAGAGGCAATATTCAACAAGCAATTGATTTCTACACAGAAAATGACCCTAAGGGAGAATTTGTCTTGGTCATCGCCGGAAAACCTCAGGAACAAGTAGAGGCGATGACTGATGATCAGATTATAGCCGCTGTTAATAATCTGATTGAAGCTGGAAATAAGCCTAATAAAGCCATCAAAGAGATCGCTGCCCAAAATGATTTGAAGAAACAAGTAGTTTATAACTTATACCACAATATTGAAGGGAAGAATTAATATGGACGACACGCAAGCTGAAGTTTATACAGAAGACGCAGTATTTCCGTTTTACTTGTCGAATTTTACCGGAGATATTAAGATCTCAGCATTGTTAGATGTAATGCTATTAGCCTCAGAGAATCAACTTAAGCAAAAGAATGCTGACAGTGTTTCCATGGTTGAGCGCGGTCTGGGCTGGGTCGTTACTCAATACCACTTGGATATCAAGCAAATGCCCGATGTTGGCGTAAAAGTCAAAGTCAGCACTAGAGCTACTAGCTACAACAAATTCTTTTTCTATCGTGATTTTTGGATCGATGATGAAGCTGGTAATCGCATGGTGACTTTGCAAAGCGCTTTTGTCATCATCGATATTAAACAACGTAAGATCGTTAGTGCTGCTGATAATTTGAAAGATCTGTTCGGTTCGCAGGAAACTAACAAGATCAAACGCTTTGCTCGTTTGCGTGAACCTAAAGAATTCGATACGAAAGATCAGCAACATATTGGCTATTACAATATTGATGTAAATCGTCACGTTAACAATACTTATTATTTTTACTGGATGATCGATTCACTCGATATTGAATTTATTGCTAGTCACAAGATCAAGTCGATGGATATCAAGTATGAAAAAGAACTGAATATTCACAGCAAGCCAGAAGTTTTTTCAAAGTTAGATGGCTTGACGAGTACTCATTGGATCAAGAACGGTGACGAATTAAACGTTATTGCAAAATTTGAATGGGAACATAAATAATTCGATAGTCAAATCAGTAGGTTATCGGGTTGCCTTGTGCTACTATTGATGGGTATTAAAAATTTGGAGTAGGATTCAAAGCGTTAAGTGCTGGTGGAACGGAATGTGAACACCGGACAAAGGGGAGTGACTCCGCGGTTTTGTTTCCGCATTCGCCACATATATAGTTAATCGCCATATTCTAGTTATATTTTGTGGCAGCTCCGTTGGGAGATGTCAAAATGAACAGAAGTAAGCAAAGTAGCACCGCAATAAGTATCCATGAATTGACTTGGATGGCACTGTTGATCGCATTGGAGAGTGTGTTGATCAAATTGACTTTTGGAAGTGCCATGCTCAAGGTAGGATTTTCCTTTATTGCTATAGGACTGATGGGATATTACTTCGGTCCTTACAAAGCAGCGTTAGCTAACGGTATTGCCGATTTGATCTCAAACGTTATTTTAGGATCAAATGGTAGTTATTTCTTCTGGGGCTTCACTGTCTCAGCCGTCGTGTCAGGATTGATCGCTGGATTTGTCCTCCACCGCCGGAAAGTTACGCTGTTGAATGTTTTTATCACGATATTATTGATCACCGTGGTGGTTAACACGTTAATGAATACCCTTTGGGTAAGTATTATGACTAATAACCCGTATCTCGTTATGTTAGTGGCAAGATTGCCTAAACAAGCGATTGCGTTGGTTTACCAAACGGGACTGTTGTATATCATGCTGAAATGGATCGACGGTTCGAAATTTTCTAAAATAGGCCGTTAGTGGTCTATTTTTTTTTGATTTTTAGGTCGGGTGAAGGTTGATGTGTTTTAGTGGACAGATAGCTTTGTATTTGAGAGAATTTGTGATTTGAGGGTTTGGGTGTTGAAGTAGGGTTTGGGATTTTTTGAGACCGATTTTTTTTGTTACTATGATATTTGATTGATTTTTGGGCGGTTTCAAGTTTTTTTGCCAATGCTTTGTTGTTTGGGTATAGTATTGAATTTATTGGTTCCAAACTTCTCTTTCTTTGTTGCCAAACTTCTATTGGTATTTGACCAAACGTTGCCCGCTTTATAGTGGAAACGCGCTCAGGGAGGCAGCGGGCTCCGGTTTAGCAACTGTCGGCAGGCGTGGCTTTGCCGCGCCTTTGGTGCCGACAGTCCCTAAATCCTCACCAGCTGGGCGGCTCCCTGAGCGCTCTTTGTGATAGAATACCTATATTAAGGAATGAGTGTTAATTATGAAAATTTTAGCTTTTGATACATCGAATAAACCATTGACTGTTGCTGTTGTTGAGGATGGTAAGTGTTTGGCTCGTATGGATTCTTCTGAGGAGAAGACTCATAGTGTTTCTCTTTTGCCTGATATTCAGGAGTCGCTTGAGAAGTCTGGTTTGAATGTTTCTGATATTGATCGGATCGCGGTTGCTGCTGGTCCTGGTTCTTATACTGGGGTCAGGATCGCGGTTACGGTTGCTAAGACTTTGGCTTTTACTTTGGCTAAGCCTTTGGTGGGGATTTCTAGTTTGCGTTTGCTTGCCGCAAATGGAACTGATGGTAAACTGATTGTGGCTGTTGAGGATGCTCGTAACGATAATGCTTTTGCTGGTGCTTACATTGACAAGTCCGGCGAAGTGGTCAATGTTATCGAGGATCAACATATTGCAATGGATCAGCTTTTTGAAAAATTGGGCAATTATCCTGAGGAACAAGTTGAGTTTGTTAACGTTTCTGAGCATTTGGCTGAATTGATCCAAGACGCAATGCCTAAGGCTTCGGTTGTCTTGACGAAAGATAGTTTGCCCGATTCAGTCAAATTGGCGCAAATTGCTGAAAATACTGAGCCTGTTAAGGATATTAATGCATTCGTACCAACGTACTTGCGTTTGACACAAGCAGAACATGATTGGATCAAAAAGGGACACAAGGAAGACGGTAATATTTCTTATGTGGAAGAAATTTAAGCAAGCCGTATGGCCGCAAGAAGACGAGGAAAAATATCCATTCACGGATAAACAAGTGAATATCAATGATTCAGAATTGCTCTTAAGAAAAGCTCAATCGTCCGATGTTGACGATTTTATGACCATTCAGGAGCAAATATACGGGACGCCAGTTCCCTGGTCAAAAGATATCGTTGTTAACGAGATCAAGAACCGCAATGCCCTTTATTTAGTGCTGGTCAAAGATGAAAAAGTCGTCGCCTTCATTGGTTTAGCTATGAATATGGGAAAAGAATCTCATATTACGAATCTAGCTATTTTGCCTAAATATCAGAAATTTGGTCTGGGACATTTATTGTTGAATCAAGTGATCGACTATAGTAAAAAATACGATTACAACCGAATGTCTTTAGAAGTTGATATTACTAACAAATCAGCAATCAACTTGTATGAGGCTTTTGGCTTTGAAACGCGATTAGTCCACAAAAAATATTATTATAGGAACCACCATGACGCATTAGAAATGGTGGCTGAGTTGTGAGGGAATTATTTTGAAAAAAGATACATTGATCTTGTCTTTTGAAAGCAGTTGTGATGAGACTAGCGTGGCTGTCATTAAAAATGGTAAGGAAATATTATCAAATATTATTGCGACACAAATAAAAAGTCACCAACGTTTCGGCGGAGTAGTCCCAGAAGTAGCCAGCAGACATCACGTGGAAGAAATTACCATATGCATTCAGATGGCAATGGACGAAGCTGAAGTCGACTACGATGACCTGGATGCCGTAGCTGTAACTTACGGTCCAGGACTAGTAGGGTCACTCTTGATCGGTATCATGGCCGCCAAAACGGTAGCTTTTGCACACGATTTGCCACTGATCAAGTCCAATCACTTGGCAGGACATATTTATTCAGCCAAATTCGTAACTGACTTAGAATATCCATTCATGGCCTTACTAGTATCAGGTGGCCACACCGAACTAGTTTACGTCAAAGCTCCAGGGGAGTTTGAAACACTAGGCGATACTAGAGATGACGCTGTAGGTGAAGCCTACGATAAAATCGGACGTGTCCTAGGGATCAACTATCCAGCCGGAAAAGAAGTCGATCGACTGGCTGGAATCGGTCAGGATACTTTTAATTTTCCAAGAGCCATGGTCCAAGAAGACAATCTTGACTTCAGTTTCAGTGGTCTAAAGAGTGCCTTCATCAACACGGTCCACCACGCAGACCAAGTTCATGAAGAATTAAGCAAAGAAGACCTCGCCGCCAGTTTTCAAGGAGCGGTCTTGGATATCTTGGCTAACAAGACCTTCAGAGCTATCAAAACACACCCTGTAAAGCAATTGGTCGTTGCAGGTGGAGTGGCTGCCAACCAAGGCTTGAGAAGTCGTTTGGCCTCAGAGATCGCCAAAAGAAATGACGACATCGAACTAGTCTTTCCACCACTAAGATTATGTGGTGACAATGCTGCGATGATCGGTGCTATTGCTCAAATTCAATACGATAAAAAGGATTTCGCTGACTTAACTGTCAATGCTGATCCTAGTTTAGATTTTTAATATATTAAAAAGCGAGTGAAATTTTTCACTCGTTTTTTTATATTTAATAGTTTTTTGTTTTTAAACATTGTATCGTATAGAAAAAGAGATTGGAGGCTTTTAAAATGACTCGTGATATTAGTTTAGGATTGGATATGGGTGTATCTTCGGTTGGATACAGCGTTATTGATATTCACACTGGGGAAATATTTGAATCAGGTGTGAGATTATTCAATGCAACGATTGCTGAAGGTAATAGTGAACGTCGAGATTTCAGGGGAAGCAGACGGCTGACTGGTCGTAATACCGAAAGAAGAAAAGAAACAGCTAAATTATTCTTTAAATGTGGTTTATTGAACCAATTCGATTTGAGTGAATATTATAAGCCATTTGACAATAATCAAAACTCTTACCAAATTAGAGTGGATGGTCTCCATAAAAAAATCTCGAAATTGGAAATTGCAGAAGCACTATATCATATAGTTAAAAGAAGAGGTATCAGTTATGAGCTAAACGATGATGAAGAGACTAACAAAAAGGGCTCCAATTATCAAAATGGGCTTTTAGTTAATACTAAAGAATTAGCAACAATGACTCCTGCAGAAATTCAGTTAGAACGATTAAAGAAATATTCAGCGGTTCGAGGATCTATTGATATTGAAATAGACAATAAAAAGACGACTTTGCTAAACGTTTTTCCAACTAAAGATTTTGTTAGTGAAGCAAAAAGGATAATTGCTAATCAAAGACAGTTCTATCCTGAATGTCTTACTGAGAATTTTGAAGAAAAATATTTAGAAATACTACAGCGAAAACGGGAATATTTTGTTGGACCTGGTTCAGAAAAATCGCGGACAGATTATGGTATTTATAAAGAAGATGGTCGGACGTTAGACAATTTATTTGAAGAATTGATTGGACGGTGTAGCGTATATAAAGATCAATTGAGAGCCCCGGCAGCTTCTTATACAGCTCAATATTTCAATCTTTTGAACGATCTAAATAATTTAAGAATATTAAGTAATGAAGATCAAAAACTGACTTATGAGCAGAAGGAAAAAATAATAAATGCGGTATTATCTTCTACTACAAAGAAAATTAATCTTATCAAAATCATAAAAAAATTCTAAAATGTCAAGCAGAGGACATAGTTGGGTATCGCATTGATGAAAATAAAAATCCGATATTTAATACGATGGATGTTTATAGAATGATTCGTAAGGGTCTTATTGATGAAGGCATTGATTTCGACACTCTTACTAATGATTTTATTGATGATATTAGTTATACAATGACTTTGAATACAGAAATTGGTGAAATCCGAAAACAACTGGAATCAAAGAAAAAAGACTATTCTTTCATGGATAATAACTTGATTAATGCAATTATTGATACGAAAGATAACTTTAAAATCAAATCCAACAATAAATGGCATCGCTTTTCGTTGAAGTTAATGAAGGAATTAATTCCGGATATGGAAAAAAGACCAGTGGAACAAATGAATCTTATTATGGAGAAGAACTTGGATCATAATTTTGACGAAACATTCTTAGAGCAAAAGTATTTACCTTACAAAAAAATTGCAGAAAATATTTATAATCCTGTAACTGCAAAGTCTGTTCGAGAAGGATTAAAGATTGTCAATGCAATTATAAAAAAATACGGGCATATCAACTATGTTGTTGTTGAAATGCCAAGAGATAAGAATGATGCAGAACAAAAAAAGCAATTAAAAGAATTTCAGAGAAGAAACAAGAAAGAAAAAGAAGAAGCTATTGATGAATTCTGCTCCAAATTTTCGAATTCTAAATCGGTCAAAGAAAAAGTTACACACGATTGGCATTTAACTTTAAAAGTTCGTCTTTGGTATCAACAAGATGGACTTGATGTATATCTTGGAAAAGCCATTCAGCCGTCAGACCTATTAATAAACCCTCTAAATTTCGAGATAGATCATATCATACCACAGTCGGTTTCTGAAGATGATGGTATCAACAATAAAACATTATGTTACGCAAATATGAATCAGGCTAAAAAGAAAACGACGCCATGGGAATTCTTGAATAAGGGTTATGGGCAAGGCTTTGACAAAATGAAATCTATGGTGAAAAAAATCCTCGTTTAAAAGGGAAACTTGATAACTATTTATTTGAAGAAAGTATTTATGATATAGAGACCCGAAAAAGATTTTTGGCAAGAAATTTAGTAGATACTAGATATGCTTCTCGTGTTGTACTGAATTCATTGACAAGCTTTTTTAATAACCAACAATTTGATACCAAAGTAACCGTCGTTAGAGGTAAATTCACATCAAATATGCGTAAGCATTGGAAAATAAACAAGTCCAGAGATAGTTACTATCATCATGCAATTGATGCATCAATAATCGCAGCCACTCCATTTTTAAAGATTTGGAAAAAAGGTGCAACACTATTTCCAAAAAAAGTTTCAGAAAATGAACTGGATATTAGTGTTGGAGAAATTATTTCTGATAAGGAATACGATGCTGCTATATATAAAGAACCATATGCTGGTTTCTTTAAGGAATTAAAGAACCAAGAACAAAATGTTAAATTCTCATATCAAGTCGATAAAAAAATGAATCGAACAATTAGTAATGCAACAATATATTCGACAAGAAAGGCTAAATTGTCTAATGATAAAGAGGAAGCGGATTATGTAGTATCTAAGATCAACAACATCTATGATCCTCGAGAATTTGCTAGATTCAAAAAGATATATGACAGAGATAAATCAAAAATTCTCTTATCTCGTTTTTCTCCCCAGTCCTTCAAAAAATTAGAAGATATTATGGATAAATATCCTTGTGTTGAAGAGAAAGTGCTTGATAACGGCGATGTTAAAGAGTATCCACAGTCACCGTTTGAATTTTATAGACGTGGTCATGGTGAGGTAAGAAAGTATTCCAAAAAAGGGAATGGGCCAGTAATACGCCAGCTTAAATATTTAGATGAGAAGTTAGGTGAACATATTGATATTACTGACGACAAGACTAAAAACAAAAAAGTTATTTTAAAATCACTGAAGCCATGGAGAACAGACGTTTATTTTAATCACGAAACTCAAAAATACGAAATTATGGGATTAAAATATTCTGATTTAAAATTTAATACCGATGAAGGATATGGAATTAAATTAAATAGGTATCTTGAAATTAAATCACGTGAATCGATATCTAATGAATCAGAATTTTTGTATTCATTGTATCGTCGTGACAGAATTAAAGCCTACAAACAGGATACTGGAGAAGAAGTTGAATTAATTTTTTGGTCAAAGAATGAAACCAATCCCGGTTATGCAGAATTCAAGCCATTAGATAAAGCAGATGTTAAAGATGATTATTTTCCAATCTATGGGGGAGCAAAGACAAGGCTTATTAAGAAATTTGCTCCAGATGGTACAAGAATTTTAAAAGTAAATACTAATGTGTTGGGCGACACATACTATGTCAGAAAAGAATCAAATAATCCGAAAAATATTCTTGATTAATAGTATCAATGTGATACTATTAGTATGTAAGGGACGCCTTGCAGCTTGAACGTTCAAGTTTTTTCATTTTGAATTTCTTTTTAAGTTTTACCATTACTAATTCTTTAAGGATCTTCAAAAATAAGGGTTTATCCCGAGATTACCGCCTAATTAATAGGCGGTTTTTTTATACTCAAAACAGGAGGCAATCATCGTGGCGTGGAGAATTGTTCATGTAAAAGATGGAGATGTGCTTAGGCTTAGACTTGATAACATTGAGATTCACAAATTAGATAAAAAAGTATATGTGCCGTTGTCAGATATTACAATGATTGTTCTTGAAGGTAATCGAACAACGGTTACAACAAAATTATTATCTAGACTAAGTCAAAATAATATTGGTTTAGTAATTTGCGATGATAGTTACTTACCAGTCGGGATCTATCTTCCATATGGTCAATATCATCACAATTCAAAGAGAGTAATCAATCAAGCTAATTGGACGAAGGCTCAAAAGCAATCTGCGTGGAAAGAGATTGTGGGTCAAAAAATGACAAATCAAATCCAGTCAGCAAAATTACTTGGTGTTGAGCAAAGCAGACTGAATTTAATGATGGATTTAGCTGATGGATTAAAAGAGGGGGATGTGACTAATAGAGAAGGACATTTAGCAAAAGTGTATTTCGATTCTATTTATGGGAAGACTTTTACTAGAGACGATGATGTATTTATAAATGCTGCAATGAACTTTGGATATGCCATTTTGAGATCATGCATGGCTCGCGTTGTGGCAGCCAGTGGGTTAGTAACAATGCTGGGCATTTTCCATAAAAACGAGTTCAATAGTTTTAATCTAGCTGATGATTTAATGGAACCGTATCGTCCGTTAATGGATTATTGGATCAATAAAAACATTTCAGAAGAGAAAGATTATCTAACATATGAATCACGCCTTAAAATCATAGAATTTATGCAACAGAAATTAGAAATCAACTGAAAACAAATGACAGTTGATAATTCAATGCAAGAGTTGGTTTCCAGTTTTATTTCTTATATGGAGAACGGAATTGAAGAAACAATAACTATTATAAAACTACCTAATCCCTGAGGTGAAAAGAGATGAAATATCAAAACATGAGAATTATTTGTTTATTTGATCTACCTGTTGAAACGGCTACCGAAAGGCGGCAATACCGATTTCTTCGAAAAGCACTGTTAAAAAATGGATTTACCATGTTACAATATTCAGTTTATTATCGTTCTCTTCCCAATCCTTCAGCCGCAAAGAAGTATGAAAATGCAATTAAAAAATTCTTGCCAACAACTGGAGAAGTGAGATTACTTTCAGTCAGTGAGAAGCAATTCAATGACATGAAAATACTTGTTGGATCTAGAACAGATCAAGAAACCTTGGTTGGGAATAAGAGTATGGTGATAATTTGATGATGAAAATTGTAGTTAATGATTGTGAATATATTGAGTTTGATTTTAAGGAAATAAATTACTTTGTTGGTGGAAATTCAGAAGAACTTCGATCAATACTTCAGAAATTTTATCGCTATTTCTGTAATAATCACGGACAGCTCGAAAACGTGGATGATATTAAAATAATTGATGGGGATAATCCAGTATCAATTAAAAATACCAATATTATTTTTATTCAGGGTATTCAATCGATTGTTGATCAATTACTGTACAAGAAAAACAGTTTATTATTCAATCAGTTCAATCGGATGTCCTCAGATTTTGAATTAGTGAGGGATCTTGATAATCTTAACGATGTACAAATGAAGTTATCTATTGATTTACAAGAAAAAATTAACACTGTTTCTAAAAAACTATTTGTTGGCCTTAATGATTTTACGTTTGATCACGTGGTGAAACACAATTTACAATTAGCAATTAAATCTGCTGATAATTTGTTTGCTTTAGAGTACTCATCATTAGATGACTTGATGGATTTGTATATAGATTTTTTAGATGAGCAACTATCTTTTTCTGACAAGCCTAGCTGGGTAGTTTTGTATAACTTAGATGCTTTTTTATCTCATTATTCGAAGACAAAGTTAATGTCCCAAATTCACTTATGGATTAAATTATATGATCTCAAGATTATATACATCGGAGGAACTTTGGAAAATTGTTATATCAATTCTGATGAGATAGGCAATATCATCGTTTCAGCAGAAGAATTTCATTCAATTCTTCCGTTTGATAATCTTGTCAAATCAATTAAGATGAGATATCCCAATGAAATGAAGATGTCAGAAACAAAGCTTTTGAGTAGTTTGATTAGAGTAATTCCGAAAATGGGAACATCCCAATTGGACTACATATCTGGCAAAGATTTGGTATTATTAAAAGTGTTAGATGATATGATTGGATTCAAAGTTTCCTTTAATCAGGAAGATTTTGTATTATCTAACGCCGAAATTAGTTATTTAGAAAATTAATTTCTTGATTTGAGGTTTTTGAACCCTTAAAGAATTAGTAATGGTAAAACAGCGATGGTATAAAGTGCTGCTGCTTCCATGTTTTTGAACCCTTAAAGAATTAGTAATGGTAAAACGTCGCTCAAGCCACGTTTCCAGACCACAGGGTTTTTGAACCCTTAAAGAATTAGTAATGGTAAAACAGGAATGATCGATAGTGCAGTTTCAACTGTGTTTTTGAACCCTTAAAGAATTAGTAATTGTAAAAAGTAGGCTTTGATTCATACACATATTCTCGACCGTTTTACTCAGAACCTTTTGGTTGAAAAAGTTATATTAAACTTTATTAACATATAAGCAATGAGATCTCAGGTTGTTCCATGAATGTTATAATTAGATGGTTACCAGTTCTTTGAGAGTGTTTTTGATCCCTTAAATTATTAGTAGTTTTTAATAGCAATTGAAATTAATTTATTTAGATATTGGTATCGTAGTTTTTGAACCCTTAAAGAATTAGTAATGGTAATACAATTAATCTCTTTTTTCTGTTGACGAATGGAAAAAGAATCATATATTATTTTTCACAACATACTTCAAACATTACGCTGTGATCAAACAAAAAGGCAAACCGATTTGGTTTGCCTTTTTAAATCCTATTCAAACTCCTCAAGTTCCATAGACTTCTCAGTCCAAGTATCTTCCAGTTCACTTTGAGAAGCGTTATTCTCATCAATTTCCTTCTGCAGATCAGCCAGCTTTGAGTAAGCAGTTAAATTCTCCGGCTTAGTCATTTCAGCTTGCAGAGCCGCCGTTTTTTCTTCTAACTCAGAAATTTGTTTTTCTAAGTCTTCAACTTGACGTCTGATCTTACGTTCGGATTTTTGCTGTTCTTTTGATTTCTGGTATTCGACTTTCTTCTCGCTAACAGTATGTTTCTTTTCTGTTTCTTCGGTCTTTTCGTCGTGCTCAGTCGTTTTTTCGAGGTAGTAGTCATAATCACCCAGATAGATCTTGCTTCCCTCAGGAGTGATTTCTACGATTCTATTGGCTAGTGTATTCAACAAGTACCGGTCGTGGGATACGAAGAGAACGGTGCCTGCAAAACGGCTGAGAGCATCTTCTAAGACTTCCTTGCTGTCGATGTCCAAGTGGTTTGTCGGTTCGTCCATGATCAAAAAGTTGTCGTGTTCCATTGACAATTTAGTCAGCGTTAAACGAGCTTTTTCACCACCAGATAATCCTGCGACAGGTTTTAAAACGTCATCGCCACTGAACAAGAATGATCCAAGAATATTGCGGATGACTTGTTCATCGAGTAGGGGATGGCGATCCCAAATTTCGTGAAGGACGTCTTTTTGCGGATCAAGGCTGTTTAGATTTTGGTCGTAGTAGCCGATCTGGACATTAGCCCCGAATTGATATGTTCCTGCTAAGAGTGGTATCTGGTCTAAGATCGACTTCAAGAGAGTCGATTTGCCGATACCATTAGGTCCGATGACACCAATACGTTCACCTTTTTTTACGTCGAGATTGATCGGCGATGACATCACTTGATCTTTTTCATAGCCGATGGCAGCGTCTTGAATCAGCAGGACGTCGTTACCACTCTCACGGTCGATCTCAAATGAGAAATGAGCTGATCCTTGATCTGATCCCGGTTTATCCATCACGTCCATTTTTTCCAGCTTCTTACGGCGACTTTGGGCCATCTTGGTCGTTGAAGCACGGACGATATTTTTCTGAATGTATTCTTCAGTCTTCTTGATCTCAGCTTGTTGTTCTTCGTAATGTTTCCAAGCAACTTCTTGGTTCTTTTTCTTTTCTTGCAAGTAAAAAGTATAGTTTCCTGAATAATGAGTCGCAGAATGTTGATTGATCTCAACGATCTCGGTCGCTACTTTGTCTAAAAAGTATTGATCGTGAGAAACGATGACGAGAGCTCCTCGATAATTCTTGAGGTATCCTTCCAGCCATTCGACGGTCGTGATGTCTAAGTGGTTAGTAGGCTCATCCAAAAGCAATATGTCGTGATGTTCAAGCAACATCTTTGCCATAGCCAAACGGGAGCGTTCGCCACCAGAAAGGGTGGAAACTTTTTCTTGCCAAACGTCTTCGTCAAAGCCAAACCCCTTAAGGACGCTGCGGATCTCTGACTGGTAGCCGTAGCCATTTTCTTGACGAAATTTAGTTTGGACTTGGTCGTATTGCTTCAACAATTGATCGTAGTCGTTGACGGTGTTGTCAGCTAATTTCTCTTCGAGGTCGTGCATCTGCTTTTCTTGGACCTTCAAGTAGTCGAAGACAGCTTCCATCTCTTTAAAAATTTGATTGTCGCTATCTAGACCAGAATCCTGCGCTAAATAGCCAATGTTGGTATCTTTTTTTAAAGCAATATTGCCTGAATTATAGCTTTCTTGATCGGATAAAATCTTTAATAAGGTCGATTTTCCGACACCGTTTCGTCCGACTAAACCAATCCTACTATTGTCTTGTACTTCAAATGTGACGTTAGAAAAAAGTTTTTTTGTACCGAAATTCTTGGTAATGCTTTGAGCTTGTAATAATATCAATGATATACTCCTTTATATTCACAAATTATACTATGAATTTTGTTATTTTCATGGCTTTTTGAACTAAGATATTGCTTTTTTCACAAGTTTTATTTATAGTAGTTGTTAGTGAAAACACGCACATGGTGGTGGATTATGACAAAAACAACAGTTCCAAACGCAACAATCAAAAGATTGCCTATTTATTACAGATATTTCCAATTCTTAAAAGATGAAGGCACACAAAAGATTTCCTCAGGTGAATTATCTGACGGGATCAAAATTGATAGTGCGACGATTCGTCGTGACTTCTCTTATTTGGGTGCACTCGGTAAACGTGGTTACGGATACGACGTTGATGAGTTGGTAGCCTTTTTCAAGAAGCTACTTAACCAAGACAAGCGTACTAACGTAGCGTTAGTTGGTGTTGGTAATTTAGGTAATGCTTTATTGAATTACAATTTCTCAAGAACTAACAACGTTCGTATCGCGGCTGCTTTTGATATCGACAAGTCAATTGTCGGTACAGTTAAGAGTGGCGTTCCTGTTTACGATATTAGTGAGATCAAAGAACAACTTAGTTTGCAACAGATCGATGTAGTTATTTTAACAGTTTCTTCTAATGCAGCACAAACTACTGCTGATGAATTAGCTAAGGCTGGAGTTCGCGGTATTTTGAACTTTACTCCAGTTATTATTAATGTTCCTAGCTCGATCCGTGTACACTACGTGGATCTTGCTAACGAGTTGCAAACTTTGATCTTCTTCTTAGATCGCGATAAAGACGCAAACGAAGAGGAATAATTTTTTTAGAGGGGTAAATCATGAGTGAACCATTATTTCTAAAACCCGTTTTTCATCAGAAACTCTGGGGTGGTCGAAAACTCGAATCAGCTTTTGATTACGATCTTCCTGATGGAAATATTGGGGAATGCTGGGCTATTTCTGGACATCCACACGGACGTTCAATGGTCGAAAACGGCGAATTAGCTGGACAATATGTTGACGATCTTTGGAAAGATCATAAAGAACTCTTTGGCGATCCAAAGGGAGAAGTCTTTCCATTGTTAACGAAGATCCTTGATGCTGAAGCTAGTCTTTCGGTCCAAGTACATCCAGACAACGAATACGCAGAAAAACACGAAGGCGAACTCGGCAAAACTGAGTGCTGGTATGTGATCGATGCTGAACCAGGTTCATATCTGATCTATGGACATCATGCAAAGACTAAAGAACAATTGGACTCAATGATCGAAAGCGGTGATTGGGAACACTTGCTCAGAAAGATACCAGTCAAGACCGGTGACTTTTTCTACGTTCCAAGTGGGACAGTCCATGCCTTGAATAAAGGAATTATGGTTTTAGAGACTCAACAAAGTAGTGACACTACTTATCGGTTGTATGACTACGATCGTGTTGACAAAACGACTGGTAAGAAGCGTGAGCTTCATATCAAGCAGTCGGAAGATACGATCATGGTGCCTCACAAGGACCCTGAATTAAATATCGTTAAGTGTTCAGAAGGTAAGAACGAATTTACAACTTTCGTTCAACCTCCAATTTCGCCTTATTTTGCTGTTTATCGTTGGCAGATCAAAGAGCCAGCTGTTTTTAATCACGAGATCGGTAAGTATACTTTGGTTTCGGTTATTGATGGTAATGGTCGTTTGACTATCGATGGTAATGATTATAAGTTGTCTAAGGGGCAACATTTGATTATTCCTGCTACTGTTTCTCAGTGGACTTTGGACGGCGATTTGGATGTTATTGCTTCTGAATCGGGCGAAGAATAAGCTTTGATTTGATCACGGTTTAGTTACTGTGGTCTTTTTTTGTGTTGTTTTTTTGTTGGTGGTAGGTTGGTTGATGGAGGGCTGATTGCCGGTTCTGCTGGGGGTTCCGAGAATTGCACCGTGGCTTCCTTAATGTCGGTGGTAAAGCCACCACCAAGAACCAGTTGCGCAAGTGCGTTAGCACTTACGATCCGCCATTTCACATCTGACGGCGAATTCTCTCCACCCCCAGCAGAACCTAGGGTTGTGCAACTAATGTTGGTTGGTGTGGGGTACGGTACTTAGCTTTTTTGTACTAACTTGCTGAGGTTTAGGTGGTTAGTCTTATTTTTTTTCGTTTTTGATATTTTTTCTTGTCGATCTATCTTTTTGATTTTTTTTTATGTTATCATCGGTTGCTATTTTAGATTTCCTTTTTCTTGCTCTTTTACCTGCTCCTTTCGTCGCTGTAAAAATCGCGGTGGGAAACCTTTCTTTTTTTGATTTCTTGTTAATTTTTTTCTAGTTCTTATTTTTTTTGGAATTTTTGTGCAGTTAATTTTTGGCTTAGTATTTTCTTATGGTTTGTATAAACACAGCTTTTAAACTTATCTAGACCTTTTATATTTCAGTCGTATTTGAATCCTTTTATGTCCCTATTTATATGTCTATACCAATTGTCGTTTTCTGAATACTTGGATATATTTTCATTGTATTTATTTTCTGATTTATGACTTTTTTCTCGCTCAATTTTTTGCGTTTTTGTTTCGAAATTGTTAAAAATCGTTTTAAAATTGGACGAAAGGGCTGTCATTTTTACAAAAAAATGATATTATGAAAAGGTTCACAAGAAGGGTGAGCTTGGGTGAGACGATTTGCTTTTTAGATGTTGATTGTTTGATCTATATATTTTTTTATTGGTAAAGAAAACGCTTTTATTTATGAAAAAGTATTGATGAAAATTTGACTGGATTTTGTCTGATTTTCTTATGTTTTCAGACAGTTGTCTTTTTCTAAGCGGTCGGCTCGTCATTTTTACATGCTTAGCTTTGTTTGATGCCATGATATTGTCGTAGTGTCAGGGATTTTACGAGGTTGTATGTATTTTGTTTTGCTGATGGCTATTGGTTTTAGATTTTAAGTAAGGGCTTTCATTCTGGGAAAGAGTTCCTTTTTTAATGTGATACCGATTTGGCTGTTGGTTGTGTTATTTTCAGATATGGTGGAATTTTTGCTATATCAATATAAATAGGAGGTAGAAGAATGGTAAGTATTGTCATTGCTAGTCACGGTGAATTTGCTGACGGCATTAAGCAATCTGGATCGATGATCTTTGGTGAACAAGAAGATGTGCAATCTGTTACATTGATGCCTGATATGGGTCCAGATGATTTGAAGAAGAAATTGCAAGATGCTATTGCTTCTTTTTCAGATCAAGACGAAGTATTGTTCCTTGTTGACCTTTGGGGCGGAACTCCATTCAACCAAGTTAATGGTTTGTTTGAAGAACACAAGGATAAATGGGCAATTGTTGCAGGTTTGAACTTGCCAATGCTCATTGAAGCCTACGCTTCAAGAATGTCAATGAATAGTGCTCATGAGATCGCAGCACATATCATTGAAACTGCTAAAGATGGGGTCAAGGTTCGTCCAGAAGAACTTCAACCTAAAGAAGAAAAAGCTGCTGCTCCACAAGAGGCAGCACCTAAGACTTCTACAGGTGGTCAACCTGGTGCATTAACATACGTTTTAGCACGTATTGACTCTCGTTTGCTTCACGGACAAGTTGCCACAGGTTGGACTAAGACAACAAATCCTACACGTATCATCGTTGTTTCAGATGCTGTTGCGAAAGACGATCTACGTAAGCAATTGATCCAACAAGCTGCACCAGTTGGTGTTCATGCTCACGTTGTACCAGTTGACCAAATGATCAAGTTAGCTAAAGACGATAAGCACTTTGGCGGTGAAAGAGCGCTCTTGCTTTTTGAAACACCAGAAGATGCTTTGAGAGCTATCGAAGGTGGCGTTCCATTGAAGACATTAAATGTCGGATCAATGGCTCACTCAGAAGGTAAAGTTCAGCCTAATAAGGTGCTCGCATTTAGCCAAGAAGATATCGATACTTTCAATAAGCTTAAAGATATGGGCATTGATTTTGATGTTCGGAAAGTTCCTACAGATAATCAAGACAATATGCAAGCTATCTTGGACAAAGCCCAAGCTGAATTAAACAAGAAGAATTAGTTTTTTTAAATAGTTGTGTTTTATTTATGATCTAAAACTCTCATTACTAGGGTAAAAAGAGTTTAAATAATGGAGGATTAATACTAATGGAATTGAATGTTATTCAAATTATATTAGTCGTTCTTGTATCTTTCCTTGCTGGTATGGAAGGTATTCTTGATGAATTCCATTTTCATCAACCAGTAATCGCTTGTACATTGATCGGCTTAGTTACCGGCCAACTTATGCCTTGCCTAATTTTAGGTGGTACACTTCAAATGGTCGCTTTAGGTTGGGCTAATATCGGTGCTGCTGTTGCTCCCGATGTTGCCTTAGCCTCAGTTGCTTCAGCTATTATCTTGGTCTTAGGTGGCCAAGGAACTAAGGGTGTTTCATCAGCTTATGCTATTGCTATCCCTCTAGCTGTTGCTGGATTGTTACTAACAATCTTAGTTCGTACTATTAGTACTGGTATCGTTCATATCATGGATGCTGCCGCTAAAGAAGGTAACTTTAGAAAGATCGAAATGTGGCAATACATCGCTATTTGTTTACAAGGTCTACGTATTGCTATTCCTGCAGCTATGATCTTAGCTCTTGGTGCAGGTCCCGTTAAATCAATGCTTAATGCTATTCCACAAGTAGTTCAAGATGGACTATCAATCGGTGGTGGTATGGTTGTTGCCGTAGGTTACGCTATGGTTATCAACATGATGGCTTCTCGTGAAGTTTGGCCATTCTTCGCTATTGGTTTCGTTTTGGCAACTATCAAATCATTGACACTTATCGGATTAGGTGCAATTGGTCTTGCCCTTGCTTTGATCTACTTAACACTTTCAAAGAACGGTGGATCAGGTAACGGCGACGGTGGTAGCACTGGCGATTCAAATACCGGTGATCCCGTTGGAGATATCATAGATAATTACTAAAATGGAGGAAGAATAACATGGCAGATCAAGTTAAAATTTCTAAAAGAGATCGTATTGCCGTTTGGTGGCGTTCAACCTTCATTCAAGGTTCTTGGAACTACGAACGTATGCAAAACGGTGGCTGGGCATATTCATTGATCCCAGTTTTGAAAAAATTATATAAGACAAAAGAAGATCGTGCATCAGCTTTGAAGCGTCACTTGGAATTCTTCAATTGTCACCCTTACTTAGCTTCACCTATTTTAGGTGTAACTATGGCTTTGGAGGAAGAACGTGCTAATGGTGCACCCGTTAATGACGTTGCCATCCAAGGTGTTAAAGTTGGTATGATGGGACCACTTGCTGGTATTGGGGACCCTGTGTTCTGGTTCACTGTTAAGCCTATTATTGGTGCTATTGCCGCTTCACTTGCAATGGGTGGAAGCATCTTAGGTCCAATTTTGTACTTCGTCGCATGGAACGTTATTAGAATGGCATTCATGTGGTATACACAAGAACTTGGCTATAAAGCCGGTTCCAAGATCACCGAAGATATGTCCGGTGGTTTGCTTCAAGATGTAACAAAAGGTGCATCTATTCTAGGTATGTTTATTTTAGGATCCCTGATCAACCGGTGGGTTGTTGTTAAATTTACACCAGTCGTTTCATCGATCAAACAACAAAAAGGTTCATACATTGATTGGGGTAACTTGCCAAACAATATGGAAGGTGTTAAACAAGCTCTGATCCAACAAGCCGATGGTCGATCGCTGTCAATGGTCAAAGTTACGACCTTGCAAGATAACTTGGATCAATTGATCCCTGGTCTTGCAGGACTCTTGCTTACATTCCTTTGCATGTACTTACTAAGAAAGAAAGTTTCACCAATCTGGCAAATCCTTGGATTGTTCGCAATTGGTGTCTTCTTCCACTGGATCGGATTAATGTAAGATATTCAAAAATATAGAATGAACTCATTGGGGTTCATTCTTTTTTTGATTATAATAAGATTATATATTGAGAAGCAGAATGGAGTTTTTTCATGGTTGAATCATTGAATACTAAATCGGAACTAGTGATCAACGGGACCTCACACTTAGGATTAGCTGATTACGGAAAAATTATGATCGGTGACAAAGCTTTTGAGTTTTATAATGATCGAGATACGAAGAATTATATTCAGATTCCTTGGACGCAAGTCGAATATGTCGTTGTATCAGTCATGTTCAAGGGGAAGTGGATCCCTAGATTTGGTATCAAGACTAAAGAGACCGGTATGTTTACTTTTTCATCGAAAGACCCTAAGAAAGTCCTTCGTCAGATCAGAGAACATATTGATGCTGATAAGATCGTTAAGTCATTGACTTTCTCTCAAGTAATTTCACGTGGAGTCAAGAATCTGTTTCACCACAAGAAGAAAAATAAATAATAAAAATAGCTAGTGCCATTCACTGAGGCACTAGCTATTTTTAGTCTAAATTGCGGAAGAAATTTTTCCACTGGTGTTTGGAATTTTTCCCCATATAAATATCGTTGATCAAAACTAACAATTCATTAAAGCATTCAGGCAATTGAAATTTATGCTTTCGTGAATAGATTGCTGCTTCCTTTCGCAAGCCTAAATTGTTTTTAAAACGTTTCGAGTTATCAACTTTGTATTCCAATTCGTCAAGTAATTTGACGATATGCTTTTCATTCTTGATATCTGGTATTTTCATACATTCGTCGATCAAGCGGTGGATCTCATCGATCTCGTGTTGTTCGTATTTCATATCTTTCTCCTGAAACTTTAGATTAAGCGATGCTGAGCATTAAGACGACCACGTTCATCAATATGTGACTCGTGGCACTGACGTAAATATTTTTGGAACGGTAATAGACGAAACAAAACCAAGCTCCCATGATCAAGTAGATCAAGAAGCGACTATCTTGATGCAAAAATGCGAATAAAAATGACGATATAAGCGCTGCCCATACCACATTGGTAGGTTTGATCAAGTTAGCGAAGAAAACGCGTCTGAAGATGATTTCTTCCATGATAGGGGCACATATTAAAATATAAAGTAAATAGTAAGGGTAGCCGTGAGCAGTGGCCAATAAGGTTAAAGTATTTTGCGATGATGTGGAAAGATGAAAAAGCACTTGCTCGATGAAAGTCACGCCGAACTGGATCACAATCGATCCGATTGTCCCGATCAAGATCCAAGTGACGGCATTTTTCCAGTCAAATTTTTCTGCTTCGATCGAATTCTTCCCGTCTCGAAAAACTAGGAAGATCATTGCCCCGGTAGCAATTAGCGCTGCCAAAGTCATGATCAAGAAGTAGGGATGTCCCGTCAATTTTAGCATCGACAAAATCGTTCCCACGAATAATAAAGCAATATATGACAGTAAAGTTGTCAGCTGGTTAGTTGAATTTTTCATGTAAACCTCTTTTTTTAAGATGTAAATACTTGCATGTTATTCATAAAATGTTAATATAAAAGTTGTGATTAGCACAACAGATGTTTGAGTGCTAAATTATTAAAAATAAAAATTTCATCGGAGGGATATAAAATTGTTAAAACCACTTGGAGACAGAATCATTGTAACAGTCGATAAAGAAGAAGAGAAGACAGTTGGTGGCATTGTTCTTGCTAATAATGCCAAAGAAAAGCCACAAACAGCAGAAGTTGTTGCTGTAGGTCCTGGCGCAACAACACCAGAAGGAAAGACTTTACCTATGGCCGTTAAAGCCGGAGACAAGGTTCTCTTCGACAAATATGCCGGCTCAGAAGTTAAATATGACGATAAAGATTACCTAATCCTTCACGAAAAAGATATCATGGCAATCGCCGAATAATTAATCAGGCAAAGATCAATTTATTAAATAATGGAGTGTGAAATTTAAATGGCTAAGGAAATTAAATTTTCAGAAGATGCACGTTCTAAGATGTTAGACGGTGTTAACAAACTTGCTAACACAGTTAAGACAACAATCGGACCAAAGGGTCGTAACGTTGTTCTTGAAAAGAGCTACGGTTCACCAGAGATCACAAATGATGGTGTAACAATTGCTAAGAGTATTGAATTAGAAGATCACTTCGAAAACATGGGTGCCAAGCTTGTTTCTGAAGTAGCTTCAAAGACTAACGATATCGCCGGTGATGGTACTACAACAGCTACTGTTTTAGCACAATCGATCATCGCTGAAGGTATGAAGAACGTTACAGCCGGTGCTAACCCTGTTGGCATTAGAACTGGTATCGAAATGGCTACTAAGGCTGCTGTTGATCAACTACACAAGATCAGCCACAAAGTATCAGGTAAGAATGATATTGCTCAAGTAGCTTCAGTTTCTTCAGCAAGTAAAGAAGTCGGCGGACTTATCGCTGACGCTATGGAAAAAGTCGGTAACGATGGTGTTATCACAATTGAGGAATCAAAGGGTATCGATACAACATTAGACGTTGTTGAAGGTATGCAATTCGATCGTGGATACATTTCACAATACATGGTTACAGATAACGACAAGATGGAAGCAGATCTTGACAATCCTTACATCTTGATCACAGACAAGAAGATCTCAAACATTCAAGATATCTTGCCACTACTACAAAAGATCGTTCAAGAAGGTAAAGCATTGTTGATCATCGCTGACGATATCGATGGTGAAGCATTACCAACATTAGTATTGAACAAGATCCGTGGTACATTCAACGTCGTTGCTGTTAAGGCACCAGGCTTTGGTGACCGTCGTAAGGCACAACTTGAAGATATCGCCCAATTAACAGGTGCACAAGTTATCACATCTGACTTAGGTCTTGAACTAAAAGATACAACAATGGATCAATTAGGTTCAGCTGGTAAAGTTACAGTTACAAAAGACAACACAACAATCGTTGAAGGTGCTGGTTCAAAGGATGCCATCAATGAACGTGTTGAAAACATCAAGAAACAAATCGCTGAAACAACTTCAGACTTCGACAAAGAGAAATTACAAGAACGTCTAGCTAAATTAGCTGGTGGTGTTGCCGTTGTTAAAGTCGGTGCTGCTACAGAAACAGAATTAAAAGAACGTAAATACAGAATCGAAGATGCTCTAAACGCTACACGTGCTGCCGTTGAAGAAGGCTACGTAGCTGGTGGTGGTACAGCATTAGTTGACATCCTAGACGCTGTCAAAGCAGTCAAAGGTGAAGGCGATGTTCAAACAGGTATCAACATCGTTGTCCGTGCCCTTGAAGAACCAGTTCGTCAAATTGCAGAAAACGCCGGACTAGAAGGTTCAGTTATCGTTGAACACTTGAAGACACAAGACCAAGAAGTAGGTTACAATGCCGCAACTGACAAGTGGGAAAACATGGTCAAAGCCGGAATCATCGACCCAACAAAGGTTACACGTTCAGCATTACAAAACGCAGCCAGTGTTGCCGCTCTATTGTTAACAACTGAAGCAGTAGTTGCTGACAAAGATGATCCAAACGCTAACCAAGCTCCTGCAGCCGGTGCTAACCCAGCAGCAGGCATGGGCGGAATGATGTAATCGTTCCCCATCAAAACCCCAACAAACCGATGAGTTTGTTAGGAAAGAAATACCTAAGAAGTTTATTAGAAATAAATACCATATATGAAAAAGACGCCCTCGGGCGTCTTTTTTGAGTTCAATTTTTTTTGAGGTAGTAGGATGGGTGGAGGTTCATTGTCGGTCCTGTGGGGGTTCCAGGAATTGCGCCGTGGAACGCTGCGGGGCAACTTTGAGCTATCCGAAGAAGACCGCTTCGGACATTTCAAAGCTTACCCTTTTTGTAAGCACGGCGCATGCCGTGCAAACAAAAATTTCGCGGCTGACGGCGAATTCCTTCCACCCCCACAGGACCGACCTAGGGTAGTATAAAACTCCTTTGTTGGTGGGGATTACGGTACTTATTCTTACACAGGTAGATTGTTTGGATTTAATAGTCGAACTTATTTTTTCACGGTCTTACGATCTTGGTTCATCGATCTATCTTTTAGATTTTTAGGGAGAACATCATCGAAACATTTATGGTATAAGATTGATTCAAAACTAGAATAAGATTCAATCTGGTTTGGTTCTGAGCTTGATTTTTCTTTTACCGTTTTGGAGAAGATTGAGATAGACATGTGAGAAATAGGACGCGCAAAAAGTGCCGATTTGATCAAAATAGATCGGTAAAACTCAAAAAAAGAGGGGATTTACATACTATCTAGGTGGAGGGTCGGGGCGCTATATGGGCTCAGCCGATCGAGTAGGAGGTAGCTAGGCTACCGACCTCTCACACCACCGTACGTACGGTTCCGTATACGGCGGTT
>NZ_RHNT01000014.1 GCF_003946325.1 Companilactobacillus furfuricola | reverse complement strand
GAAGTACTTAGAGTATCGGGTGCGACCGATGCTCTTTTTTATACATATAATTATATCAAAAAGGGTGTTGTATCAGAACCTGACGGTTCTAATACAACACCCTTTTTTGGAGACTTATGTCACAGCCTCTTTTTAAACGTTGGATCGACGTTGATTGTCGGATAGATTAAGTTCTTTCAAATTTTTGTTGGGGATGATTTTAAGTAGATTTTAATGATGATTGCTTTTAGTTGACTTGTTTTACTGGGGACGGTATTTTTTGGATGATAGTTGTGACTCTTGATTTTTTTGGGGATCAAGAGTAATTTTAAGTTTCTGAGTTTATAATTATTTTTGAGAGTCGCTTTAATTTTGGTATAATTGTTGAGATAGTTTTTAAGGTGGTGCTAATTTTTGAACAAGGATAAGCAAGATGGTCAAGAAGCTATTCCGCTTTTGAATCCTGAGGCCTCGAGTCAAGATACGATGTTAAAAGGTTCAGTCTGGATGACTGCTGGTAGTATTTTTTCGCGTGTGCTGGGTGCTATTTATATTATTCCTTGGATGGCTTGGATGGGGTCTTATTATCCATCCGCTAATGCCTTATTTGCCAAAGGTTACAATATTTATAGTTTGTTTCTGATCATTTCTACTGCTGGGATCCCTGGAGCTATTTCTAAGCAGATTTCACATTATAATGCTTTGGATGAGTATGCTACGGGTAACCGGTTGTTTAAACAAGGCCTTAAAATAATGGCTTTGATGGGTATTATTTTTGGAGCGATTATGTTTTTTGGCGCTTCAGCAATTGCTTTTATTTTTACTGATGGAGATCCTAATAGTATCCCGGTAATCAAATCTCTTGGGATAGCTGTTCTGGTGATCCCAATTTTGAGTATTTTACGTGGTTACATGCAAGGATATTCTGATATGGCACCATCAGCAATTTCTCAGCTGGTTGAGCAAATTGCACGTGTGCTATACATGTTGACTGCTACTTATTTGATCATGCAAGTGCAAAAGGGTAGTTATGTTAGTGCGGTTACCCATTCGACTTTTGCAGCTTTTATTGGTGCAATTTTTGCGATCGGGATATTGCTGTTTTATATTTTTAAAAAGCTGCCTCAGTTACGGGCACTTTCACGCAATGGTAAGCCGGCAACGACTATTAATAAGAATTTTGCCAGGGAAATATTTGAACAAGCTTTCCCATTTATCATCATGGATGCGGGAATTACTTTTTTCAATTTGTATGATCAATCGACCTTCCAACAGTTTATGCTGATGTTCGTTGATGCTACAAAGGTTCAGTTGGATAATTATTATTCACTGTTTGGTTTCCAGGCTAATAAATTGATTATGATCATAGTTTCGCTGTCAACTGCTATGGCAGTTACTGCAGTGCCGATCTTATCGGGATTGTTTGCTAAAGGCGATAAGAAGGATATTGAAGATCAAATTAGCAATACTTTGGAGTTGTTCTTTTTCATTATGATTCCTTCGGCTATAGGGATGTATGCTGTCTCACAACCACTTTGGACAACTTTTTATCGGTATGATGCTTTGGGAATTTCGATGCTACAATTTTCATCGATCATGTCGATCTTATTAGGATTATTTACTGTGTTGTCGGCAGTTCTGCAAGCTTTATACCGTAACCGGCTAGCAATCAGATATTTGGTCATCGGATTTATTGTTAAGGTGATCATCCAAGTTCCGATGATCGGTTTGTTCCATGAATTTGGACCATTAGTTGCTACAAGTATCAGTATGGCGGTCATTTGCTGGTTGATGCTGAGAAAACTTTATCAAATTTATCCATTCAATATTGAACGGACTGAGAATCGTATCAGCGGTATTATTATATTCTCGATCGTGATGTTTGTTGCAGTATTGATCATCAATTGGATCGTTTATCGATTCGTGGGTGATTCGGATAGAATTGTTAGTTTGTTCGTGCTCATCTTTGAAGCAATTGTCGGTGCAGGGATCTTTGGTTATTTAGTTTTGAAAACAAAATTAGCCGATAAGATTTTAGGATCTTGTGTAGCACGGATCAGACGTTTAGTTAGAATTAAATAAGTTTAAGTATTTTATTGCAAACAAAAGGCGCAAACCCTCGGTTGAGAAGGTTTGCGCCTTTTTTGTTAATAATTATGCTTTTTTATTAGTAACGATCTTTTGCATACTTTTTGGAATTGCTTCGATCAATTTTTCTGGTAATACGACGTAATTCTTTTTATAGATTTTATCGGCAATGAAACTGTGTAGAAATAGTGCGGCTTCGACAGTGTTTTGTGAGAAACCGAATTGGCCAACAAAAGCTGCAATTATTCCAGTCAAAGTATCTCCCATACCACCAGTTGCCATTCCCGGATTTCCCGCGATGATTTGGTTAGCAGATCCTTCGTAATATACTTCAGAAAGGTGTTTTTTCACGATTAGAAGGGCGTTAGGTGCGATGTTGTGTAATTGTTCTAAATTCTTCTTAGGCTTTTGCTCGGCTATTTCTAATTGCGATAGACGTTGCCATTCACCTTGATGTGGTGTTAATATTACATTTGCTGGTATTTTTGCGATATCAATTTTGGATCCAGCAATTATTGTCAAAGCAGATGCATCAAAGATGATCGTTTGATCCATATGAGCGTGATCGATAACTAATGAAACTAATGACTCGCTGTATTTGGAGGTCCCCAGTCCCGGGCCAATAGCAATAACGTCAGCATTCTTGATGGCATCAATGATTTCGATCAGATGATGGTAGTCAACGGTCATAGCTTCGGGAATGCGAGTGTTGATTGCGGTAAACTTTTCGGGAATAGTTGCTACAGTTACAAGTCCCGCACCAGAATGGATAGCAGCTGAAGCGGACATAATAGCGGCGCCACCAAAATTAGATGAGCCAGCGATGATCAAAATTTTTCCATAGTTTCCCTTATAAGAAATTGGATCTCGTGGTGTAATTACTTGTTTTAAGATCGATTTATCAATTTTTTGCATTACATATCCTCATTTTTATGGTATCGTTTTAAGGTAAGCATATCACAAAGATAGTTTTGCTGCTGTGGCGGAATTGGCAGACGCGCAGCGTTCAGGTCGCTGTATGGGTTTCCATGTGCAAGTTCGACTCTTGTCAGCAGCATAATAAAAGAGCTATAAACGTTGAATTTTCAGCGTTTATAGCTTTTTTTTTGCTTAACAAATATTTCCAAAAACTATTTACAAAAGAATCAATTTCTGCATATAAAATATAATGTTCTTTGTGATATATTTATCTTTTCTTGGGTTATTAAAAACTAAAATTTGCTTTTGCAGCAGTGTTGTATTCGATTACAGAAAAACTAAAATATTTTTTAAAATTGTAAACTTAATTTTTGAAAAATAGAACAAATCGTTTTTATAATATGAACTCATGTGTGGTATAATTATTTCAATAATTGTACAGGAGGTTTTATTATGAATAATGGAGCAACTGTTTCTCAAAACACCGGTGCACCAATGGATTCGATCACACTTGCCAATCCACTGTATTTTGTTGAGTCATTACTTGGAACTATCGCGGGTGTATTATTTTAAGTTTGCATTACTTGGACTGGACGTTTTTTTGTCTGGTCCTTTTTTAGTGTACAAACAGCAGTATTAAGTTTGGATAGAAGTTTGCTTGTTCATACGTTCAAAACCGACTCCGTAATCTGGGATTACAATTTCGGGATCAGAAAATTAATTGTAAAATATTTATTTCGACATCACTGGTCGATCAATGATTTAAAATGTCACAGTATTTAATCAAAAAAAGTGCCTCGTAAACGTTAGGATTCATCTAACATTTATAGGGCACTTTTTTTGTTATAACTTTGATATTTATGGTTTTGTAACTTGTTCCAGCTCATTTCTAATTCAACTTGATTGGTATTTTCATCGATATTGGTACCGGTTTTTACAAAATTTTGACCTAAGTAGAATTCAATGGCTGCTTGATTGTTTTGATAAACATGCAAGGTCAAGTGATCGAAATTGTTTTTGGCTTCTGAAAGCAATTTTTTGCCGATTCCTTGATGTTGATACTCCTCGGTGACGAATATTCCTTCAATGTAATTATCATTGATACCGATGAATCCGGTGATTTGATCAGCTTCTTCATCTACCCAAACGTCAACTTTTGTAATGGCAGATTTAAAATACGGTAAATTGTCTAACCAATATTTTTCATCAATAAAATCATGTGCGGAAATGTTTTCCGTTAGCCAAATAGTTGCTAAGGCTGAAATATCTATCCGTGTAAATTCAGTGATCTTCGTTATCATCTTTTTCCCTCTAAAATTAGTATATTTGTTTTTAAATAAATTTAAAGAACAAAAAAACCCTCTTTTTTGTCGAAGAGGGTCAAGAAACGCATAGGGGGGATTCATATTAATTCCTAATGAGGAGAAACTATCTCAATAAATATTGATAATGTAGGGGGATTATCTCAAAAGATAGGCGTGGCTTCCTATCTCCTTTATTGAGAACAACATTATAATAACTTATTTTGGCGAGCAGAATAGGCTATCTTTAAACAAAAATATTTATAAAACTTGGGTCGTATTTTTTGTTTTGGTTATTTGATAATGTCGTTAATGTTCATTCCCAAGGCATCAGCAACTCTAGTACCGTATTCTTTATCAGCACCGTACATTTGCTTGATTTCGAGGGTCTTGATTTCATCATTGTCGAATGAACCTAATCCATCTTTGATAGTTTCGATCATCCGATCTTGTTCTTCTTTTGACATTAAGCGATAGAGATCACCCGCCTGAGTTGTGTAGTCGACTTTATAATTATAAGGTTGGTTAATGGCATTACCTTGAACAGGATCACCAGCAATTTTAGCTGAGTGGTCTTCTTTAGGACCGTCAAAACCATTTGGTTCGTAGTTAACTTCGCCACCTTGATTATTGGTCTTCATATAGCCATCGCGTTCGTAGTTGTGGACTTCGTTAACGGGACGGTTGATCGGAAGTTCTTCAAAGTTTACTCCGAGACGATATCTTTGTGTGTCTTTGTAAGAGAACAAACGTCCTTGTAATAATTTGTCAGGAGAAGCTTCAATACCAGGAACTAAGTTGGCAGGAGAAAAGGCAGCTTCCTCGACGTCTGTGAAATTGTTTGAAGGATTTTGGTTCAAAGTTAATTTACCAACTTTAATCAGTGGATAGTCTTTGTGTGAAACAACTTTTGTAACATCGAAAATATCCCATTTGTAATTCAAACCTTCTTCGTAAGGGATGATCTGAACATACATTTCCTATGAAGGATAATCTTTCTTTTCAATGGCATCGAAGAGATCATCTTGCAAAAAGTCGGTATTCTTAGCTGAAATTTTATCAGCCATTTCATTAGTCATATTCTTAACGCCTTGATCAGCAATCAGGTGATACTTGATCCAGAATTGTTCACCATCTTTATTGACCCATTTGAAAGTATGTGAGCCATAGCCGTTCATTTCACGATATGAAGCGGGAAGGCCACGATCACCCATCAAATATGTAACTTGGTGAAGTGATTCAGGAGAATGTGACCAGAAGTCCCATTGCATTTCTTGAGTACGACGGTTAGTTCTTGGGTCACGCTTTTGTGAATGGATGAAATCAGGGAATTTTAATGGATCGTTAACGAAGAATACCGGAGTATTATTGCCAACGATGTCATAATTTCCTTCTTCTGTATAAAATTTAACTGAGAAGCCACGTACATCACGAACTGTATCCGGATAGCCTTTTTCACCAGCCACTTGTGAAAAACGCATGATCAATGGGGTCTTCTTACCAGCCTCATTGAAGAGGTCAGCTTTAGTATATTTGCTCATGTCATTTTCAAGAACGAATTCACCTTTAGCACCTGCACCTTTAGCGTGCACAACACGTTCAGGAATACGTTCACGGTCGAAATGTGCCAACTTCTCGATCAGATCATAGTCTTGCATTAGGACGGGACCTCTAGGACCAGCCGTTTGCGAATGTTGGTTGTCAGCCCAAGGTTGTCCAGTTTGTGTTGTCAGTTTCTTTGCCATTAATATAATCTCCAATCAATTTAGTTTATTTCGTGATAAACGAAATTACATCTCTATGATTGGATTATTTCACCAAAAAGTCAATTTATGTGCACAAAAATGGTAATTTATTTTTTAAAAAATTAGATTATTTCATATTTGACCGAGTTATTGTTTTTTTACAAAATCATTCGAGCAGAATAATTGTTTTGATCACCTTTTTGTTTATGATTAAATTGTTGGTTACGAAAATGCATCTAACGTTTTATCATTAAATCAATGAAGCAAATTAATTGGAGGTTATCAAATGTCAGAACAATATGATTATCAAGTTTTGTATATCGGAGCTGGTCATGGAACTTTTGATGGGGCTATACCTTTAGCAGCATCTGGTTGCAAAGTTGCGATTGTTGAAAGTGGCTTAGTGGGTGGAACTTGTCCTAATCGTGGCTGTAACGCCAAGATCACTTTGGATGAACCTGTAAAAGTAATGCGTGAAGTTGAACGTTTGAATGATGTTTTGAATGGAAAAGTCGAACTGAACTGGACTGGTAACGTTGAACATAAGCAACAAGTTATCGATTCTCTTCCAAGTATGATCTCCGGTTTGATGGATAGTGTGGGTATCGATGTGATCAAAGGATATGCGACATTTAAAGATTCTCATACTGTTATCGTTAATGATCAAGAAATCACTGCCGATAAAATCGTCATTTCGACTGGTTTAAGACCACATCGTCTGGATGTTCCTGGTGAGGATCTGACTCACGACAGCGAAGACTTTATGAATCTTAAATCATTACCAAGAGATATAGTGATTATTGGTTCAGGTTATATTGGTATGGAATTTGCGACGATTGCCAATGCTGCTGGCTCAAAGGTCACGGTGATGCTTCATTCAGACAAAGCTTTGCGCCGCTTCCATCAACCATTTGTTGAAAAAGTAATCGCTGATATGACAAAACGTGGCGTTAAATTTATATACAATGCCAAAGTCGCTGGATTCAGCAATAATGGCTCAAATATCAGTGTCCAGTACGGCGACAGCGAAGAATTGACGACTGATTGGGTATTGGACGCAACCGGTCGGATCCCAAATACTGAAAACATGAATTTGGAGAAGATCGGCGTTGAATACAATGAGCGTGGTATCGTCATTAATGATCATTTGCAAACGACAGTAGATAACATTTACGCTTCAGGCGATGTGATTGATTCAGATCAACCGAAATTAACACCAACCGCTATTTTTGAGTCAATGTATTTGATGAAATTGTTCTCTGGAAAAACGACAGATGCTATCAATTTTCCAGTTGTACCTTCAGTGGTCTTCACGTCTCCACGCATAGCCGAAGCTGGGGTGTCAATAGAAGATGCTGAAAAAGCTGGCTTGTCAGTTACTAATTCTGACTTAAGCCAAGACTGGTATTATCAAGTTGATAAAGAAACCTTAGCAGAAAGCAAACAAGTTCATGATAAAGATGGTCGACTAGTTGGCATTACTGAAATGAGTGATCATGCTGATGATGTCATCAACAGCTTATTGCCGATTATCGAATTAAAACTTGATCCCGAAGAAATAGGACGGATCGTAAGTCTATTTCCATCAATAGGATCAGCCGCATTTGGCCGGATATAAAAACAGAGAGAGCGGAAGGCGACGGTCAGCTGCTGAGGATTTAGGGACAGTCAGCACAAAGGTACGGCGAAGCCGTGCATGCTAACAGTTTCTAAACCGGAGGCCGCTGTCGCCTGGAGATCGTTTCAACATCCTTGAGGGCAAAAAGTAAACAGCACTATTCAAAACCGCTGCAATTTTAACAAGCGTAAATACAAAACACTATTTTATTGAGCAAGTTTAAGTTATACGGGAATCCCATCAAAATTACATCAAAGTGATGGAGCAACCAATCTAAACCGGAGGCAGAAATCTGCCAGACTCCAAACAATGCAAAAATAGCAAGCATTCTCAAAATGAGACGTGCTTGCTATTTTTTGCTATTTTTTACTAATTTTTACATAATTGTTGGAACTAAACCGCCATCTAATCGTAATGCTTCACCAGAAAATGATGAATTATCCGGGCTAGCAACAAAAGCCGCAAAGCGACCGATTTCTTCAGGGCGGATCAATCGTTGGATTTGTGATCTAGAACGATGATTTTTCATAAAATCAGCTTCCCATTGTTCTTTTGGTAGGTCACTTTCGCTATACATATCGGTTAACATTTTTTCAACACCCTCAGTCAAAGTTGAACCTGGCATGATCGTGTTAACCGTTACGTGAGTTGACTTAGTTAGTAAGGAAAGACTCTTTGCTAAAGACAAGTTCATTGATTTGGTCATGCTGTATTGAGGCATTTCACCTGATGGCATGATGGCTTCCTCACTCGCAATAAAAATAATACGACCAAAATCTTTGGCAAGCATCTTCGGAAGATAAAATTTCGATAACGCATTTCCAGAGAGGACATTGACCTTGAAAAATTTTTCCCAAGTTTCATCAGTGATGTCCAAATAATCCATCGGTTGGAAAATACCCATATTGTTAACCAAAATATCTACTGTGGGAATTTTTTGGAACAATTCTGTTTGACCGTCCGTAGTTGAAATATCTGCAGCGATACCAACTGGTGAAGTATTAGGAAATTGATTTTTGATTTCAGTTACTACACGATCAACATCAACAGCCTTACGACCATTAATAATGACGTTAGCTCCTTCGTTAGCCATTTGTACAGCGATGGCTTTGCCAATGCCCTTGGTGGATCCGGTGATTAGGGCACTTTTGTTAGTTAAATGTAAGTCCATATTATTTCTCCGTTGAAATATATTTAATATTTTGTATTCATTGTTGTTAAATCATAACAAATCATCAGAAAAATAATAGTAGGCACATTTAAGTACCCGTGCAACCGTGCCAATAGTCCGTAAATGCTCAGCAGCTGATCGTGCACTTCCACTCTCTATCTAAAACGAGTTCCAGAGCCCAGCGGCCTCCGCTTTACAAACTATTGGCGAGCCCCGCTACGCGGCACTCTAGTGCCAATAGCCCGTAAATGCTCAGCAGCTGATCGTGCACTTCCACTCTCTATCTAAAACGAGTTCCAGAGCCCAGCGGCCTCCGCTTTACAAACTATTGGCGAGCCCCGCTACGCGGCACTCTAGTGCCAATAGCCCGTAAATGCTCAGCAGCTGATCGTGCACTTCCACTCTCTATCTAAAACGAGTTCCAGAGCCCAGCGGCCTCCGCTTTACAAACTATTGGCGAGCCCCGCTGCGCGGCACTCTAGTGCCAATAGTCCGTAAATGCTCAGCAGCTGATCGTGCACTTCCACTCTCTATTCAGGTACGGTTAAAAATTTGAAAAAATTGCGTGTTTTTTGTTCCTTTTCAAATTCACTTGTATCAATGTCGATGAGTGTAATTACGTCACTGTAGTGATTAGTTGGGATCACGTAATTTGATGGGGGTATTGGTTCGTTGAAGGATTTTAATTTTTTTATTTGCTCAAAAATCTTCTTGCGTGCTTGCTTCATTCCAGTGTATGGATCCGTTGCGTGGAGTGAACAATTAAAATCGGGGATGTCGATATAATATGGATAATATTCGCGATCGCATTTTGTCATAACTATTGGATATACAGCCTTCATAGTATTACCTCCAGTTGTTATTGAATAGTCTAATAGTAAGTCACTAAGCAGCAATAATATTATTCATTTTTAATAATAATTTTTTCAAAATAAAAAATCGATAAATCTGCTTCATTCATCGATTTTGGTATTTTTGCTAGTTATATTGTCCATTTCTTTGATCAAAGAGTCGACTGATTCAGTCCCGTGAATATAAACACCGCTGGCTAGGGCATGACCGCCTCCGCCAAATTTTTCGGCGATCGAATTTATCGGAATATTCTTTGATCGCAAGTTTACGCGGAAGACATTAGTTTCATTTTCGCTTAAAACAGCCCAAGTTTTAACAGAATCGATTTTCCCGATCAAGGGAACTGCATAATCTAATTCTCCAGGATTCAAATTAAAAATATCTAGTAGTTGCTTATTTAATACAATATAAGCAAATCCGGAATCATTTAATGAAAAGTTTTCCAACATATAGGCCTCTAATCTGGCGGTTTGTAGATTGATCTCATTTTCTTCATGACTGATCTTCGACGCATTAGCACCTAGTTTAATTAATTTGGCAGCAGCATCGAGTGTTCGAAAATTAGTATCCGCATATAAAAAGCGGTTAGTGTCACCGATGATGCCGGCATATAAGCAATCAGCGATTTTAGGCGTTATTTGTAAATTAGTTTTACTGGCAAATTTGAAGATCAGTTCCGCACAGCTGGAATAATGGTCTTTGACCCAGTTGATGGCACCGAAGGGATCCACATTAGGATGATGGTCGATCTTGATGATTTTTTTAACAAATGATAAATCGTGGTCATCGTCGATCCGCTCAGTATTTGCTGTATCAACTGCAATTATCAGTGCACCGGTATAATCAGTTTGGTCAAGTTGATCCATTTTTCCGATCCAATCAAAAATTGGTAAGTCGATTCCAGTAGCATAGATCTCTTTTTCAGGAAATGCTGTTTGAAGCAAAAGCTTTAAGGCGATTTGTGACCCTACGGCATCAGGATCGGGATTGCGATGCCTTAAAATAATGATTTTTGATGCATTGGTGACTTCTTTATATATTTGACTGATCATTTTTTGGACCTCCAATTTAACTTCTCACAACCTTAATATACCCGAAATATGGCAATATTCATATTAAATAAAATCTATTTCTTTCAAAAATTCATTTTTCAAATTATTGGGATTGGGTATTTTAAAAAAGCAAGCAATATATCAGTGAATTGTTTCGGTCATGGATGATTGCACGAAAAATCTTCTCCAATAATAAATATAATCAAAATAGTAAAGCGTGTAACGAATTGAATCAGCGTGAAATAATGTTTTTTACACAATATAATGTTTTGATATCAAATTATTTCAAAAAATAAAAGCCAGCGCTTTAATAATTTACAATTAATTAATTATGTTATAGTAATATATTTTCATATAAAATGAACTTTAATCTAGCATTCAGTCGCGATGATGCTATCATATCCCCGAGGAGGACGGGATATGCTAATCAAAAAAATGATAGCTTTGTTTATATTGACGGTCACCTTTGGTTTAATTATTGGACTAACTTTTAATTTGGGGATTAAAAGCAATCATTCCACCAACGATCACGTTTCTGAAGCTGATACCGATACTACCGCGACAACCAGTACTGTTCCGGCAATTGACAATAACACGCCAAGCCAAACTGTCAAAAAGGTTTTAACTTTTTATCAAAACGATGGTTTTAGATTACAACCTAATTCACAAATCAATTTGTATACTGGAGGAGGCTCCAAGACTATTCATACTGTTCCGGCGGAAGGTGACGTTGACGATGATTACGATCTGAACGCCAAACAATGGCTGGTGTATAATACGAACACTCAAAAATGGGAGCCTCTGAAAGCTAATGATCCCGCTGCTAAAATTTCCAATGGGGATGATTTAATAGTTTCACCCAGTGCTGGAGTTAAATATTATCAGTATCAATTGAAATGGCGAGATCTAGGTTTGATCACCTATCGAGATAAGTATGATTACTCAAATATTGTGCAAGTTAATACTTATGCAAAGGAAAATAAAGCTAGTTACTTAACGGTAACTTCAGATGATAAATATTTGTACAATAACCAAAATTATGAAGATACAACCTATGTTCACGCAATTCCTAAGGAATCTAACGCTACTGGTGACGTGAAATGGTCTTCAAGTGACACTTCGATCGCTACAGTCGACCAAAAAGGACTAGTACAGCCTATTTCTGATCCGTCGGGAAAAACCAAAACTGTTACGATCTATGCCGAGTTAACTAATCCAGATGGCAGTAAAATCAAGGGTAGTACTGATATTACCGTGGGTGGGGGATTGACCGATAAATCTGCTCAAAATGGCAGCAGCGTTGAATTCACTATCCCCGGCACCAGACAAAGCGATATGAGTGCTATTAGTAAAGTCGAGTGGCACAGAGTTGCTCCTGACCAGAAATTTGATCCGAAAGCTGATTATCCGATCGTTCAAGCTGGCACTAATCTGCAGTATACGATATCAAATCTTCAGGCTAGTGCTCAAGATGGTTCGCAGTACTATGCGGTCGTTTCCTTTAATGATTCAACCAAGCAGTTGATCACCAATCCAGCCAAATTAACAGTAGTAGCAATTTCTAACAACCTAATCAAATTCAGTTCCTTCAAGTTTGAGAATCTGACCACTAATCAAAAAGCCGACGCTAATGGTTCCCTGACCAATGTTAAAAAGTCAGATCAATTGGAGGTCTCTTTTTGGTTGACTGATCAAGATCTCAATTCGACCGTCGACGATGGACCGTTGACCTTTCAACTTCCCAACGGAGCACAAGTCTTGTCATTTCAAAAAATAGGTGGCGGGAATACTGGGGAATTAAAGAGCCTACCTAAATGGAAAGATGCAAATGGACAAGAGTTTTATAAAACGCAGCCAACGGAAAATCCGCAGCTCGACACGATAAGTGATCCCCACGTAATTTTTAATGATAACACTGGGGCTATTATTTATTCACTGACTTTTCAAATGCCATACGATGCGACTTCCTTAAACTTTACCGGTCATGCTACTTATTCTCCACGAAACAAAGAAAATACCTTGCTAGGAAATTATAATAGTAAGAATTACTCGATCAATCCGATCCCACAAGAATTTGCCTTAAATGCTAGATCAATCGATTTTGGCAGTGTTTTGCAAACATCCGATAGTAAACCTTTGATCGGAAAAGTTGACGATCCTAATTCTGAAGTTTTGCAAGTCGTCGATAAGCGCAGTCAGGCTGATCGAACGCCGCGAAAAGTATTTGTCAGTGCAGATCCAAACTTTATGAATGAGAACGGTAAAATGTTCAACTCAAAACTAGTTTTAGACCAAAATGGGGTGGAAGAGCCGATCAATTTAAACGGATTAGAGCTCTACCAAACCAAGCAAGGCGAACAAGTGCCGTCTATTTACTGGAAAAATAAAGTCAAACTAGAATTGCCGAATGATATCCCAGAGGCTGGGCATTATAAAACAGTTTTAGCATGGACAGTTAATGATTCCGTTTAATCATTCATCAAATTTGAATAAATTTCCATTCAATTATTTGTAAATTATGAAAAAATGTTATACTATCAACAGAAATTGTTAAACAAATCACGATTATAATTAAGCAAAATGTTTGTGAGGGAGCATTTTACTTTTAAATAAAATATTAATTTAAAAATAAACATGGAATTACTACCACAGGGGGGAGTAATTCCATGTTTTTTTGTTTGGGGAGAGTAGCTATGAAAGTTCGGGTTGTTTTTATGTTGTTCGTATTGATAATTGCAAATTGCTTATTCCTTTTTGATGCAAAAGAGGTAGGTGCAACATATTCCGACGATTCTGGATATCAACTAATGGGAAAGCCTAGTAAGGATGGAAAACCAGGTATATTATATTGGAAAAATGGTATCTATTATTGTTCGAAGGAACAAAGAATTACTGCGGGTGAAAAATATACGTTAAATATTAGAACCGAATGCCGTAATTTTCTTTATCACGCAAATATTGATTATATTGAGTGGTATCAAATTTTTAAAGATCACCCACCCGTTCATCTTGCTACAAACAAAATGGAAACATACGGCGATATCTTGACTTCGGCTGGTGATTATTATTTTCAGGCAGTATCCCATTACAAATATATTCGTCAAACTCGTCAATATTTTTCTAAGATTATGACTGTACATGTAAATCCGGTACATATAAATGCGAATCAAGTTCTAATAAATATTGATAATCATTATTTGAATAGTTTTAACAAAGTCCCCAGCTCAATATTTGCTAGAGCAACTGTTTTACCAGCAAATGCAGATGGAAAAGTGAGATGGTCTTTGAATAATCAAAATCTTGCAACCATCGATCCCGATTCAGGTAATATTACTGCGAATAATCATGGAAAAAATGGAATTGTTGAAGTTAAAGCAACAGTAGTTGATAATAATAATTCAGATGAAAAAATCTTCGAAACACAAAAAATTACTGTTGGCCAAGGATTAGAAGATCAGACCGTTGAAAAAAATGGGAATGTAACTTTTACAATACAAGGAGATATAGTTGACAAAGCTAAAAATATTCAGTGGCATAGAATAAATACTAACAAACGATACTCTCGTGATGAGAAATTGGTAGGAGCTACTCAAAAGTCATTAACTATTGATGGAATCGATGATAGCTATGGGAAATTCAGATATTATGCAGAATTTGTACTGGTTCAAAAGGGCGAAGATGGAAAACAACAATTCATCAATATTCGTACAAACAAAGCTAAAATAAATATTATCCCCAGCAATAAGCCAAGAATTCAACTAATCTTTTCATCACTAAATGAAACGTTAAGTAAAATATATCCTAATGTTAAATTTAAAGATCATTTACATAGTGTAGCTCCAAATGACACCATTTTTATGCAAGGAACTATTACGGATAAAAATGAAAATTCATTTTTGAAAAATGGTCGATTAGAGTTTAATGTTCCTGCAAATTGTAAGAATTTAAAAGTTTGGATTGATGATAGGCCAGTTGATAGTAATTTTGATACTCAGAGAAATAATGTTAGTATTGATAATTTGGATTTTTCGAAGAAAAAATCTTTTCATATAAAAGTCCAATTTACTATTAGCAAATTTAAGAAATCTGTGTTCCAAACGGAACCAAAATTTAGTATTTTAAACAATGTCCCTAACAATATTAACCTTGAATCAGAAGTTATTGGAGATCCTTTATCAATGGACTTTGTACAAGATTCTGTTGTCTCAGTGGGCAGTAATATCAATTTTATTGTTAATCATGCTTCAGAAACTAAAACATCATCGTTTGGTCAAATTGATGATCCAAACGATGAGGCGCTAAAAGTTATTGATGATAGACGTGAAAAGTCTGTGGTACAGGTTTTTATTCATTTAGACAATGATAACGACCCAACTACTCAACCAAGTTTTTATTATTGTCCTGATCATGGCGCACCTCAATTGCTTTCTACCAAGTGGCTTCAAATTTATCAAACTCAACCTGGTCAATCATTAAAATCGATAGTTTGGAAAAAGAAAATCAAGGTCGTCATTCCTAAAGACTATCACTCAGCTAAAAATTTGCATGTACCTATCCGTTGGGAAATTAAGCAGGTTAGTAAAACTGATTATAGCAATGTATCAAATCGATAATATATATCATTAAAAAAAATGAGCTTTAAGTTCGCCACTTTTTTAAATTAGACTTATAATGAACTTGTAAATCTAAGGAGGCTGTTTAACATGACAGAAATTCTATCTGATGCAGATATTGCAAAGGAACCTGAGGTTTTAAATACACCAATGAAAGATGCATTTGACTGGAGCGATTCGAAGACCGACGTTCGGGATGCAATTTGGGATCATATTATGGAAAGCAATAACCATAGTACTGATAAGACTGCCGAAGCCATGAAACCATTTTTGGACATGAGCGAAGACGAAGTCAAAGACTACGTTGAAAAAAATTTAAAGAAGTAATTTAAGACGCATATAAATAATAAAATCTCTGGAGCAAATTAAACTCCAGAGATTTTTTTGCTGTAATTCATTTTTTAAAAATTATAATTATTTAAATATGCTCTTTATTGTTAATTGCAGATGAAGCCGCTTAGTATAAGAGATGGATAAATAGGATTATGAAATAGATCACTTAGCGAATGATTTTCGAAAAGAAGGTCTATTATTTATGAGAAATAATAAAATTTTTGGATTAAACGAGATCAATTATAAAGATTTAGCAATTGCGGTAGTACTCAGTGGTGCTTCTTTGTTGTTAACTACGTCTATTTCAGGTACAGCAAACGCAGCGGCGACAAATGATACATCTACTACTTCAACTGAGACTGAGGTGACAGCTAATACTGCAAAAATTAGCAGTCCGTCGATTTCTAATGATGCATCAACTGGAGTGGCACAAATTAATCTACCTGATCAATCTAATGATGAGATAACTGGTACGTCTTCGGTTAATGATTCGATAAACAGTTCTAACTTAAACAGTGATCCTGCAACAAGTGCAACCAACGGTACATCAAAGAGTGACACAACAACTATCGACAATAGTACGGCAACGTCAAATGTACCTTCTCCATCAGATCAATCGAATAGTGAAACTGATCTAACTTCAGATGCGACAGGCGAGACTTCAGGACAAGGGGAGGATCAGATATCTACCGATCCCAACGCTACAAATATCTATCAAGCCTCGGAAAATGAATGGACCGCAAATGGTGCATCTGATAATAATTCACTGTCCACTGGTGAGATTAGTCCAGCATTTAAAGTTCCTAGTACCGGTATCAAAGTCACAAATTATGGTTCAACGCCCACATCTGAAAATTTATATGTGGTTTATCTACAAGCCTTTGATAATTACAACAAGCCATTAAGTAAAGTCATTAGTATTAGTAGTGGTGTTAATGACTCGATTATGACTAGTAGTTGGCAACCATTAGTATTTTTAAGATTTAAAGCAAGTATGGGTGACAATGCTGATTATTTGAACACACCTTATAACCCCGATTATCTTGATTCACCGATAACTGTGACCGCAAATGGTCATAATTTGTTAGTTTCAATTTACTTCATGGATCCTAAAGTTGAAGCAAACTATGAATTTGTTGATGAGGATACGGGTCAAGTAATCTCCCAACAGACTGATTCATATTCATACAAAAGCTCATCTGATTTTGGGACAACCGGAATTCGCCCGGCAATGGACATTTTATCAGGAAATACCATGACTGTTGCAAATAAAACAGATACTGCTGATAGTGATCCTGATGATTTTCCATATTTTGGCCCGACTGGAATGATTTATAACAGTGATAAGTATGTTCTAGATTTGGCTAAAAGTGGAAACGTCACGCCATTAGATTATTCGAAGTGGCCAGATCAAGACTTCACTAAAATTTTCTATTACAAAGAAGCCACAGCACCAACAGTTACAGTCGATGCTGTTAATCAGTATGGTGATCTGCTCAAGACATTCAGTAGTTCACAAATTCCTTCAACAACAATGAGTTATTCGGATTATTTGCCTGCTGCAACAGATATTAATATTGCTAATAATACTTTTTCAGGCGTCAATATCATTGAAGCTAACAGTTTATCAGGTCAACCTAATAAAACCATCAATGATCCCATGACAATCGATCAATATCCTGCCTTCTTAGATAGCAGTACTGCACAACAACAAAAAGATGTCCGTACGTTAGGGGATTATCAAAATATAGAATATCAGCTGACGTACAATACTGAGATAACACCTCTTTATGTTCAACCAGTTGATCCAAATGGCGACAATATTGGTGATCCCATTTCTGTTGGTATTGGCGAAGTTGGTCAAAATGCTAATATTTTTGCGCCATCAGTAGATGGATATGATCCTCTAACTTCATCAATTGATATTACAGTTCAACCGGATCAAACACCGATCGATTTTCCATATATTTCAGCTACGGATATCGATCCGGCCCATGGTGGTTCTTATTTGTATTCTGGAAAATTCCCTCAATTACCAATTGGTGGGATTAATATTATTAATACGGGAACAACTACGACCGATCCAACTGCTGAACATTCAGTGAGCGTTCAAGCAGTAGATACTGCTGGTAACCCATTAGGCAGTTTGATTCCTGTGACAACTGCCGAATCAAATACTTCAGCGCTTATTAATTGGTCTTCTGCATTGATCAATTTGTTGAATAAGTCAGTTAAAAATATTTCTCAATATCAACTTTGGAATCCATCTGCTTTGACTGGAGAAATGAATGTTCCAGTTAAAAATCAAGATGTGGTTGTTGATGTTATTTATGCGATCCCTAAGATAACAACGACGTATAAGTTCGTGGATTCGACTACTGGTAATAATATCCTTACGGAAACCAATACTTGGGATTTGAATGATCCTAACAATGGCTATACTTACCAAACACAAGGTATTAGACCACCGATGACGATCATCGATCCCGACTCAGGTCAACTTGAAGCAGACGATGAAACGTCTGATCCTCAAACCGATCCCGCTAAACTTCCATTTTTTGGACCTGCAGGCAATACCTTTAACACTAATTATTATCAATTGGATACCACTAAGAATGGTTCGACGACGCCAATGACTTATATCGCTTGGCCTACTGGCGATGTTACGAAGATTTTTTATTATACGGAAAATCCTGATCCAACAATTACAATTGAAGCTGTCAATCAAGCAGGGGATGTTATTAAAGTTTTCAATTCACCAACAGTAGTCAGCAGTTTACCTGCACCACAATTGAGCCCAGCAAAGAATTTTCCAACAGCTTCTGACGTCGCCATCGACGGCTACACGTTAACTGGACTTAAAGTTCACGCCACTGGGGACTATTTTGGTGGTACAGACACAGATTATAGTTATACTTTCACACCAGATCAGTATGCAGCATTTCTTAATAGTCCTAGTGCACAAAATACGATGGATGAGCGTGCTTTAGCTGCACATAAGAACTTTGGCATTTATTTTACTTATACTGGTGATCCCGTTGATTTAATCGTTCAACCAGTCGATCAAAGCGGTAATAATATTTCTAAACCAATTACGATATCTGATCAGATCGTGGGTTCCACAGTTACGATCCCCGCACCAACGGTTTCCGGCTATCAAGCAGTTGAGCCATCTGTCGATGTGTCGGTCAAACCTGATCCAGCAATCATTCAACTTACTTATCAGAAAGTTACACCAACTAATCCTGATAGTGGAGGTACAGGAACAGGACAAACTGATAGTGGAAACACTGGGACAGGGACAACAACTGGTGGTTCCACAAATGTCGATAGTGGAAGTGCTTCTAGCACTACAAATTCCGGAACTGCATCGGAAACAGGTTCTTCAACTGATAATAAAACAGAACAAACTTCTGAACAAACATCAGCAGGAGCATCTGCAAACGGTATTAATACTAGCGTTTATTCAAATAATAAAGGTATGTCTTCTAATACTGAAAAGAAAGTGAACCTTGCTTTGATTGGTAATGTTTCTCAAAACAATATTGAAGAAGCTAGATCAAATGGCAACATTCAGAATGAAAATAAGCTGGTGGCTACGAGTTTAATCGGACGTCAAAATGATGTCACTTCTGAAAAAGATAGTGTTCAAGTTGGCAATTCTCAGAAGAAACGTAGTTTAGGAATTTTTGCTAAATCAACTTTATATCCTATCCAAAGTAACAAATTACCACAGACAGGTAATAAATTTGCCTTTATTCTCAGTGCATTAGGTCTAGGTATGTTAGGTGTAATGTTGCTAGGTATAAAGAAATTTAGAAAGTTGATCTAGAAAAATGGATCAATAACTCATTTACAAATCAACAATACAGGGTAGAATGTCGCATTGCTTCAATTTTAGGAAAGTAAGCGATGTTTTGTCCTGTATTCTTTTTGGAAAAAATAAATATTATTAATTGTGCAAAATAACTATCTATTTTGAGGGAAAACCTGTATACTCACATTATTGTATTATGAGTTAGTTAGAGATTTAATTTTTCTTTATGAATGGTTACTTTCTGAACTTGGCTTAACAATGCAAAAATATTGCGCACAAGCGCTGGAGGTTCTCATTCATGGAACAAGGAACAGTTAAATGGTTTAACCCTGATAAAGGTTTTGGTTTTATTACTCGCGAAGATGGTAGTGACGTATTTGCTCACTTCTCAGCTATCCAAGGTGAAGGATTCAAGACTTTGGACGAAGGTCAACACGTTACATTCGACGTTGAAGACGGCGACCGTGGACCACAAGCAGCTAACATCGTTAAAGACTAATTAGCTACTTTAAGAGATCGAAACGCAGTGTTCGATCTAATTAAAGGCGACGATAGATTCCATTTTGGAGTTTATCGTCGCCTTTTTGTTTTGCATAAAAAAATAAATATGGATCACTACTTGAAAATACGAACGTGTGTTCGTATAATGATTACTAAAAGGTTGGTGATACAGATGGAACAAATTGTCCCACGGGAAAAGTGGTTGTATAACGATCGAGGCATGCTGAAATGGATGGGCTGGTTATTGTCTGATCATAGTGCCTTTATGGAGAAATCAAGGACCCAAGAGACTGATAAGGAAATAAAGCCACAGATGGATCAGCAACAAATTAGTCGTAATCTGGCCTCTGCTTGGGAAGATGGTGCAATGATCAGTATTCAAATGAATACGATCGAAGTTAATAGTTTCATCCCAGAGATCAAAGGTCAGGTGATCGGATTTAATGCCGGTCAGATCTATGTTTTGTTAGAAGAAGGAACAACGAGAAGACTGCAAGTTGAAGATATTCGCTATGCAACAACAGTACCTTCTCAAAAGTGGTGGTTAGATGATAACACCCTTTGATGATCCAAGTCGATTGCCGATCAGAGATATCATGTGTATCGATTGCAAGTCTTTTTATGCAAGTACTGAGGCTATCAGAAGAGCAGAGCACCCACTAGCTTCCAAGATAGCAGTTTTATCCCGCACTGAATCTAATGGAGGACTAGTACTGGCAGCATCACCTGATACTAAGAAAGACTACGGGGTCAAATTAGGGACCCGTAAGTTTGAGATCAGGCCTAATATGGATATTCAATTAGTTTCACCGCATATGGCAGACTATATTCGTTTGAATTATCGAGTCAATCAAATTTTTCGACAGTTCACTGATGATGCTCATTGGTTTGTTTACAGTGTCGATGAATCTTTCATCGATGTTACTCACAGCCATAAGCTATTTGGAAGCAACGAAGAGATCGCCGCAAAGATCCAAGATAAGGTTTTTAAAGAAACCGGGATCGTTACGACTATTGGTATTGGTCCTAATCCGCTCATGGCCAAATTAGCGTTAGATAATGCTGCTAAAGTCCAAGCTCCTTGGTGGGCCACGTGGACTTATGAAGAAGTTCCAGAGACTATTTGGAAGATACCTTCATTGACTGATTTTTGGTCGATCGGTGCGAAAACGGCTGCCAAATTAGAACGAATGGGGATCCACTCGATTTATGATCTAGCTCATGCTGATCGCAAGAAATTGAATAAGAAATTTGGTGTTTTAGGGGATGCTTTGTATTTTCACAGTTGGGGGATCGATTATTCTGATCTAGCCAAGCGTTACGTTCCTAGATCGGATAATAAAGGTTATGGAAATAGTCAAGTTTTGATGCGGGATTACATTACTAAGGAAGATATTGAAACAGTTTTATTTGAAATCGCGGATCAAGTTGCGACTCGTTTACGTAAGCATAAAGTTCTTGGAGAAGTCATTGGCATCCAAGTTGGCTTTGCACAACCAAATGTGGCGGGAAAGAACGGCTGGGGAGCACAGACCAAAGTCGATCCAACTAATCAAACTAATGATCTGATCAGAGCAACTAAGTACTTGTTCGAGAAGAAATGGCAGGGTGAGGCTCTACGAAGTTTAGGTGTGCGGGTCAACCGCGTTAGTCATCCGAACTCTTTACAAATGTCATTATTTGAAGATGTGCACCAATACGATACTAATTTGCGTTTGGAACATACTATCGATCAGATCAGAGATAGGTACGGCTATAAAGCGATCGTACGTGGATACAGTAAATTATCAGCTGGTACTGCCATTGACCGCAGCAAGTTAGTCGGTGGCCATCAAGCTTAAAAGGTGAAATACAGTGCTAAAAGAATCGAAGACCTTAATTCAAAACTTTGATAAACATTTTTTACGTAAATACAATTGGCGTTATCACATACTGATAGTTGATAATCATCTATTTGATAAGTATAGCTTTTTCTTACAAACCTTTAAGAAAAATGAGAAATTAGTTTATAGCTATGATCTTTTGGAAATTACACACGATGAGAAATTGTATTCAGAAATACTACGTGATCTAAAAGCACATACTCAATTGAGCATCGAGTATCGAGATACCGATCATTTAGTTCATCCTGGAAAGGATATTCAATTAGATAAAAGCCACGGACATTATGGTAAATAAAACTTCAGAGCAGAGACTTGTTCTGAAGTTTTTATGTATTGCGGGAAAAGTGAAAATCAAAATAATAAAAATAAATTTGAAAAAGATTTTAAGTTATGTGTATAATTTAAGAAACCGTTTTCAAGATACTGTGGAACTTAGTATTAAAAACGATTTTTGTCACATTCTATGCAACCGTATTCAATTGCGATATAATAGTCATGACATAGGTAATGAAAACATTTGTAAAAGTAGATTGACAAATTAATCACAAACGAATAAAATAAAATGTATTCGTTACCAAAAGAATAAAAATAAATGGAGGTAAACAATGAATATGAAATATCGTGTATATTTAGATACAGATTCACAATTGTTTACTGTCGTGGATAAAAACAACGAAAACGTTAAAGCCAACGGTACAACAATTGAAGAAGCTATCGGAAAATTAAAAACACAAGTTGCTTAATATAAGAAACAAATGTAATAAAAGACGACCTTGAAAACTTAAATTGTTTTCAAGATCGTCTTTTATGTTTCATGGATCGTGATGATAACCGTTGTAAGTTAACTGAATTGTTCACCATTCTCGAAAGGTTTAATGCAGACTATGATTGTCTGACATTGGGCACGAGGTTAATTGTTAGTTAACGGTTAGTATCGCTGTGTGGATGTAAGATGGCATTATCCTCAAGGATGTTGGAACAGATTCCAAGTGGCTGCTAACAAGTTATTTCATCATTTCAAATAAATTGTGTTTGGATTTCTGTATCCGTTCCATTTAATTACTAAGTAAAAATAGTGCTTCCTTTTTCTACTTGTTTAAAATGCAGCGGTTTTGATTGTGGTATCCATTTTTGTTAGCTAATGTTGCGGTAATTGGATAGTGGTGTTTATCTTTATCCTCAAGGATGTTGAAACGAGCTCCAGGCGACAGCGGCCTCCGGTTAACACACGTAGTCGCGGTACTGCTTCGCAGTACCTTGTGCGACTACATGCGTTAATCCTCAGCAGCTGACCGTCGCCTTCCGCTCTCTGTGTTTTAATCCTCAGCAGCTGATCAACCTCGCTCCGCTCTCTATTTTTTTAATTTGTTACTGTTTGCGTACATGATGCCCCAAATTCCTGGGATCAAATATAATGTTGGTCCAAAGAATGCTAGTACTACTAAGATGATTGGATAAATGTACGAGTTATCTTTGTGGATGTATTTGATCATGAAGAAAGAGATGATTTGGATCGCTAGTAAGAAGATTGGCATTATGACTGAAAATCCTACAGATAATGCTGTGTCCATTTGATTGTTGCTGAGTGCTGAGGCATGTGATAGGGCAGCTACCATTAAGATCTCTACTAGTAAGTAGATAACGGTATTGATCCACCAAACTATCCAGCCTGATTTTTGTACAGGTGTTGTTGATTTCATGTAATTCCCCTCCATTTATCTTTTGATAACATTTTACAATAGAAAAAATAATAGAATGGCAATTTTTAAGAATTTAGAATTAATTTATTTAAAAAGCTTTAATAAGGGCGTCTTTGGTTGAAATCACATTGAAAAAAATTGCATAATCTAGACGAGTATCTCTCGGTCAAATGTGCAGTTGATCATTTGAGAATGCTAATTTTTATGTGATTGGAGTTTTATAAAATGTTAAAGGAATTTAAGGATTTTATTGCCCGTGGTAATGTTATGGATCTAGCTGTTGGTGTAATTATGGGGGCTGCTTTTACAGCTATCGTTACATCACTAGTATCAAATTTGATCAATCCGTTGATTGGATTGGTTTTAGGTAAGATCGATCTAACAAAGATGTCAGTCCAAGTTGCTGGTGCTAATTTCAAATATGGTAGTTTCATCGAGTCGATTATCAACTTCTTGATCATTGCTATCGTTGTTTTCTTCTTAGTGAAAGGCGTTAACAAATTGATGAGTACGAAGAAAAAAGAAGAAGAAGCTCCAGCACCAACTAAAGAGGACGAAATGATTGCCTATTTGAAGAAAATTTCCGAATCAGTTGATAATTCACATTCAGAGAAGTAAGTGATTATTTTCTGAAAATTAGAACTATTCCAATGGTTATGAATCATTCAATATTGGTGATAAATATAGATTTTTCCGTTATTGTCTTGTAAAAAATGAAAATAGGGGTTACTATAATTAACACAAAATTAATTTTTTTTTAATCAGTGGAGGGAATAAAATGACAGATACAAAGAAAGTAGTTTTAGCTTATTCAGGAGGTTTGGATACATCAGTAGCCATTCCATGGCTTAAGAACAAAGGATACGACGTTATTGCATGTTGTATCAACGTAGGTGAAGGTAAAGATCCTGACTTTATCGAAAAGAAGGCCATCAACGCAGGTGCAGTTTCTGCCGAAACAATTGACGCAAAAGATGAATTTGCTGATGGATATGCATTAGTTTCATTACTAGGTAACACTCTCTATGAGGGTAGCTATCCATTACTCTCTGCTTTATCCCGACCACTGATAGTTAAAAAATTAGTAGAAGTTGCTCAAAAGAATAATGCCGTAGCTATTGCTCACGGATGTACTGGTAAGGGTAATGACCAAGTTCGTTTTGAAGTTGGTATTCATGCCTTAGCACCAGAGATGGAAGTTTTGAGCCCAGTTAGAGATTGGCACTGGTCACGTGAAGAAGAAATCGACTTCGCTAAGAAACACAATATTCCAGTTCCTATTGATCTTGATTCACCATATTCAATCGATGCAAATATTTGGGGCCGTGCTAACGAAGCCGGTGTTCTTGAAGACCCATGGGTAGAAGCACCAGAAGATGCCTTCGGCCTAACAAACCCAATCGAAAAGACACCTGATGAACCAGAAGTAATGACAATCAAGTTCAACAAAGGTGTTCCTGTTGCTATCAACGATGAAGAGATGAAATTCTCAACGATGATCGAGAAACTTAACGACATTGCTGGTAAACATGGTGTTGGTAGAATCGATCACATTGAAAACAGACTAGTTGGTATCAAGTCACGTGAAATTTACGAATGCCCAGCTGCAATGGTATTGATCACAGCTCATAAAGAACTAGAAGACTTAACAACAGAACGTGACTTAGGCCATTTCAAGCCAGTTATCGAAAAAGAACTTACAGAGATCATCTACAATGGTTTGTGGTTCTCACCATTGATGGATTCAATTTTGGCCTTCCTGAAAGAAAGTCAAAAGAACGTTGCTGGTGAAATCAGATTGAAGTTATTCAAGGGTAATATTTGGATCCTTGGACGTAAATCAGAAGTTTCATTGTATGATAAAGATCTTGCTACATACACATCAGCTGACTCATTTGATCAAGAAGCTGCCAAAGGATTTATCAAACTTTGGGGACTTCCAACTCAAGTACAAGCTCAAGTTGATGCTAAAAATGCAAAGAATCCAGTAAATGAGGGCAAATAATGAGTACCAAAAAATTATGGGGTGGCCGTTTTCAAGCTCAAGCTGAGGCTTGGGTCGATGAGTTCGGTGCATCAATAAGTTTTGATCAACTCATGGCTGATGAAGATATTGAAGGTTCTTTAGCACACGTTAAGATGTTAAAGAAAACAGGTATTTTGCCAGCCGAAGACTGCGATAAAATCGCGACCGGTCTAGAAAATGTTCGCCAAGAACTCCACGATGGAAAACTCCATTTCACTGTTGAAAACGAGGATATTCATATGAATATCGAAAGTATTTTAACAGATGAAATTGGACCAGTGGCAGGTAAGTTACATACTGGTCGTTCTCGAAATGATCAAGTTGCAACTGATTTCCATCTATACGTTAAAAATCGTTTGCCAAAGATCATTGAAGAAATCAAGATTATCCAAAAGACGTTAGTTCAATTGGCTGAAGAAAATGTCGAAACTATCATGCCAGGTTATACGCATCTTCAACATGCGCAACCTATTTCGTATGGACATTATTTGATGGCTTATTATTCAATGTTCAAACGTGACGTTGAACGATTCGAGTTCAACAATAAACATGCTGATATTAGCCCCTTAGGAGCTGCAGCATTGGCCGGAACGACTTTCCCGATAGATCGGGAGTTCACTGCCAAAGAACTCGGATTCAGCGAAATTTACAGCAATTCACTCGATGCTGTTTCTGATCGTGATTTTGCCTTGGAATTTTTGAGCAATGCTTCGATTTTGATGATGCATTTGTCACGTTTTTGTGAAGAGATCAGTATGTGGGGCAGTTATGAGTTCCAATATGTGGAATTATCTGATAAATACACAACTGGTAGTTCGATCATGCCACAAAAGAAAAATCCTGACATGGCTGAATTGATCAGAGGAAAGAGTGGTCGAGTTTACGGTCATTTGATCGGATTGCTGTCGACGATGAAGTCATTACCATTGGCTTACAACAAAGACTTGCAAGAAGACAAAGAAGGAACCTTCGATACTGTCAAAACACTCTTGCCAGCTTTGAAAGTGTTCAATGGAATGATTTCCACACTCAAACCTAAGAAAGAAAACATGCGTCATGCCACCGAGAATGATTTTTCCAACGCAACTGAATTGGCTGATTATTTAGCAACCAAGGGTATTCCTTTCAGAGAAGCCCACGGGATCGTTGGTCAGTTAGTTTTACAAGGATTACAAACACATAAGAATCTGCAAGATATCACAATGGATGAATTCAAAGAGATCTCACCAAAGATCGATGAAGACGTTTATGAAGTTTTGAAGCCTGAAGTTGCCGTTGAGAGAAGAAATTCGCTCGGAGGAACAGGATTTGCTTCCGTAAGAAAACAAATCGCTGATGCAAAAAAAAAATTGCAATAATTAAATAGTGTCCAATTATCCATTATTTTTGACGATAATTGGACACTTTTTTGTTATTGGATATTTTAAAAAATGAATCTGAGTATATAATATGATATATAGCAAACTGTTGACCTGGGATTTGCTATACCACTTAATCTTTCCCAAATATAGTCATTTTCCATGTAGATAACCAGGTTTAGCTCTTCTCTTTTGAGGAGGGCTTTTTTGTTTGAAATGGGTCGTTATAGGTGTGAACGCTGTTTGCATCTGACAGTGGAAATGATTTAGGTGATATGAAATTGTATATCTACTTCTTTTTGTATTAAAACATTGCACAAATTAGATAGATTTTTATTTTGAAAATTACTTAATGGGGCAGTGATCTACTGTTTGGCAATTGTCAGCGGGCAATGCTGGTAGACGTATATATAACTATCCATTATGGTTGTCTAAACTTTCAGCAATTGGATAGTGGTGTTTATTTTTATCCACAAGGATGTTGAAACGAGCTCCGAGGCACAGCGGCCTCCGGTTAACACAGGTGGTCGCGGCACTGCTTCGCAGCACCTTGTGCGACCACCCGCGTTAATCCTCAGCAGCTGACCGTGCCTCTCCGCTCTCTCTGTTTTTAAATAGTTAAATTAACCTTAATATCTGATACAATTTTCTGCACCAATGCTATTATGAAAGCGTATTAATTTTGTTATAGGAGGGGTGTACGATGAGTGCAAAGATTAGTAAGTTTATGTCGTCTCCCAGCAAGGTTTTTTATACGGCTGCGTTGACGATAATTGTTATCATGCTGATCGGTACTGGATTTGATTGGCAAATATCACAGGCTATTATGGATCAAAATTCTTGGTTCGGGACTATTTTTCAAGATTTTGGTTTGTGGCCAATTCCATTTATTATTATTTTGAGTTCGATGGTAATTATTAATTATGCTTGGCGGAGCAAAACTATGCCGTGGTTTGTTCGTTGCAGTATGATTATTGGAGCTTTTGTATTGTCAGGTTGGCAACTGTGGGCTAATTATTTAAAGACTACCGTTTATTATGCATTGACTTTAAATGACAATATCAAAAAAGGTTTACCAGTTGGACAAGCTAATAGTGATGGTGGAAATCTACACTTATCATTTTTAGGTAATTTTGCTATCTGGATCATTATTTATTTAGTTATTTTCTTTTTGACCCAAATTTGGCTTTCACACAAGTCAGATGAACAAATGAATTATTTAGTTAAAGTGGCCGTTGTCGCAACTTTAGCAGCTATCGTGGCTAACGATATGAATAGTGCCATGAAGACTTATTGGGGTAGATGGAGACCTTATGAATTAGCAGGTAACCATGCAAACTTCACTAACTGGTTCCAACCCAATGGGGCCAATAATCATATGAGTTTCCCATCTGGACATACGACGGCTGCAGCTGGGATCATGCTCTTACCAATGTTTGTTGATCGGGCCAATGTCAAATTACAAAAGATCACATTTTGGCTAGGATTAGCTTACTGTATCTTGATGTGGGCTTCTCGTGTTCGGGTCGGTGCTCATTTCTTAACTGATGCTACTTCAGGCCTTTGGACAGTTTGGTTTGTTTTCTTTGTTGTATTGAGTATTACAGGAATGCACTTGGTCGAGTGGAAAAAAGATCCAATACTGTTAGACCACAATATATAGTGCTTTCATAGGTCGTTTATCACCATATATATGTAAAAATAGTGGAATTTATATTTTCTCAATGATACACTAATCTTTGTCGTTTTTATTTTTAACGTTTAGAGGGTGTATTGAGAAATGATGGTTATTAACGATTTTAAAGGCTGGAGTAAATCCAGTTATGGATTACTTGCATTAGGGATCATTATGCAATTAATTATTTTAATAAGTTCTGGTAATTATACAGCTATGAATTTATTGACAGTTTTAGGCGCCATGCTGGGCGTAACTTGTGTTCTGATGATCAGTAATCGGAAGGCAAGTAACGGTATTTTCGGAATTATTTCCGCCGTTATCATTATTGTTAACGCAATGATCAACAAAGTATATGCCGATGCATTATTGCAATTTGCTTATATCTTTGTCTTGGATATTCCAGTTTTGGTTGCTTGGACTAAGCATGAAGATGGCACTGGAAACGCCGAAGTTTCTAAACCACTTCAAGGATTCAAACAGTGGGCTTATGCCATTGTAGGTATGTTAATTATTTGGGCAGTATCATACGTCTTATTGAAACAATTCGGTGATACGCAACCAGTAGTTGATGCCTTAGGATTTTCTATCGGAATGATCGCATCGATCCTTTGTGTTAAGAGAATCAAAACACAATTTATCTTCTGGTTCGTTCAAGGAATCGTCTCAATGGTCCTCTGGATCAGAGCTTCCATGCTTGCTGGAACTGGTTTGATGAGTCCACTAGGCTTCATGTACGTCATTTACATGTTGAATGACTTAGTTGGATGGATCACTTGGTCACGTGCTGAACATAAGGAAAAAGTAGCTGAAATGGCTGAATAAAAACTACTCAATTTACTTGGTATGTAATTAAAAAAAGGCAATTTAGTTCTAACAGTTTTGTTGTTAGACTAGATTGTCTTTTATTTTGGTATAAGGAAAAAATTATGGCTGGTTTAATCCTAGACTCTCGTGAATTCCCAAGTTTTCGTTTGTAACGAGTTTTCCAACGACTTCCCCCACTGAAGCAGTTGAAGTTGTATTACCGGAAACTAGCTCGCCTTTATGGGTAATGACCACTTCATCAGATCCAGAGACTAAGAATCCCGGACGTAATAAGGTATAGTCTAAGTCTGATTTTTCAACGACTTGTGCTGCCTTAAGATTGTGTATCTGCATCGGATTGTTATCGACGTTATCTTGTGGTCCTACAGATTGCGGAATTTCATTGTAAATACCCATGGCAACCATAAAAATCAAACGATGGACATTTTGTTGGTCCATTACGGTAACGATATTTGTAGCAAGGTCGGCTAATTCGTTATCGGAATTTTCAGCAGATAATGCTGAAAAAATAATATCTTGTCCTTTTATCACTTTGGCCAACGTAACTACATCATGAACATCCAATTCTTCAATTTGTTCACGATCTGGTGTTGGCGTGAGAGTGGATGCATGTCGTGATACTAAAGTAATAAATGAATCTGTTTTCTTCAAAAGTTTTTGTCTGACTGCCGATCCTGCAGTGCCTGTCGCACCTAACAGTAATACATTTTTCTTCATATGATCCTCCTTAAACAAATAGTCTGTTTTGCAAGTTTTAACTAGTATAAAATCCATCATGAAGTATGTAAAATGCTTATATTGGACAGGATTGATTTCAAAGTATGAATAACAGAGCAACAAAAAATGCATTATCTATCTAACAATCATTTTTTTAGTCATTGCATGAACAAATAGTTCATAGGGTATAACTAGAAGTCTATTTAAAATTATTGATATCTAGTTATACTTGAATGTGTAATTAATATTATAATTTTATTCAAAATGAAAAGAAGCGAATGTTTTTGCCAAAAATTGTCAATAAAGACAATGTATATCATATTTTAATCTTAGGACTTGTGTTGACTCAATTATTGGGTTTAATTATACCCATTGACCTTACTCTTTTAGAAGCCGTATTTGCCATCGGTGTTTCTATTTTCGGCATCCAAAAATTGAGTAAATCATTTCAAATTGCCACGATCATCTTTTTTGTCATGGGAATTGCCTTATTAGGTACTGCAGGATTGTCTGTTATAAAATTTGCTTCGGCTGTAATATCAATGATTGATATTATTGTCTTGTTAATAGTCATGCGACTATTTTTAGTTCCAGTTAGTGTGGGTAATTATCAGTCTTCAGTCGAAGAATTTATGAAACAGCACGTGAACGGACCTAAACAAACGTATTCATTTGTCATGTTAGTTACTAATTTGCTATCCAGTATTCTTTCGATGGGCACAATTGCTATCGTTTTATCTATTTTAGGGGATAGCATTAAGCGACAAGTGAAAGACTCCGATCGTTTGTCTTCGACAGCCGTTACAAGAGCGTATACTATGGGAACATTATGGGCACCTGGAGCAGCAACGATTTTCTTAATTAGTTCAGTCACTAAAGTGGGCTGGACTAGGCTTTTTGTTCCTTGCTTTATTTTAGGGACAACTGGTTTATTCCTTTCGTACTTGATGGAGCACAATCAAGCATATATGAAAGTGAAGCCAGTCAAGAATGATGAGATAGTTCAATTGAATAATCAAAAAAATCCGTCACTCTTGGGGCTTGTCTTTGCTGTGGTTGCTTTATTAGTGTTGAGTTTTATCTTTATGCATAACAAAATTGCTAGTTCAATGGATTCAGTAACAATCGCTGGATTATTAATTGTCTTATTTTGGACTTTGTTGCTAGGATTAAGAAAAATAAAGCAACAGCAAACTTTTACAGCAGATTTGAAAAAATCTATTGTTTCTTACTGGCAAAAAGGGATGGTCGGTGGAGCATCCTTAGCACCATTTTTCGTAGGGATCGGGACTTTTACTTACGGATTTGAACATTCAACCATTAGTGTCTCCTTGACTAAAAATTTATCGCCAATTTTTGCAAGTTTAGGTTGGTGGTTGATACTGTTGATACCAATTATCGTAGTTTTTGTATCACTGATAGGGATTCACCCATTAGCATCCGTGGCTTTGATCGGTAAAGTAATCATGTCGATGAATATTACTTTGTCGCCGGTATTAGTTGCTTTAGGATTAAATATTGGCAGTGTAGCATCGTATATGCTGTCACCATTTGCGGTCATTATAATGATTGTCGCCACTATATTAAATGTTAAGCCGACTACGGTGTCTCTGCGCTGGAATTGGAAATTTTGCATTAGTTTTGTAATTGTGAGTTTAGCTTTAGCGACATTATTAAGTTTGATATTTTAAATTTAAATAGGTTATGGAAAAGGAACAATACTATTAGATTCTATTATTCAGAATTAATATTATTGTTCCTTTTAATTTTGACAGGTAATTTTAACTTTGTCGTCGAAAGATTTAGATTGAATTTGTCTCGATGACGACAAATCTCCAAGAAGATTGATACTTTTTAGCAAGCATTGAAGAATTTAAACCGATATTTGGATGTTTAAAGTTCAAAATTAAATTGTTTTCTACGTGATCAGTAAAATCTGTCCAAGTAATATTTGAAGAGCCAGTATTTATTTTGGTATTTCCGATAATAATTTTTCCGCCATTAGGAACGAACTGATTTTTATAAGATATTGATGATTTTAAAGAAGAAGCTTCTTTCTTTTCAGTATCTGTGTAGATCAATTCTCCAGTTTCTAACGATAATGTTAAGGGTGACTGCTTATTTGGACGATAATCGATTACTCCAAGGCTACCAGGTAAATTCGCTCGACAGGAATAGTGTTGCTTGTTAGTTGCATGAATAGTCCCAAAGTCGATTGAATCCGGAGCAACGATTCTAAATAAACCTTTGGTTCGATGAAATAAGAAAAAGTCGAACCCTTCATCGCTGCCAGTTCCATCATCAACATAAATAGTTAATGTATGAAAATCAGTATCAGAAATATGAGCAATCGACAAATTTTTCAAGTGCCATTGTACAGGTCGGCCTGGAGTCACATTAGGTGCATCTTGTGAAAATAAAACTTTCTTACCTTTATCAAGTTGGTAATATAAATTACCTTTTTTACTATCAGAATCGAGCCAAAATCCTGAGATATTAAGTTTATCGGAACTTACTTGGTATGGTGAATCTGGAAAAGTATCTGAAGCAGGGGCCAGGATGGATAAATAAGGTTTAGTTGTTGCCTCCGATTTTATATAAATTTCGACTTGGTGAGTTTCAGACTGGAATTCAGTTGTGCTCCCATCTTCATTTTTTACAAATGAACGGGCCAGGAGTCGGATTCTATGTAAACCTGGAGTTAGATTGGAAATATTAATTTCTTTTTGCCAGTCATGATTAATACCGGCATCACGATCTAGTTCAGTTTGATTTACTGAAAACAATGGCTTAGCAGCATTAGTATTGTTATCATCGATGGTGTATAAGAAATCGATGTGAGTGCTTTTGTAGTCAAACCAAGATCCTTTTAATAAGAATTTTTCGACATTATTTTCTAGAAATATTGGTTTTTGGTCGATTAGATCATTGTTCAGTTTAATATTTGGCTGCATTTTTCCTGTAACGTTAAATTTAGTCGAATAAACTAACTTAGTGGTATCTCCTATATTAAGTGGCTTATCCTTAGTGGCCATCATGATAGTTTTTAACTTTGGATCTGGAAAACTTTGTCCAATGCCCGGATCTGGAGAGGTTTTATATCCTTGATCAAAAATGTTTTTAAAATTTGCTTCGCTATTATTTTTGTAAAATGATTTGCTTCCATTAAAATATGAAGGCTTATTGGAAGATAATTTCCAGGCAAAAGGTGAACTGTCTTGCGAAGCCAAGTCAAACTCAATATTAGTTCCTAAATCCTTATTAAAAGCAAATAAGCCTCGATTATTTCCTAATGAACGGATCTCTGCGTTTTTAGATATTATTTTATTGTTAAAAGAGTTATTAAATGTCAGATTTCTGAAAGTATATCCGATAAAATTGCCTAAATTTTGATTACCCGTATTAGCGTAAGTGATTTCAGTTTCAACCGAATTGTTATCACTAAAACGTTGGACAATTTCTATGCGAACTTTATAAATAACGTCGCTAGCAAAGAACTTTTTAATTTCATGTTCTTGCTCAAACATCAACTTTTGCTCTTCTAAACCAGTTTCTTTAGAAGTTCGAGTCCAAAATGAAACGGAGTTTTTTTTAATTCCTGTATTGAAATTATTATTTTGTAAATTATTATCTGGTCCTATGATATTTGGAGTTTGAACATTAGTCTTGTTGCGATAATTGAACAAATTTGTTGTTACGATATTATTAATTGACTGTCGGTTATCGTCTATTTTGTTGTTTGTATCAAATACTTGGACACGTCACCGCTAGTACTGGTATAAAAGATATTGTTGATAATATTTTTTTCAGAATTGTCTAGGACAACGACCCCAGAATTTGCGGCGGTAACATTATTTTTTCGTGATGATCGATATCGATCACGATTGACTGATTCTTGAACGGAAAAATGGTTTAATGCGTTAGTAATTGAGCCAAAGTAGATTACTGGCTTAAGGATAGAACCATCTGACTGTTTTTTTATTGGATGTCCATAACTGACTTGCAGATTATTTCTTTTAGTCCAAGTATATGGATCCGTTTTGGAATCTTGAGTGAAAGTTTGTAGATCTGAAAATGAAGCAGTAGCGATTTTATCTTGATGTATATCATAGACACTTAATGTAGCTACATTCGTGTCATGAAAATGAAGATGAAAATTATCTTTGTCAAGGTCTTTCAAATTGACAGTTATTTGTTTTAAGTCAACATCCTCCACAACATTACTTTCGCCAATTTCAGCTTTTAAATCAGTGGTTGAAATTTTTTCGTATTGTGGTGAATGGATAGTTAATAACTTATGTTTATCTTTAAAAGAAGTTTTTACATAAATATTAAAGTTGTTACGATTATTATTTTCATTGACGTTAATAATTTCTGCTTTTGTTGAAACTGCTGTTTTTTCAGCATTGGCGCTATTTGTCTTACCACTCCCCAAAATCGTGGCAACGCAAATAAACACTAATGCGATTAATATTTTATTCAGTAACATATTTTCCCCCGTACCTAAAACATACTTTAGTAGGCTATCACAGGAAGAAAGTCAAATTAGATTAAAAAAAAACATGAATTCCTTTCTAAAATGACAATTTTTTCATTATTAAATTTTTAACCATTAATTTCACGACGAGTAATTTTAAGAGTGAAACATCAAAAAAGGATATCGCTGTAAACGATATCCTAGTTGGAAAATCAAAATTGAATGAGCTGAGAATTTTATCAAGATAATTGTAATGATTTATTGAAAATTACCTCAGATCAAACCGTATCACGAGCTTCCCAAGTCCAATGACTTTGGTACTTTCCAGTATTTACTTTGTCATTACTTTTGATTTTTAATTTTAAGTTCTTTTGTAGTTTTTCAGTTAAATCAAATTTGAAGTCATCAGATTCTTTGTCAAAAACGTACAAAGAATCGGGGGTGATTTTTTGCTTATCCCAATATAATTCCGTGTTTAAAATTTTGTTGGAATTATTTTTTTTCGATAAAATTTTCTACTTTGAGATTTACTTTGATAGGCTGAGCCTTTCTGTCTCGATAATCATAAATGAAGAGGCTGCCGTCCATTTTAGGGGAGGTCGCTTCGACTTCTGATTTTGGAGCTAAATTTTTGATCCCAAAGTTGATAATGTTTGGTGCATCAATTCCGATACTATTATCTTGATTTATCCGAAAATGAAAATAATCTTCGTTATCGGAAGTGCCGTTTTCATTCCAACTGACGATTTTAAAATGAATGGTTTTGTCACCGCCGTCGTTTAGGATCGGTCGAACATTGAAATCTTTGAGTTTCCAGGTAGATGTTTTGCCGGCAACTTTTTCCTCTGGAGGAATTTTGATTTCTCTTTCTGTACTATCAAAATTGGATGTGTAAGTGATTTTGAAGTTTTTAGTATAAGATAGATAAGTCCCAGAGAGGTCAAAAGTTGATTGATTGCTTTTATTCAATTTCAAGTCGTAGATTTCTGTTCCTGGGGCAGTTGTTGACCAAGCATTATCTACTGGAGATTTAACGGCGATAATTGGTCGTTGTGGAGTACGAGAAGGAACGGAAACATAACGGGTCTCAATTTGCGAAGTTTGTTTGGCTTTGTCTAAAGCAATAACGGATATCTTATATAATCCAGGTCCAAACTCGTCCAGAGGTATTTTCTTGGAGAAGCTTTGAACTTTTCCAATCTTTTTATCTTCATTAGATTGTTTGGCATATCCGTTTGTGGCACTTAGTTTGTTTCTTAATAGATCGTTAGTGGGGTCTTCGTTATTGTCTGCTTGGGTATTGATTTCTTTGATCCGATATTTTACATTAACGTCGTTTTCTCCATAATGATGCCAAGTTCCGTGGAGATCATAGAAATTTTGTTCAGGTTTCATAATATATGGTGAATTTCTAGTCAGTCCATCATTGTAAACTGAAAGGTTGGGTTTTGAATTAATATAGCGCATGTTTACACCGTAAGTCATTGAAACTTGTTCACCGGGAGCTAGCAATTGATTTTGCGTGTGCATTGACAACCCGGAGTCAAAGTCTTTTTTCAATTCCATCCAAGTGTTGCCGGCCCCTGGTTCAACGTATTTATCGGCTGTATCGTTAATATTAATGAAAGCATCATTGTAGGTGTTCTCTAAGCCCTTTTTATTCCAAGGGAAGTGGTCTTTGTCACCAGCTTCAAAGGTTGTTGAACGGGTACCACGTGCTGCCCAAGCGAAAGGACTGTCTTCAAAATCATTTAATTGAAACTCTATCCGACCGCCATAGTCTGGACGGCTAGCATAGAGTCCACGGTTGTTTCCAAGTGATCGAAGTTTGTTCTTTTGGGCACCTTGATCGTAACGAACACCCTTGTGGAAGGTAATATCTCTAAAAACGTAACCTTGAAAGTTATCTAATGTGTGATCACTGACGTTTTTGTATTCATAAGTAACAATGACGGCATTGTCCTTATTAAAGCGCTGTGTGATCGTTACCTGAATTCTAATTCCGTGGTTTACTTGATAGAAGACCATCCGTTGTTCATTGAGGAGTTCACCTGATTCTTTAGAAACACGGGTATAAAAATGAACGTTTTCCTCATCAATGCCCCATTCATTCTTTTCCTCGTAGTCAGGCCCATAAATAGTAGGTTTAAGTGGATCCTTACTCGCATGCGTGTAATCAAAAATATTAGTTGTTGTAAAGTTTCGTTGAGATCCTTTGTTAACTAATCTATCTGGATAAAGACCGTCACCAAAAGTATTAGTGTAATATTGATTTTTATTTTTATTTTTCTGTTGCGGTCGAGACCAAGTACTTCCTTTAGGGACGTAAATAACACCGGTATTAGCAGCGGTGATATTATTATATCTTCCGAATCCGTAAGAAGTGGCGGGGATACCAGGAATTCGCATATCTCTTCCTCCCACGGAACGGTGGGGAGTAGTTTCTCCATCAAGAGCGTAATTGATAGCACCAAAATAAATTACCGGATAAATGCTGGATCCGTCGGGATTGTTGGTAACTTTTCCATATGATGCCATCATTTTGTTTATTTCGACCCAATTGTCATTCCATTCAGGTGTTAAAGAATTGGACTCTCCATAAATAGGTGCGTAAGAGGCTGCTTTTTCCGTATTGTTTTTTGAATCACTGGAATTTTCTGAGGAATTTCCAGCTTGATTTGGCGTGGTCACTGAAAGTGTCGGATCATTTGCGACAGGCTCAGAGTCTTTTTCATTGATAGTTTGATCCAAAATTTGTTGACCAGTAACATCGAGAAAAAATAGATGGGTTCGATTGTTGTTGAGCTTAATAGTAAATTCACCTGATCCCTTGTCATCTATTTTCTTTTTAAAATTTAAGTGGATCTGTTTATTGTTGACGTCATCACCAATATCTCCATCGTCAAATTCTTGTTTCAGATCGGTTAGATCGATGTTGTTAATTTGTGGGGAGGAAATAGTGAGGATCGGGTCATTTTTTGGTAGCGTGTAATTTATTTTTACCAATGTAGCGTTGTCTGACTTTTCAATCGAAATTAGACTTACTTTCGCAGGTGGCAAATCGATGTCGCTAGCCTTTGATTCCGTGTTTTTGGAAATAATTAACCAGATGCCCAAGACACTTGCCAAAACTAGCATTATCAAACTTAGAAAAGTACGTTTATTTTTCATTGAAATCCCCTTATGCGTTTTTAACCGGATAATATAGTACCAAGCAATTTTGCTGGTATGTTTTCAAAAGTAATAAGGATACTTTGCTGATTTGGAGCTTTTTTTCAACGAGTAATTTATTTATAAAATAAAAAAAATCACTCATGAAAGAGTGATTTTTTTAATGTTGTCTAGACCGAATCGACGAAATTCCACAACCATTTACTTTTATACAGTCCAGTTTCATGAGCTTTTTTCTTAAATTTAAGTCGTAATTTCTTTTCGAAGTCATTGATGGTAGTTACCGTGATCCATTGATTTTGTTTGGGAACGATTTTCTTATGGATCGTCAGTACTTCATGCGGCTTGACGGGTGAGTTGTCCCACTGAAGATTATAATTCAAATTGCGATTATCTTGAGTTTTGAGTTCATCGATCGTCAAGGTCAAATCTAAAGGAGACGAATTTAGCCCACGATAATCGATCAAGGTAATCCGGTTGTCCAAGGTTGGTTTAACTTTCTTGGATTGTCCAGGAACTAGATGATGATTTCCAAAGGAAATTTTTCCCGGATGTATCAATTCTAAGGGACCATCTTTGTGCTTGAAATAAAAAGTATCCGATTGTGGGGGATTGTTTTCATCTTTTATGGTAAACCTAATGCTATGAGTCTTGGATTTATCGAGTCTTTGAAAATTGAAATCGTGCAATTTAAAACGAGTGTTTTGTCCATGATTATTTAGGATATGATCTAAATTTTTTTCTGGACCATTGTCGACGGAGTAGGTCAAAGTTAACTCTTTACTGTCTTTGTCAGACCAATTGCCCTCGATATTGATCAAGTTATTGTACGTTTCAAATGGAGCTTCCTCGGAAGTTTCTTTTGGTGTATCAATTTTGATTCTTGGCACATCAGTAGCAATGTCGGGAACGACGATGTTTACGGGTTTTACGACTGAATAATGATTATGAGTGTCAAAGGCGACTACACTGATCTTATGAGGTCCAGGAGAAAGTTTCTTTAAATTAGGAACTTCAGCTTCCCAATCGTGGAGTACGCCGTGAAATTGTTCAAGTTCGTTTTGTTTGATATATCCCTTAGGAGAGATGGGGGTACCTTTTTCGGCAATGTATTTTGGAGATTCATCAGGTGAATCAACTATGTATTTTATTTGAACTTGTCGATCCTCATAATGATGCCAATTGCCAAAGATTCTGAATTCATTCAGGTCGTCTTCATCCAGTAGGGCGGGATTATCGTTGTACATTCTCAATTGGATGTCGTCAGTTTTTTCAATGAGTTTAGTTTGGTAGCTCATGAAAATTGATTTCCCTTTATCTAAAGTCTTGTCCCCAGTGTGCATTGAGATACCTTTTTCAGCAATTGTCCCGTCAGGCAGCCACTGTTTTCCTGCTGGAATTGGTTCAGTCTTGTCGCCAGTGTCCAAAACATTAACAAAAGCATCGTGATATTTGGGATTTTTGGTTGCTGCAAAAGGAAAGAGTTTATCATCTTCACCTTTAAAAAAGGTTGAGGCAGTTCCACGTCCTGCCCAGCCGTAAGGTTCATTATCGATATCGTTGAGTTTAAATTCAATTCGACCGTCATTAGAGTCACGACTAGCATAGATACCCTCGTTATTTCCTAAAGATAACATTTTGGTTTTACTGTCTCGACCATCGAAATCACTATTCTTCATAAAAGTGATATCACGAAAAACGAATCCGGTAAAATGAGTTACTTTATTAGCTAAATTCTTGAACTCTGTTTGAATATTTATCGACCCATCCGGTAGAAATTTTTGGGTGATGGATATTTGAATTGAATAAGTTTTACCAAATATAGGATCATAAGTCTGATTAAAGACGATTTTTTGCATTTCTAATTGAGTATCAGGATCTTGTCGGACGTAAAATTTTGCTGAATCTGGATCCATCGTTCGTCTATTTGTACTAGTGAATGTATGGACAGGGTCTACCCCATTGACTTGTGGACGCAGCTTTTTCTTTCCACCACTAGCATAAAAAGTTTCGATATTAGTTGTGGCAAAATTTCTTTGCGATCCCCAATAACTATCGTGTCCTTTCATTTCACCATCACCAAAGGTCGTGGTGTAATAAGTATAATTTGGGTCATTTATTCTTTGACTATTTAGATCTGCATTCTTTTCGGGAGCAACGATAATAGCAGAATTGGCTGCTGAAATATTGTTTTTGCGACCTTTACCGATATCATCAGCACCAACTCTATCTCTTGATCCAACAGAGCTTTTAACAGAAAGATGACTTAAAGCGTAGTGGAGTGATCCAAAATACATGACTGGAATAATTTGCTTTCCATTTCTAATTGTAGGGACCCCAGTGGAAACTTTCAAATTATTGTGTCGTTGCCAATCTTGTCCCAAGCGGGGAGTTGGTTCAGGATTATTTGATGAAGTCTCAGGTTCATTTTTAGAAACTTCATCAGACTTGGCAATTTGTGGGTCAGCCTCGGTCTGATTATTTTTTGGTTCATCCTTGAATTTGAATTCATGTTCGCCAATTGTTTTATTTTTGGAATTTACAATACTTACTTTGATATTACGTGTTTCTTTGACCGATAACTTAAATGAAGTTTGCAGATCATCTAATTCCAGCTGCTTTAGGTCGAGGTCGATCGATTGGTTGTTTAGATCTAATTTTACGTTGTCATCACCGAGTTGTTGTTTAAGTTCTGCGATGGCAATATTATCAATTTGATCAGATTTAATCCGCAGTTTCATATCCGCTGTGGTTTCTGGTTGATAATTTATTGTCACGGATTTTTTATTGTCGTGATGGCTATCTTCAAAGCTGATTTTTTCAGTAGATGTGATCGCATATGCTTGAGAATCGTTAATACTGAATGCTGCAGTGATGATGATTAATAAGGCGGTGATAATTGTTATAAGGTTGAGGCTTTTATGATTCATGAAAACTCCCTTGATTGCAATATTGCTATTGAAGAAAAATAATATCATTACTGTTAGTAATACTTTTATCAAAAGTAGTCGTGATTTTTGTTATCATCTGGTGATAATTTCAGCAAAATATTTATTTTAAAAATCATTTTGTAATTTAATAAAATAAAAACATCTCAATCAGGAGATGTTTTTTTGACTAAATATGTTCTTGGATGTTGGACGTCTGTCAAAATGTTACCTCGAGTCAGTAACAGTCCAAGTCCACTTACTTTGAAAACTCCCAGTATTGACAGGGCTGTCGCTGTCTACTTTTAAGCTGACGTTATTTAAAAAGATATCATTTAAAACGATACGATTAGCTTGTTCGTCATTTTTGATCAAATAGGGAATATCTTTTTTGAGATGTTGATGCTTCCAAAGTAGCTCGGTGTCGATTGTTTCTTGATCGTTATCTTTACGGTGAAATCGTTCCGTTGATAAGGTCAATTTGACTGTTTCAGCTCTTTTTTCCAGTCTTCGCTGATCATCAAAGACTATATTCTGTTTGATTTTTGGTTTTAATGTTTTGGTTGAATGATCCGCCATATTGGCAACGCCAAAATCAATATCCCTAGGAGCTAAAACTCGATAAGTACCTTCAGGTTCGTTGGTCGAAGCATTCATGACATATTGAAAGTAAAAATCCGTAGTAGTTGTTTGGCCAGCTTTATTAGTTAACGTAAAGGTAATCTTATGGATCCCGATATCTTTTTTTAAGTGGGTCAAGTCTAAGTCTCTTAGACCCCAATAAAGAGTATCTTTTTCTTTAAATTGTTGATTAACGTCTATTGGTAGTTTCTCGCCGTCGTCTAATTGATACTCAATTTGGTGATTGTGCGTTAAATCTGTGCTGTAACCGGTGATAGTCATTTTATTGACGTGTTGCTGATCATCACGAGGGTCGTAAGGGCGTTTTCGTTGGGTCTCAGGATCAGGTGTCATGACGTTGATTTCAAAGTCATGACTTTCGCCACGTTCTGGAATGGTAATATAATAAGTCTTGATTTCTGAAGTATGGTTTTCTTTATCATAAGCAATGAAAGAAATTTTTTGTAAACCACTACCTAAATCTTTCAACGGAATTTCCGTTGACCAAGAATGCTGGATCCGATTGTGCATATCGGCTTCACTTTGGGTTTGAAATTGATCAGAGATAGATACACCTTTTTTCAATAGTTGATCTTTAATATCTTTTTTATCATCGCTATCAGAGTTGATCTCTTGGACCAAATATTTAATATCTACATCTTGCATGCGATCATATAACCAAGTTCCATTGATTTTTACTTTATCTTCCGTTGGCTTGACTTCATACGGGCGATTCTTAGTAGTTGGTTGATTGATATCAAGGACCGGTGCATGGTCTTTTTGGACGATATTCGTGGAATACGTCATGGCAACTTGCTGGCCTGGTGAGAGTGCTTGGTTTTTAGTGTGCATTGAAATACCAGTGTCAGTGACATAATCCATAAATGGTTTACCAAAAGTTGGCTCATTATTTTGATCGGCTCGATCATAAATGGTTTTAAAAGCATCATCATATTTTTCATCAAGACCATTTTCATTCCAAGGAAAGTGGTCGTCATCGGATGCATAATAATAAGTTGATCGAGTTCCACGTGCTGACCAAGCAAAAGGAGAATCGGGATAACCATTAAGCATAAATTCGATTCTTGAGTTATAGACATCATTGCGACTGGCATAGGCACCTTTGTGGTTTCCCAATGAACGAATGATATTATCTGGTTTTGATCGGTCACGACGATGATCACGAATGAAAGTAATATCACGGAAGGTGTATCCTTGGAAATTATCAATATAGGTATGCCCAATATTTTTAAATTCGGTAGTGATTATCGAACCATTATTGTTGTCAAATTGCATAGTAACGGTTACTTGGATGATTGAATTCTTCATAACTTGACGAAAGACAAGTCTTTGCATGACGGTTTTTACAACGTTTTTAGAATTGGTGTTTTGAGGATTTCCATCTCGAAAAAGTTTATGGTCTTTAATGTAATAATGAACGTTTTTTTCGTCCAAACCGTATACTTTTTTGGTTTCTTCAACGTCGGGTCCATAGATCCTAGGTTTCGAAATATCTCCAGTGGGCAAGTAATAGTCAAAAAGATTAGTTGTGATGAAATTTCGCTGCGAACCTCGGTATACTTTTTCACCACCGTCATTACCAATGCCAGGTTTGTATAATAAGCCATCACCAAAAGTATAGTTTAAATAGTAATTTAGTTTATAATTTTCACTTGCTTTTTGTTTCTCAGTCCACACATGTCCCGGTCGGGACATGATTATTCCAGAATTTGCTGCAGTAAGATTGTTTTTACGACCTGTACCAGATCCTGGACCAGGTATGAGCCAAATAAGTCCTGGTCGTAAAGGTCTTCCATGTACGGAATCTTTGACAGTGATATTTTCAAGAGCATAATTTAATGCTCCAAAATATTGGACTGGTGTTGAGGTTCTTCCGTCAGACATCTTTTTATCAATGCCACGAGCAACAATGATCCTGTCCCTTTCTTTCCACCCAATGTTCCAATCGGCATCTCGGGGGATATCCGCTTGTGGCGTGGTGTCATAATCATTATTGTCAATGACCTCTGAAGTTGTTTTATTTTCAGTCTCAGGTGCCGGTTGATTCGGATTAGGTGATTCATTCAAATTTTGCTTTTGAGGATCAAAATTGGTTGAAGACTGAGTTTTAGATGGATTATTTTGGTTGTTATTTTCCTCAACTGATTTATCATCAGCAAATTCTGACTGATATAACACTTCATGTTGAGGATTTCTGATCGTTAATAATAGGGGTTCATCGCCGATTTTTTTAAGTTGAAAAGAATCTTTGGATCGATCAAAATGTTTTAAGTTCAAAAAAAGTTGCTGGTCTTTTTCACTGAAACCGACATTTTCTTTGCCAAATTGTTCAACTAAAAAGGGGATATCAAAACTTTTGATTTGATGAGATGAAATGGCAAAAATGGGGTCATCATCATTATTTTCGTAGTTAATTTTATATATCTGAGTGTGGCTGTCAGATTTTTGTTGCCGGATGGTGATCGTGGGGTTTCCGGTAGATCCGGCAGCATTAATTCTTTGGACTGGATTTAGAATAATAAGTCCAATAGTAATCAAAATCGTTGTCATTATTAGTGGTATCAATATTTTTTTCAGCATATCGAAACTCCTTTATAAATGAATGTTTACAAGAAAAAATCATAGCATTCAAGTATAAGAAAATGCTTTCAAAAATAATAAGGATATCTTGAAAAATTGAAAGGATTTTTACAAATCAATAAATTTTAAGCATAAAAAAAATCGCCTTTAAAAAAGGCGATTTTTTAATATTTTTAGAATTAAGATTTAAAGCTTATGTTTAATAGGCAATTCGACAATAAATTTACTTCCTTGGGGATGATTATCTTCGATAAAAATCTTCCCATGATGATTTTTAACAATTTGCTTAGCAATGGAAAGACCAAGTCCATGTCCACCGGTTGCTTTAGTTCTAGACTTATCTACTCGGTAAAAACGGCCGAATATTTTTTGCTTGTCAGCATCGGAAATACCCACGCCTGTATCTGATACTGTAATGTAATATTTGTTATTTTCGACTTTATCAGAAATTGATATTTTTCCACCTTCAGGAGTATATTTCGTAGCGTTGTCTAACAAAATAATTAATAACTGTTTGATTTTATCCCGATCGACGTGCAGTTGAATCTTTTCATCAAATTTGTACGAATAGTTTTTCTTTTGAGATTTGACAATATCTTCAAACGGCCTAATTGGATCTGACAAAAAGGCTTCAGGTTCAACAGTTTGAAAATTGAGCTTGGTGGTTGCCTGATCAACTCGAGCTAACTCTAACAAACTATTAGTCAATGAATTGAGTCGGTTGACTTCATCGAGAGAAACAGAGATCGGTTCAGCTTGTTCGATGATCGTATCATTCGGTTTTGTCAACATGTATTCCATCTTGCCCTGAATGATGGCCAGGGGCGTCCTTAATTCATGAGCAGCGTCGTTCACAAATTCGCTTTGTTGTTTCCAAGACCGGATGATCGGACGCATGGTGATCTTGGTGAGTAAGTATGACAGTACCAAAGATATCAGCCAAAAAATACCAAATGAAACGATCAAAATATTTTCAAAGTTTTCCAGTGATTCCATTTGATTGTCAAAGTTTTGCACGACCATGACGTATTTTCCTGCGTATGCAGCATTATTGTTGTCTTTTGATACTTTGATCAACTCAGTTCGAAAATTCATGTTGTTGATCGTGATATTAACTTTTTTGTTGAGATCGCTTTTCCGCATCGGTACATGTTTAAGAACAGAATAGCGATTACCTAATCCGGATTTGTTGACTAATTCCTTTTTTTGATTGTAAATCAGGATCGATGTTTGGAAAGGAGCCTTCGGCTGAGGAGATCGGTGATTTGGATCACTTTGGTCCGGAGTATTTTGACCAGGTGCGTGGATCTGTGTCTGACCGATGACTTTTGGAGAGTTCTTGATTTCTTTGATTTGATTGTCGATACCGTGATCAATGCCATCGTAGGTATTGCTTTCAAAGGTGTGAAAGACAATCATTCCTAAAGAAATGAACAAAATGGCAAAAGTTGCCATGACTAAAATAAACTGTTGAAGTTGTTGTTTCCGAATAATTTTGCTTAATCTAGTTTTTCGCTTTTTCTTCATTTTGGAAAATATACCCAACGTTTCTGATTGTCTTAATTAGATAATCGTTTTCTGAAGGACGCAACTTTTTGCGAAGATTGCTCATATACACTTCAACGACAGTTATTGACGTGTCAGAATCAAAGCCCCAGATTCTTTCAAAAATTTGATCCTTGGTCAAAATAGTATTTTTATTTTGTACCAAATAAACTAGCAAATCATATTCTTTGCCGTTTAGAGAAATTGGCTGTCCTTCAATGTTAACTTCATGATTGTTCAAATTGATCTCAATATCATTGATCTTGAGAATTGAATCATCAGCTAAAGCACCACTTCGCTTAAGTAAGGCTTTAACACGCACTTGAAGTTCCTCACGGTGAAAGGGCTTAGTTAAATAATCGTCCGCACCGAGATCGAAACCACGTAATTTATCATCCAGCTCTGCTTTGGCAGTTAGGATCAAAACTGGTGTGGTGATTTGTTCGGAACGGATATTTTTCAAAATATCATAACCGTTCATTCCGGGCAGCATCAAGTCCAAAATGATCAAATCATAAACTCCCTCAACGGCATCAAATTTTCCCGAGAGGCCATCATTTTCAACATCAACTTGCGAAAATTCACTTAAAAAAGATTCAATATTGTTAGCTAGTTCGACGTCATCCTCAACTAGCAAAATTTTAATATTATTGTCCATACGCACTCCTATCTAATTTCTAACATTGCATTAATTATAAGTTATAGCCATGAATATTATAATGTTTTTTCAAAAAAATCAAATCTAAGAATATTTTTATATTATTTAAGCTTGATTTAAGTTACTTAAATTATTCTGTATTCAGCGTTGAAAAAGGGAGTGAAACAAATTGAAAAATCATTTGAAAAAAACCACACCAATTTATCTTTCGATGTTGGTTTATGCAGCAATTTGTTTCCTGATAAATATTACCTTTTAAAAGATTGGAGAATAATAATTAATGGAACAAAAGGATTCACGTCAAACGAAAAAGTCGACTGGCTTTTTCGCAAAACTAAAAAACGCTAAATGGGATTATTGGCTAATTGCTATTTTAATATTAGCCGCATTCCTATATGCGTGGAATATCTGGGAAGCTGGAGAGGCAAATAATTTCTACACTGCTGCCATTGAAAGTATGACCCAGAATTTCAAGAACTTCTGGTATGCCAGTTTTGATCCTGCCGGATATATTACCGTCGATAAACCTCCCGTAGCTTTATGGTTTATGGCAATTTCCGCTAAGATCTTCGGTTTCCATGGATGGAGTGTAGTACTTCCATCAATTTTGTTTGGAATCGGATCGGTTTATCTAATTTACAATTTGATCCATAAACGTTTTGGTAGGATTCCTGCTCGCATTTCAGCTTTGATCATGACTTTGACACCGATCGTCGTTGCAGATTCAAGAACTAACAACATGGATGCGACTTTAGTTTTCTTCTTACTATTATCGATCTGGTTCGTTCAAAAAGCTGTTTTTAATGGCAAACAAAGATATCTTTGGATCGGATTTGCCCTCATGGGTGTGGCTTTTAATGTCAAAATGCTACAAGCGTTCATGATCTTACCAGCCTTATATTTCTATTATTGGATCGCAACCAAGATCAGTTGGAAGAAAAAGCTTGGGCATTTAGCTATTGCTACAGTATTTTTAGCCGTATTTACCTTGATCTGGCCATTGTCAGTTGATATGACAAACGCCAATGATCGTCCTTATGAAGGTGGATCAGAAACTAATTCAGCTCTAGAATTAGCTTTTGGATATAACGGTACCCAAAGATTACTAGGTCAAACCACTGGTACTGGTGGAGCCTTCCCAGGAATGGGCAATAATAAGAAGGGCTCTTCTGAAGGTCAACCAACACCTCCAAGTGGTTCAAAGAAATCTTCTAAGAATGGTTCAATGACTCCACCAAATGGAAAGAGTTCTTCTAAGAACAATCCTCCAGCAATGCCTTCAAACAGTAAATCAAGCAAGAATGGTCAACCTGGTGGCCAAGGTGGACCTGGTGGTCCTGGTAGCAACAAGAAGGGTAATAAACAAATGGCCGGAGGTGGCGGTGGTGCCTTTAACATTGGTACTGCCGGTCCATTGAGACTATTTCAACAAGAATTAGGACCACAAATTAGTTGGTTACTTATCGTAGCTATCTTAGGATTCTTCTCAAGTTTCTTCTATTATAGAGGATCTAGAATGAAACACTGGTGGTCATTAACGCCACAACGTAAAGAATTATGGCTTTGGGCAGCTTGGTTAGTACCTGTATTTGGCTTCTTCTCAGTTGCCAGTTTCTTCCATCCATACTATACGATCATGTTAGCACCTGCTATCGCTACTTTAGGTGGTGTCGGATTGTACACCATGATCAAACAATGGATGCACAAATCTGGTTGGTCACTGATGCTACCGACTGCAATATTAGGAACTAGTTTGTTACAAGCTTGGTATTTATACGAGACTTATCCAGTTTGGACTTGGATCATGGTCGTCCTTGGCGTCTTGATCTCAATTATCTTGTATATTTTACCTTGGATCTCTAAAAAAGCCCGTCATGCATATACTTGGCCAATTATTGGTTCAATTTTAATTATGGTGGCACCAACTTGGTGGTCGTTAACACCAACAATTGCTGGGTCATCTGATGGTATTCCTAGTGCTGGTCCATCATTACTTCAATCCGCTGGAATGGGTGGCGGAGGAGGCATGGGTAATTCCCAAGTCAACTCTGAACTGTTGAAGTACGTTGAGAAGCATCAAGGAAATGCTAAATATTTATTTGCTACCGACGATGCTAGTACCGCAGCTCCATACATCATTAAATCTAAAAAAGCTGTCATGGTGATGGGGGGATTTAATGGTACCGACCCAGCCATTACATTAGCTCAATTTAAGAAGTTAGTAAAAACTGGTCAATTGAAGTATTACTATTCCGGTGGAAAATCTGGTAGTGCTAATTCAGAGATCGTGAGCTGGATCAAGAAACACGCTAAGAAAGTGACACTTAAGAGTTCATCTTCTTCTGCCATGGGTGCAGCTACATCCACTTCATCATCGAAGTCAACTAAGAACAGTAACCAACCGGGTCAAGCTGGTGGGCAACCTGGTGGCCAACCAGGTGGAAATATGACTGGTGGTCCAGGTCAAGGTCAAACACCAGGTGGAAAAGCTCCATCAGGTAAGAAAACAAGTACTAAACCATCTAAAGCACCCGGTTCAAGCAGTTCTTCAGAAAGCACGATGTCTCAAGGTGGCATGATGGGTGGACCAGGGCAATCTGGTACTCTTTATGATTTAACTAGTATTTACGATTAATTAATATTAAATAGGTAAAAAAACACAATTAAGATAAAGAAAGGAAGTCTTATCATGACTGATACGATCTCAATCGTATTACCTGTTTTCAACGAAGAAGCAGGAATTAAAACAACTATCGACACGCTCGAAAATTACGTTGCCAAACAGCCGGAAGACTACGAATTGATTTTTGTAGACGATGGTTCTAAAGACAAATCTGTCGATATTATTAAGTCAGAATTGGAACACAATGACAATATTAAACTAGTGGAATTTTCCCGAAACTTCGGACATCAGATTGCAATTACTGCTGGTCTGCAATATACCTCGGGTGATGCTGTAGTCGTCATGGATGCCGATCTACAAGATCCTCCTGAAGTTATTCCTAGCATGATCAAGAAGTGGCATGAAGGTTATGACATTGTTTATGGAAAGAGAAAACAACGAGATGGTGAAAGCTTTTTTAAGAAATTCACTGCAGCAATGTTCTACCGTACATTCAAGAAGCTAGCTACTATTGATATGCCTCTTGATACAGGAGACTTTCGCTTGATGAATCGAAAAGCAGTCACCCAGATGCAACGATTGCATGAACAAGATCCTTTTGTAAGGGGTCAAGTAACTTGGATCGGTTTTAAACAAACGAGTGTTGAATATCACCGTCACGAACGAATTGCCGGCGAAACAAAATATCCACTCTCAAAAATGATCAAGCTTGCCTTGGATGGGATAACATCATTTTCAATGAAGCCATTACAATTAGTTAGTTTCTTTTCAGTCTTGCCACTAGTAGGTGGTTTGATCTACTTGATCTATTTAATTGCAGTAGGTGGATTTACAGCACCTACAGTGGGAATTACGTTGATGCTATTCTCAGTCGGACTGGTCTTCTTGTCACTAGGGATTTTTGGAAGTTATCTAGGAAGAGTCCTAGATCAAGTTAATGATCGTCCTCGCTTCATCGTCAGAGATACAGTGGGGTTTCAAGAGAGACAAAGTAGTATCCACCGTCTCGAAACTAGACAGAGAGTATCTAGATAATGCATGAATTCATGATATTATTTAGTTTCTTCATCTTAATTGGTATTTTGTTTTTACCTAATGACACAAGAAAAGTTAAAGCTGTAAAAAAGAAACGTTTTTAAAATAACAATCAAAGGAGGTGATGTTTGATTCTCTCCTAAATCTTTAAAAGATCAAATGGGCTATGGTAGGATATAGCTCATGGTAAATAATAATGGGAAGTTTTGGTAAAATTTCGGGCAGAATACTATTTAAATTTCTAGCTTTATGTTACAGTAATGTTAAATTTGATAGGAGGGGTATCGAGTTCGCTAAGCTACGGTTAGTGGATTTAATACTTGTTTGTCAAATTGAACAATGAACTATCCCATTCATTAGAAGAAGCCAACAATTACCCAGTTGTTGACTTCTTTTTTTATTTGAGAATATATTTTGGGTGGAGGTTTAGACCCGGATCTGTGGGGTTCCGGAAATTTCGCTGTGGAACGATGTGGGCCGACTTTGAGCTACCTGGGGAAGTGCACCCAGGTATCTCAAAGCTCGACCTTTTTGTAAGCACGGCTTTTGCCGTGCAAACAAAAATTTCACATCTGACAGCGAATTTCCTCCACCCCACAGATCCTAAGTTGGTGAAAGTATCTTTGTTTGTGGGGGGGGGACGGTACTTATTTTTTTTGTGTAAACTTGCTGCAGTTTGGTAGAAGTATTGATGTTTATGGTCCTTTTGTAAGTACAACCGTTGCCATGTTTAAAAAAATTTCAAGTCTGAGAGGAGATCTTCTTCACCTCATAGATCCTAAACGTGTTCAAATATCTCGTTTTGTAGGGGAACGATGCTTATTTTTTACATATTTTTGGTGTCTTCATTGGTTGCTATGATTTGATTGCATTTCTTTGCTCTTTCTTTGCTCCTTCGTCGCTTGAAACTCGCGATAGTTTGGTAGCTAATTTCAAGGTAACAAAAAAGAGGCTGTGACATAAGTCTCCAAAAAAGGGTGTTGTATTAGAACCGTCAGGCTCTGATACAACACCCTTTTTGATATAATTATATGTATAAAAAAAGAGCATCGGTCGCACCCGATACTCTAAATACTTC
>NZ_RHNT01000013.1 GCF_003946325.1 Companilactobacillus furfuricola | reverse complement strand
GACCTTAGCGAAATGGCCAGTTTCCTCTACGGCATCAAGTGCCAATTTCACTTACGGCGTACATCTCACATTCACCTTATCAAAAAAAGGTGAGTAAATTAATTCTCCGTCAAGAATTAACTTACTCACCTATCTTAATCTGTTTCCACTTGGCGACGGAGGAGCTTAGTGGAAGACTCGTATTTGAGATCGTCGAAGTGGGTTTCTTCGAGGAGCTCAAATCGACGTCCACACCGTTCCACAGCGATATTTCCGGAACCCCCACAGGACCGGGAATGAACCTCCCCCCCCCCAACAATGTTATATAATCATATTAATAACCTCCAACAATAAAGGAGAAACTATAATATGCCTGCTTATTATGAAAATGTTATCTTTGACGACTCGCTTCCAGTTAAGGTTTTTCTTCATACTGATCCTGCTTGGAAAATTAAGGACGTTATGTCGCATTGGCACAACTCGATCGAATTGTGTTACGTCGTTAAGGGGGAACCTGGGAAGACGCGGATCAATGGACAGGAATTTCAGCTTACAGCTCATGAATTTTTCGTTATTGGTCCTAATGTTATTCATAGTTTCAATGCTGTGGTCGATCCTCGAAACGAAATTTTGACTTTGTTGCTGCCTTTGAATTGGCTATTTGATCAGATCGATGACTTTAATCAAATTCATTTCGAAATTGGTCCGCTTGATCTGACTGATCCAAAGTTTTCCAGCTTGCAGCTTGGTTTGGAAAAAATTGTTGAATATAAACGGGCTAAGAAACCGGATATTCAAGAACAAGTTCAGACTATCAGCGCGTTGCATTATGTGGCTGCGTTTGTTTTGAAGGAGATGAGTCGGTTTCAAGAGAAGGATTCCGGTTCTTTGAAGCTTGGCTCGCCCTTGATGATCCAATCGATCATGTCGCAGATGCAGAACAATTATTCAGAAAATATTACTGTAGCTCAGCTCAGTCAGGAACACCATATTTCGGAAGCTCACTTGATTCGGATTTTTAAAAAATATGTTGGAGTCTCTCCGAAGAGTTATTTGGTTCAAACTCGCTTAACTAAGGCTGCTCAGCTGTTGCGTCAAACGGATCAGCCGATTCATGAAATTGCTGAAGGAACTGGTTTTGGCTCGAATAAAAACTTTTTCGTGCTATTTAGGAAGCATTTTGAAATGACTCCCAATGAATATCGTCATCAAAATTCTTAGAAGTTTGCAAAAAAGATAGTTTAACCCGTTGAAATTTTTGAGAAAGCGACTAAGATAGATTCACTGATGTTAAAAAAGGTAATTATTCCAACTAAATTGTGGATTGGAATTTTTTTTAAATACTGTAAATTGATATTGTAAGCAATTTCATGATACAAATAATAGCCTTGAGGGAGGTATTTCATGGCAAATTTGAACGTTCTTAGTCTCACTGACTTAAAAAATCATCAACCACCATACTTAGAAACTATCTATTCGTTAGCAAACGGGCATTTTGGCATTCGTGCCAGTGATCCGATCGACCCCAGCCCGAGTAGTGGCACTTTAGTCAACGGTTATTACGAAAGCAATCCCATCGTCTACGGTGAATCGGCGGTCGGCTACGCGAAAAATCATCAAACGATCGTCAATTTACCTGATCTAAGACAAATATCTGTCGAAACCAGCGACGGCAAGTTGTTTGAAAAATCAGTTTTGAAAGTTTCTGACTTAAATTTAGAAACGGGATTATTGAATCAGTCTTATGTGTTATCGACCAAAGATAACGACTCGATTTATTTGAACTTAAGTTCAGTTATCGACCAAACTGATCAAACGGCATTAGCTTTGCGTTATGAGTTTGTCAAAAATAGTTATGCTGGCAAGATCAAAGTTACTAAGCCTCTAAAGACTGTCAAAAATGCTGATTCTAGCGACGATCCTCGTAAAGCTCGTCAAATAAAAAATTTGAACATCACATCTATTGTCGATGATGCTACTCAAAACAAAATACTCATCAAAACGCACAATAGTAAATTGGCTATTGCCATGGCCATTTCAGCTTTTTCCGGCACACTAAACGATTGGGAATTCGACCTTAACCAGAATAACGGCGTGGCCACTTACATCACTGGTGTTTCCAACATCGACTATCATCAAAAAACTCCCGCAATCGATTTGAGTAACTACAGTTTTGACAGTATCGCTGAAAGTTCCAAACAATATTGGCGAGAAATCTGGCACAATAGCCAGATCGAGATCGATGGCGACGATAAATTGACCCAAGCGATCCGTTACAATCTCTTTCAGCTGAACCAATCAGCTGGTCGCGATGGTCAGACCAATATCCCCGCCAAAGGGCTCAGTGGCAGCGGTTATGAAGGTCACTATTTCTGGGATACGGAAATGTACCTCCTACCTTATTTCACATATACTGATCCTAAAGTTGCCCGCGACTTGTTGGATTTTCGCTACAACACCCTCGATCAAGCTAAAAAACAAGCCAAAACTTTAGGCGTTGATCACGGTGTTTTATTCCCATGGCGGACTATCAACGGTCAAGAAGCCTCAGCTTATTACCCAGCAGGAACAGCGCAATATCACATCGATGGCGATATTGCTTACGCTGCTAACCGCTATTACGAAGCTACCATCGACAATGATTGGTTGATTCAAAAGGGCTTCGAATTAGTTTTAGAAACGGCTAGATTTTGGGTCAATTTCGGACATTACCGTGAGATCGATCATCAAAAGCGCTTTGAATTCACTGGCGTAACTGGTCCAAACGAATACACGGTCATGGTCGACAATAACTACTATACTAATCGGATCGCCAAGCATAATCTCAATCTCGCTGTCAGATTAGGCAAAATAGCCCACGCTCTAGCTCCAGAAAAATTTGAACAATTGAATGTAACGACAAAAGAGCTTCATCGATTCAGTGAGATATCGCAAGCTATCTACTTGCCATTCAATAGTGATCTACAAATAAATGCTCAAGATGACAGCTTTTTCAGCAAGCCTCTTTGGCCTTTTGATACAACGCCAAAAGAAAACTATCCACTGTTGCTGCACTATCATCCCCTAACAATTTATCGCCACCAAGTAGCTAAACAGGCGGATACTATCTTGGCTGAATTCTTGTTCCCACAAGATACTAACCAAGATCAGCTAAAACGTGAGTATGATTACTACGAAAAAATCACCACCCACGATTCATCCTTATCCAGATCAGTTTTCAGTATGGTAGCAGCCAGACTGAATGATTACAAGCAAGCCTACCAATATTTCATGGCTACGGCCACAATGGATTTAACTGACCTCCAAGGAAACACCGAAGACGGACTCCATCTCTCCAACTTAGGAGGCAGCTAGTTAGCCTTGACAGCCGGATTTGCTGGTATGACTCAAGAAAACGGCATCCTTCATTTAACTAACAACTTACCAAAACAATGGAACGCCTTATCCTTCAGGATCCGTCTGCAAAATAACCTCTTTAAAGTCACTTTGACGCATAACGACACCAATGTTGAATTGCTTGAAGGACCGGAAGCTAAAGTATTCATCAGTGGAGAAGAATTCTTAGTCAAGGATTGCGTAACAGAGAAATAAGCATTTAGTTCCTGGAAAAAAATCAACAATCAAAAATTGAACAAAAAACCTCTAGACGATTTTATAAGTCTGGAGGTTTTTTTCGGTCAATTTGTAATATTAATAAAAATAATGATGACCAAATAAGATAAACGTTAATATTCCTCTCTGAAAATTTAAACGAACACTATAGGGAAATAAAATTATAATATACGTTTATCAACAGTGTAAAACTGGATTTACCCTAATTTATATAGTATATTGTTCGTATTAACAGTAAAGGTGGAATTATCTTGCATTGGTTAGCTGATCTACTTGCCGCTATCGGCGTTGTTTTAAACGGGATACCTCAAGGGATCATGGCAATGACGCTAGGATTTGCCGTTTTCCCGACTGCTTTTTCATTCGGATTAGCCTCACTAGTCAACGGCGTTGCCGGGTCAGTTGCTCCGATTTCGTTTCAAGCGGAATCATTAGCCTTAACGGGGGATCTCGGTAAGGATCTCCGTGAACGTTCGTCAATTATCTTCTTCGGTGCTTCCATTATGCTGATCATCGGTTTAACTGGTACATTGACAAGGATCGTTGATGTCCTTGGCACTCAGATCATGTCTGGAATGATGGCTGGTGTTGGTTTGATGTTAGCAAAAATTGCCCTGCAAATGGCCAAGGAAAAATCCCATTTCGGTTGGATATCTATTGGCCTAGCAACGATAATGTATATTATCAGTCACGATCTCGTCTGGACTATAACCATTTCAGTGATCGGAACTAGTCTCTATGCCGTTTTCATTAAACATTATCGAGTCACTTTACCCGACCACGTTACAGCGCGCAAGTTCCAATTTGTCAAACCGCTGATCAGCCTCAAAGTCTTACGTGGTGCCCTCAGTTTAGCCTGTTTAAATATCGGCGCAAACATTTCCTACGGTTTGATCACGGGCCAAATGACTGGCCAAAAACCTAACCCGGTAGATTTGAATTTATTAACTAGCACTCAAGCACTAGCCGACTTCGGAACCAGTTTACTCGGTGGTGCACCCGTAGAAACGATCATATCTGCAACAGCCAGTGCTCCAGAACCATTAGTCGCCGGTATAATCATGATGCTGATCATGGCAGTGATCTTGCTATTAGGATGGTTGCCAAAAATAGGCCAGTATGTACCCAGTGCCTCAATAGCAGGCTTTTTATTAGTTCTAGGAGCAATCGTAATTTTTCCAGAAAATGCTGCAACAGCAATGCACGGTCCACTATCAACAGTCGCCGGCATAACATTAGTAGTAACAGCACTAGTAGATCCATTCATCGGACTATTAAGCGGTGCATTATTAAAATTCGTTTTACCACTATTAGGATTGGGGATCTAATTATGACAAAGACATACGAATTAACGATCGGACCATTAAAACGAGAATTACCACTGATCAAAATCAACCCAACAACAACAATCGCCTCATTCGTATTACTAGGAGATGCCGAATTAACCTGCTACGCCGCAAAACAATTAGGTCAAAAACTAGCAAACGTGGACTTTGACTACTTAGTAACCATGGAAAGTAAAGGAATCCCGTTAGCACAAGAATTAAGCGACCAAACCAATCACCCCCACTTCATAGTCTTACGCAAAAGCGTCAAAGATTACATGAACGATCCTCTGACCGAATCCGTCCACGCCATCACCACCAGCGCCAATCAAAAATTAGTCCTAGATAGATCCGACGCGGCATTGATCCGCAACAAGCGAGTAGTCATAGTAGACGACGTAATCAGCAGCGGCGGCTCACTAAACACGGCAAAATTACTCCTAAAAAAAGCAGGAGCAACCGTAGTCAAACAAATGTCCATCTTAGCAGAGGGCGAAGCAGCAAACAGAACCGACATCGACTACTTAGCCCCACTACCACTTTTTTAAGAGCAAAAATCATATAAAATTGAAATTTTGAATGAGACCTTAAAATAAATAAGAACACATAACCCCCTGGCTATTCGCCAGGGGGTTTTTAAGTCTAGAATTTTTCAATCACCAATAAAATGCCCTTTACCTTGCACTTAATTTTACCAACAATAATAGCAACTGAGATAGACATGTGAGAAATAGGACGGGCAAACAGTGCCAACTTGTACAAAATAAATCGGTAAAACTAAACAAAAAGGGGGAAGTTATATCTTTATTTAGACGGAGGGGCCCGGGAATACAGACCTCAGTACCCAAATTCCTCTTGGCGACGGAGGAGCTTAGAGAAAGACCGAGTTTTGAGATGCCTGGGCGAACTTCCCAGGTAGCTCAAAATCGCGTCGGGTACGTTCCCGACCTTAGTTGTTCGGTGGCGTAGACACCACCATAACCGGTTGCGCAAGTGCGTTAGCACTTACGTTCCTTTAACGTATCCCCGGGCCCCGGAGTCGGCATTGAACGTATCAACCAAAATACTACCTCTACCCCACTAACTAGACTAACAAAGCTCCATCCAAGTAAAACGCCACTGTCTGCCATTGCTCTCTTAGATCTATACTTCCCTATACCAAATGTCAAAAAAGGTAACTATTTGCGCAATCTAAGGCATTAATTTATAGGAAAATATTTATTATTATATGTATACGATTACAGGGACAACACAGGAGGAAAAACAAATGACCTGGAGCAAATGGAAACAGCGCATATTTTACGGAGCTACCGACATGGGTGGAAACCTGATCTGGCAAATGGTTGGGCTATACCTATTGTTCTATTACACCACAGTCCTAAATATCTCCGCCGCATTTGTAGGAACATTATTTCTCGTCGTTCGTTTTATCGATGCTTTTGACGGTATGTTCTTTGGTTACTTAATTGATCACACCAAATCAAAATACGGCAAATCCCGTCCTTATTTCTTATGGTTCGGCGTCCCGCTGGGGATCTTAGCCATGTTACTCTTCATCAACCCTAGTTTTGGAGGCAACGAGCTCTTTCAAAAAATCTGGATCAGCGTTGTCTACACCTTATTCAGTTTAGTTTACTCAGGTGCTAACACCCCGATCACGGCGATCCTACCTAGTTTGACTAAAAACAAAGAAGAAAGCGCCAACTTAGCTAGTGCTCGAATGGTAATGACTAACATCGGAACGACCGTGATCGCTGCGATCACATTACCGATCATCAACATGCTCGGTGGTCAAAATAGTGAAACAGCCTGGATGATCTGGGGCATCATTATCGGCAGTGTCATCATGCTCCTTTTCTTCTCAGCCTTCATCAATTTACGTGAACAGCCACTGGAAGAATCAGAAAATGAAGCCGACCAAATCGAAGGTCACCTTTCGATCAAAGAATCCTTCAAAGGTGCTTTTAAAAATCGTCCTTGGGTGATCCTATCAGTCAGTCTGATCTTGATCCAAACATTCTGGGTAACAAGAATGTCGGCCACTGTTTTTTACGTAACTTACGTTTACGATGCTAAAAAAGTTTTCAGTTTACTGATGGCCTTCACTATCACCTCAGTAATTGGGAACTTACTAGTCCCGATCCTCGCTAAAAAATTCAACAACCGTTCCATTATGACTGGTATCTTAATAGCTTTCATCATTGGCCAAGTAATTTCACCTCTTGGTATCAATTCAGGCAACGTAACTTGGCTCTTCATCGGTAACATCATCTCAATGATCACGATGGGTGGCGTCTTTACACTATCTTTCGTCATGATCGCCGATACCGTGGAATACTCACGTGTCGTTCAGAAAATCGAAGAACCAGGCTTTTTATCATCGATCCCGATGGTAGGTGCTAAAATTGGCATGGGCGTTGGTGGAGCAGTCTCCGGCTGGGTCCTAGCTTGGGGCGGATTTTCATCCAGCGCTACCGTTCAAAGTGCCAAAGCACTCAGTGCTATCAGTATCAATTTTATTTGGATCCCTGTACTCTTATCAATCGTTGTTATTACAATGATGCGCTTCTACAACTTAGACGAAAAACAATTATCAGTTGAAGATAATGACAAAGCAGAAGCAAATGGTTTGAAAGATGCTTCTATCGAAGAGGTTTAATCATGTTCAAGGAGAACAGAAAAATGGCATATAAACAAACTTTAGAAGTCTTAAAAAATAATTGTATCGAAACTTTAAATGATCCTTTAGACAAAATAGTCAAACCCGTTGACGACACGATCAACGGCGGTGAATACAGTCCTTTATTACTACCAAGTTTGGAAAAATTTAAAACAGTCTCGGCTTTAGATGACGACTTGGTCCAATTACGTGCTGGCGGGACCGTTACTTCAGAAGATCTAACGACTACTAATGTAGTAACCGTTGAACGTGATATCGAATATTGGCATAGAAATGTCAAAATGGAACAATACATCCCTGAAAATGCCAATACGAAAAAAGCTTTTATCTACTTCCACGGCGGGTAATTTTACGGTGGACGTCTCGAAGATGTTGCTGACATGCTGAAATACGTCGCTGAACAAAGCGAGACGACTGTTTTTAATATCGACTACAAATTAGCTCCAGAAAATCCTTTCCCTGAAGGTATCCTCGATGGCGTTGCTGTCAGTCTCTACGTTCAACAATGCTTAGGATTTGAAAATGTCATCCTCGGGGGCGATTCCGCTGGAGGAAACGTCAGCATCGCTGTCGACAATCTATTGAATCGTTTAGGCTATCAATCATCTGCTGCTAACATTTTGTTGTACCCCGTAGTAACATTAGCCGACGACAATAACGAAGAACTCTGGGATCTTGCTAGTTACCCTATCGATCAAGCTCAAACAGCTATTAGAAATAACTATCGCAAGTTATTCCATTCCTTAAACGCCATTATGAGAAAGTATTATCTGACTCATGATGAGAACCCCAACATGGATCTGATCTCGCCATTGCATGGTAGAGACAATTTGCACAAAGCTAACACTCTCTTGATCGTCGGCGAGTACGACTTTTTCAGACTGCAAGATGAAGCTTATGCGAAGTTGCTCAACGATAATGAAACAGACGTGAAGTTTTTGCAATATAACGGTATGGCCCACGCATTTGCTCCGATGATCGGTATCTTGCCACAGGCTGACGATGCTTGTCTAGAAATGGCAGACTTCATACGTGAGATTTAAATTATAAAAAAATAAATTGGTTTCTATTTTTAAGTTTATTTTATGTTTGTGAATGCATAATTGGTCTTGTTCAGATGAAGGAGGAACGAATTTATGATTATTTTAAACTCACTACGTGCTGGTATTAGTACTGGTATTCATACAGCTGCTAACGATGTTGCTGCTGTTGGCCAATTGTTTGATAACGTTACTCGTTAGTATTTGATTGACCTTGACTAATTATTCATTTATAAACAACCCCAGGTAGAGCTGTCCTTTTGGACAGTTCTTTTTTTGATGTATGGATGTATGAGAGTTGTGCGGACATAGTTGGATGGAGCTTTGTTCGTTTAGTTAGTTGGATAGAGGTTGTAATTTGGTTGTGCGTTCAATGCCGACTCCTAGCATGATATAAGTGCTTTTGATACTTTATTTGATTTCACTCACTTTCTTATGAATATTTGGTTCAATATATCGAATAAAAATAAATAAATACTGTTTTATACCAAAATTGCCATTCTTTGATTTTAATATGCCGTTTATAATTGATTTCAAATAATCCATTTCTGGGGGGACTGGGTTGTGCTTATTTTTAAAAAAATTATTTCAAACAATTTTATTAAAATAACTTTAGTGATGATTCCTTTTGTGACTTTTTTTGGATTCATTTCTATTACACGTGCAGACAATACCTCTGGTACTGCACCTCAACCTTTTCATACACCGTCTCCGTCTGGATATTCTCTTGGAAGCTGGGTAACAATTTCTGATTTCAAATTGCAGCCTGACAATCATTATTACTCAAAAACAAAACAAACTGTGACTATCAAGACTGAAGTTAACAAAAATGATGTTAGCTCTTTTTTCGGTGGAAAATATCTTTCTGGAGTTAATTACAAATGGTATAAATATGATGGAAAAAAATGGCGTGAGATTAGAAAACCAGGATTATTTGGACTAACTTATTCTACCAATACTAGTAGTTATTCATTTACATCTGATACACCTGGAACATATTACCTACAAGCATTTGCTCAAGTCCTCCCGCCTTTACCATATTTTAATCCACCACTATATTCAAATATGACTGCGGTTACCTTCTCTAATGAAAGCGAAATTACCAATAATTTATCCATCCAACCTCAATCTAATTATTTATTAGTAAATAACGATTTCTTGAAAAAAGGGTATTATCTTAAGGTGACTCCTGACCCTATTACTGCAAATGATTCGCATGATATTCATTGGTCATTTCCTGATGATTCTTCTGGAACCACGATTGATAAAACATCTAATGACCTTATCTCGATTAAAGATAATCAAATTTTTGTTAATCCAAATGCAGGTTCGATTCTTAGCCATAAGCACATTCCTTCACAACTTATCAAAATAAAAGGATCCTTAATTAATGGCCTGGGAAAAGAAATTGATGCCTATACATACGTTACTGTTGGTAATATGCTGACTATCAAAGATAATAAAACTACATTTAGCTCTGGAGAATCTACTGTTCTCACATTAAATGGGGAATATAATGACAAAGATAAAATCCATTGGCACAGAATCAAAAATTCTGAAGACGAAGAAATTAACAATCCCACCAACTCCTTATCCTTAAATTCTCTTACAAAAAAAGACAACAATACAAGATACTATATTGAAATCATCAGTGAGAATCCAGTTGATGAAAACAAACCCTTTAAAGTAAAATCCAATGAAATTCATATCGGTGTAGACAGTAATGATGTCAATAATGATTATGACCACACTATCAGTAGCGTATATGCTGATAATACTCATATAAATAATGCCTTGAATATTGGAAATGCTGAAGTAACCGATCATTTGACCCACACTGTTTCGATTACAAATCGTAATAATGAATTGGATCAAGCACTTTTTCGTAATAATGAGCTTATTTATCCTCTTAGTAAAAATGAAAGAGTTATTGATTCAAATAGTATTAAAATCAATAATTATAATATTCCACTAAAAAATATCACGATTGATGATAAAAATATTGTACATATAAGAAACGTACCTATTGAAAATTATCCAGTCAAAGTTACGATTGATACCCTCGTGACTAAAATTGACGAAAGTTCCTTTGAATATAAACCTTTATTTACTGTATACATTAGTTATGGCGAAAGTTACACCTCTTCCATAGAACCAATGAATTATATTTCTTTTATTGTCGATGGTATTGTACCAATCGCACATAATTTAGAATATGGACAAGTAATTAAAAAAATCACTTCACTAAAGGATCGAATTTCTCCAGATGGTGACAATAATATCGTTGACTTCAATGACAATCGTCGTAAGAAAAATCCTGCAAAATTGGAGTTAGACTTTTCAGATAAATTTCATTATAGTTCTTCAAAAAAATCATCATCTACTAATAGTTTGGAATTACGATATTTTGATCAGGATCAAAATGAACTGGGTATCCTAAATAAAAAAATTGTTGTTGAACAAACTAAACAAGGCGAATCTATAAAACCAGTATCTTGGTTGAGCAATGAGGGTCTTAAGATCTTCATCCGTAACACCAACCTTGACGATGGATCCTATAAATCAAAACTCACTTGGACAACTACTTGGTCCATTTAAACTAACCCTCTTTTACAATTGACTAAACTAAGCGAAAGGCAACCACCATCACCGGTGATTGCTTTTTTCATACCTTCTTCACAAAATGACTACATTATTTTAAGCTGCTCTAAAGCTTCAGACGCAATAATGTATCACATAGAAAGGAGGTTGGTACTTACATGAACAACCTAGCTGATGACTTACATCACACCGTACAGTTAGCTGTACAACCTAAAAATGATCGCATTGTCGATCCACTTATTAAACACTTACAAAGATAATTACTATTAATAAAAACATCAATTTACAATTAAAAATTCAATTAAATAACAAGAAGGTACTTAACATGAAAGATACATACAACAATTTTGAAAAAACTACTTATGAAACTGAGGCGTTCAAATCATTTCCAACTGCTTCAATTGCCTTGATCAAAGAACAAAAGTACTTCAGCAACAAATAATTCGCCCTTAACATTTAGCATTAACTAAATACGGAGATATTTAGATCAAAACAAACTATATAAAGAAGGTATTTAAACTATGAATAATTTTCCAAATCAATTCCACGACGCTCTTAATCAAGCTGTAAAGCCTGCTCCTAATGGTCAAATCCCTTTGGATCACAAATTGCTGCACCCTGGTAAATAGTATCTATTAAAAAACTAAACAATCTAAAACTATATAAAGAAGGTATTTTAACTATGAATAATTTCCCTAATCAATTCCACGACGCTCTTAATCAAGCTGTAAAGCCCGCTCCTAATGGTCAACCACCTTTGGATCACAAGTTACTGCACCCTGGTAAATAAAACTTTTTGAAAAACCAAACAATCTAAAACTATATAAAGAAGGTATTTTAACTATGAATAATTTCCCTAATCAATTCCACGACGCTCTTAATCAAGCTGTAAAGCCCGCTCCTAATGGTCAACCACCTTTGGATCACAAGTTACTGCACCCTGGTAAATAAAACTTTTTGAAAAACCAAACAATCTAAAACTATATAAAGAAGGTATTTTAACTATGAATAATTTCCCTAATCAATTCCACGACGCTCTTAATCAAGCTGTAAATCCTGCTCCTAATGGTCAACCACCTTTGGATCACAAGTTACTGCATCCTGGTAAATAGACTTAACTTTTAGTCGCATTCTCAAACAAAAAGCAAACTAACAATCTATTTTGTCTCCTGAGATGTGCCTGAATTTAGAAAGCCAATCGATTTTCGGTTGGCTTTTTTGCTATAACTCATTTCACTACCAATCATGATGTCGTAGCCTGAGCTTTTAGTAGATTAGAATCTATAAAAATCTGCGATGAAAAATCAATTATCAAAACGATTATTGCTAATATTATCTGAAGCCAATAACGAGATTTGAAAGGTTTCGATGAATCTGACGGTTTGAATGTTTCTTTGGTGAATCCGTGTTCTATGACTATTTGTGTTGGCTTGTTGTTTTTGGGTTGTGAATTGGACATTAGTTATCTCCTTTGGCAAAAAAAATGTCACTGCTATTTGCAATGACAAAATTTAGAATTGATTTTTTAGATTAGCCAGTTTCAGTAGCACTGTAAGTGTTTGGCGAATTAGCGACTCTGCCATCGGACCCACTAGGGTCTGCTAATCCATCTTTATTTAAATGTGGACGGTCATCGTTATCGGAACTATCATCAGAGCTATCAGATTCGTCAGAATCATTTGACGAATCCATAGTAGGGTCATGTTGTTGGTTCGAACTGTTGGATTCGGATTTTGCATCTGAGTCTTTAGTGGATCCTGTTTGTTCCGTTTTTTCAGAACTTGTTACATCAGATTTGTTTTGGTTGTGAATACTTATCGCCATCATTAATACTGCTATTGTTGCTACTATGCCCACAATTATCGTTACTGTTTTACTTTTCATATTTTATTTCTCTCCCCCTTGAATTATTATTTTCTTGCTATTTGGTTTTTATTTCGTTCAAAAAAATGTTCTGTATGGACTTCATTTCCAGATTGAGATCTTTGAATGAAGACACTTCCCATTTCTAGAAGAAATACCAACAGCAATAAAAATATGATGCTGACCGTTATTGTTTTCCAAACTGATTTTTTCTTCTTGACCTGTTCCATTTTTAATCCCCCTATGATAAACATTTCTATGCTGTGTTGCATTTGACAAATCCATGATACGTATAAAAATACTAATATATCAATCCACAATTGTGTTGCTTTTGGGTTTTGGCGTTATAACGGCAAAAAGGACACCACTCAAATCTGAATGATGTTCTTCATATTTTTCCGTTTTAACTTTTGAAAAATAAGTATATAATTTTATTTGTAATATCATGGGGGATTAAAAATGAGAAGACGGAAATTGTTTTTTGGATTATCAGGTTTATTGATCGTTGTTGTGGCTTTTTCAGCTTATTTTGCGTTTCAGAGTTATTCGAATACTGATATCGATCATGAGGCTAAGGTCACTACTAGTGAAACAGGCAGTGCTAAAGCTACGACGAAGAGTCATAAGAAGAAAACTACTGACAAACCGTTTTATTTACAAAATACCGACAATCCAGATCGATTTTTAGCAATCAATCCGAAAGAGACTAAGGGTATTTTCCGTTATCGAGCTCAAGCTAATGGTGATATTTATCCTGAGTATGAATACTTTAACGGACAAACATCTAAAAATTCTGACAACCTGACGGTCACTCCAAAAAATACGTCTAACCAGTCCGCTTCTTTTTCTTTTGTTAAGCAGAAGAATGGTCAATATAAAGATGAGAAGACTGGAGAAAATTATAAGCCTGTTGACGTTGAGGAGAATGGATCAAACAATAAATCATCTAAGAAAGTAGATCCTGACTGGTATAGAAAATATCTAAAAAATAGCTTATCTTCTTATTCGAATCCTTCTAAAGATAACTACTCTAAAAGACCCTATAATAAGGATACTCACCAACCAATTTATTTAAAAAATGGTGACTATTATGATATAAATGAGAACTTCTTTTATGGTGATAAACCAATGAATGTTACATTCAAGCAAGTTTATGATGATTATAAAAACTATCTCTATTACTTTGAAGAATCACCTAGTTACAATCGAGTAATGTATTACAAAAATAATGATATAGAGGTAGTTAGTGATGATGAAATTAAAGAAAATATTGAGTGGAACAAAGCACATAATAAGTCATTCGGTCCTGTAAATGACATCAATGATGCTAGTTTCGTGAAACCTTACTTTAGAGACAGTAATAATAATAAAGTTTATGTTCAGTAAAGATCTGGACGTCCGATTGCATGGCCAATTTCGTGCAATACTGCATGGACAAGTTTTGGATTATCCTGAGAAAGCTGCTCCAATTGCGATGACAATACTATCTCACCTTGTACTAATGTCTGTTTATAAACTTTCGTTGGATGAAATAATGCTAAATATCCTTCCTCCAACTGAACCGAATTATTATTTGAGATAGTATTTGTATCCGTCACAATCAGACGGGCATTCTTTGGTGAATCTACCAACATGAAATGGAATCTATCATCTTTTTGCCATTGTTCAAAAGCTAAGCTTAAGGCATGTTTTACTTTGGGATCATGAGTTGCATTGTAAACCGTATAATCAGATGGCTTTAGAATACTGTTAAATCCTGCAAATTCGACAAAACTTACTCCATCCGTATCGAGTTCAGATTTGCGAATGCTGTTTTTTGAACTAAATGCTTTAATTAAAAAATTCTTTAATTGATCAGTTCTGTCTTTGATTGTTACCGTCGTTGCAAGACGTTGCTTGTTTAAATAACTTTCCATAACTTGATTAAAAGTCATTGTTATTGATGACTTATTACCGATATGTGCATTGTAAAACTCCGGATCGATTTCATTAAAAGGAACATCGGGATTGTCCATCCATTTCTGAAAATAAGCATTTCCGATTTGTGATCGTTCAGTGTCTTCTTTGTTAGCAACCGCTGGATATTTCAAAAAATACTTATCTGGTATTTCGATTTGATCGCCTTCATCATCTGTCACGACGTAGGCTTTTGAAACGCCGCTTGGACTTGTTGCCAATACACCGACAATTGCTAGTACCGTTATCAACAGGTTTCTTTTTAGTCTCTCCATCAGTTTTTCCCCCGCTTAATAAATATACTTATATGATAACAAAAATTTTTTTACCTAAACGAAAAAACAGGTCAGTTTTGATTTTTTATCATTGCTGACCTGTTTTATTTATTTACTTCCAACAATCGTGACATCAATTGAAAATGATGGCGGAGTGAGAGCTTTTTTACGATTCCTAAACCTGGGAACTTGGTCTGATCGGCGTACTCGATCAATTGCTCTAAAGCAGTGGTTCGATTTAGTCCGTGGATGTTTTCTAGTGCCCAGTTGGATAGCTTTTTGATGGCTTCGAAGAATTTTTCTTTTTGCCCTCGCATGGATTCGTTGCTGTCGGAGACGAATTGGTGGATCCTTAGTGTTCCGTCTTCTGTGACGTAGATGACGTGCAGGGCGATGGCACGAGACGGCATTCCTTTGTCGAAATAGTGGCTGCCGACCATGGAGAAGTCGCCGAATCCGTGATAATTGTCGATTTGTTGGTACCAATTTGCTGATTGGAAAAATTCGTCGTCGATTATTGCGTAATCTTCTACATGAGGGACGAATGTTAGTGGATCTGTTAGAGTTATTGCTTTGTTTTTGACTAATTGGTGGAGTCTGGCTTCTTCTGGGATCAATACTCCACTTACTTTTTTTAACAGGTCGGTGTCTTGGTAAGCTTTTAATAGCTGGTAGTTACGGGCTACTAGGAGGCTATTGTTGTTATCGCTTTGAATAAAGTCGCTGCTAAAGTCTGGGGCCAAGATCGCTGCTGGATGGAAAAAAACTAACTTACTCAAATCTGGCAGTGGGTGGAGCTTGGTATCGTTTAGTCCATAGACGCTGACTTGAGGATTGGCGATGATGCTGAAAGGTTGTTCGTGGTCGACCAATGTTTGGACGGTATCTAACAGCTCTTTGGAATCTCTGACTGGCTCAATGATCGGAACGATATTTTCTCCTAGTTCGTTTGCCAAACAGGCTTCTTTTAAAGCTAACAAGTCATACATCCGACCCCTTAAATATGGATAGTAGGTCATATTTTACCCTCCAAATTTGGATGATCGAGTTGCTCTAACCTTAGTTTCAATTCCTGATACTCAGCGTTTCTTGCATCTAGCTCTTCTTGTAACGCCGTCACAGCATCATTTTGCATATCATCGATAAAGCGGTCATAGATATTGTGATCTGGATGATAGATGTCGTAGCCTTTTTTTGCTCTTTTTTTCAGCTCTTTATATAGTTTATCATCTGGATATAGCTGCAAGCCCTTTTCCACGCGCTTAGCCTTGTCGACTTCCCGAAATAGCGAAGCGACGAAGTGACTAGTCAGCTTTTTTTCGTTGACTTGTAGTTCTTGATACTGAGCTTTCTTGGCTACGGTCAGAAATCCTGGTGCCCGCAAGGTTTGATCTGCTTGCTCTAGAGCTTCTTTGTCAAATTCACGATAGATCAAAACGCCAATGTGCGTGGGGATCTCATCTTTGACTTCTTCGTACAATTGTTGTGGCAGGACGAAGTAGTTGTAATTTCCGATAAAGGACAATTTGGCCTTGGAGTGGAAGTCATTTTTGGTGACTTTTAATTCGTAACAACGCCATTCGATCGAGCCGTCTGGTAATTGCTGGTAACTTAAAGTGTCCACGATCCCTTTTTTGTCAGGCATCGATACTTCTTCGACCACGTAAGCTGACTGTTCGTAGCAATATTGATATAAGGTGGATTCGAGATTTTTTGTCAGTTTAGTCTTCATTAGATTGTCCTTTCCAAAAATCATTGATATCGGCCGTTAATTTTTTTAAAGTGCTGACTCTTTGGTAATTGTGCCAGTGTGGTGGAAATAGTTGGGTATATCTTTGACTGGCGAAACGTTGATCGAGTAAGAGGATGATGCCGACGTCACTGCTGCTTCTGATGAGTCTGCCGGCGGCTTGGAGGACGTTGTTCATGCCTGGTAGTTGGTAGGCGTAGGCAAATCCCTGGCCGTTTTCTTGGTCGTAATAGTCTTTGATCAAATTGTTTTCGGGACTCAAGCCTGGCAGTCCAACGCTTATTATCGCTACTCCGATCAAACGTGTTCCTCGAAGGTCGATCCCTTCAGAGAAGATGCCACCTAAGACGCAAAAACCAACCAGAGTTTCTTCTGGGTCCTCTTCAAATTGATCCAAAAAATCCTGTCGAGCAAATGCGTCCATCCCGGTAGTCTGTTCAGTCGTCTGGATATCGGGACATCTCTTCTCAAAAGCATCCTTGATTTGTCGCAAATACCCGTATGATGGGAAGAAAAACAAGTAGTTCCCCTTTTTGGCGCTAACCAAAGCTTTTAAACTTTCAACGATATTATTTTCATTGGCTGATCTTTGATAGTAGGTCGTTTGCACATACTGCGTGACTAAGATTTCTTGGTGTTGCGCTGGAAATGGCGATGGCAATTGATAGGCTAAACTGTTTTCCTTACCACCTAAGACGTCACGATAATAGTCCATCGGCGAGAGCGTCGCTGAAAACATGACGGCACCCAGACCAAGCTTGAGCGACTGATCAAGGAAAAAACTAGGATCAAGGCAGATCTGCTTAACGGAAATATTACCACCATCCAAGACGATCCGTGTTTTATACGTATCATCGTAATAGCCACTGATCTTCAAAAATTGCAGACACTGGAAAAAGTAGTCGCGAGTGTCATCAACGAAATCAGAGGGCTCTCGATCTTTGAGCCAGTCAGTGATGAATTCGTTGAACTTGTTGAGTGCCTTGACTAGATTGTCGGGAATATCAGCCGTCACTAGTTCATCTTTTTTCAAAAGATCTAGGGTGAACTTTACATCTTCAAAAGCTTTCTGTAATTTTTTTAGCTGATTTTGATATTTCTTAGTTGAATTCTTCTGCTTCTGAGCTTCCTTGATCAACTCAGGTATCGCCACATTAGTGACCTCAGCGGAATACATGTCCCGTGCCCGACTGACTAGGTTGTGGACCTCATCAACGAGAAAGAAATTGTCATTATCCTTCTCGGTGAAAAATCTCTGCAAATATACCAAGGGATCGAACAAATAATTGTAGTCACAAATGATGACATCACAAAAAAGCGACGTATCTAGTGAAAACTCGAAAGGATCGACGGTATGCTTTTTGGCATATTTTTCTATAACGCTACGGGTGATGCTATCTTCATGGATCAAAATGTCCTTCAAGGCTGGCTTTAATCGGTCATAATATCCCACCATGTAGGGATTTTTCTCCGGCAACAAGTCTTTTTCTTCCGGAAATCTGATCTGATCTTTCGCTGTCAGAGTGATACTCTTCAACCTCAAACCGTGCTCACTCATCAGATCGATCGTTTCTTCAGCCACGTGGCGAGTGCTCTGTTTTGCGGTCAAATAAAACAGACGCTGGATCTTGTTTTCGCCCATCGCCTTGATAGCAGGAAACATCGTCGAGATCGTCTTCCCTGTTCCCGTCGGCGCTTCGATGAAAAGCCGTTTTTCCAAACAGATCGTTTTATAGACCGCAGCAGCCATTTCATGTTGCCCCGTCCGAAATTTTTCAAAGGGAAATTTCATCGGTACGATCGATTCATTACGAGTCTTACGCATATCTGAACGCAGTTTGAGCCAAAATTCATACTCATTGATCAGTTTTTCAAAAAAGTCAGCCAGCTCATCACGACCGAAAGTTTCTTCATCAACGGTAGTCTTATCTTCAGAGACTTGATAATAAGTCAGCTGCAAAGTCACTTCATCTAGTTCCGGATGCTCTTCCAAGATCAGGTGGCCGTAAACCTTCACCTGACCCCAATAAAGCTCGCGAGTATTATCAGTCAGTTCTTCATACTTTTGGTCAGACGTCTTGATCTCCTCGATCAAAATATGGTCATCACAGATCTCAATACCATCAGCCCGACCAGAAAGCACGTAATCTTCTCCGTTCATCGATACAACTTTTTTCAGATAAACCTCACTTTCATAATCGTCACTACGCTCTTTTTGAAGCTGCCGATGGATCCGAGCACCGATCATGGCAGTATTCTGACTGTCCTTAGACTCATTCAAGTCCCCGCTACGCAAAACAAACTCGACCAACTGCCGAATCCCGATCCGAGTCGCCATAAGCAACCTCCCTTTCTGAATATCTCAAGTAACATTGTAAAACATACGTTCGATTTTGTCTTCAAAAAAAGAGAGCGGAGAAAGCGAGGTCTGCCACCGGAGCACAAGGTGCTGCGAAGCAGTGCCGCGACCACCTGTGTTAACCGGAGACCGCTGTGCCTCGGAGCTCGTTTCCACTATAAAACTGGCAACGTTTGGTAACAAAACAAGGGCAGTTTGGTATAACACAAAAACAAAGATCATTTATACGGAGTACAATGGTTAACAAAAACAGCTAGTATACAATGTCAACTCAAAACTGGGTTATCCCGTATCTGCTGAACGACTGATAGAATCGAACGAAGAGATGACACCGACGACGAGTAAAAATCAAAAGGCCACATATCAATTGATGATATACATCAATTAGATATGCGGTCTTTTTGTGTTATCTTCCGAATTTACTCTCACAAGATATATAATAATATTAATATTCAACAATCAATTAAAGAACCATTAAAAGCACCACCCGGGGGGAATTTCATGAAAAACATCGTCGTTTACTCATAGTACTAGGGGGATTCATCATCATTGCACTTATTGCTAGCTATTTCTCGTTCAAGAGCTATACCAACATTGGCGTCAATGATAATTCAGAAGTGACAACTTCAAACAACAAACCTGCTAAAAAACACAACAAGAAGCAAGCTAACAACTCTCAAAAGACCAACGATAACAGTATTTTTTTACAAAGCTCTGACAATCCTGATCGGATAATTGCCATCAATCCTTACGGATCAAAAGGCGTCTACCAATATCGTCAGCAAGCTAACGGTGATATTTATCCTGAGTATAAATACTTCAACGGCTCCACAAAAAAAGCTGGCAAGAATTTACATGTCATTCCCACCAGCAATGCAACTAAAAACAATTCCATGAGTTTTACAAAGAACGACAAGGGTGTTTATGTGGATAATAAATCTGGCCAAACATATAATTACTATCACATCAAATCAGAACAATAAGAAGCCTAATCCAGTTGCGCCCATGGTTAGCGACATGTATCTAGATGATGACGGAAAGTTATGGGGTGCAGATTCATTTTCTGAATTGAATCACAAAATACTTGATAAGGCTTCAGATCCTGAATTAAACGAAAAAACTGATAGTTCTGCATTACGGCACTCACCTGCTCATTACTACATTCCATTAGCCAATGGTAAATATTTCGATATGGCTACTCTAAATATTTATGGAGGCAATACAAACAAAGTCGATCCTCAAGAAGTGCTACAAGTATACAATGACCCTAAAACATATGCTGTTCCCAACTATCAAGAAAAAGTTAGAGATAGTATGATGTCCTACACACAAAACGGACAAACTCATGTTTCTCAAGCTGAAATCGACGAAAATGTTGCTTGGACTGACACTAGCAATGATATTAAAAACGACATGGTATCTTATTTACAAAATGGGCAATCCCACATTTTTTAAAATGTATCAACATCTGGTCTACCAATAGCATGTCCTAATTCATGAATAACTGTATGGATTAATTGAGGATCATCTGCATCAAGAGCTTCAATATCAGGTGAGACCACAATCAATCCTTGGACCAAGACGTTGTCATACACGATTGTTGGAACATACAAGGCTGACATGTACTTTTCAAAATATTTACTTTCCAAGCCAACTTGATCACTACCACCAACAATAACTCTAGCATCTACGTCACTATTGACCATACGGAAGTGAAATCTTTTATCCTTTTCCCACTCTTTAAAGCCCAATTCCAAAGCATGAGTGATTTTACTATTACCAGTCCCATTAAAAACAGTAATATCAGATGGCGTCAACATAGCGTTATAGCCACGATTGCCTGACAACTTAACCCCTTCAGTATCCAACCCACCGTGAGAAATGGTCTCCATAGAATCTGCATAATTCGAATAAGTAATGCGATACACTTCTCGAGTTTCTGCCTTCGTGAATCCTTTATATGGCGAATATCTTTTATCAACAAATTCATTAAATGAACCCATAGCTGCATATTCAGGATGTGCGGCTGCCTCCTCGGGATATAGTTCAGTAAATGTCTTATCAGGATTATTGACCCAATTATTCATCAAATCATTAACCCGTCTAGCTTCTTTCATAGATTTATTGTAACTATCTAGATTTGTAAAGTACTTATCAGCCAGTTCTACCCGATCACCAGCAGTAGAAGTAATGAAACGCGCTTGAACATCAGTATCAGAGGCTAGAAATTGAACTATCCCTATTAAAAAAACGATGCTGAAAATAGCTTTTAAAAATTTCCCCATAACAGTCCCCTTAATTTGATTAATATATTTATATGATAACAAATATATTGTGAATGGAAAAAATTTGTTGATGAAATAGATGAGGAAGTGTTTGGATAGATTCAGTCGGAACTTTGTCCTGCCCTATCATTCACATGTCTATCTCAAGTTTATTCAAATTAAGTAAAATCAAAATCAAGGGAGAATTGTGGCATTATCCCCGGGCGCCGGAATCGGCAGTGAACAACCACTCCAAACTACCACATCTATCCCATCAAACAAATATCAACCAAACAAAAAAGCCTCCAAGCAATAAGCTCAGAAGCCACTAGCCATGATATCCAAACACCATAGCAAATATCAAAATAACCAAAACAGCAGTAGTAATGTAAACATACAAAACGTCCCGCTCTTTAGCAAAAGCGTAAATAGAAACGACGACCCGCAACACCGGCGTCAAGATCAACAAGAAAATACCCAGCATAATCACAGCATACGACTTACCCTGAGCGACACCTTGAAACATCACGCCAAACCGTTGTGGCCATTGCCCATCAGCATAGCCCGATCCGCCGTTAACAAAATAAAGGACAATACCTAAAATGATAACGATCGCGGACACAACTACACCGATCCGTAAAATTTTTCCAATAATGAGCTCAACGTCACGCATTTCTTCTTTTTTCATTAAAAGCTCACCCCAAATCCTTTAAGAACCATTTGCAATCCCATATATAAAATAATAGGAACGAAAATCATTCTGATAACTTTTGGTCTGAGTACTTGCATCAATCTGGCACCAATTGTGGCACCTGCTAACACACCGATCGCCAAGGGTCCCGCAATATCTGGCCTGATCGAGCCGTTAAAAAAGTAGACGGTCGCACTGGCGGCGGCTGTTACACCCATCATCAAGTTGGATGTGGCACTTGATGGTTTCAATGGCATCTTCATGATCGTATCCATGGCGATAACTTTGAAAGCACCACTACCGATACCGAGCAGACCACTGGCCAAACCAGCGGCCCACATCATGATGAATCCACCAGGGACATTTTTCATCGAGTAGTCAACTTGCTTTTTTTCAGCCCTATCGTAGTAACTGTCAGCTAAACGTAACTTCTCAACTGTCTTATCGCTACCGGTGAAGACTGTTTCGCCTTTTTTACTCATGAGTTTTCTGATCATATTGTAAGTTGAATACAGTAGGAAAAAGCCGAACAAGACGTATAAGAAGGTACTGGAGAACAGCCCAACTAACAGCGCTCCCATAATGGCACCGACTGTGGTGGCAATTTCCAAGAACATCGCTACTCGCAGGTTCAACATATCGTCCTTTAAGTAGGCAATGGTAGCACCAGAACTAGTTGCGATAACGGAGATGATACTAGCTCCGATCGCATATTTGATATCTAATCCCATCATTATGGTCAAAATCGGCGTGATGATCATTCCCCCACCGATTCCAAGAATCGCCCCTAAAACACCGGCAAATAGACCAATAACGACGAATAACAGCATCGCAGTATCCATTTACTTAGCCTCTTTTTCTGCTTCATCTTTCTTATTAAAATTTTCGAGTGAAGTTTCATAATTTCCACGCATGATCGAGATAGCATTTTTAGCTTGTGCTTCAGTGACATCCCCATCTGAGATCAAATCAATATGAAATTTTGAAGCGTTTAAATAGTCGCAACGAGTTGATAAGTAGACCTTCGTATCGACTTCTTGATTATCTTCGAAGAAGTGGATCACCTTTTTAGCATCGTCAAATGGCAAGTTGATAATATCCGATTCCAAGTAAAAATCAATTGGGAATTCGGCATCGACCACGTGGATCATCACTTGCGACAGTTGACCGTTAGCAAGATCTTTCTTGATCTGCTCACTAGCTTGATTGATCGACCAAAGGTCTTCTTGCAACAAGTCGTCTTTACTAATATCAAGACTAGTTTGCTTAAAATCGCCGTTTTCGATCCGGTCTTTGAACTCGTTCATAATAATTTTCATAGTTTACTCCTCAAGATACTTTTGTAAAAAATTTTCGACAGTTTGCCGATAGTTAGCTGAGTCAACGTAGTAACTGCGAATATGTTGCCCATTATCGCACGAATACATCGTTTTAGGAAAATCACCCACGCTAGCTAGTTGATCCCTCATAAAGTAAGGAACGGCAGTATCTAATTTTCCATGCATAAATAAAATTGGCAAATGGCATTTTTGTAGAGCTTTAGTACAGTCTGCTTGGCCATAAAAGAAGCCTGAACGGACTTTTGAAACGATCGAGATAAGTTTCAAGAGGAACCGTCCTGAGACCTTGTAGCGACTCTTAAAGTGGTAGTTAACCACATCGAGCATACTAGTATAGCCAGAATCCTCGATCACGCCCTTAACATTTGCCGGCAAAGCATTTCCAGCTGTCATCATGACCGTCGCTGCTCCCATCGAAGCTCCAAATAAAATGATCTTTTCATCGGGACGCTGTCTTAACAGCTCATTGATCCAAGCGATAGTATCGATGCTCTCCAAATAACCAAAGCCTTGATACTTCCCTTCACTCTTCCCGGCAGCCTGATTGTCGACCTGCAAAACATTGTAGCCCATCTGGTTAAAAAGCTGAGCGTGAATATCGAGCGAGGTATGGTCGACCGCAAAACCGTGAATAATCAAAACTGTCGTATTTGACGGCTTTTCTGCTTTAACAAACCATCCATATAATTTATTCCTATTTGAAATAATTGTCCACTCGTCGCGTGGCAATTGCAGGTATTTTTCAGTAGCCTCATCTAATCCTTCATCACGTGGTACGAATGGAGCATCAGATCCTAAAGCATTGCTATTCCTCTTTTGAAGGTACAAAAAAAGGGCGTTCAAAATTAGAACGATCGCCAGCAATACTACAATAATGATAATAGCTATTGTCATAAATCAACCTCATTTTTCTAATTCTTTGACACCCTTTAATGATAACGCAACGAGTATCATCGTTGCGGTAATACCGTAAAATAAATCGGCAAAAGATAGCGCAGTAACGATCAAGCTTCCGGCGTATGGCCCGACAGCTCGACCAAGTGAACCCATGATCGTATACAAACTTTGCAAGTTTCCTCTATTTTTACTAGTTGACATCTTATTCAACAAAGCTGGAATAGTTGGAAAGACCATCGATTCACCAATCGTCAAAACCAGCATACTAACAATGTACATCCAGTACTGCTTAGCTCCTGGCAAGAGTAAAAATGATAGACCCATGATCGTGATCCCGACCACGATTTGATTTTTTAACAGTTTAAAGATCTTGGACATGATCCGATTCATAATTGGTTGGATCAACAACAAGGAAGCAGCATTGATCGTGAAGACGATACTGTATTCCTTTTTAGAAAAGCCGTGGCCCAACATGTAGAGCGACATATTGCTATCCCATTGCGTATAACCCATCCACATGATAAAAACGCCCAGACTCAAAATAATCAAGTTCATCCGGAAACGCTTCTGACCAATAGAAAGCTTTGGATCAACCTCTTCATCGTCAATCACGTACTCATGTGTTTTTTCAGCAGAATCATTAGTCTGATCTAAAACACCAGCCTTGAAAAAGACAATCAACAAGCAAGCGATAAAGAAAATAACCGGAATAAAGAAAGTAAAGAAAATACTCCATTCAAAAATAAAACCAACAGCAGTAGATCCAATGGCAATACCTAAATTAGCCGCCAAGTACATATTATTGAACAAAACCCGACTATCGCCAACAGTCTCCTCAGCAACAAAAGCCGTATAACCGTTAATAGCCGTATAAGAAATCCCCATACCAAAACCAAGCATAACAAGCATGAACAAATAACTAGGCCAAACATGATGGAAAGTCATCCCAAGCAAAGAAACAACCGCAATAATATACCCAATCTGCAAAGTCCAACGCTTCGAATAACGGTCAAACAAAATCCCCCCAAGATAATTACCGATCATCATCAAGGCAGAATAAACCATCAAAGAAAACCCAGCCATATTCTGAGTCTGGTGCAAATTTTGTTTAATAAAAATCATATTAACAGGCAAAATAAAGCCCATAACCATATTAAAAGTAGCATTAAGAGTCAATAACCATAATTTTTGTGATCGCATATCTTAACCCCCATTCACAAAAAATAGAAAGTGGCGAAAGGCAGCACCTCTCGAAACTAGTTTAAAAAACAGCACAGAAAAACACAGCCAACCGATAAAAATATAGAAACCAACAGAACAAAAGAACCAACTGACAGTTTCTAAATCAGATAACACTAAGTCTAGAGCGCATTTCTGCAGTAAAGCAGACAACATTTGGCAATAAAACGCTAAAATTAAGAAACAATGCATTGAAAATAAAGGAACAATCAAATCGCCAAATCATCAACTTAAAAATCATTTGGATAAACCAGCGTCAACACCCAGCGAAAAAATTTCCGAAAAACAGAACCCCATCCAATTATTTTATAAAAGTTTAAATATAATAACCATCAATATTTAACTAAAAATCAAACATCAAATATAACGCCACTCCCACTATAAATCAAACCAAACGAACCAACAAATTCCAACCCTTTTCCAAAAAATAATAAAAATTCCCAAAAAATCACAAATAAAAATAAGAACAAGAGCAAGGCGAAGGTGCGAGAAACGAGCACATGAGCCAGAAATAAATAAATAGAGAAAAGAATCAACATCAGCTCAAGGCAAGAGTGCGAGGAACAAGCACGCGAGCAAGAAGTTAAAACAAGAGAAGAAAAAATATATCAACACTTATCCAACCAACAAGCAAAGAAAGCTCACAACAGCAATGTAAGTCAGGAAACAAAATGAGCGGAGCAAAGTCCCGCGAACCGAAAAAAGAGTCAGTAATTCAAATAGAAAATATAACGTAATAGGAATAGGAAGCCCCTACTCCCACCAGAATAGATAAAACCTGAGATAGACATGTGAGAAATAGGACGCGCAAAACGTGCCCCAAGCAAAACTCCTCTGTCCGCCATAGCTCTAAAACATTTTTGAACATCAAAAAAGCCATGGTAATTAAACCATGGCTTTCAGTGGTAGTACTCATAAGAGCAATCAGCTAAGTCGGTTCACACAACCGCTGAAGATATCGCTCACAAATTCCGGTGAGTAATGCAAGATATCCTACCTCAAGTGACGTCATAAATCGACGTCTCTCGACTCATCGCATAACAAATATACTAGTCTATTTCGAAAAAAACTTCAACTAAATAGTCTTAGTTCCGCCAACCTTTTCATCAGTCCAAATCTTATAGATCAGGTTAAGCAAACCACCCATCTGTCCATCAACACCGTTATACATCCAACGATAAATGCAGACATCGTCCTTAACTTCATCTTCAGGAAGGTCCGAACTATTGGCCGTTACAACGATATCAGCATCCTTAGAATCACTGACAATTTGAACATATGGCAAAGCTTCCAAAGTAATTGCCAAGTCAGAATAAACTAAGAAGAATGATTCAAGTTCAAGATATACACGTACTTGAATATTCTCATTATAAAGTGAGAAGAAACGATAAGCGATCGCATATAGAGCATCAGAAATAAGCTTAGACTTACCCTTCAATGAACTGTACTTATCACGTCTCATCAAGTGTTGAACCGTCGAACTGACCTTAGTCTTCAAGTTCTCATCCGTCAAATTACTCATAGCATCCCCAAAGCCTGAGAACAAGTTCAACATTTCAATAAAGTTTTGATCCAAAGCTAAAACACCGATGATACAAGTAGTCAAATTATACTTATAACGCATGAATTCCTTGTGTGACAATGCAAAATCAGACACAGTCTGTTCAACATCATATGGGATCAAGTCCAAGAAATCATCAATGAAATTAGCAAAAAGTGGATTGTACTTAACTAATTGTCTTGATACTGTTTGTAAATATTCCTCAGAAACTTCAAATGTCGTTGGAACACACATTAGTAAAATATAGAAGTCAGCTGATTGGAACATTTGCTCTTCATAACTGATCGAATCAATGGCACGTTTCAATTCTTTAACATCATGTGAGCCATTGTTTGAAGCTTCAAACAATGAAGTCGTTCCTTCAAAAATATTAGGGAACGGATAATTAATAACGCTAAGTGCTTCGATGTTTTGCATATGGTTACCGCCCAGAATACGGTAAGAATGTGCCATAACAACGTAAGCATAAAAAAGCTTCGAAATATTATTGATTGGTTGTAGACGATATTTTTCCAGAGCAATATCGACAACTCTAAATGCGGTCTTTTGTGAGAATAATTCAAATGGCCAAACGAAACCACGTGTAGCATTCCAATACAATGCTGCGATAGCCAAACGAATGGATTCTTCATTACCGACAAAACGCATTGGTTCATAAGCGATCCGAACTCCGAAACGCTTCAAATAACTTCTAACAGGCTTTAAATGTCTCAAAACAGTTGCTTTACTACTATTAAGGTCAGTATAGAACTGCTTAAATGAGCTTTCTTTTCCTTTAACAATTGCATCTAAGAAACGATATCCATCTGACTTTGTTGTCAAAAATGCGTGGTAACCGTCCCTCGATACGGCAAACATTTCTTCAATTTCATAGTCATCTTTATGTAGGATCTCTCTAAAATCATCTTGAATACCTAAATAAGTATTGTAGACACTTCCGTAACTTTTGTTCATTTGATATGCAGCTTTACGCAAGTTGATATCTTTCACAGTTATGTGCCGATTACGATAAGTACCGATTAAATCAGCGCTAGCTAACTGGTTCGTGCGAATTAATTTTATTTTATTGAATAACTGAATCTTTTCTACCTCAGATTTAGACAAGAATAAATCAGTAAAACTATCCAATAGTATCACCTCCCGAGTCATATAGATTATATCACGGTATTATTTTTTTACTAAATTGGTGTTAAAAAAAATCATATTTAAATAATCTCAGGTACAATAAACGACTCTATTTTTCATTGCTTTTTCACAATTATACATCTTAAAAACAGCATGGTATAGCCATTTACATCTTTTTACAGAAAAGTGTCAACAACGACTTATTTTAAATTAAAATAAATATTACATTTTAATGACAAAAAAATAACCGCCCTTTCGGACGGCTATTTTCGTTTGGCTCATAACATTTCGCATATAATCGTTGATTTTGATAACTTGTATGCGACTTAATGTGTTTTCTCGGTATCAATTTTTTGTTATTGGATCATTTTAGGGATCAGATACTTTGTATCCGCTGGGTTTGAATCTAGGCTGGCTTCCACCCCAGTTACTAAATTCAATCCTTAAACATGATCATAACTTGCGTGGTTTTCTTCCACATATCCGATGAATCAGTTTTTTACAAAACTAATGGATCGTTATGTACCCAGAATCCAACTGATGGAATTTGACGAATACCGTAACCTGGCTCTGGTACCACGTTACCTGTATCGCCTGGTGTTGTGCCAGTTCCTGGAACTGTTGTACCAGGAATTGTCGAACTTCCACCTAGACCCATCAAACCAACTGGTAAGAGTATCAATCCACCGACGATCATTAATAGTCCTGGAATTATCATGCCTAAGCTGAGTAGTTGCAAGCCCATGTTGAATAATGGGAATGGCAAGCTCAACAAGAACAATGGTAATGTCAAGAGACCGATGACGAATGGTAATACTAGCAAACCAACCAATGGTATTGCGATAGCTAGCTTCAATAGTGCTGGTAAGATCACACCGTTTAGTAACATCAAGCCAAGAGCACTTAACGGACGAACCAACATGTTCAAGACGAATGGTACTAATAATGGTAGTAATGAATTACCTAACCCTAGTAGAGCAACTATAGACAATGTGATTAGATGTGCTAACAAGTTATTCAATAACATCAATGGTGTCAATGCTAAGAATGTCAATACTTTAGCTAATAGTGGCAACCCGAGTACTAATAGAGGTTTGATTAAGATCTTTAGAGGGAGGATTACTAAGTCAAATAAGTCTTTGAGTACTCCTGGTAATGCCAACAATGCAGCTAAGGCGTCGCCTATTAATCTCAATCCTTTGACCAAATTACGCAATACAACGATAGGCAAGATGATCAAGGCTGGAATGCCAGCGAGTGCTAGCACGATGCCAAGGTTGATCAAGATTGGTAATACCGCTTTAGTGATTGGTAACGTGATCAAGGTCTTAAGACCTAAGTTCAATAAGAATAATGGTAATGTTAGTAATCCGGAGATCAATGGCAATGCCAATAATCCGAGGATGTTCAAACCTGTGTGAATGATTGGGAATAATAACAATGCAATCAATACAGGTAGAGCTAATTTAGCCAAATCTTTTAGAACTCTAAGTAATGCGATCGGTGTTCCTACTAATCCAAGTGTCAATGCCAATGGCAACAATACTGGAAGCAATGGCCAGAACAATGGATTCAACATCGTTAAGACTGTTAATAATCCAAGAGCTGGAATTGCTAAGGCAAGTAAGCCGTCAATTGGTAATGCTGACAATGGTCCAAGAATGTCTTTCAAAATATCTGCGAGTTTGAATGGAATCATCATTCTCAAGATATTTCTCAATACATTGATGATTGGTAGTAATGGCCATAGTAATGGGTTGAGTAATGCGAAGAGTTTACCAAGATCTAGAAGTCCAAGTAATAATGGAAGTCCAGCTAATCCGAGTAAGTCTAATGGCAACTTGATCAATCCATTTAGACCACCTAATACTAATGGTATTAAGGCACCTAATAATAATGCTAATGGTAATGCTAATAATGCATTTGCAAGAAGCATCAATGGTAACAATAGCAAGTCAGCTAAGAGCTTGATTGGTAATGTACCAAGTAATGCTAACAATGGAAGAAGTAGTGTCAATGGTAATGGCAATGCTAATAACATTGTTGCAAGTGTTACGAGTGGCAAGATCAATAAGAAGTTGATCAATCCGGCTAATAATGGAAGACCTAACATCAATAGTGGTAAACCGACCAATCTTAGCAAGTCTTTCAAGAGCTTGAATGGTAGAGTTAATAACTCAAGTCCAAGCAATGCCCAGAAGGCAACTCTCCTAATGATATTGAGAAGTGGTAAGTTGAACCACAATGGCATTGTCAATAATGTTAATGCTAATGGGATCAAGTTTCTCAATAGTTTCAAGCCTGCTCTTAATAAGTTCAAGGCTACTAGTCCGAAGAATGTCAATGCTTGTGCAAGTAGTGGCAAGCCAAGGGCTAATAAGTTACCTAATAATACGTTCTTCAACATCTTCAATAGGAAGATCGGTAAGAATGTTAACAAGTCGAACAATGGTAATCCTAGAAGTGCTAATGCATCTTTAACTAAGTTTGCAATTAGGAATGTCAACAATCCTGCTAATGCGCCCCATAGAAGTGGTGCTATTAAGTTTCTTAAGGTATCAAGTAAGAGTGGAAGACCTAATAATTGTGTTAATAACAACAATGGTAGAGCTAACAATCTTACACCAGGGATCAATGTTCCGACCAAGGCCAACAAGTTGAGCAATGGAAGTCCAAGTAATCCTAGGATATCTAATGGTAAGCCACCTAATAGACCTCTGAGGAATGGTACTACTAGTGCTGCTAATGTAGCTGGGATCAAGCTTGTTAATAAGTTCAACAAGACAAGTCCTGGAATTAAGATCAATTTAGCTAATAGTTTAGTTACAACTGTTCTTAATAGTGCGATTGCTGGAACTAAGATCCAGTTAATAGGATTCAAGAATTGTAGTGGTCCAAAGATTGGTAACAATAATAAGTTAGTTAATAATGCTGCTAATAATGGAAGAACTGTATTCTTGATAAGATCTTTCAAGAACTTGATTGGCAATGTCAATAGATTCAATAATGATAATCCGTTGATCAATGCTGGGATCAAGAACAATGCATTCAATAACAAGTTATGGAATGGGATCAATCCTGGTAACAATAGAAGTCCAAGTAGGATAAATCTATTAACAGTCTTGATGAAGTCCTTAAGCAATCTGAATAGATTTGCCAATACGATAACTGGGTTGAGTAACAATCCAATCAATACTGGTAAGAAGTTTGCGACTAATGCTGACAAGCCGTTTGCTAATAAGAATGGTAATAATCCTTTAGCTAATGGGAATGCTAACAATGTCAACAAGCCAAGGTTCAATAAGAACAATGGTAATGTTAAAAGTCCGCTCAACAATGGCAACAAGAGCAAGCTCAAGGCGTCATTTATCAAGTTAACAACTGGTAGTGCTAAGAGTGCACCTAGTAATGCAAGTGGTAAGCCAAGCAATAATGCTTTAGCGATATCACCGATAGTTCTGATCAATGCCAATGGCATTGCGGCTAATAAGTTGAATAAGATCAATGGTAACAAGATCGGAGCCAACAACAACCCTAGTCCTGGTACTAACAATCCTAATCCAGCAATAGCTGTGATCAATGGTAATAAGAACAAGTTCAAGAGATCAAATGGTAAGTTTCCAAGCAGATCTCTGATGACATCTGCTAGTGCCAATGGAAGTAAGAACAAACCTAATGGCCATAGTAATGGTGTCAACAAGTTGAGCAATGGAATGAATGGCAACAATAAGTTGAACAATCCAAGTCCAAGCAACTTAAGAAGATCAAATGGTAACTTGAGCAAGTGTCTGAACAATCCACCCAACAACAATGGTAGAAGTAATCCAGCCAATAATGCTGCAGGTAATCCAAGAAGCTTGTTACCTAAGAGAACTAATGGTAATAACAATAGATCAAGCAAAAGCTTAATTGGCAAAATTGGTAATGCTGCTAACAATGGTAATAACAAGGCCAATAGAGGCATTGATAGTAACATGTTGAGCAATGTGATCAATGGAAGTCCGAGTAAGAATGTTGCTAAGCCTGCTAGTAATGGAGCTGCTAGTAAGAATAGTGGGAATCCTAACAAACTAAGAATATTTCTTAATCCTCTGAGCAATGTTAATAACAATGCTGGTAAGATCAATGCTCTTCTCAATAAGTTGAGTGCTGGAAGTCCAAGCCAAATTGGCATTGTCAATAATGCTAAGGAACCGTTCAACAAGTTCAATCCGAATTTAACTAATCTTCTGAGCAAGTTGAAGATTGCAACTAGTGGTGCTGTTAATAATCCAGCTAACAATGGTAAGCCGAATAATAACAATGGACGTAATACAAATGCTTTATTGAATAACTTCAATAAGAAGATTGGCAATGTTACTAAGAATCCAAGTAATGGTAACAATGCAATATCAAGAATGTTCTTGAGCAAGTTAGCAATTGGATATGTTAGAAGTCCTGCTAATAATCCCCATAGAAGTGGTGCGATCAAGTTTCTCAAGTTATCTAACAATAGTGGCAATAGAAGTAATTGAGTTAGGAGCAATAATGGCAATCCTAATAATCTCAAGCCTGGTGTCAAAGTACCGATCAAGCCAAGAATATTTAGAAGTGGCAATGCAAGTAATCCAAGAAGATCTAGTGGTAATCCACCGAGGATATTTCTCAAGAATCCTAATAATAATCCGTTCAATAATGCTGGAAGCAAGCTCAAGATCTTGTTATTCAAAAGCTTCAATGGCAATAAGATCAATGTAGAAATGATTTGTACTGCGATCGTAGCTAATCCGGCTAACAAGGCCATTCTGAGCCACTTGAATGGGTTCAATAATGAGATCAAGCCCAAGAATGGAATCAATACCAAGAATGTTAATAATTGTGCTAACAATGGTAATGCGAGTTGATTAAAGATATCCAACAACCATTTCAATGGTGTTCTCAATAAGTTGAACAATGCAACCAAGTTCAATAGTAATGGTAGTAAGAACAATGCATCCATCAATAAGTTATGGAATGGTAATAATCCTGGTAATCCTAGTAATAATAGAAGACCTAGATCGATTAATACTCCAAGACCTCTCAAGAATTGATTGAATAAGCCAAACAATTGAAGTGGTAATGCAAGTAATGGAGAACTGATGATTGATACTAATAGTGCGTTGATAATTGGTAATGCTAACTTAATCAATGGGAATGCTAAAGCTGCAAGCAATGTTCCCAGAATCAAGTTTGGAATTGCCAATAATAATAACATTGGTAATTTGATGAACAAGAAGTTCAACAAGTTTAATACGAAGTTATTTAGAATGAGTAATCCGATCGTCTTCAACAAGTTCAATAATGCTGAAATTACGAATGAATTAAACATATCTAACAAGATGAGTGGCAATGCCAACAAGTATGGAAGAAGAAGTGCAAGACTTAAGATCCATAGTGGCAATGTTACTAGCTTGTGTAACAATCCAGGGATCAAGTTCATAACGAAGTTGAAGATGTTCAATCCGAGCAATAGTCCGAATGCTAATAGTCTCAACAAGTTAGGAATCATTTGTCCAAGGAGATTTGAAATCAATGTTGCTGGAATTGCTACTAACAATGAAATACCAAAGTTAAGTAGTCTTCTCAATAATCCAAGTCCGAGTAACAATGGTGCTGCTAACAACAATAGTGGTAGTAACAACAATGGTAGAAGTGGAATTAATGGAAGCAATGGTAGCAATGCCAAGAACAAGTTCAAGATTGGTAACAACAATAGACTGAGTAAGAATGGTACAAAGGCCATTGCAATCAATGTGTTAGCCAAGACCATCATACCTAAAGCAATGCTTAGGACTAATGGAATAAGTGGTAATAGCAATGGTAACAAGAATCCTAAGATTGGTGTTAACAATGAAATACCGAACATATTAGCAACGAATAATGGCCATATAGTCATCATTACGAAGACAAATCCAAATGCTGAAATTAATCCAGACAACCAGAATGCAATTGGCATGTATGTCCAATCAAAGATCAATTGAACGATCCAACCAATGACTGGGACAAGTCCCATCCATTGAAGCATCATGAAGATTGGATTTGCAAAGATCAAGAATACTGCGAATGCTAATAAGTTATTTGTTAGAGGTACCCACAATGCTGCGAACATGAAGATTCCAGCAAGGAATGAACCAATGGAGACAAGTCCTATTGCTAATTGTGCTAACAAGATAGGAAGAATCATCAATGGATGTGTCAAACCTGCAGCAATCAAACCTACTCCAAGCAATAATGCAACAATTGGTAAGTTGAATAAAATGATAGCTAAATCAATTGCCATGAATGCCGTGAAGTGAGTAACAATAAATGTTACGGCCCATGTTGCGTAAACATCAACTGATAACCAGAGAACGAATACGTTTGGTACGTTAATACCTACTGTAGCAAGAGCATTAATGAATACAACTAAGAATGCAATTACGATAATTACGATTCCAACTAAGATAAGAAGTGGAATTGATAAGATCAATGCTGGTAATACAAAGGCAACATTGAAGAAGATGAATCCTAATAACCATTTAGCAGCTGTAAGAGCAGCGAATGCAACTAATGAAGCTACAAAGTTGAAGCCAAATGGTAGAATCAATGATCCAAATCTCAATAAGTTGATCATACCCAATGCGAACAAGGATGTAATTATTGGAGCTGCAATTCCGAATAAGCTAATTCCAATAAACAACCAGTTAATTGGGTTAAGCCAATTTGTAAACATGCCGATGAATGACAAGATCATTGCTGGAACAGTAAAGATCCTGAACATCCAGAACAATACTGGGTTTTGGAAAGCTGTGTAGAATAACTCAATAAAGGCTATGAAGTCAGCAATTGGGTTAATCATGAAGTACGTGAATATTGGTGCAAAGAACCAGAACATCATCAAGGCTCCAGCGATACCAATAATCAATGTCAATAATGCAATTGGAATACCTAGTAATAATATTGGTAAGTTGATCAATCCTAAGAGGATCAATGAACCAATGATTGCTACTGGTAATAGTAGTAATAATACTGGTGCAACTGCAAGTAACAACATCATGCCTGGGATTACAGAGAATGCCAAGGTTACGAAGATGTGTACAAACAATGCAAAGTTATTATCAGTAATTAGAGCTGTGCCCCAAAGTCCTGCTAACATCCAAATCAAGTCAACGATGATCTGAACGATCCAGCCGATAACTGGTACTAGGCCGGCCATATGAAGCATGTACCATACAGGGTTAGCTAATAAGAAGTAAATAATGAATGAATCTAATCCAAATGTTAATGGTAACCAAACATCGGCTAGCATGAACAATCCTAAGAAGAACAATGCTACTGAAGAAAGTCCAAGAATACCAAACAAGTTTGCGGCAATGAGTCCTGCAATAGGATTCAACAATGTACTCATGATCAAACCTATTTGCAAGTTAGCAACGATAGGAACAATTGCTAAGATGGATACTGCTGTATCAACAGCCAACATCAATGGAATTACTGTCAATGCTAGAACAACAGCGCCAATACTAAAGAATGGAACCATGATCCACATTGAGAAGATGTTAGGAACGTTAATACCTAAGTTAGCAAAGGAATTCAAGAATACTAAAATTACACCGGCTAATAAGCAAAGCCATACATAAGCGATCATTGGCAATGTGACGATGAATGTATTCAAGAGATACAAGCCAACAAGTCCGACCATCAACCATTTAGCAATCGTTAATGGAAGTAATCCAAGGAATCCTGCTGGTGCGCCGATGATTGTAAAGATACCAATCAAATCGAGAAGTCTTAGTCCATCAATAGCAAGTAAGACACCAAGATCAACAATAGGAATTGCAAGGATGGTAAATATTGCTAAGGCATGGAATAAGAGATTTAGTGGATTCAACCAGTTGATCAACATTCCCATGAATGAACCAATTGTTAATGGGATCGTTTGCCAGCTGAAGATGATGTAGAACAATGGTTGCTCTGCTGCTGTAAATACCATAATGATAAATGTTACAAGATCAGCAATTGGGTTAACCATTAATTGTAAGACAACTGGTGCTAAGAACCAGATGATTGTTGCGGCTGAGAATACTCCGAACAACAAGACTGGGATAGCGATCAATAAGTTGAACAATAGAACTGGTAAGTTGATCGATGCCATCAAGATCAATGATCCGATGATTGCAACTGGCAATACTAACAAGGCAACTGGAAGAATTGGTAAGAGCATCATAATTCCAGGAATTGTAGCAAATGCTAGTGGTACAAAGAGATGTACAAAGATTGCAAAGAAGTTATCAGTTACAAGTGCTGTACCCCAGAGACCGATCAACATCCAAGCAATATCAACAATGATTTGAACGATCCAGCCAATAACTGGGATCAATCCGATCATGTGTGCTGAATATAGAAGTGGTCCACCTAAAATGAAGTAGAGCAAGAATGGAATAATGTTAAACGTTACAGGTAACCATGTATCTGCTAACATGAAGAATCCTAGAGCAAACATAATCAATGATGTTAAGCCAAGAATTCCGAATACATTAACAGCTAATAATCCTGCGAGTGGATTTGCTAATGTTGCAAGGATCAAACCTAATTGTAATGATCCTACAATAGGAGCAATTGCTAATAATGTGATCAAAAGATCAGCAGTTAGCATAATTGGGATAGTTGTCAAGGCGATAAGAATTGCACCGATCGTGAACAATGGAACCATGACCCAAATACTGAAGATATTTGGAACGTTGATACCTAATGTTGCGAATGCGGAAATAAATACAACGATAAAGCCAAGAACTAAGCAAAGCCATACGTAAGCGATCACTGGTAATGTAACAATAAATGTGTTGAGGAAGTATAGACCAACAAGACCGATCATTAACCATTTAGCAATAGTTAAGATAAGGAATGCTGGGAATCCTGCGAACAAGTTAATTGTTAACAATGATGCGAATCTCAAGATATCAAGAGTTAATACTCCTAATAATGCTAAGACTGGGATTCCTAATAACGTAAATGCATTAAGTGCGTGAAACAACCAATTCAATGGATTGAACCAGTTTACAAATGTTCCGGTAAATGTAAAGAACATTAATGGAACTGTAAGAATTCTAAATACATAGAAGAAGATTGAATTCTCGATAGCCCAGAATAGTAGAAGTTGGAAAGCAACGAAATCTGCAATTGGGTTTACGGCTAGTTGCAACAATAATGGTGCTAAGAACCAGATCAATGTTCCAACTGAGAATATACCGTAGAGAATTACTGGTAATGCTAATACTAAGTTGAATAAGAAGATTGGTAAGTTGATCAAGGCTAACAAGATCAATGAACCGATAATTCCAACTGGTAGTACTAACAAGATTACTGGAAGTACAGCGAGTAACAACATCATTACTGGAATAGCAGCGAATGCTAATGTAACGAATATATGCATGAATAATGCAAAGTTATTATCTGTAATTAAGGCTGTGCCCCATAGGCCAATCAACATCCAAAGGATATCAACGATCAATTGAACTACCCAACCAATTACTGGAACTAAGCCAGCAAATTGAAGGAGCATCCATAATGGGTTACCCATTACGAAGTAAAGTAAGAATGAGTTGATTCCGAATGTGAATGGAAGCCATACATGTGCAAGCATGAACAACGAAGCTATAAATAGAACAACAGCTGTGAGTCCAAGGATTGCAAAGATATTTTGTGCAATGATCGTAATCAATGGATTTGCAAGTAAGTCTAATAATAGACCAAGTTGTAAGTTACCAACGATTGGAACTAATGCAACTAAAACATCAAATAGATCAAGTGCAAGCATGATTGGAATTGTAGTTAATGCAATCAGGATAGCAAAGATAACGAAGAATGGAACCATTACCCAAATTGCGAAGATTGCTGGAACATTAATACCTAATGTAGCAAAGGCAATAACGAACATGCTTAGAACACCGATGACAACTACTAACCAAACGTAAGCGATCATTGGCAATGTAACAACGAATGTGTTCAAGAAGAACAATACGCCTAAGCCGATCATTAACCATTTAGCAATAGTCAATACGATGAATGCTGGGAATCCAGCGAATAAATTAATTGTTAATAATGAAGCAAATCTTAGAATATTTAATGTTAATAATGCTAAGGCTACAACAACTGGGATACCAAGAATTGGTAAGGCAGCTAAAGCCTTAAAGATGTAATTCAATGGATTTAACCAATTGAGGAACATACCAACGAATGAGAATAGCATCAATGGTACTGTGATGAATTGGAAGCCCCACCAGAATAAGATAGGTTGTTCGAACATCATCCAAAGTAACAATGTAAATGTTACAAAGTCAGCAATTGGGTTAACCAAAATTTGTAAGAAGATTGGTGCAAAGAACCAAAGCATTGTAGCTGTTGCTAAGACACCGAAGATAACGGCTGGGATAACAACGACTAATGATAATAATGCTACTCCACCAAATAGTAGGCCAAGCAAGAGCAATGATTGAATCAATGCTAATGGCAATACTAGAAGGAGAACTGGTAATGCACCTAGCAATAACATAATTCCTGTTACTGCTGAGAATGCTAATGGAATAAAGATGTGAACAAATAATGCAAAGGTATTATCTGTTACAAGGGCTGTGCCCCATAGACCAATTAACATCCAAAGGATATCGACGATCAATTGAACGATCCAACCGATTACTGGGACAAGTCCAGCAAAGTTAAGTGTCATCCAAAGTGGACTACCCATGATGAAGTATAGAAGGAATGAAAGTGGACTAAATGTAACTGGTAGCCAGATCCAACCTAACATGAACAATCCTGCAAGAAGTAGAACGATCGATGTTACTCCAAGAGTAGCTAACAAGTTAATCCCGATAAGAGCTGCAAGTGGATTTGCAAGAGCAGCCATTAACAAACCAAATTGTAAGTTACCAACGATGAATGGGATTTTAAGCAATGTCATAATGACATCCAATGTCAATCCGATAACCATTGTGAATAGTGCTAATAAGATAGCGCCGGTAGTGAATAATGGAACCATGACCCAAATTTCAAAAATAGAAATTGGGTTAATACCAAGTGTTACAACAACTGTGGCAATCATAACTACAGCTGCGATTACCAAGACGATCCATACATAAGCGATCATTGGTAATGTAACGATAAATGTATTTAAGATGTACAACAAGTTAAGGTTGAACAATCCAAGTTGAGCAAGACCCAATGTTAGGAATGCGAGCCAACCTGCTGCAAAGTTGATTGTTAATAATGATGACCATTTAATCAATGAAAGGACTAAGAAATCTGCGATCAATGTTAATGGTAAGCCGATCAAAGCACCGATTCCGATAATGTGGAATAGTAAGTTAAGTGGGTTCAACCAGTTAACGAACATACCGATGAATGAAAGGATAAATGCAGGTGTGTTGATGAATCCGAAGAACCAGAACAATACTGGTTGTTCAAACATCATCCATGTTAATAGGATAAATGCTACAAAGTCAGCAATTGGGTTAACAGCTAATTGCAACAAGATCGGTGCAAAGAACCAAACCAAGATAGCTGATGAGAGAATTCCAAAGATTACGAATGGAATAAATAGTAACAATCCTATTAAGATCAATGGTAAGAATAGTGGCAATAAGATTGGTGCTAGTGCCAACATAGCTAAACCAATGATAGGTAAGAATAATAGTGCCAAGATTATTGCTGGAATAACAATTGCTAAGAATGATAGTACCAATAATGCAAGTGCACCTAAGACCAATAGAATTGGTGAGAGCAAGAACAATAATGGAATACCTAATAATGATAAGTCAGCAATTACATTGAACAATAATTGTGTTAATAAGCTGGCAAGTAAGCCTTGTAACAATGATTGGATAACATTATTGATAACGCCCAAGATTGTTAATGGTAATGCCAACAATGCTAACAATCCTAGTGGGATCGTTAATAAGTTCAAACCAGGAATTAATGCGGTTAATAATCCGACAAGAATTAATGGTAAGAGAACTAATAGTTGGATGAATAAGAATACTGGTAATCCGTTAAAGAATAATGTGATCAATCCTTTAAGCAAGCCACCGAGTAATGCTGGCAATAAGCTTAACAAGAAGTTGATAACTCCAGCAATCAAACCTTCGATGAGTAATGCTGGGATCAATAACAATAATCCAATAAGTGCACCGATCAATAAGTCTGGTAAGTGTTCAAGGAGAACTGTTCCGATCAATGCGATCAAACCAGGGATCCATGAGAACAAACCGAATAATAACATATTGAAGAATGGTAGGATCACGAATAATAATCCATCAAGAATTTGGTGAAGCAAGTTGTGAAGTAATCTCAATGTTACTAAGAACTTGAGAATTCTTCTCAAGAGGTTCAATAGAGGTAAGCCAAGTGTTAATGGTGAAAGCAATAATGTTGCTCCCAATGTTAACAACTCTGCTAGTAGCTCTAGTCCCCTTCTGATCAAATTGAATGCTACTAAGGCTAAGTTTGTTAATAAGGCTGCTAATAATGGTAAGCCGAATAACAACAATGGTCTTAAGATAAAGGCATTCAATGCTAAGTTAAATAGGAACAATGGTAATGCTAATAGTAATTGTAATGGCAACCAGAGAAGTAGATCCAACAAGTCTTTAGCTAAGTTAAATGCTAAGTATGTAAGGATCGTACCTAAGACTGTCCATACAAGTTGTTTCAATAAATTGTTTAAGATTCCAAGTGTTACTAATGGTAATCCTAGAAGCAATGCTAACAATCCTAGTGGAACTGTTAACAAGTTGAGTCCTGGAATCAAGGCTGTCAATAATCCATTAAGGATCAATGGTAGCAATAATCCAAGTGCTAATAGTAAGAATGGTAGTCCACCGAACAATGCTCTGAGTAGTCCTACAAGTACTCCTGCTAATACAGCTGGGATCAAACTTGTGATCAAGTTCTTAATAAGGATAAATGGAATAGCTAACAAACCTAATAATAGTTTTGTTAAGAATGTTCCAATAGCTGATAGGATTCCGAGATTCAACCATCTGAGTGGGTTCAAGAATGTGATGACACCCAATAGAGGTAATAACAATAAGAATGATAAGCCTGCGACTAGTAATGGTAATAAGAAGTCGTTGATAAGATCTTTCAAGATCTTGAGTGGCAATAATAATAATTTAATTCCGTTTAATAGAAGACTTGCTAAGCCAACAATGTTTAAGATGGCTAAGTTCAAGTTCAAGAATGGGATCAATCCTGGCAATGCAAGTAAGATCAAGGCGATCAATGGGAATGCTAAGCCTAATAGACCTAGTGCCAAGACACCTAATAATCCAAGTGCACCAAGCAATAATGCTAGTGGTAAACCAACTGCGAGGATCAAACCGATTCCGGCAAGAAGCAATGGCAATACTACTAAGTTGTTGAAGGCTTTAAGTAGTAGAGCTGGAATTCCGATCAAGGCAAACAATGCGATTGTATTGATGATAACTAATGGCAATGTCAACAATGTCATTACGATATCTGAAAGGATTCCGGCACCAATTGCTAATAAGACTGATGTTAATGGTCTAATGAACAACCAGTATGGAATTGAGAGTAACAATCCACCTAGTGTTAATAAGTTCAATAGACCGGCTAACAATTTGAGTGGAAGCAAGATCAAGAAATTGATACCTGCTAGTCCGGCTCTAAGTAAGTGAAGCAAGAATAGAACTGGGCCGACGACAGGAACTAATAATGAAATAGGAGCTAATAACAAGTTGGTTACAGCAGCTACAACAGAAATAGCTTTTGCGACTCCAAGTACTAAGTTAGTCAATCCAATGATGAATTGAAGTACTAATCTAGCACCTAATCTGAACAATCCTACAAAGAATCTGATCAAGTGTACGACTGCTCTGATTGTCCATTTAACAACTGTGTTGATGATAAGTTGACTTACTAGTGGAAGTAATAGTAATCCAAGTAATAATGCACCAACTAATAAGTTGTTGAATAATGTTGTGATCAACCATGCGTTGAAGCCAAGGAATAAGTTCAATGCTGCTAATAAGAAGAAGTTCAATACGGCGGCACCGATCAAGATTGGCAATGCACCGAGGATCAATAGTGTGATAGCACCAAGTAATAGTAACTTAGCACCTAGCTTCAACAATTTGTTGAATAAGTGCAAAGCTAACATGCCGATGAATGTCAATAAATTAACGATCAATGATGCACCAAGTGTAGCTAGCAATGAAAGAACAAATGGAATAGCCATGTTCAATAACTTCATACCCAAGAAGTTAATGGTTGTTAATGGTAACAGAAGCAAGAATGCTGGGATACCTACTAACAATGGCAATGCCAAGATTGCTCCAATTTCAACGATAGCTCTGATGATGTCGAAGACATCTTTCAATAATCTCAATGGAAGACTTACAAGAGCAACGAAGCCTAATGCTAATCTTCTCAATAAGTTAAGTGCTGGAAGGATCGTCCATAGAGGCAATGTTAGAAGTGTTGCACCGATGTTAAATAGATCTAAGGCAACATATGCAAAGCCTTTAATGAATGTTAATCCCCATAGCAAAGCTTTTGTAACTAATTGTGCTAACAATGGTAATCCAAGCCATAATGCAGGGAAAATACCAAATTGTGTAGTTAATAATTTTGTTAAGAAAATAAGTGGTGTTAATAAGTTAATAACTAATGGAACACCAACTAATGCTAATAAGTCTTTCAATACGTTTGATGCTAAGTATGTTAATACGAATGAAAGAACTCTTAATATAGCTTTTCCAAGTAAGTTGTTCAATAGTCCAAGAAGTGCAAGTGGAAGGCCTAAGAATAATGCTACTAAGGCTGCTGGCACTGTGAACAAGTTCAATCCAGGGATCAATGCTGTCAATAATCCATTAAGGATGATTGGTAGTAAGAACAATGGTGCAAGTAGTAAGAATGGTAGTCCACCGAAGAGTGCACGTAACAAACCAACTACAAACGCAGCAATTGCTGCTGGAATCAAACTAAGCAAACCATTTACTAAGAAAATAATTGGTAATGAAATTAGTTTAAGTGCTAATTTTGTTAGGAATGTTCCGATGATTGAAATCAATGGCAAATTGATCCATGTTAATGGGTTCAAGAATGCTAGTGGTCCAAAGATTGGTGCAAGTAGCAACATCCCTGTTAACCATACTAAGAATGGAACTACTAAGTTGATGATCGAATCGATCAACATCATTAATGGCAATCCAATAAATAAGTTAAGTACTGATAGAAGTAATGTAACTAATGGTGCCAAGAAGATAGTATCCATAATCAAGTTAAAGAATGGAATGAAGCTTGGTAATGCTAATAAGAATAAGGCAACTAGTGGCAATCTGAATGAAAGTAATACTAATCCAAGTAATGCTACTAAGTTCAATGCAGCTAATGCCAACAAGAATGGCAATGCTAAGGCATTGAGTAAGCCTAATCCTGCTAATACTAATGGTTCTACTAAGAATGTACCTAATAAGTTCAATAGTAATAGTGGTAATCCGATCAAGTTGAACAATGTCAATTGATTGAATAGTACTAATGGCAATGTAATTAATGGCATCAAGATATCTGATAATAATCCTGCACCGAGAGCCAAAGCAATTGAGATCAATGGTCTGATAAATAGATATACAGGAATGGCTAATAAGTTAAGGCCAAGAACTACTAAGTTTAAGAATCCTAACAATAGTTTAATTGGTGTTAAGATCAATGAATTTGCGATTGATAATAATGAGATTAGTAATGGTAATAAAGCGAGGACCGGTCCAACAACTGGAATGAGTGCTGTTAAGGCAGCTGCGATTCCACTGACGACAGCGATGATTACGGAAGCTGCTTTAGCTATTCCAGCGATTGCGTTCAATAGACCTAAGACGAATGAAAGAACTAATCTTGCACCGACTTTGAATAGACCTACGAAGAATCTAAAGATGTGGATCAATGCTCTGATACTCCATTTAACTAGAGTATTGATTGCGAATTGTCCAAGCAATGGTAATGAGAACAATGCAATACCTAAACCGGCTAACATCAAGCTCTTAGCTAATGTAAGTAGACCCCAAAGTAGTAAGCCACCTACTGCGTTTGCTACTAGCAAGATGAAGAAGTTAAGGATTTGTGCTGCAACGATCAATACTGGTAAACCAACTAAGATCGTAGTTGCAACAGCTAATCTAATTAATAATTGGAAACCATTCTTGAGTAAGTCTTTAATTAGTTTCAAACCTAATAATGTCAAGAATGTTAAGCCACCAACGAGGTTGCTTAGGAATAATGAAGTTATGAATCCTAATAACATTGGAATTGAAATGTTAAATAGTGTTAAACCAATTGTATTCAGCAATGCTAGTGGTGCTAAGGCTAAGAAAGTCAAACCTTTAGCGAGCATTGGAATAGCAAATGAATTGAAGAGTCCTAATCCTAATTTGAAGAGATCGAATAATCCCTTGATTAAAGCGATTGGTAGACCAATGAATGATAAGGCTAAGGCCAAATCAATAGCTCCATTGATCAAAGCTTTTGCAAGTGTAGCAAATAATAACGTGTTGAATACTGTTAATTGAACTAAACGACTGATTACGTGAACAATTACAAAGTTCAATACTACGGGTGCAATAAAATCAAATAATGCTAATGGAATCGAACCAATAAGTGTATTGATCAATCCAAGTGTTACACCAGCAATCGTATTAAAGATAGTAATTGGAGCAGTTAGAACAATTGAAGCTAACTTGCTTACTACAAATGTATTCAATAGATCGATTGGTGCAAAGGCCAATTTAAGACCTAATGTAAGTGGTAATCCTAAAGTAATTGCAGGAATTCCAAGAGTAATTGCTGGAATCAATGCCAATGCTGGAAGGATAACGTTGTGCCAATGCAAGTGCAATTGGTGCAGTAGCTAAAACTGCCCCAGTAGCGATTGGTGCAAGAGCCAAACCACCTAATAATAGAGGTAGACCAATAACTGGTAATAGACCACCTAATAGTAATGGTGCCATACCTAATCCACCAGCAGCTGGTGCGGCTGTAGCTGCAGTTGCAGCAACAGTTGTTGCGGCGTTACCTTGTCCATTTTGTTGTGATGTATAGTCTTGATAGACTTTTGAATTCTTTAAAATATCGTTATTAACGATTGGATCAAATTGACCTTTAGTCATATTTTGGCCTAATGAAACAATAACGTTAGGGAATTGTTTTTCGTACTTGTTACCGTTTGGAATTACTCTACCGTCAATTGTGTAGTAGATTTGTCTTCCATCGGTGCCGTTCAAGACGTAGTTGTAAAGTTGTCCAACTTTATCGTCTTTAGCAGTCTTAGATGATGCATCATTCCAAATATATGGAACTGATTTGAGCATTTCTGCTTTTTCATCATCTGAAGCCCAAGGTGTCATCTTGTTGTAAGTATCTTGTTTGATACTGTTGTAGACAGCTTGGCTTTCTTGGCTGTCAGCATCGGCCTTTGTTTTCGATGTTGAGCCATTTTGGGCGTTTTCCTTGGCTTTATTCAAAAGCATATTAGGATCGACCTTGGCTACATTTGGTAGCTCTGTAATGGCCGCACCGTTATCAGGCTTGTCTAGACTGATCTTAGTGTGGTTCAAGACAGTGTTAACAGCATCACTTGTACTTGCGCTGTTTTCACTATTAGGACCAGTATACTTGCCGTCTAGATAGTCTTGATAGATTTGCGAATTCTTCAAGGCATCAATGTCGACAGCTTCATCAAGAGCACCGGGTTCGATATCTTTACCCATGGCTCTCAATAGCTTAGGCATTTGCTGTTGAAGCGGATCCGAGCTATCAGGTTGAGCCGTACCATCGATTGTGACAGCAAGGTCTCTACCTGTAGATAGTGTGGAATGAAAATTCCATACTTGGCCTTCTGTGTCGCTGTCGGTGTCATTAATACCGATATAGTGCCAGATTGAAGGCAAGTCCTTGGTAATCTCATACACTTCTTCTTGAGTTGCACCTTGGGCTTTTTGTTGTACATGTTGATAGATAGCTTCATATTGTGAGTTATCTTCGTATGTATCTTCATTGTTCTGAACTTGATTGTTATCTAAATCTTGATCAGATGTTAGGTAATTATCCAAAGTTGTTTTTGGAGATACATAACCTTGGTTGGCAATTTCTGTATAACCAGAATTGTCGCTAGCTTGTGTTGAGCTAGTTGTTGAAGTGATCTGTTGAGGCTCAAACGTAGTTGCTTGATTCTGTGCTACAGGTTGAGTCGTTGTTGTTTGTTGTGTTGGTTGAGCAACTGCAGTTGTTTGTGCTTGTACATGTGCTGTTTGTGTCTCAGTAGCTGTATCGGCAACTGGAGTTGTCTGTTGAGATGTTTCTTGAGTAGCAGCATTTGATTGAGTTTGTATCGTTGCTGCAGTTGTAGCATTTGTATTTTGTGTTGCAGCAGTTTCTGTACTGCTTGATGTTTGTGTTTCTGGTGAAGCAACATTTGATGATGTTGCTTGTGATTCATTTTGTGCAGGATCAGCAGTTGCAGTTCCTGTTACTTGAATTGTTGTTCTGCTGTTAACTGCTTCTTCAGCTTGTGAGAATGATGGAGAAATTTGTTGGCCATCAGTTGTTTGATTGGCTTGTTGTTGTGTAGTTCCATCATTTTGTGCTGTTTGATTTTGTTGTACTTGTTGTGTTTGTTGTTGCTGTGTTGCTTGCTGCTGGTTCGTCTGTCCATTTGATGTTGTCGCCTGTGACTCGCCATCGTTTGATGAAGCTGATTGTGTTGATTCTTGTTGTTGATTATTTGAAGCTTGTTGATTGTTATTTTGATTAACAACCTTTTGTGGTTGATTTGTTTGTTGTTTTTGAGGAGCTCTATATTGTGAGTTGATATTATTATTATCAATCTTAATATCTTTTCCGGCGAAGGAGGCTGTTGCTTTGGTGTGAGCTTTTACATTCTTAGTAGCAATTGCGAAAACTTCTTGGTAGTTGCCTGATGTGGCATCTTTCTTGAAGTTAACGACTAGGTCATTGCCCTTTTTACTAATCTTGTAAAGACTGTTGTTATCTTTAGCAGCTAGTTGCTTGATCTTATTGGTATCAACGTTCTTCTTACTGAACTTGATATCAAGTTGATCACCCTTCTTAATTACGTCATCTGACGAAGCCGAGATATTCATGCGCATAATAGGAACCCCCTTCTTCTCGGTCATTGAAAGACCAACTATCTTATTTGGATTTCTAGTAGAAGTCTTTAAGGGAACGCTAGGATCAACGTTCTCATACTTTCCTACGTTGTTATATATCGCAGCTTCCGCGACTTCTACAGTTGAATAAGCAACTATTGGTAGAACGATAATAATTGCTGAAACCCATGTGATAATTTTCTTTACGAGTGAACCTTCGCCAAATAATGTACTCATAATATAAATCTCCCCGTTATTTGTTTGCCATCACTTATCAGAATATAAATGGTTTATTCGCTGATAAATTTAGGCTACACGAAGATATTAATATATAACTTTATTTATATCAAGGCTTATTTGTCATTTTATTGCATTTTTTTGATTTAGTTTCAAAGTTATAAAGTGTATGAATTATAGTGATCACTTACACTCGAAACACGAAATCCCTTGGCAACAATGGTTTGAGGACTTTATGTAAATATGTCATATTATAGATATAAATATCTGTTATATCATTAAATAATCATAATATTGTATTTTTTTAAACCAATTGCATAATTGACAAAATAATGTTCAAAAATATAGTATTTGCTACTTCCACAAAATCAAACGGATTTTAAAGACCCGTTCATACTAAAAACGAGTAATTGTCCGAACACGGACGATAACAAAGCTTAAAATTTATCTCACTGGTAGTCAAAATACGCAACGATTGCTCATTGTACCGCGATTATCACTCGCAAAAGAATATATGATTTTTGTCCATTTTTTTGTAGATTTACTTAATTATGACCGTGTATTGGTAAAAATTAAAAATTTGCTGAGTACTGACAGGAGCATCAAGTCATGTTTTAGATATTAGAGTGTATAAGTCAATTACCATGCAATTACTGATTGCGAATTAAGCAAGCAATAACAAACATGAGATTGAATACGTAAGTCAAAAACATTATCGGATGGTGAAACAATATATGAATGATAAGTCGTATCAATGTAGATGTGTATTATGAATGTCCTCATGGATCAAATAGTCGTTACCCGCAGATAAATATATATCGAAGTGATTGAATCAATCTATAACAAAACTACTGCTGAATATTTTATATAATCAATGACTGCTTAATTTAGTAATGCTGGATGATCACTGGGCTAATACGTAATAATTAAGATATTTAGTTATTGAATTTTTAGATGAGAAGGTTTCCAAATTGATAATAGCAGAGGATTATATTAGAAAAAACTTTGAAATCAAAAAACTACAAAGTAGAAGAAAATAATACGTTACAGCTAAGTATGAAATACATCATTCGGCATAGTAGTAAAAAGCACCTGTATTCGAAAATTTGCATTTAGTAAACGCCTTTAAGTTATTATCAAAATCACTAGAAACCGATACAAAGCTTGTATTGATATTTAGTTACAAAATAATCCCGTATCAGCAAAAGATTCAGTCAATCACCTTAAATTAAATGAGAAAAATATGATGGAAATCAATTTCATATTTCTTAGGATAAGCACCAACGTGATGTTATTGATATGATTTACTAAATATTGCTGTGAATCGGCATAAACTCTAGCTTACTGATTGTGCGTAAAAATAGCATGTCTTATCACCCATAGCGGTGATAACTAACACCATTTAAAAATTATAAAGCACTTCCTCTAAGTATTGTAAAACAATTAAGTTGTACATTAGATGGATTATCTCATTAGCGTATGTTCTTAATAGTCATTAAAATAGCATAATAAGCAAATAAAGGACACATTCCCTATAGCAATTATTAATGTGTCCTTTATATATGATCGTGTTCCTCAGTAAGATAAGAGAATATATGTAGTATGTACAAATAAGTATACTTTGATCAATGAAGATAGTAAGACATTTATCCATGCAAAAACTGGAATGGCTATTTCATTTTAGAAATTCATATTGAACAAATGAAATAGTAAATATCAAATCTCATGTTTTTTACAATAAACCATATTCCACAATAAAAAAGCGAATGGTCAATCAATTGGATGGAAACATCAACGTGAACATAAATTGAAACAACGTCACGATAAATTCAATGAAGAGAAAATTCTCAAGAGAATTATTATTACTTGTTATATAAGCCCAGAGATTTATTTACGTAGTTGTCGAGGGGATTCTGATATAAAAATTCAAAAAGATTTACTGCAATATTTCCCGGGAAATATATTATTGATGTTACACCATTTTATTTCTGTTCTATATCTAATTTTTTGATTTTGACAAAATAGAATTCATTAACTGCACAATGATTGTAATTCATCTAAACGAGCTCAATCTTGAATAAATTTTCTCATCACAATTCTTCCGATGATTAGTTTTATCTTTTAATTATTTCTAATGATTAATCCTTTTTGATTTGGCTCTTATTTCTTCAGCTATTGATTATATTTTTCATTTTGTACGAACGTACATTCGAGCTGAGATGTTAATTCTAAGGTCTCGTTCGATGAGGTTTATTATCAGTTATTCGAATGCGTCGTTTGTCTGTTTTGTGATAAATATCCATATTTGAATTTTTTATTCATCTAATTTCTAACGTTTTCGTTATTGATATGCTCTTGACTTATTTTGATCTATAAATCATTATCTGGATACTTTCCATCTTGCATTTCTTTGATCTCTCCCTTTAATTTATTAGCAGAGATAAACTAGTATGAGACTTGAGATCTCTTTGTAAATTCATACTAATTTTTTCTATCACTACATGTGATTGTCCTATAACTTTTCTTCCTATTATATGTCGCATTCTACATCCAGTTAATGTCATCCGTGCGATTTTCCTTATTGTCTGTCTTGTTGTATCTAATCATTTGGATACTGTATAAACTCATACGTCCTTGTATCAGCTCGAAATATTACTTGAACATCTGGATTGATTTGTATAACTTCCTTTCCTTATCGTTTCTTAATTTTTGGTTTGGACTTACTATTCAGATGATCATTGTTCATATTTCACAGTGCTAACTAGGTTCCGATCAATGGTACTAGCTGACCTTGCATTCAATTATTTCCGGATTTTGTATATACTCCAATAGAACTTCAACAGATGATCATCATATTGAAAGAGTTGGCAGCGAACAAAAAGAACGCAAAAAAAGAGCAATGAGATTATCTCTCATTGCTCTATTACCATTGCGTGGCAACTACCTATCCTCGCGGGTAGTTTCCCACCAACTACTTTCGGCGTTAAGAAGCTTAACTTCTGTGTTCG
>NZ_RHNT01000012.1 GCF_003946325.1 Companilactobacillus furfuricola | reverse complement strand
TTATTTTTCCTACTCATTGTTATCGTCTCCCGGACTGATTATTGTTTTTCATCTGTCCGGTTAAAAAAATTGTAGCAGTCGGCAGCGTTCCAGTCCCATATAGCGCCCCGACCCGGAACCGGCATTGAACGTACAACCAAACTACTACCACCACCAACCTAACCAATCAAAAAAATGCCAACCATAAAAATGATTAGCATCTTTTCTTTTTTTTATAAATTCACTAATTGATAATATTTTCTCGTGGTATTTTGTTCGATTATCATCCTATAAAGTGTAGAATTATTGTTAGGTATAATTTCCACCAAAGGAGAGTATGGATGATGGAAAGCAAGATGTCTCAACGTGAGGTCAACAATGCAAAGTTGTCTCAAAAAGTAGCCGAGCAAGGGATGGTGCTACTACAAAATAAAAATAATGTGTTGCCGTTACAAAATCACAAGGTCGCACTTTTTGGAAGTGGAGCCTTTGAAGTTGTGAAGTGTGGTACTGGATCTAGTGATGTTAATCAGCGACATGTGATCAGCATTATTGATGGATTAGAAGATGCTGGTTTCCAAATCGTATCAAAAGGATGGTTAACACGTTACCAGCGTGCTTATGAAAAGAATAAACGTGATTATTACGATAAAAATAAAGATTCGTTATTAGCTATTTTAGCTCCTGCGTTTTCAATGGATGATCCAGAAATCGGAGAATTTCCAGAGGCTAAGACAGGGATCTATGTTGTCTCCCGAAGTGCCGGTGAGGGGCAAGATCGTAAGAATGAGCCGGGAGACTTTTTATTAACTGAAAATGAATTGGCTAATATTCAAGCTATGAGCCAATTTTATGAGAACAGTGTAGTCTTGTTAAATGTTGGTGGAGTGATCGATACTTCCTTTGTTGAAGATTGTCCACTGTTAGATAGCGTATTGTTGATCTCACAACCCGGTATGCAAGCAGGTCGTGCTGTTGCCAATGTCTTGGATGGTAGTAAAACTCCGTCGGGAAAATTGACAGATACTTGGGCAAAGCAATATGAAGACTATTACACAGCTAATAGCTTTGGTCAAAAAGAGCCACATTATCAAGAAGGTATTTATGTCGGCTATCGATATTTTGATAGTTTTGGCATTGAACCAAGATATGAATTCGGTTTTGGTTTAAGCTATACTGATTTTTTCATTCAAACAAAGCATGTTCATGTCAATGAGCAAACAATTGACATTGATGTTTCAGTGCAAAATACTGGTGAGACTTATCGTGGTGCCGAAGTCGTTCAGCTTTATGTGTCTAATCCGCAATCAAATATTCCGACGCCATATCAAAGTCTGGTGGGATTTGTTAAGACAAAGCCGCTATATCCTGAACAAGAACAGACTGTAAAATTGTCTGTACCAGTCAAGAATTTAGCTGTTTTTGATGAATCGACGGCTGCTTTTACATTAGTCGCCGGAACTTACATAATTCGCATAGGCAACAGCTCGAAAAATACCGAGGTTATTGCAGAATTTCGCTTAGACGAAGATGTGATAGTCTCTCAGCTGGAGCATAAATTATTGCCGGAGACTGATCCAACGATACTACGTTCAAATAACGTCAAAATCAAACAAACAAAACAAGTACCTTTCTTCCTATTAAATGCGGAAAATTTTGCCGGTCCAGAAGTGGCTAATTATCACGATGAAAATGAAGTAACGACTTTTCTTGATCGTTCAAGATCCTTACCAGGTAAAGGGTTGAATGAAACGATTCAAAGATTGGAAACAGCTAATGCACCGAAATTGGTCGATGTTTACCATCAGAAAATCTCGCTCGAACAATTCGTGGCTTCTATGTCAGATCAAGAATTGATCGATCTAGTTGAAGGTGTCTTAACTCCTGAACAAACAGTCAGCATCGTCGGTAATGGTGCCCAGTCAGTACCAGGTGCTGCTGGAGAGACTGTAGAAAATCTAAACTTTGGGATCTCTAAAACGGTTAATGCTGATGGACCTGCGGGTCTTCGTCTGACGCAAAAATATCAAGATGAATCAGGGGAAACACAGTATCAATATGCGACCGCTTGGCCAATTGGCACAATGCTAGCGCAAACTTGGGATACAGATTTAATCAAATTGTTAGGTTCGGCCGTTGGAAAAGAAATGAAGGAGTTCGGTATTACCATGTGGCTAGCTCCCGGAATGAATATTCATCGTGATCCTTTAGGTGGGCGTAATTTTGAATACTTCTCGGAGGATCCAGTCTTGTCGGGGACAATCTCTGCTGCTGAAGTGAACGGCGTTCAAGAAAATCCCGGTGTTGGCGCTACGATCAAGCATTTCCTAGCCAATAATCAAGAGACTAAGCGAAATACAGGTAACAGTGTCGTTGGTGAGCAAGCATTAAGAGAAATCTATCTGAAAAATTTTGAGATCACAGTTAGATCCGCACAACCAATGGCTGTTATGAGTTCATACAATCAAGTTAATGGAACTTTTGCGGGTGCAAACTTTGAATCATTAACTAATGTTTTACGTGACGAATGGCATTTCCAAGGCTTAGTCATGACCGACTGGTATAGTTTGGCCGATCCAGTAGCAAGTATGCATGCCGGTAACGACCTGATCATGCCAGGTGCAAGTCAAGATAAACTTTTAGCAGCGATTGCTGATCTTGGTCCGGAATTCGACAAGTTTGGCATCATTAAAAAGCGACAAATATTTGACGTTGCAACATTCAGCAGTGATGAAATTGAATTGTGGAACGATTTCATTCCTGATCCTGAGGGAGTTGAAGTAGTGAAAATCGATCTGACTGATGCTGACAGTATCGATGAATCACTTTTAGACATGATCTATGCAGGAACAGCACAGATTCTAGATCAACATACCTTGCTGATCTCAGGCCGCTTTAAGGATAACAATTCACTTTACATCGGTGACCTGCAAAAGTCGGCGATGAACATTTTGAAGGTGATCATGAAGTCTGATCGATTCATGAAAATGATCGATGAAGCATCTGTTCCTTATAATCACGGTTCTCATTTGGTAGATTATTTTACAGCTGAATAATTAATAAAAAAAAAGGTATCTCTGATCGTATATTGATCTTAGATACCTTTTTGAGTTTCATATATTTAAGGAAAATATCATTTCCTTAGTATTCTAATATCTATTGATTAAGTCGACAAAAGCGTCATCGATGCTTTGAAGGAAGCCTTTAGTTCTGTCATCGACGTTTCCGTTATCATCTAATAAGTTAGTAACATTTCCGATGTATGCCTCTGGTTGTTGTACTACTGGCATATTTAAGAATACAAGCGATTGACGCAAGTGGTGGTTTGCTCCGAAACCACTGATAGCACCAGGTGAGACACTGACTACAGCGGCTGGTTTCTTATCCCAAATGCTTTGGCCATAAGGACGTGAACCAACATCTAAAGCGTTCTTTAAAGCTGCGGGAACGGAACGGTTGTATTCTGGTGTAACAAATAGTACAGCATCCTTTTCTTTCATCGTATTTCTGAACGTTGTGTATTCAGCAGGAACATTTTCAGGAGTATCGATATCTTCATTGTAAAGTGGAAGATTACCAATTTCGACAAACTCTGCATCATAATCACTTGGCAACAAGTTTACCAAATTCTTTGCGATTTGCTTGGAAAATGATCCTTTTCTCAAACTACCTACTAAAACTGCGATTTTTTTTGACATATGCATTCCTCCAAATTTATAGGTTAAATTCAAGTTAGCATAAAAAAAATTTTTTGACAAAAGATTGTTCTCGGTAATTGAAATATTGGTAATTAATGATTTTAGAGAATATTTTTGATAATGTGATTTTTTTAAAAAATATTTTATCGTTCTAATATGATATCGAAACGTCAAATATGATAAAAAGATTGATTTCTTTAAATGAGATAAATATCTTAAAATTTCATAAAAACTCATTTTTTTGAAAAATAAAAACGACATCATGACATATATTACACAATTATTACAAATCTAATTGTCCTGCAATCTTATTTATTATTCGTGTAATATAAATGAAACATAAATCTTGTATAGTTCTCTCTGTTGTTCAAACAAATCGGAGGGATTAGTTGATAAAGCAATTTAAACTAGAAGCCTTATTTTTTACAGGGCTAATATTTGTTAGTTTTATGGGGTATTCAGCAAACGTATCTGCTGATGCAAATAAAAATGATGATGTTCAAACTACTGTTAGCATCAAAGAAGCAATCAAGGGACACCACCTTGATGACTCTAACAAAGATGAAAATAAATTAAATCAAAAAATTTCGTTACCTGGTAACAAAGAATTCATGCCAGGAATCAAAGGCAGTGAAAAAGACTTTGATATGCCTGAGATAGAAACACAAGAGCCAGCTGTAGAAGTATCTGAACCAGTACAACAAGAAGTTCAACCACAGCCAGTAGCTCAACCAGTTCAAACATCACAACCAGCAACAATGCAAGAACAAGTACAACCCGCTACAACATCAGTTGGAACTTTCAAAGTCAGTTTTTACGACCCAGCAGTGTTAGGCTCAAATATGGGTTACGACGGAGTAGCTGCTAATTTAAGCGTCTTGCCAAGAGGAACAAGGATCAAGATCACTACTGCTCAAGGAGACGTTTGGTACAGAACTGTCAATGACACAGGAACATTTGCATATTCAAATCCACAACAAATAGACGTCGCCATGCCAAACAGTGCGGTTCCATCATACGGGATCACTAGCGCAACGGTAGAGATCGTCTAAATATATTTTCATAACGAAGAACAACATTGGTCAAGCATCAATCATGATCTTTAAAGTGAAATAACGATTAACTCAAAAGGACAAATTCCATGCCGGAATTTGTCCTTTTTCTTATGGTTTATTTTGGGATGATAAAAGTGATTGGATTCAAATGATATTGAAAATTCAATTACAAAATATGAAAGAGCTATTTTGTTGTAAAATAAAGATAACAAAAGGAGGAACTACCATGAAAATATATGGCGTTACTGATAGTAATTTAAATAGTTTATCGGAATTTGATGCTGCCTTGCCAGTATGCAAACCTAACGATATTTTAGTCGAAGTCCAGGGGATATCGATCAACCCAGTTGATATTGCAACACGCAAGAAATTGACTGGTAGTTTCAACGGCCCCAAGATACTAGGATACGATGGCTACGGAAAGGTGGTCGATGTCGGAGCCAAGGTAACGAAGTTTCAAAAGGATGACATCGTCTTTTATGCTGGAGATTATTCTCGAGACGGTAGTTACCAAGAATACGAGCTAGTCGATCAAAATATTGCTGCCAAAGCTCCAAAGAAGACATCAATTGCTGACAGCGTGGCAATGCCACTCGTAACTTTAACTGCAAGTGAATTATTATACGAGAAACTAAATATTGATCCAAAAGCTGACAACAGTGATAAGACGATTTTGATCATCAATGGTGCCGGGGGAGTTGGTTCCACATTAACTCAGCTAGCACATTTGGCAGGATTGAAAGTTATCGCCACTGCATCGAGTGATGAAAAAGTTGCTTTCGTTAAAAAGCTAGGTGCCGATCAAGTAGTCGATCATCATCAGGACTTGATCAAGCAAATTCGTGAACTTGGCTATCAATATCTTGACTTCATCGTCGGCTTGAGTGACAACGATCCGCACTGGGAGGAAATTGTCGAATTGATCAAGCCATTCGGAACATTCGCTACGATAACTAATCTGAATGAATCAAAGGTTGCCGATTTGAAGCAAAAATCAGTCGACTTCAAATGGGAGTGGATGTTTACGAAAGCATTCTTCAAACTTGATAGCATGTATACTCAAGGAGATTACCTTTCCCAATTGGCGCAAGATTTAGATAATGGTAAGATAACATCAACGACTACCAAAGTATTTCAAGGGCTCAATGTGGAGAACATCCGCAAAGCGACCGAGTTAGTCGAAGCAGGTCATATGATGGGAAAAGTAGTAATTTTAAGTTAAAGTTTTTTCCAACAAAAAATGACAATATTCATTATGCGAATATTGCCATTTTTCAATTAATTAAATTAAATCAAAGTGCTTCAACCCGTTAACGATCCCGTTGTCAGTATTTGCAGTCGTAACGAATTCAGCAAGTTGTTTCACCTCGTCGATACCGTTACCCATGGCAACGCTGTGATCAGCAAATTTGATCATCGGTACGTCATTAGCACCGTCACCGAAGGCGTAAACAGGCTTATCTTCTAAGTCCATGCCCTTGAGCAAGTGTTTGATACCATGCATTTTTGAAACATCTTTCTGAACAGTATCGATAGAAAATTTGCCAGTCTTGAAGAAATTCAGATCGGGAAACAGCTTTTGATAACGTTGTGGACCTTCGTGAGAAACTACGATGATCATTGGAATCTTATTGTGTTTGTAGAAATCAGGATCCACCTCTGGTTGTTCGATGTGAACGGAAGCATAAAAGTCAGTCACGATCGGTTTGTATTCATAGATCTTGGTAGTATCACCTGTGTGCATGGCAATCGTGTCACCGAAGTTTTGAGCAGCTTTGATCACTGATTCGATCGTTTCATTAGAAATTTCACTTTCATAGATCAACTGGTCTCCAGATTTGATAAATGCGCCATTTAAAGTAATATAAGAATCAATACCTGTGGGTCCTAAAACGTGTTGTAATTCGTTTGTTGCACGTCCAGTACTGATTACGGGTAAGTAACCATTGTCGCGCAATTTATGAACGGCATTTGCAACTGAATCGTCAATTTCTGATTTGGCATTCATTAATGTACCATCCAAGTCGAAAAAGACAGTCCCTTTATAGTCGTTGTGCAATGTCAAAGTATTCACCAACCTAATAAAATTTTGTACTCCTACATCTTAACAACTTTTGTCCAAATGATATAGGGTATTTCTGAAATGTTGAATGGAGTTAATACATATGAAAATATTAATGATTGAAGATAATAAATCTGTTTCCGAAATGATGAGCATGTTTTTCCAAAAAGAAAATTGGGATGCAACTTTTGCTTATGACGGAAACGAAGCTGTCGAGAAATTCAATGAATCACCAGACGACTGGGATATGATCACCTTAGATCTCAACTTGCCGGGAAAAGACGGCATGGAAGTTGCCAAAGAGATCCGCGCTGTCTCTAAGACGGTGCCGATCATCATGTTAACGGCTCGAGATAGTGAAAGTGACCAAGTACTTGGACTTGAGTTTGGTGCTGACGATTACGTGACGAAACCATTCAGTCCGATCACATTGATCGCTAGGATCAAGGCTATCCATCGTCGTAGCGAGAACATCGCCGAGGAAGCTTCAAAGAACAATCCTGCCAATGATACCAGTTCAGAAGATAACAATGAAGAATTTGACATCGATACCGGCTTTTTCAAATTGAATGCAGGAACTCGTGAAGCTTATCTAGGTGGTAAAGAGATCCCTGACTTGACACCCAAAGAATTTGATTTACTTAAAACGCTAGCTAGCAAGCCCAAACGGGTCTTTTCACGTGAGCAATTGCTAGAACAAGTGTGGGATTATGATTATTTTGGTGAAGAAAGAACCGTTGACGCCCATATCAAGAAACTTCGTCAAAAGATCGAAAAAGTCGGTCCACAAGTGATCGAAACAGTTTGGGGAGTAGGCTATAAGTTTGACGACTCTGAAGTAAAGGCTAAATAATTATGAAATTAATTTATCAAAATATGCTGAGTTTCTTAGTAGTTATTTTGACTACTTTAGGGATTATTTTGTACACCGTAACTAGTACTTCCACCACTTGGGAATATAACAAGACTTACCGTGACCTCGAAGGATATGCCGGCAATCTAGAGAAAATCGCTTTGACCACGGACCAGGATACTGGGCGGATCCACAATATCACTGATGATAATATTTCGATGGTCGAGCAAGTTTTGTCGGATCGAAATGTTCGTTTTGCGATTTTTGATTATAACAACACGCAAGTGTATCCATCTTCAGTTGCGGGAACTTCCACTCATTTGAAGAAGAAGTACTGGAACAAGTTGAAACAGGGAAAAACCGTCCGTAACATTTCGCGACAAGCGGATCAAGATGGGAATCCGAAGTTCAAAAAGAATCCTGATATGAATTATGTCTACGTTTTGACCCCTTGGTTCAAAGATGGAAAACTAGTTGCAGCTGTTTGGGCAGGGTCAGATGTTAGTCAATTGCAGACGAATATTGGCGAGATCAACAATCGCCTTTATATAGCATTATTGATCTCACTATTAGCCGCCATCATTCTCAGTTTCTTACTCTCAAGATATCAAGTCAACCGGATCAACCGACTGAGAGGAGCTACCAGAAGAGTTGCCAACAACGACTTTTCAGTCCATATCGAAAGTAAGAACCGCGATGAGCTAGATGACCTAGCTGATGACTTTAATACCATGGTCAAGTCACTAGAGGCCTCAGATAAAGAAATTAAGCGTCAAGAACAACGTAGAAAAGAGTTCATGGCTGATGCTTCACACGAGATGAGAACGCCTCTGACGACCATTAATGGGCTTCTAGAGGGATTAGCTTATGATGCCATTCCTGAAGAGTCCAAGGGCCAAAGTATCGAATTAATGCGAAATGAAACAAATCGTTTGATCCGACTAGTCAATGAAAATCTAGACTACGAAAAGATCCGGACGAATCAAATCACTTTAGCAAAACGAGTATTCGATGCAAACGTACCATTGCACGACATCGTATCGCAATTAACCAAAAAAGCGAAAGAAGCAGGCGACAACTTAAGACTAGAAACACCAGAAAAAGAACTGAATACCTTTGCGGATTATGATCGCTTCACTCAAGTAATGTTCAATATAATTCAAAACTCGATCCAATTCACCAACAATGGTGATATCGTAGTCCGTGGCTATCGCGAAGAAGACAATCACGCATCAGTCTTCAAAATCCAAGACACCGGAGTAGGAATGTCGTCAGATCAAGTCAAAAACATTTGGGACAGATACTACAAAGCAGATCCATCAAGAAAGAATCGCAAGTACGGTGAATCCGGCTTAGGCCTATCCATAGTCCATCAATTAGTCGAAAACCACGGTGGCAAAATCGAAGTCGCCAGCAAACCAAACGTAGGAAGCACCTTCGTCGTCTACTTCTACGATGAAGGATACGAACATAAACAGGCTGATAAGTAGTTCTCAAATGAAATACAAAGTATTATTTCCACCACATCAAGTAAAAAAGAAACAAAGAAAAATCAAAAAGTACCGATTTTTACTAACCAAATAAGGAATTGAGATAGACATGTGAGAAATAGGACGCGCACAAAGTGCCAATTTGATCAAAATAAATCGGTAAATCTCAACTAAGAGGGGAATATTGTCTCCATCTAGACGGAGGGGCCCGGGGATACAGACCTCAGTGGTGAAATTCATCTTGGCGACGAAGGAGCTTAGATGAAGGTGCAGTTTTGAAACAAGCGAGCGTACTTTGCTCGATTGGTTCAAAATGTGCCCACCACGTTCCAGCGTCTGTATCCCCGGGCCCCGGAGTCGGCATTGAACGTAGCAACCAAACTACTACCTCCAACCTCAACAAACTAACAAAAGGTGCCCCAAGCAAAACTCTTCTGTCTGCCATAGCTCTATTCAATCCATAAAAAAAGTTCAAACCAAATTGCTGGTTTGAACTTTTTTATTTAATAAACCTATTTCTGACTATTACTCTTAACATAATCCCAACTATCGATCGAAGAACGATCACCATTCAGCTCGCTAGCATCAGTATGATACAAGGAAGTAGTCGATTGATCATTATTCTTCGAATAAATACTAGTAGATTTCAAACCTAAAGCCGATCGCGTATCAAGCAAACGTTGAATTTGGTCAGAATAATCATAATTCTTCGGATCGATCGGCGTAAAGCCACTTGGCGTATAGAAACGCAACAAGTTCTTATTATTGACCGTATCAGAGATCTGCAGTCGTTCGTTGACCGTCTGTTGCCACTTCTGAATTTTCTTCTTCAACTTTGGCTTATCAGTGAGATCGACCAGTTCACCAGTTTTATTCAAATAAACATCTTTATCGCCGTCAGCATTTCTTAAAACAGTATAACGAGGAGTTATGAAGTTCTTGTTTCTAAATGCAACGATCGAATTGTGCTGTTTCGACAACAAGTCAGTTCCCATCTCTATATAAGACTTAGTGTTGATACCAGCTAAGTGTAGGATAGTAGGCAAGACGTCGATCTCGCCACCATAGGTGTGATCAATGCCCCCCTTAAGGCCTTTCATATGGATCATGAACGGAACTTTTTGCAACTGAGCGTTGTCAAAATCGTTCCAGTCTTCAGAACTAGCACCCAGCAGTGGAGCTAAGGCAGGGTTTTGACTGTTCGACAAGCCATAATGATCGCCATACAAGACGATCATCGAATTATCATAGATCCCACTGTCTTTCAAGTATTGGAAAAATTCTTTCAGTGAACTGTCGAGGTAATGAGCTGTTTCAAAATATCCATTGACAGTCGTATTGTCGGTGTCAGGTTTAGTAAAATCACCAGTGACATCCTCTTCTGGCAATTGGAATGGATAGTGATTAGTGACTGTGATAAATTTAGCATAAAACGGTTGTTGCAATTGCTCTAAGTATTTGACACTTTCCGAGAGCATCAATTTATCCTTAAGGCCATATTGCATAGCTGAATTTGGTGTTTCTTGGTTAAAGTAAGATTCATCGAAAAAGTAGTCATAGCCCATATTCTTATAAACATCGTTTCGGCTCCAGAAACTACCGATGTTTCCATGGAAGACCGCACTCGTGTAACCTTCTTTTTGACCTAAGATCGCTGGGGCAGCTTGGAAAGTATTGTCAGTTCCTAAGCTGGTGAAGAATGAACCCTCCGGCAACCCGAAGAGGCCAGATTCTAGCATCGTCTCGGCATCGCTAGTCTTACCTTGACCAACTTCATGATAAAAATTGTCAAACCCGAGAGTGTTCTTATCGTTATAAAGACTGTTTAAAAATGGTGTTACTTCTTGTCCGTTGACCTTCATGCCAATGAGGAATTGCTGAAAACTTTCCAGATGGATGATGATGATATTCTTACCCTTAGCTTTGCCAAAGTATTTCTTATTTGGTGCTGCATAGTTGTCGCTAGTGTATTTTAAAACATGATCCATGTCAGTTCCCACCGCTGACGATCGAACTTGGCTATTTTGAGCCGTTTTGATCGAATCGTATCCCAAGTAAGAATTGAATCCTAAGTATTTAACAATGTACGAACGATCAAAGGTGCGTCCTAGTAATTGTGGACGATTGCATTCAGCCAGCATTAAATTGAAGGAGAAAAGCATGATGCCGAACATTGAAATTGCTAGCGCATTTAATTTTCTAAACTTAGATTGATCGATTTTTATGAAATGTGTCAAAAATAATACTAGAATGATAATGAAGTCGACAATATAAATGATATCGTGGGGATTAGCCATACTGGCAGCGCTGGCACCGAGTCCTTTAGAGACCTTCCCAGCGCCAGTAATGGTATTTACGGATAGGAAATCGGTGAATTGCCGGTAGTATAAGATATTACCGTACAATAACGCCGATTCGATGACGTAAATAATGCCCATAACGATATACGAAATTTTCGGTCGGCTGATGTATAAAGCTAGACCTAGTAAAAAGATAGAAGTGGCAAACGGATTGATCCACAAAATAAAGTGTTGGATCGGGTCAGCCACGCCTAGCTTGAAGTCTAGGTAGTAGGCAATGATCGTTTTGATCCATAAAAAAACGATCAGCATGGTCATAAAACCTACACGTTTATTCAAAAACTTTTTTAAGTTATTCATTTATAAATCCTTTGTTAAAGTTTACTTATTAAATTGGGCAATTAATCCACAAACGATTTAATTGCAAGTATAATATTCATTATATAAAAATTGAGAGGGAATGAAAGATATGATATTTTTAGGCCCGCTATACAATTATATAGCAAATCTTTACGCAACCAGAATTAATCATTTTCCTCTTATCCGATTATCTTTTTTTGGAGCGGATAAAGCAATATTATACACGTTGTTTTTTATTTTTCTTCGAATTATTTGGCTCCGCTTCAAAAAAGAAAAGACCTCGTTTCAACATGAGTTTTGGGTAAGTACCTTCGCATTTTACGTCTTCTTACTATTCTTTTTGACAGTATTCCGTGATGGGTACTTCTTGTGGCAATTTAAATTTTATTGGCATCGGCCATTGTCTGATATTAACTTGGTTCCGTTTGTGGAAACTTTTAAATTGCTAGGAGCCAAATCATCGCTTGATTTTTACTACAATTTGTTTGGTAATATTGGCTGGTTTATCCCGATGGGTATTTTCATACCGCTACTCGGCAAGAGAAACCGTGGCTTTTGGCATGTAGTCATTATTGGCGCTCTCGTTTCCGTGTCGATCGAGACACTACAATTTTTATTAAGTACTGGAGTTACTGATATCGATGATGTCATAAGTAATACAATTGGAACTGCAATCGGATTTCTGTTATATTTTATTTGTCATATTGTGAAAAAACGTATAAAAGAATTGAAATTATGATGAAAAATGATTAATCTAGTTTTTAGAGATATTGAAGGAGAAGAGAAGAATGACACACATTAAATTTGATGATTCAAAATTAGGCAAATTTATTCATGAAAATGAGCTTGGCGAAATGCAAGCCATGGTAACTGCTGCTGATAAAGAATTACGTGAAGGTACTGGCGCAGGTAAAGATTTCCGTGGATTTATCGATTTGCCAAAAGATTACGACAAAGATGAATTTGCTCGTATCAAGAAAGCTGCTAAGAAGATCCAATCCAACTCAGAAGTCTTTGTTGGTATCGGTATCGGTGGTTCATACCTCGGTGCACGTATGGCAATTGACTTTCTAAGTTCATCATTTTATAACGTTAAAAATGAACGCGATGTACCAGAAGTTTACTTTGCTGGTAACTCAATTTCTCCTAACTACCTTGCAGATTTGATCGAAGTAATTGGTGATCGTGATTTCAGTATCAATGTTATTTCCAAATCTGGTACTACAACAGAACCATCGATCGCATTTAGAGTATTAAAAGCTAAGTTAGTTGCTAAGTATGGTAAAGAAGGCGCTAAAGAACGTATCTTTGCTACAACTGACCGTGCTAAAGGTGCTTTGAAGAGCGAATCTGATGCAGAAGGCTACGAAGAATTTGTTGTTCCTGATGACATTGGTGGTCGTTTCTCAGTACTTTCAGCCGTTGGTCTATTGCCAATTGCCGTTGCTGGTATCGACATCGATAAGTTGATGGAAGGTGCTGCTAAAGCTCGTGAAGATTATACTTCAGATGATCTTACAAAGAACGAAGCTTACAAGTATGCCGCAACAAGAAACATCTTGTATCGTAAAGGCTACACAACAGAATTGTTAGAAAACTACGAACCAAACTTGCAATACTTAGGCGAATGGTGGAAACAATTAATGGGTGAATCAGAAGGCAAAGACCAAAAAGGTATTTATCCTTCATCAGCTAATTTCTCAACTGACCTTCACTCATTAGGTCAATACATTCAAGAAGGTCGTCGTAACTTGATGGAAACCGTAGTTATGATCGACAAGCCTAGACATGATATTGAGATCCCTAAAGAAGAAAAAGACCTTGACGGTTTGAAATATCTTGAAGGCAAGACGATGGATTTTGCTAACAAGCGTGCCTACGAAGGTGTTGTCCTTGCACATACCGATGGTGGCGTACCTGTTATGAGTATCCACATTCCAGAACAAGATGCCTTTACTTTAGGTTACTTGATCTACTTCTTTGAAGCTGCTGTTGCCGTTTCAGGTTACTTGAATGGTATCAACCCATTCAACCAACCAGGTGTTGAAGCTTACAAGAAGAACATGTTTGGTTTACTTGGCAAACCTGGTTTTGAAGAACTTGGTAAAGAATTAAACAAACGTCTATAATATATAAATTTTGTTTTGCGCCTGGGGCTTTTGCTCCAGGCGTTTTTTTACACATTTATTACTGATTCTTTCATGGAGCTGGAAATTGAAAAAGTAGAATGTAAGGTCATCGATTACGAACATACTCAGGTTCACGTAATCACAAAAATCAATTATTTAATTGTATCAACTAATTAAATGATTGATTTTATTTTTTTGTATTAAAGTGCAAGTGATATGAAAAATTATATAAATATTTTTAGTAATTAATTTTGTATGAATCCTGTACCATTCGGTAGAATCCGCCGGCATCCCCACCTTGCAGATTGGTTACTGTTCCTGCCATTTCTAGAAATTCATCTGGTACCTGGGAAACTAAATATTCATCGGCACCTTGTGCTACTAAAACATCTCGATTTTCATCTGCAGATGCAGTCCATTTAGAATATTTCATTGGATTAAAATCATCAATATGTTCATTGTTTCCAGGAGTTCCATTTGCATTTACCGTCAATGCTTGAACCCATCCATGTTCTGAAACTTGATAGAAAGTAAATCCATATTGATTTGTAACAATTCGATTTACTTTATACGAGGTGTTATATGGAAGTGAGCTACCGGATTGCATGTTAGTTTCATCGCTAAAAACAGGTGCACTATATGTACGTACTGTTACAGTCACGTTGTCGTTGTTCCCTACCACATAATTAACATCTGAAGCGGCCACGTATTCGTTGGTCGAAACTTGATAATATGTTTCGTTATTTAATAAAATCGTTTCTCCAACCGCCCACGGTGTATTTGGTGCCAATCCGCGAGTTGCTAAAGAACCATCGTTTTGATAAAGCTGAGCAATGTGACCATTTGCTTTGGTTGTAGCAATCCCACTTGCATCTACTGTATTACCAGTTGTGAAAAATATTGCAGTTGCTAATAAAGCTGTACCCGCAATGAAAAATGATTCTTTTTTCATTTTTCTAATCCCCCATTTTTATATTGATTGTTTGTATTATTTTATATAAACAATGGTTTAATTTTAATTGAATTCCAAATCCTATACAACAATTTATTTATATTAAAAATATGTTTATTAATGTAAATATTTAAAGTAAAAAGGCGCACACTAGATTCCAAGTGTACGTCTCTATTTAAATTCTCGAACCGGCTTTCGACTCATAAAGTGTCGAGATCCATAAATAATGTGGAAATAGATGGCTAAGTTCAGCATGTCAGTATTTAAGCTTTTTAGGAAAGGCCATTCGCGTTTTGAACTTTTCCAAACGCTGCCGCTGATCTCCTTACTTAAATTCTCGGTTACTATTTTAGGCTTATCATTGAAGATCCCTGATTCATATAAATAGTTGGCATAATCGTAAAAATATTTTGCAGTTTTAGGATCATCGATGTTTTCTCGGAGCAACTTGAATCTGGCTTTGGCAAAATTGAAGGTACTCTTCATAACTTGAGCGCCAGATTGAGAGTCTTTGGTGTAAGCGAATAGTTCTTCAAAGAATTTTTGATATGAGTTGATCTCGTGAATGTCCATATACTGATGTGGATGGGTCTTGAACGGATATTTCCAATTGTTCAAATTGTATTCTAATTTTTGTCCGACCCAGATGGTATAAGGAAGCTCGTAAAAAATTTGGGTCAAGTCTAGCTCGAAATATTGATTAATTATCTCGGGATATTCGCGTGGTAATAGCTTTTTAATCTCATTATTTAATGTTTTTGTGATGGTTTTGTCTTCAGTGATTTTAAAAAGCTTCTGCCAATTCTTTTCGGAGAGGAGTTCAGGCTTGATCGTTTTGATTTGTTTTAGTTGGACTGGGGCGGAGTTCATTGTATAACCGGCGTCAAAAGTATTATCGATCAATTGAAGTGTTTGGACGAAATGGCCTCCAAGTGAGTGTCCTAAGCCATATAACTTGCAGTCCTTTTCAATATTAGCTTTAACATAGGCAATGAATTCACGGGCAATTTCCATTTGATCAAGATCGATATTGTTACCAATTAGAATGGCATTGACGTTGTAATCCCAGTCTTTATATCCTTCAAGAATATATTTGTCCATCCGTTTACTACGAGATCGCTCAGTGTAGTCCATGTCTGCTTCAGTGCCTTTAAAGGTCACGTAGCACTCACGAATGCCATCGATCTCGACTTCATAGGCGATCCCTGAAAAACCACACTCGTAGGCGTCAGGGATCAATTCTCTGGCATCAAAAGACTTAACAAAGCTTGGGATCCGTTTAATTTCTCGATAAATTAAATATTTTAGAAAACTTTCGGTCTTGAAATCCTCATACAAGTAACGATCGTAATCAAATTGCATGAGATCAGTTCGAAAGGTGAGATCATTTAGTAGTTCCTTTGGTTGATATTTTTGCTCACGTAAAGGGGAGAGCGCAGGGAAGTTACTAGATATCAAGATCTTCATTTGGTTGAGATATCCACGACTTAAAGCTAAGTCTTCGTCCGCGATCAAATCGATCAAATGTTTTAATTTATTGATCTTACGATTACGTTTTGGCTGGATATTCTTTTCTTCATTATGGTTATCATCGATGTTTTTTAATTTTAAAGCTTTTTCGATCAGTTCCGGATGAAGAGTTAAATTCGTTTGGAAATTTGGCTCTTTTAAGTCGATGGCCTCGTTTAAGATCAAGTTGGTCAGTCTGGTCTTTTCTTTATTTAAATACCGATAGCTAAAATAAAGTCGCTTGTTTTGGTGTAATAATTCTTTACTATCTTGCTTGTTAAAAGTAAGTGGTAGTGCTTTGTGGCATCGAAAATCTAGTAGATCAAACTGTTCATAGATCTTAGATAATTTATCGATATTGTTGGCTAATTCCTTCATCGTGTCATTCCTTTTTTTGACTGATACATGTTTATTTTAACAAATTAAGGTATAATCAACAGTAGAAAATTATTTCACATTTGTGGTATGTCACACTTGTAATATATCACAGATGTGCTATACTATTATTTGTGGAGGATAAGAATCATGTATATAGATATCAAATCTTATTTGAAGGATAACCATTTAACAATTTATGTAATTTCTAAGAAAAGTGGCTACGGATATACCACTCTGCATAAATCCTTCAATAAAAAGCAATCTTCCGCGACATCATTAAATATTAGAGATATCGATGCGATCGCCAAGGCACAAAACTTGGAAATGTGGAGAGTTCTTCGTGAATTGGAGATGCACTATCTCAAATGAGGGAGGCTATTTTATGGCTAGATCATTTTGGGATGCCGATCCATTTTCAACCGATAATATGGATGACATTTTCAATAGATTCATGAACTCGAACGAGCGGAGTAATTCAGGTACACGTTATTTTGTGAACGGACATGAATTAACTCCTGAAGAATTAACTAAATATCAATCAGAAAACGCAGGTAAGCAAATCCCAGTAAATCAAACAAATCAACAACAAGATGGAATTTTAAATAAATTAGGACGTAATTTAACTCAAGAAGCTAAAGATGAGAAACTCGATCCTGTTATTGGCCGTGATCAAGAGATCCAAGAGACGGCTGAGATCTTAAGCAGACGGACGAAGAATAATCCTATTTTAGTCGGCGATGCCGGAGTAGGAAAGACTGCCGTTGTTGAAGGACTCGCACAAGCTATCGTTAAAGGCGATGTTCCTGAAGCTATCAAAGACAAACAGATTATTTCCATCGACTTGTCAGCACTTGAAGCTGGTACACAGTATCGGGGATCATTTGAAGAAAACATTCAAAACTTGATGAAAGAAGTAAAACAAGCAAAGAATGTTGTACTATTTTTTGACGAGATCCACCAGATCATGGGAGCCGGTTCATCTGGGGATGACTCGGGTAGCAAAGGCTTAGCTGACATCATCAAGCCAGCACTAAGTCGTGGCGAATTGTCCTTGATCGGTGCAACCACACAAGACGAATATCGCAACACTATTATGAAAGACGGCGCTTTAGCTAGAAGATTCAACGATGTAGTTATCAACGAACCTAGCAAAGAATCGTCTTTTGAGATCTTGAAGGGTCTTCGTAAAGCTTATGAAGATCATCATCACGTTAAATTACCAGATGATGTTTTAAAAGCAGCAGTTGATTACTCTGTCCAATATTTACCACAGAGATCATTGCCAGATAAGGCTATCGATTTGATCGATATGACAGCAGCTCACTTGGCTGCTAAGCATCCGGTGACTGATAAGGTGACCTTAGAAAAAGATCTCAAGGAAAAGGAAACTGCTAAGGAAAAAGCAGCTGCAACAGAAGATTTTGAAAAAGCAGCATCTTTGAAAAAAGAAATTGAACAAATTCAACAGAAATTGTCTAACGGTGCTGAAAAGCAAACTGAACCAGTAGCAACGATCAATGATATTGCTGAAGCAGTCCAGAGATTAACTGGTGTTCCAGTCTCACAAATGGGTACTAGTGATATTCAAAGATTGAAGACGATGGGAAATCGTCTCAAGTCAAAAGTCATTGGTCAAGATAAAGCGGTCGATATGGTAGTCCGGGCAATTCGTCGGAATCGGGCTGGCTTTGATGAAGGCAATCGTCCGATCGGAAGTTTCCTATTCGTTGGACCTACCGGAGTTGGTAAGACCGAATTAGTCAAGCAGTTAGCTAATGACATGTTCGGCAGTAAAGATGCCATCATTAGACTTGATATGTCAGAGTATTCTGATCTAACAGCCGTTTCTAAATTGATCGGTACTTCAGCTGGTTACGTCGGTTACGAAGACAACGGCAATACTTTGACTGAAAAAGTAAGACGTAATCCTTACTCAATTGTTTTACTTGATGAAATCGAAAAAGCAAATCCACAAGTATTGACCTTATTACTCCAAGTAATGGATGATGGACGTTTGACTGACGGTCAAGGTAACGTCGTCGACTTCAAGAATACCATCATCATTGCCACATCAAATGCTGGTTTTGGTAATGAAAATAACAAAACTGAGAAACTTATGGATAAATTGGCACCATACTTCCGTCCTGAATTTTTGAACAGATTCAATGGCATCGTTGAATTTAGTCACTTATCTAAAGGTGATCTACATAAGATCGTTGATTTATTGATCGATGATGTAGATAAGAGTTTGGCTAAGAAAGGTTTGTCATTGGCTATTAGTTCTGAAGCTAAGGATTGGTTGATCGATGAAGGTTATGATGAAGCTATGGGTGCTCGTCCATTGAGAAGAGTGGTTGAGCAGCAGATCCGTGATAAGGTTGCTGAATTTTATCTTGACCATCTTGATGTTAAGAGTTTGAGAGCTGATCTGGTTGATGGGTCGATTGTGATCAGCGAGAATAATGCTGCTAAGGTAGCATAGTGATTGATTTATAGCAGAGACTTTTGTGGTCTCTGCTATTTTTTTTGGTGTAAGAGATCTATGGCAGACAGAAGCGTTTTATTTTGATGGATTAGTGTTAGTTTGTTTGGTTAGCGGGGTGTTGAGGTAGTATTTTGGGTGTACGTTCAATGCCGACTCCGGCGCCCGGGATACGCTAAAGGAACGTAAGTGCTAACGCACTTGCGCAACCGGTTATGGTGGTGGCTACGCCACCGAACAACTAAGGTCGGGAACGTGGTGGGCACATTTTGAACCAATCGAGCAAGGTGCGCTCGCTTGTTTCAAAACTGCACCTTTCTCTAGGCTCCTTCGTCGCCAAGAAAATTTCACCACTGAGGTCTGTATCCCCGGGCCTCTCCGTCTAGATAGTGACATAATCCCACCTTGGTTTGAGTTTTACCGATTTATTTTGATCAAGTTGCATTGTTTGCTCGTCCTATTTCTCACATGTCTATCTCAGTTTTGATTCTTTTTGGTAAGATCAAAACCAAACTAGACCAAACCAAATCGTGTATTTTTTTAAGAATGTCTTATTGATTTTGGGATAAAAGTCGTTAGAACTCAAAAAAATATCGATTATCAACATAATTGGACGTTAGAAGCGCTATATGGGTTCAGCTGGGGCGGCAGTGTTACCTAGCTTAGTTGTTCGGTGGATTACTTCTACTAAATTCAATGAACATAAGCGCCATAAATGCACTGGTTCATCGAATTTATCCTGTGCTTTGGAGTCGGGTATTAACCACGTCCCAAGCTTCTATCACAACTCCAATACAATAAAAAAGACTACTGACCAAAATTAAAGTCAGTAGTCACATAAAATCAACGATTAGCCATCATATTCTTCCACATATTTATCGATCTGTTCTAAATATAATTGCTTTTGTTCTTTGCTGATCCATGATGTTTCGATTGAGTTTTTCGCAAGTTGCACAATTTGTTCTGGTGTAACTTTATATTCAGATGCTAAGGCCCAGTAATTATCAGCTATGTATCCACCGAAGTAAGCTGGATCGTCTGAATTTATTGATACTTTTACACCGATGTCTAATAGATCTAGGATCTCGTCACCTTTAAGATCATTGTCGGTGATCAATTCATTTGATAGTGGGCAAGATGTTAGGCCCAGGTGTAGTTGGTTGACCCAGTCGACTAAATCTTTGTTTTCTACAATGTTGGTTCCATGATCTAATCTTTCAACATTAATGATTTCTAGAGCTTGTTTGATGTGCTCGATGGAATCTATTTGGTCAACATCGGCGTGCATTGTTATATGGTAGCCTTGTTCTACAGCTAGACTGAATGGTTGCATGAATTTCAATGGTGGATTGTGATGCTCATATGAATCTAGACAGATTCCTAAGATCTTGTTGTGGTATGGTTGAGCGGCGTTTAAGAGATCCATTGCTGATCTGGCCGACATGTCTCTTAAAAAGCACATAATCAATTGGGCGTCGATCCCAAAGGCTCTTGCGTCTACACAAGCTTGATAAAAGCCATTGATCACGTAGTTTAAGGGTACTCCTCTGATGATATGCGCTTGAGGATCAAAGAACATTTCAGTGTGGACTACTCCTTGTTCGTGGGCTTTTTTCAAGTAGGCCATTGCTAATTCGTAAAAATCTGATTCAGTTTGTAAAACATTCATGCCGGGATAGTAAACTGCTAAAAATGAAGCTAGGGAAGTGTAGTGGTAGGTTGCCTCAACATCTTCAATGGTAGATTGGCCAATGTCGATGTTATTTTTCTTAGCTAATTTGAGTTTTAGTTCGGGTTCTAGAGTTCCTTCCAGATGAACATGAAGTTCGGACTTTGGTAATCCTTCGATAAACTCTTTTGAAACTTTTCTAGGTAACATATATTCAAACTCTCCAATAGGTATTCCAGATTTGTTACACACTAGAGTAAATGTTTTGCCCGAAAATAACAAGTATTTTTACTGAAAAAAATCCTATATACACGAACATTAATAATTTTTTTATTGTTAATGTTTCGGTTTTTGCTTGCAAATAATTTAGTTATTTGTCATACTGTGATTATTCAATAAGTAATATTTAAGGGGCGTATAAATTTTGGATGCAGCAAATGGCAACAATAATCAAAGTTTTATCGAACGTTTATTCCATCTAAATGAGAATAAAACTACGGTAAGGCGTGAAATCCTTGCTGGATTAACAACATTCGTATCAATGGCATACATCTTGTTCGTTAACCCACAAGTTTTGGGAACTGCAGGTATGGATAAGGGGGCAGTCTTTACTGCTACAGCCTTATCAGCAATTTTAGGATCAGTTTTAATGGCATTATTAGCAAATTATCCGATCGCCATTGCACCTGGACTAGGCGACAATGCATTCTTTACTTATTCAGTAGTACTAGCCATGGGTATTCCTTGGCAGACAGCTATGGCAGGGGTATTAGTATCCAGTGTCATCTTCTTGATCATTTCGGTGATGAAGATCCGTGAGATCGTTATCGACTCGATCCCACATGATTTAAAACTAGCTGTTGCAGCTGGTATTGGGCTATTTATTGCGTTTGTAGGATCACAAGGTGGTGGCTTGATCACTGCCAGCAAGTCAACGCTTGTAACTATGGGATCATTCACAGTCCCAACAACTTGGTTAACAATTTTTGGACTAGTTGTCACTGGGATTTTAATGGCGAGAAAGATCCCCGGATCAATTTTTATCGGAATGATCCTAACAACGATTTTAGGATTAGCTACTAAATTGATCCCATTACCAGATCATATTATTTCAACGATCCCTAGTTTGAAACCAACATTTGGTGTCGCTGTACAGCATTTAGGGGATATTAAACAGCCACAATTGTGGGCTGTGGTATTGATTTTCTTACTAGTAGCATTCTTTGATACAGCCGGGACTATGATCGGTTTAGCCGAACAAGCTGGATTCATGAAGAACAATAAAATGCCAAGAATCGGTCGCGCCTTGATGGCTGATTCTGTATCTATGTTAGGTGGCGCCTTTATGGGAACTACACCAACAGCTGCTTATGTAGAATCGTCTGCGGGTATCGCTATCGGTGGTAGAACAGGATTAACGTCACTGACAGTTGGTGTGATGTTTGCCTTAGCAATGTTCTTCTCACCACTATTGGCCGTTGTTACGACTAACGTAACAGCACCAGTGTTGATCATCGTAGGTATCTTGATGGCTCAATCAATGAAATACATTGACTGGGAGAAATTCGAAATTGCCATGCCTGCTTTCTTAACTATCGTCGGCATGCCTTTAACCTATAACATCAGTTATGGTATTGCTTTTGGTTTTATTGCATATCCATTAACAATGATCGCAGCTGGTAGACACAAAGAAATCAATCCAGTAATGTACATTTTATTCTTCGTATTTTTATTACTGCTATACGTAATCAACGTATTGCCAAGTTAGTAAACAAAATAACATCAAAATCAAAAGAGACTACATGTTAAATAACATGTAGCCTCTTTTTTTTGGCAACGAGTTCCAGATGACAACGGCCTCCGGTTAACACAGGTGATCGCGACACTTCAAATTTGATATGAACTAGAGTTATCCATTTTTGATGACTAAACTTGCTGCGGTTTGGATGGTGGTTTTTATTTTTATCCTCAAGTATGTTGAAACGAGCTCCGCGAGGTAGCGGCCTCCGGTTAACACAGGTGGTCGCGGCACGGCTTAGCCGTACCTTGTGCGACCACCCGCGTTAATCCTCAGCAGCTGACCAACCTCGCTGCGCTCTCTTATTGTTACAAAACGTCAATTTCAATAAAAAAAGCAACGACCAAGTCGTTGCCAATTTATCGAAGATTAAATCAAGATGTTAGATACTATTTAGCTTCGTATTTAGAAAGCTTGAATTGAACATGATCTTTATTGTGAAGTTTCTTCTTACTTGCCATGACGTTAACTTGTTTCTTATTAACGGTAAATGTCCAGTAAACTTGCTTCTTGTCATTTTGTTTGTGGCCATCGATCGATGTGATAAAGCCTTTGCTTTCTGAAACTTTCCAGCCTTTCTTAAGACCTTTCATGACAGATGAACCCTTCTTCAGAGTTAGCTTCTTCTTGTCGATGGTCTTCTTATTCTTCTTCAAGACGTAAGTGACCTTGATCTTGTTATTGTTGCTGCTCTTAGCTTGGGCGATGGATGCCGGAGCAATCGTTCCCAGCATTAATAATAGTGCAAGTAGTAATGAAGTTAGTTTTTTCATAATTTCCCCCTCAAATTTGGTTAACTTCTGGTTATCATTGTAACACTAAATTTCAGTCGATTTTCAAAATAATCAAGGACGCTTTGCAAAGATGTTTCAAGATCGTCTATTCGACCGATCAAAAAAAGCGAGCCACTGAATCGATCTAAGAATGCTACTTTAACGTCTCCGGATTTAACGGCAATATCCCCGGCGATAATGGTCGATTCAGCCGGAGTTAAAGTGATGATACCGATTGGATCAGTCGTGTCTAAAACACCGAGTTTCTCATAAAGATCTGGATTGGGATTGGCAATGATATGAGCTAAGGTTATTTGTTTACCGGGGACGTACTCTTGTATGATCCTTTCCGGCATTGTTTCATTGTTGTTCATGGGCTATTTCCTTTTGTCTTTCGTTAACTAAATTTTTAAATTCAGCGAATTGTTGTTCCATCACATCGATTGATTTTTGCGAAGTGAGATTGCCATTTTGATCAAAAAGGTCAGCAGCATTTGTGACTAAACATTCGATCGATCTAGTTACGTGAGCGTTGATCATCGGTGATTCAAGTACTTGGCGCAATTGCATTTGTGCTCTAACTGTACCTAGTGGTCCAGTCGATGCCCCCATTAGCATTACTGGTTTGTGCATCAACAAAGAAGGTACCATTGAGCACCAATCGATGGCGTTTTTAATATTGGCTGTCATACCATGATTGATCTCAGGCGTTGCGATGACCAATCCGTCGGCAGACTTAATACTTTCGCACATATACTTCACTTTTGAAGGGAAGTCCGCATATTTAACAAAACGTAAGAATGGTAGATCGTCAATATCCAGTATTTGTAAATTCATCTCATTAATATATTTTTTACGAAGAAAATTTATCAAATATTGATTATAGCTACCTGGTTTAGTACTCCCACAAAAGGCTACGACCTTCATTGTCACCTAAATCACTCCTCATTGTTTGTGTCTTCACATAATTATGATTAGTGTCACATTTTGGGGGTAAATGGTCAATATTTATCCCATAATTTAATTTTTTATAAAAAATGAACGTTGATATATCAACAATGATAGCGCTAATACAGCAAAATAGTGAAAAGACAGCAAGATATTTGCAAGGGTTTTCATTATTTAGCCGGATGATGCTACCGCTTACATTGTGAAATATGTGATATTTAAGCAATAAAATGCTTTTATATATGGATTTATATTGTGAATGGTCAAAATAGGAGGTTTTCAATATTGTGGCATTGTTACAAAATTAACAACTTTTAAGCGATAATTCATCTATACTCTAGGAGTAGTCAATTTTTAATTAATGGAGGTACTAATTATGGCACTCGAAGCCTTAGGTTTGGTAGAAACAAGAGGATTGGTCCCAGCTATTGAAGCTGCCGATGCAATGCTCAAAGCAGCTAACGTTACATTAGTTGGCGAACAAAAAGTTGGACACGGATTGGTTACTATTATGGTCCGTGGCGATGTTGGAGCTGTTAATGCATCAGTTGATGCTGGTGTTTCTGCCGCTGAAAACATTGGTGAGGTTACATCTAACTACGTAATCCCAAGACCACATGAAGATGTCGACAAACTAATCGCATTAGAAACAGCAAAGAAGTAGGAGAATAGCCTATGACTGAGCCTGACGAAAATGAACTAGTTGAAAGAGTTTTATCTCAGGTGCTTAGAAATAATGTAATTAATGACAAACAGAAAGCAGGTGTGAGTCGCTTGAGTTCATCTATTAATGGAGTAACAGAATTTATTGGTACAGCTCCCATTGGTGACACCATCGGTATGGCTATCGCCAATGTGGATCCAGAATTATTGAAGAATCTACATGTTGATCATGAATATCGTTCAATCGGTATTTTGTCTGCCAGAACTGGTGGTGGACCACAAATTATGTCAATGGACGAGGCAGTTAAAGGAACTAATACTGAAGCAATTAGTGTTCAAATGCCTCGTGATACAAAAGGTGGAGCTGGACATGGTTCTTTAGTAATTGTCGGAGGAGACGACGTTTCGGACGTTCGCCAAGCCGTACATATTGCTTTGAAGAACGTTCCAAAGCACTTCGGAGATGTTTATAACACTCCCGCAGGTCACTTGGAACTACAATATACAGCTCGTGCAAGTCAAGTATGTAATTTAGCCTTTGGTGCTCCTGAAGGAAAAGCATATGGATTGATCGCCGGTGCTCCATCAGGCATTGGCGTTGTGATGGCTGATGTCGCTTTGAAGGCTGCAAATGTTGAGGCAATTTCATTCGCATCACCAGCACATGGAACGAGTTTTTCAAATGAGGGTATTTTACACATTTCTGGCGAATCAGGAGCTGTGAGACAAGCAGTTCTTTCTGCCCGTGATGTTGGTATTAAGTTATTGAGCCAACTAGGTGGTACACCAACAAATGATTACCCTTCATACATCTAACAAATAATAAAATGTCCAGACGTGAGGTGGATAATTTGAAGAGACAAAAGAGATTTGAGGAATTGGAAAAGAGACCTGTCCATGAAGATGGATTTGTTGACGAATGGCCTGAAGAAGGCTTCGTTGCAATGGACGGACCTTATGATCCAAAACCTAGTGTAAAAATTGAAAATGGTGAGATCGTTGAATTAGACGGTAAGAAAAAAGAAGATTTCGATTTGATCGATAGCTTCATTGCAAAACACGCTATCAACCTTGACACCACTGAAAAAGTATTAGCAATGGATTCACAAAAAATAGCTAACATGCTTTGTGATCCTAACGTAACACGTGACAAGATCATTCCTATCACAACAGGTTTTACACCCGCAAAAGCTGCTGAAGTTATTAGTCAACTGAACTTCGTTGAAATGATGATGGCAACACAAAAGATGCGTCCACGTAAAACACCTGCTACTCAAGGTCACGTAACTAACATCCGTGATAATCCTGTGCTTATCGCAGCCGATGCTGCTGATGCAGCGCTTAGAGGATTCCCAGAACAAGAAACAACTACTGCGGTTGCCCGTTATGCACCATTAAATGCCATTTCGATCATGGTCGGTGCCCAAACTGGCCGTCCAGGTGTCTTAACACAATGTTCAGTTGAGGAAGCTGAAGAGTTGAGTTTAGGAATGCGTGGATTTACAGCTTATGCTGAAACTATTTCAGTCTATGGTACTGAACAAGTATTTACTGATGGTGACGATACTCCTTGGTCTAAAGGATTCTTGGCATCATGTTATGCATCACGTGGTTTGAAGATGCGTTTCACATCAGGTTCAGGTTCTGAAGTTATGATGGGATATGCTGAAAAGAAATCAATGCTTTACCTTGAAGCACGTTGTATTTTCATCACTAAAGGTTGTGGTGTACAAGGTCTTCAAAATGGTGCTGTTTCATGTATCGGTATCCCCGGAGCTGTTCCATCAGGTATTCGTGAAGTTCTTGGTGAAAACCTTCTATGTATGGCAATGGATATCGAGTGTGCTTCTGGTAATGACCAAGCATTCTCACATTCAGACATCCGTAGAACTGAGAGATTATTAGGTCAATTCCTTGCTGGAACAGATTATATTTCATCAGGTTACTCATCAGTTCCTAACTACGATAATACTTTCGCTGGTTCAAACATGGATGCTACTGATTATGACGATTACTATGCTATGCAACGTGATCTCAAGGTCAATGGTGGTTTAGTACCAGTTAAAGAAGCTGACATCATCAAAGCTAGAAACAAAGCTGCTAAAGCTTTACAAGCTGTCTTTAAGTCACTCGATCTTCCTGAGATCACTGATGAAGAAATTGAAGCTGCAACTTACGCCTTTTCTTCAAAAGATATGCCTGAACGTAACATGGTTGAAGATATGAAGGCTGCTCAAGATCTTATGGATCGTGGCGTAACTGGTGTTGATGTTATCAAGGGATTGTATGCTGGTGGCTTCACAGATGTTGCCCAAGCTGTCTTGAACTTGCTTCAACAAAGAATTGCCGGAGACTTCCTACAAACTTCAGCTATCTTTGACAAAGACTGGAATGTTATTTCAGCTGTAAATAATACGAACGACTATAACGGTCCTGGTACTGGATACCATATTGATGACAAACTTTGGGAAAGAATCACAGATGTTCCAATGGCCATCAATCCAGCTGACGTATAAAAAGATAGTGTGAAGGGAGGTTCAACTTATGAGTGAAGAAATCAATGAAAAATTATTAAGAGAAATAATTCGTCAAGTTATTACAGAAACAAAAGCTACTGATAAGAAAGTCGATTTTAATGGTGGACAAGCCAGCAACTCGCAAGCTTCATCAGCGACTGCAACTGCTACTAAACCTGCTCCAGGAACCGATGCACCACTTCAACTAGACTGGTTCAAACATATCGGCCCTGCTAAAAAAGGCACTTCAACTGATGAAGTTGTGGTTGCAGTTTTACCAGGATTTGCTGAACATATGACAGAAAACTTGAAGGGTATCAAACATAAAGACATCCTGCGTGAAGTAACTGCCGGAATCGAAGAGCAAGGACTCAAGGCTCGAGTTATCAAAGTTTACCGTACAGCTGACGTTTCATTTGCTGGTTCAGAAGGTGACCAATACTCAGGTTCAGGAGTTGCCATCGCTATTCAATCTAAAGGTACAACTATTATTCATCAAAAAGATTTGGAACCATTATCAAACCTTGAATTGTTCCCACAAGCACCAGTTATTGATTTGAAAACTTACCGTGCTATCGGTGCTAACGCTGCTCGTTACGCAAAAGGTGAATCACCTACACCGGTACCAACAGTTAATGATCAAATGGCTCGTGTTAAGTATCAAGCTAAATCAGCTTTGATGCACATCAAGGAAACAAAATACGTTGTAACTGGAAAGGGACCAGACGAGATCGAAGTTAATTTCGATTAATCTAACAGGTGGTATTAATGACAGAAATAAATGATTTAATTAGCAAAATTGTTAATAACGTGCAAGAAGAGCAAGCTAACAGTTCATCAAGCACAAATACTGCAACAGCCAGTCCACAATCAGCTCCTACTTCAGGTAAGACAATGACTCAAGCTGACTACCCATTTTTCCAAAAACATCCAGATTTAGTAAATGCTCCAACTGGTAAGAACGTTAAAGACGTAACCCTAGAAGCTGCTATTAACGGTGATGTTAAACCAGAGGATCTACGTATTTCACCAGCAACTTTAAAAGCACAAGGTCAAATTGCCGCTAGTGCTGGCAGAAGTTCAATTCAAAGTAACTTTGATCGAGCTGCTGAACTTACTAAGATCCCTGATGAAAGAGTTTTGGAAATGTACGGTTCACTTCGTCCATATCGTTCATCTAAACAAGAATTGATCGATATGGCTGAAGAGCTCGAGACTAAATATGGTGCAAAGATCTGTGGTGCCTTTGTTCGCGAAGCAGCTGATGAGTATGAAAAACGTAAGAAACTCAAAGGGGACAACTAGTTAACACTAGTGGTGAAAAATTTGCAAAGAGTAATTGGTGTTGATATTGGGAATTCATCTACAGAAGTTGTGTTAGCTGAAATTTCTGCCGATGGTTCTATAAATTTTGTAAATTCTAATATTGCTGAAACTACCGGGATCAAAGGTACGAAGCAAAACATGATGGGTATCAGAAACTCGATCGATGGTCTATTGAAGAAATGCTCAATTGCAATCGAAGATGTTGATTTGATCCGTATCAATGAAGCAACGCCCGTTATCGGGGATGTTGCCATGGAAACGATCACCGAAACAGTTATAACTGAATCAACTATGATCGGACACAATCCCAAAACACCTGGTGGCGTTGGAGTCGGCATTGGATATACAGTAGATATCCGTGATTTAGCTGATAAGGGAGTTGACGGTAAAGATTACGTGGTTGTTGTCCCAGAGGAATTGGATTTTGCGGATGTCGCAAAATTGATCAATACCTACTGGAAAAATGGCTATAAGATCACCGCTGCGATTTTACAATCGGATGATGGTGTCCTCGTTGATAACCGACTAGACAACAGGATCCCGATCGTTGATGAAGTCGCATTTATCGATAAGATCCCCATGAACATGTTATCGGCAGTGGAAGTGGCAGATAAAGGTAAAGTAATTTCTCAATTGTCAAATCCTTATGGTATCGCAACCGTCTTTAACTTGAGTTCAGAGGAAACGAAAAATATCGTTCCTGTTTCGAGAGCTTTGATCGGTAATAGATCGGCTGTGGTCATCAAAACGCCGAAAGGTGACGTTAAGGAAAGAGTTATTCCCGCCGGATCGATCACGATCCACGGTAAACCAATGCCTAAGACAGTAGGCCTTTCAGGCGGTGCCGATAAGATCATGGATGCAGTATCATCCTTTGATCAAATCGATGATGTGACTGGAGAATCTGGTACTAACATTGGTGGCATGCTGGAACGTGTCCGGGAAACGATGGCTAAACTTACTGACAAACAAATGGATGACATTGCTATCCAAGATTTGTTAGCCGTAAACACATCGGTTCCGATCAATGTAAAAGGTGGATTAGCCGGAGAGTTTTCAATGGAACAAGCTGTTGGAATTGCTTCGATGGTCAAATCAGATCATCTGCAAATGTCAATGATCGCCGATGAAATGGAGAAAGCCTTCGGAGTGAAAGTTGAAATTGGTGGAGCTGAAGCTCAATCAGCAATTCTAGGAGCATTGACTACTCCTGGTACATCAGCTCCAATGGCCATCTTAGACTTGGGTGCTGGTTCAACTGATGCTTCGATCATCAATCCAGCAGGTGAATCAGTAGCGATCCATTTGGCTGGTGCTGGAGACATGGTTTCAATGATCATCAATTCTGAATTAGGACTGGATGATATTTACTTAGCCGAAGATATCAAGAAGTATCCTTTAGCTAAAGTTGAAAGCTTGTTCTTTATCCGTCATGAAGATGGTTCAGTTCAGTTCTTTGATAAAGCTTTACCAGGTAACTTATTTGCCAAAACGGTCGTAGTTAAACCGGACGGGTTCGTTCCGGTACCTGGTGATTTAAGCATTGAAAAGATCAAGACAATTAGACAAACAGCCAAAAAGCGGGTCTTTGTCGAAAATGCCATCCGAGCATTGAAACATGTTTCCCCAACCGGAAACATTCGTGATATTCCATTCGTTGTCATCGTAGGTGGATCTGCACTAGACTTTGAGATCCCTCAATTAGTCACGGATGAATTATCGCATTACAACTTGGTAGCTGGTCGAGGTAACATTCGTGCTATCGAAGGCCCAAGAAATGCTGTTGCAACAGGATTGATTTTAACTTATGCCGAAAGTTTGAGGAATAAATAATGGACGTCAAAAAACCAGAAATATTTATCGCTCAGGCTAGTGATCCAAGATTATTTCAAACAGCCCTGTATGGAATCGAGGAGGAAGGTATTCCTTTTCGAGAGATCAACGATAATGACATTGATGATTTATCGAGCATGTCAACAGTAGAACAAGCTTACCAAGCAGCATTAGCCTCTCAATTAGGAGTCGGATTAGCTTATGACGAAAACTTCGCATACTTACATCAAAAGAATCTGCCAAAGGATGAACCACTTTTTAAAGTAAGTATTTCTGATCAAGAAGATATTAATCATTTGGGTACTAATGCCGCCCGCCTAGTTAAAGGTATCCCATTCAAAGACATTAAAGAAAAGGGTGAATAAAAATGAGTGAATCCCTTGGATTAGTCGAAGTTGTTGGTTATTCAACTGCCGTCTATATTGCCGATTCAATGGTCAAAACAGCTGATGTTCAAATCGAAAAAGTTGAACGGGCTCGTGGCGATGGTTGGATGACAGTTTATGTCACAGGTGATGTTGGTGCTGTAAATGCCAGTGTGGTAGCAGGCCAAGATTCAGCAGAAAAAGTGGGCAAATTTGTTTCATCGAGAGTTATTGCAAGACCTGCCAGTGATCTAGCAGAATTCAGTTACGCCAAAGCTGGTGCACCAGTTGCACCAGAAACAAAAAACGTACCTGAAGAAAAGTCAGATACAAATAAGACAGAAGAAGCAAAACCAAGTCAAACAAATTCCAACGCCAAAACAACTACAAGACGTACAAGAAGCAACAAAAATACTAGAAACAATAGTACCAATAACAAGAAAAAATAAACTTGGAGGAAACAATTATGAATAACGCATTAGGAATGATCGAAACAAAAGGTTTAGTAGGTGCTATCGAAGCTGCCGATGCAATGGTAAAGGCCGCTAATGTATCTCTAGAAGGTTATGAAAAAATTGGATCAGGATTGGTAACAGTTATCGTTCGTGGTGATGTTGGTGCCGTTAAAGCTGCCGTTGATGCAGGTACTTCATCAGCTGAAGAAGTTGGAGAAGTCGTATCAAGTTACGTAATCCCTCGTCCACACGCAGATGTTGAAAAAATCTTACCAAACAACAAATAATCTGTAATTACTAGAGTGGAGGAACTCGAATGAATGACGAACAATTACGCACAATGATTCGTCGAATCATTAGCGAAGAATTAAACAATGATGATGGTGCGATCCCTATTGGAGTCTCAAATCACCACATCCATTTATCGGAAGAAGACTTTGCAACATTGTTCCCAGGTCAAAAGTTTGAATTGTACCGCCAACTAAGACAACCTGCTGACTTTGCTGCTAAACAAACGGTGACGTTGGTCGGCCCTAACGGCTTCCAGATCCCACATGTTCGACTTTTAGGACCTGCTAGAAGTCACTCACAAATTGAGATCTCAAGAACAGAAGCTCGTCAATTAGACATCGATGCTCCTATTCGTTTGTCAGGTAACTTGGATGGCACACCATCATTAACAGTCAAATCTGACAACGCTGAGATCAAAGTTCAAGGTGTGATCGCTGCAAAACGCCATATCCACATGAGTTTAGCTGATGCTGACAAGTATGGCCTTAAATACGGCGACACCGTTAAAGTTAAGATCCAATCACAAGATCGTTGCACAATTTATGGTGATGTAATTGCTAGACCTCGTGAGGACTTTGTGACAGAAATGCACATCGATACTGATGAAGCTAATGCTGCTAATGTTCAAAGCGATACCAAAGCATACATCATTCAAGATGATGACAACAAATAGACCTTATAGAAAGGGTGGTGACCTAGATGAATACTGATCAAGAAAAATTGATCAACGCAGTGATGCAAGTCATTGAAACTAGATCGCATAACACTTTTAAGGTTGAAGCACGGGAGAATATCCCCGATGAAAAAGTTTTTTTAGAAAATAAATCAGTCGTAATATCGTCACTAGATCTGTCCACCATTCGTAATTTAAATACGTTTGATCTGGATGATCCTTGGGTCGATTGGATCCAAAAAGGTTTGAGCTACGACGAGCAATTTGAGTTAAAACTCGGATTCTCAGATTTGCAGTTGTTGCCTTGGAATTTGGTGATCCGCACACCGTTTACTTTTATGAGTAAAGATGGTCAACCTATTAATGCCATCAATAGAAAAGCAATCACTCGAAATGACGTGATGTTTTTTGAGAAAGGTAGCTATTTATTGAAGGCCAGTCATCAATTGATCACGGATTACGCCAAAGAAGAACTATATTCTAGAAAAATAGAGACAGTGGAAAGGATTGAAGAAAATGTACATGGGAGTTGTGGTTGGTAGTGTTGTATCTACTCAAAAAGCCCATTCATTGGTCGGCAAAAAATTAATGATCGTTCAACCGATCGACAGTTCCAAAAATCCAGTACGTTGCGAAGAGGTGTCGATCGACACTGTTGGAGCAGGTATCGGTGAAACTGTTCTCTTAGTTAGAGGTGCAGCTGCACGGATCTCAGATACGAAAAACGGTCCAGTCAAGAATGAGGCCAGTGATTCCGCAATCGTAGGAATAATCGATAGGTTTGATAAGTAGAGGAATTAATCATGGGAATTTATACAAAAAAAGGTGACAAAGGTAAAACTTCTCTGTATGACGGCACACGTGTCAAAAAATATTCATTGCGAGTCGATGCTTACGGTTCAATCGATGAATTAAATAGCCAGATTAGTGTCGCTCAAAAGTTTTGTAAAGATCCAAAGAACGTCGAGATCCTCGATACGATTCAAAACAATCTGTTTATCGTTGCGGGAGAATTGGCAAATGTTGATGCTGCTAATTTTTACAAAAATAGTAAAAGCATCGGACCTGATGATACGAAACTATTGGAGAATGTGATCGACGAATACACAGCCAAGTTGCCAGTGCTACATGAGTTTATTTTACCAGGACGCAGCGTAGCCGGTGCACACTTGCATTTGTGCCGTTCCGTATGTCGAAGAGCTGAACGTTTGGTTGATCATCTCAATGATGAATCAACTATTCGTCCCGACTTGATGAAATACGTCAACCGTCTGTCAGATTTTCTATACATCTTGGCCAGAGACGAAGATTATGTCGACCAGTTAGAAGGCTTAGTTGATAAAGTTCTTGAATTGTATAAGAAAGAAGTGAATTAACGATGACACCAGAAAATCTTTTTGTAAACGTACAAAGTGCAATTAAAAACTCTGATGGCACTTCAGCCTTTAGCAGACAAAATCTTCAAAAGGCTTTAGATGCCGGTGAAAAAAAGGCAAATGAAATTAAAGTTGGTGTAACTATGTGCATCACTGATGCTTATGCTCAACCAATTTTGACTTATCATATGCCAAATGCAAACATGGTCAGCCTTGAACTTGCTCCAAAAAAGGCATGGTCAGCTGTAGCCATGAAAATGCCAAGTAAGGAAATTAGTGCTCAGATTCAACCAGGCGCACCTTTGTATCAAATGGGTGGCATGTTGGATGGAAAACTAGCTTCATTTGCTGGTGGCAATCCTATTATCGTAAACAATCAAATTGTTGGATCTGTAGGAGTGAGTGGCGGTGCTGTTGAAGAAGACCAAGCAGTTAGTCTTGCAATCGTCAACTACATTAAGGAAGGACTTAAATAATGGATAATTTAGAAGAAAAGATTAGAAGCATCCTTAGCGAAGAATTACAAAACGCCTCAAATGGCAATTCTAGTTTAGGATCTACTGATTCTGGCGAGAATGGTATTTTTGATAATGTTGACGATGCTATTGCAGCTGCAAAAGCAGCTGAAGATTCATTTATCGACGCATCGATCGAGACTAGAAACAAAGTTATCGATGCTATCAAGACAGGATTCAAACCATACATTGAATGGATGGCTAAGCAAATCAAAGAAGAAACAGGCATGGGTACAGTTGAGGCAAAGATCGCTAAATTAAACAACGCTTTGTACAACACACCTGGACCAGAGATCTTACAACCAGAAGCAGAAACTGGTGATGGTGGTTTGATCATGTACGAATACGCACCTTATGGTGTTATTGGTGCGGTCGGTCCAAGTACTAATCCTTCAGAAACAGTTATTGCTAATGCGATCATGATGCTCGCTGGTGGTAACACCGTTTACTTCGGTGCTCATCCTGGCGCAAAGAATATTACTCGCTGGACAATTGAGAAATTGAACGAATTTGTTTATCAAGCAACTGGTCTAAAGAATTTAGTTACTGGTATCAAAGAACCTTCAATTGAATCAGTTCAAAGAATGATGAAGCATCCTGATATCGCAGCCTTGTCAGTAACTGGTGGTCCAGCTGTAGTTCACCAAGCAATGACAAGTGGTAAAAAAGCTATCGGTGCTGGTGCTGGTAATCCTCCGGCAATCGTTGATGCTACAGCTGATATTGATTTAGCTGCTCATAACATCGTTGATTCAGCTGCTTTTGATAACGATATTTTATGTACCGCTGAAAAAGAAGTTGTTGTTGAAAAGCCAGTTAAAGATGAATTGATCAAGAAAATGGAAGCTGAAGGTGCCTTCATGGTTACTAGTAAAGCTGACATCGATCATCTGATCGATATGACGATCAATAAAAACGGTACGCCTAACCGTAAGTTTGTTGGTAAAGATGCGACATTCATTCTTGATGAAGCTCACATTTCTTATACTGGTGATCCAAAGATCATCATTTTGGAAGCCGACAAAGATCATCCATTCACATTAACAGAAATGTTGATGCCAATTATTCCAATTGTTTGTTGTCCTGATTTCGATTCAACTTTGAAGACTGCTGTTTATGTTGAAGGAGGCAATCACCATACTGCTTCCATTCACTCAAACAACTTGATCAACATCAACAAAGCCGCTCACCGCATGAATACTTCAATTTTCGTTGTTAACGGTCCTACTTACTCTGGTACAGGTGTTGGCTTTACAGGAGCTTCAGCTCTAACAATCGCTACACCAACAGGTGAAGGAACAACGACAGCTAAGTCATTCACTCGTCGTCGTAGATTAAATTCACCTCAAGGATTCTCATTGAAGACTTGGAACAAATAATAAGGAAGTGTAAATAATGGTAGTAGATTTTAGTTTAAAACCACATATTATTTCTGGTAAGGACAGTCTCGAGACACTCGATGCCATTAAAGATCAAACAATCCTTATGGTTTGCGATCCATTTCTTGATGGTAGTGACGAGTTGAACAAGATCAGAAGTCACGTTCATGCCAATAATCATGTCGAGGTATTTTCAGATGTAAAGCCAAATCCTCCACTAACAAATATTATTGCTGGTGTGCAAGTATTTGAAAAAGTTAAGCCTACGATCATGATTGCTGTTGGTGGTGGCTCAGCCATCGATACAGCTAAGGCAATTCGTTTCTTCGGTGAAAAAGTAGCCAACACCAAAGTTGCTTGTTTCATCGGTATTCCAACAACTAGTGGTACCGGTTCTGAAGTTACTAATACAGCGGTAATTACTGATGATAAGAATAATGTTAAGTTCCCAATTATGGACGATTACTTAACACCTGATATTTCTATCTTGTTCCCTGAATTAGTAATGAGTGCGCCAGCATCTGTTTCAGCATATTCAGGCTTAGATGTTTTAACACATTCACTAGAATCACTAGTTGCTAAAGATAGTAATTTGTTTACAGAAGCTTTTTCTGAAAAAGCCATGAGTGTTATTTTCGACGATTTAGTCGAAGTAGTTATGAAACAGCCTCAAAATTACGAATTAAGAAAGACAGTCCACGAAGCTTCAACTGCTGGCGGTATGGCTTTTAACGCTGCTGGCCTTGGATTCTGTCACGCTATTGCTCACCAACTTGGAGCAATCTTCCACATGCCACATGGGTTAGCTTGTGCAATGACATTACCTTATGTCGTTGAATACAACGCTGAGCATAGTGAAGTTGCTTTGAAGAAGTATGCTGCTGCTGCTCGCAAGTGCGGCTTAGTCGGCAAAGCTGTTGGCGATAAAGTAGCTGTTCGCAAGATTGAAAGAACGATCCACCAAATGATGCAAGAAATGAATTGTCCAAAATCATTGCGTGCCTTTGGTGTTGATCACAATCAAGCAGTTAAAGAAACCGACCGTGTGATCGAATACGCTAAAAAGGATGCTACCTTCCCAGGTAATCCGGTTGTACCTAGCGATGATGATCTTCGCGCTGTTTATGAAAAAGTTATTGGTTAGTTAAATTTTTAGAAGTGGATGGGTGATTATGGTATCAAAAATTTTAGCAATAAATTCTGGGAGTTCATCTTTAAAATTTAAATTGTTCGAAATGCCCGAGGAAAACTTGATCGCCAGAGGACAAGTTGATCGAATTGGTTTCTCTAATGCCATTTTCGATATTGCTTTTGGAGATCAAAAAAAACATCAAGAATTGAATGTCTCAGACCACAATCAGGCTGTGCAGTTAGTTATCAATGGCTTGGTCGACAACAAGATCGTGCAAGACCTTGATGAGATCAAAGGCGTTGGACACCGGATTTCTAATGGTGGTGAAAAGTACGAAAAGTCCGTCATCGTTAATGATGACGTAGAGAAAACCATCGATAAGCTCTCTGCTTTGTCGCCATTGCACAATCCGGTCAACTTATTAGGCATTAAAGCTTTTGATAAGCTATTACCACAAACTCCACAAGTCGCGGTTTTTGATACCGCCTTTAATTCGACTATCCCTCCAGAAAATGGTCTTTATGCTATACCTTACGAATATTACAAGAAATATGGAATTAAGCGCTTCGGTTTCCATGGACCTAGTCATCTTTATATTTCAGAACGAGTGCAAGACTTGTTCCCAAATGCGGATTCAAAGGTCATTAGTTGCCATTTAGGAAACGGTGCTAGTATTTCTGCCATCAAAGACGGAAAGACTATCGACAATTCCATGGGATTCACACCACTTGCAGGTTTGATCATGGGTACTCGTTCAGGTGATCTAGATCCACAAATTATCCCATTCCTTCAGGAAAATGAAGGTCTAGACGCTGAAGATATCAAAGATCTCCTCAATAAGAAATCCGGATTACTAGGGATCTCAGGTGTATCAAGTGATGTTCGTGACGTTGAAAAAGCAGCCAAAGAGGGCAATAAGCGAGCTGAATTAGCTATTAAAGCATACGTTCATCGTATTCAAATGGTTATCGGTTCTTATATTGCTGAGTTAGATGGCGTTGATACGATCGTCTTTACAGCTGGTGTAGGTGAACATGATGCCAATATTAGAAAAGCTGTCATCGAAAACTTCCATTATTTGGGAGCTGAAATTGACGACGGTCGAAACAGCACTAGCGAAATCGTGATCAGTAGTGATGACAGTAAAGTCAATATTGCTGTTATCCCAACTGATGAAGAAATCGTTATTGCGCGTGATGTATTTAGATTAGTTTAGCTAGGATGAATAAAAATGACAGAACACAACGGATTGAGAAGAGTTATACAAGAGTCAGTACCAGGAAAGCAGATCACACTTGCACATGTGATCGCTATGCCTAATACAAAAATATTAAGAAGTATTGGGATAGATGAAACAAATGTTTCTATTGGTATAATTACTATAACGCCTCCTGAGGCAGCTGCGATCATCTCCGATATTGCCAGCAAATCAGGTGATGTTAAAATTGCTTTTATCGACCGTTTTAGTGGTTCGGTTGTTTTAACAGGGGATGTCAGCGCTGTAGAATCTGCCTTGAAAAAAGGTATCGATGCTTTGCATCAAAAACTAGGGTTTGATATCCTTGAAATAACAAAATCATAAGATAAAATGGTCACACTTATTTTAGTGTGTCCTTTTATTTTTTTAAGGGGAAATTACACCTAATGCATAAACTGATCAAGAACTTTACCTTAAGTATTAATAATTTTACGTTACTGATGTATTTAGCCAATGTCATCTTTATTTCGTTGATTTTCAATAACCCATTTATCACAATAGCGATTTTGATTTGTCTATTGATGACTAGTTGGCTAGTTCGACGAAAGAAATTCTTCAATTTTTTAAAAGCCTCCGGTTTGATATTCATCCTGACTTTATTATTCAACTTAGTCATCAATCAGAATGGGACTGATGTGCTATTCAAGATCCCATTCGTCACAGTATCAACACAATCGTTAACTAATGGATTTATTTTAGGGATTTCTTTTTTGAATATTTTGTGGTCATTTTACATTTATGATTCATTAACGCACACAAAATTGATTTTCGAAATCTTGTCCAATGTTTTCAAAAGTATAGCTATTATTTTTGTCTTAACAGTCAAATTTATTCCTAAAATCATCGATATTTTTAATGATGCTCGTCAACTGTACAAGTTCCGAAACTCTTCTCCTGCAAGGGATAAGAGCCGAATTAATCGAATTAAGCAGACGATGCATTTGAATGAAATCGTCTTGAATAAGTCAATTTCTAACTTCATGAACATGTCTGACTCACTTATCAGTAAAGGGTACAATCAAAGAAGACAAAGTTTTGTGCATGAAACCAATAAAGTAAGCGACTACATAATGCGGTCATTTTTGACTATGTCAATTATTTTTAATTTGGTTATGCTTACTAATGGGATCGGTCAAGTTAACTTTGGTTCTGGTAATGTCGATTTTAGTTTTTCGTGGTTGATCGGTATTATCATGCTCTTGAATTTAGTTGCTATTACTTATCCAATATTGATAGGAGAGTTTCATTACTTATGGTGGAAATCATTCATTTCGAAGACTACAGCTTCAAATATTCCAACAGCACAAAAATATCGTTAGATCAAGTCAACTTGTCGATCAACAAGGGAGACTTTGCTTTGATAATCGGGCAGACCGGTAGTGGCAAAAGCACTTTGCTGAGGCAATTAAAGCCCGAGTTAGCTTTAGGGAAACCGACGAATGGTAAGTTAACTTTGTTCGATGATGATGAGAATAATGATTTCAGCCGAGTGGCTTATATTTCCCAGTTTGTTGACAATCAAATGGTCACCGAAACCGCCAGGGATGAATTCCACTTTGTCTTAGAAAATATAGGAGCTAGTCCAGAAATGATCCATTCAAAGATTGCCGAAATCGCAACTTATTTCGACATTGTCGATTTGTTGGATCTAAAAGAAGAAGAACTTTCTGGTGGTCAAAAACAGATCATTAATCTAGCTTCGGCTTTAATTTTAAATCCAGAAATTCTGCTGCTGGATGAACCGACTTCGCAACTTGATCCGATCACAGCTGAGAAATTTTTCCGAATGGTCGAAAAGATCAATAGTGATCTTAATATCACTGTAGTTTTGGTAGAACATTCTTTAGAGCAGGCAGTTTATTATGTTAATCGCATTATCTTGATCGAAGCTGGTCAGATCCAACTTGACCAACCAACTGACCAAGCGTTGCGGAGTTTATTTCAAGATCCAGAGTATCAAGCTTATATTCCGCAAACCGATCGACTTTTTTTGGAACAACAGTGGGATCAAATTTTCCCCACTTTGAAGTTACCTTTGAGCAATCGACGTTTGAGTGAACTCATCTCTCAACAAAATGAATATTTGCATTATCAAGATCACATTAGTAAAGAGCGAGTTGGCTCAGAGATCGTCCTGCAAGTTAAACGGATCAATTTCCGTTTTGAATTCAATATGCCCAATATTTTAGATGACATTAATTTTCAAGTTGAAAAAGGTAAATCGTATGCGATCCTCGGACCAAATGGTGTCGGGAAGACTACTTTATTAAAAATTTTGACCAAACAATTAGAGGCATTGAACGGCTCAGTTTTGATTGAAGGTCAAAATGTCAAAAAAATGGGCCAAGAATTTTTTGATAAGCTGTTTGTCTTGCCCCAGAACCCGTCGCTTTTGTTCATTAGTGACACTGTTAAAGATGAAATTTCTTATCAGTTAGAGCAAACAGATCAACCAGTCAGTCAGGAATTAGTTCAACAATATTTGCAAAAATATCAATTAGAAAATATTCAAGATGTTTCTCCATACGATATTAGTGGTGGTCAGCAAGAATATTTAGCATTAGTCATTGGATTGATCAAAGATCCACTGTTGCTATTTTTGGATGAACCCACTAAGGGATTAGATCCGAATATGAAACGAAAAGTCGCCAGTTTGTTGGTCTCGTATCAGCAAAATGGCGGCACCATCATTGCCAATACACATGATGTATTGTTTTCAACGCAGTATTTTGACTTCGTATCGTTGATGTTTGATGGTCGTTTAGGGAAATTTGAGCCACCGATCGAATTTTTCCCCAACAAATACTTTTATACTACGGAAATCAACAAAGCTAGTCGGGACTATTTCCCGAAAGCTTTAGTCTGGGAGGACATCGTTAAAAATGAATCGTAGATTATGGTTATTATTAGTCGCATCAATCGTGATTTTAGTGTTATTAGATGCGTTAGGAAGCAAGAATTATTTATTATTATCTTTTGTCTTTTTATTTGTAACAATGGGAGTTTATTTTTGGAGATTTGATCGTTCACAAAAGAACTCACGTGAAGTTGTCTTTATTGCTATTATTTGTGCACTGGCAGTGGCAGGGCGGATTGCTTTAGCTGCCTTTACATCCATGAAGCCGGAGTTATTTATTTTGATCCTCGGTGCTATTGTCAGTGGACCCGAAACGGGCTTTTTGATGGGTACGATTATTGCGTTAGCTTCAAATATGTATTTTGGTCAAGGAGCTTGGACTCCTTGGCAAATGTTTGCCTTAGGTATCGTCGGAATAATTTCTGGTTTGATGTCAGATAAAAAGGTCCGTATTTGGTTGTTAACTATTTGGGGCTTTGTGACAGGTTTTTTGTACGGCTGGATCATGGATATTTATTTTATCCTTGGCTTCGTCAAACCGATCACACCTAAGAGTGTGATTGCAGCCATTGTCGCCAGTGTTCCTTTTGATTTGACACATGCAATTTTCACAGCAATATTGATTTTCTTATTAGGTAAAGCGTGGATCAAGATCTTCCAAAGATACAAAGTTAAATATGATCTATTCAATGATCAATTAGAATAACAGGGAGTAATCCACATGAAAAAAGCTTTTTTAGTTGGAGCTGTTGGTTGTGGCAAAACAACGTTTAAACAAGTTATGCTGCATGAGAAACAAAATTACGACAAAACTCAAGCTATCGAATTTTTTAATAATTTAATTGATTCTCCTGGTGAATTTACTGAGCATCGAAGAATGTATTCTGCTTTAAATGTCACAGCGAATGCTTCGGATGTGGTCGTCATGATGCAAAGCGTAACGGATCATCGACAAATTTATTCACCTGGATTTGCACGAATGTTTTTAAAGCCAGCGATAGGTGTAGTTACTAAAATCGATTTGGCAGAAAAAGAAGATGACATTATCTTTGCTAAAGAACAGCTCATCTTAGCTGGGGCAACGAAGATCTATTACATTTCAAATGTTGAAGATCCATCACCGGACAACCAGATCAACGAGTTGATCGATTATTTAAAGGAGGATGTGGTGAAAAATGAAACCGACAGAAGCTGAAGTTTTGGACAATTTAACGACTTGGATTTTGTCAGCCAATAAATACGTTCACGAACATCTCGACTCGATCAATGACATCCGCACCAAATCTGGAGAATACGATTTAGTTACGAGCATCGATTACGAAGTGGAAAAGATGCTCGATCAACAAATTACAAAAACTTATCCCGAGGCGGTGATCATCGGTGAAGAAAAGCCAGAGAAAGATTATTCCGCCATTAATTCTGGTTTAGTATTTTTTGTTGATCCTATCGACGGGACGCTCAATTTAGTTAAGAAGCATGACTGCTTTGCCATCATGATCGGAGCATACTATGACGGAAAACCACTTTGTGCTGGGATTATGGATGTCATGAACAACGAATTGTATTGGGGTGGCCTTAAGACTGGTGTTTACTGTAATCAAGTGAAATTGCACCCAGCCGTTGATCAACCACTAAAGGAAGGTTTAGTAGGGGTTTCCTGGCGCCAATTTTTACGGAATTCTTTTGAAGAGATCCGTATCGCGAAGAATAGTGCTGGTATTAGAGTCATGGGATCAGCCGGCTTAGAATTTGTCGAGGTCATCACTGGTAAACACATCGCTTATTTAGCTACCTTGAATCCGTGGGACATTGCAGCAGGCAATGTATTAGTTCAAGCTTTAGGCTATCGTATTAGTAATGTGTCTGGAAATGACGTTAATTTACAGAAGGTCAACCATATCATGGTTGCCAATCAACAAACGTATCGCGATATTCGCAAGATCCAAACTTATTAAATTAGTATATGGGGATAACTAATGAACAATAACAACATAAAAAAAATGACACTGACGGCAATTTTATTAGCACTTTGCATCGTCGGAGCCAACATCAAGATCATGGGATCGGTCGCTTTAGATTCTTTCCCAGCCTTTTTCGGAGCACTAGCCATAGGTCCAGTTGCCGGTGCTTTTTTAGGTTTGTTCGGCCATTTAGTATCAGCATTACTGTCAGGTTTTCCGTTAACTTTGCCAGTTCATTTGGTCATTGGTTTATGTATGATGATCACAATGATCGTGTTCTCGACTATCAGAAGGGGAAAACACAGCTTAAAGTGGAGCTATATTATCTTTTCCGATATTATTGCCTATATTTTAAATGTGCCGCTTGAACTGTTGTTGCTTTACCCAATTTTGAAACAATTAGTTTATGCATACTTCTTTCAATTGACTATTGCCGCGATCATCAACATTATTTTGGCAGAAGTGATTTATATCTTGATCAGAAAAAGATTTCCAAAGCTATTGAAAAATTTCTTTAACGAGGACAAATAAATGTCAAAATTTACTCACGGAGGCTACGCTCGCCAGTTGGATCCAACCAATGAGATCCTTGATTTCAGTGCTAATATTAATCCTTTGGGAATGCCGGAGAAGTTAGTTTCCAGTTTGAAAGATTCAATCAAAGATTTGGTTTATTATCCAGACGTCCACTACCGATCTCTTCGTCAAAACTTAGGATCATATTACCAATATGACGCAGAAAAGATCTGGGTCGGCAATGGTTCTGTTGAATTGATCTTTAACGTCATCGAGACGATCGATGCAAAGAATGCTTTGTTACTTGCTCCAAGTTTTGCTGAATACGAACGAGCTTTTGCTAAAAATAATAGTCAAATCAATTATTACTACTTGAAAGAAACCACTAATTTTAAGCTAGAGATCAATGATTTCTTAGCGTACTTAAAAGCAAATCAACAAATCGACTGTATTTGCTTGGCTAATCCTAATAATCCGACCGGAGATCTATTAAATGTCTTTCAATTGCGACAGTTGGCAAACTACTGCAATCATCACGGTATTTGGTTGATCTTGGATGAAGCATTCATTGACTTCCTCGACAATAAAAAGCAATTTAGTTTTGTCGGTGAATTAACTGAAACTGATTCAGTGGTCATTATTAAATCGTTGACCAAGTACTTTGCCATTCCAGGTCTGCGCTTGGGAATGGCCTTGTTTCCTAACCGTCAATTCGTCAATACGCTGATGGAAAATTGCGAACCTTGGTCAGTTAACACTTTTGCCGCTGGTTTGTCGCTCGACGTCTTTAATGATCAGAGTTTTGCTATGCAGACATCACAGTGGTTGCATCAGGAAAAAACTTATTTGGAATCTGAATTAGCCAAAATTTTGGAGATCAAAGTTTATCCTTCAGCTGTTAATTATTATTTATTACGTTGTGAAAAGATCGATTTGGCGACTGCTTTGTTAAAACGTGGCTGCTTGATCCGGAATTGTAATAACTACCGTGGATTAGAGAATGGCTATTATCGCATCGCTGTTCGTTCACACGCCGAAAACGTTCAACTGATCCAAGCCATTAAAACTGTCTGTCAAAGCGAGTCTTAATATGAATATTTTCCTTATGGTGCTGTTAGGTTTTGTACTAGATCTAATTCTTGGTGATCCACACAGTTGGCCCCATCCAGTCAAATTGATCGGTAAAATGATCAGTTGGTCAGTCAAAAAGATCGAAGCAAAGAAATTAAATGATGATCAACAATTACGGGCCGGTACTTGGATGTGGCTCTTCATCGTCTTGGCAACAGCAATAATTTCCGGTTTGATCATGTTTATTTCACGAGTTAACTATTGGCTCTTTTTGATCGTGGGAACTTATTTAGCTTATACAACGATTTCTGTTAAAGGCTTGGCCTTTGAAGCACACAAGATCATGCGCTCTTTGCAAAAAGCTGACATTTTAACGGCACGCAAACAGTTATCAATGATCGTCGGCCGAGAGACGGATCAGTTAAATGAAGACGAGATCTCCAAAGCAACTATCGAAACGATTGCCGAAAATATTAATGACGGCGTTATTGCACCATTATTTTATTTAATGATCGGTGGTCCAGTCTTGGGATTGGCATATAAAGCCGTAAATACTTTAGATTCAATGGTCGGATATAAAAATGCCCGCTTTCTTAACCTGGGTCGTTTTTCCGCTGTCATGGATGACGTCTTTGGCTTCATTCCGGCACGTTTGACTTGGCTATTGATGATTATTGCTGCATTTATTTTACGTCTGGATCATCGAAATGCCTTTAAGATCGGTGTCCGAGACCATTTGAAACACAATAGTCCTAATAGTGCATACCCTGAATCAGTCATCGCCGGTGCTTTAAATATTCAACTCGGAGGACCGCATTATTATTTTGGCAAGCTAGTCGATAAGCCTTTTATTGGTCCATCAACTGGTAAAGAAGCTTCGAATCAGGACATTCGTCAAACGATTGGCGTTTTATATGTTACTTCGGTCATTGGCTTAATTGTTTTGGGATTAGTCAGAATCGGAATTTTATTAATTGTAGGGAATATTTAGTAGGAGGGATCGATATGTTAACGACTAACAATAGTGATTTTAAGAAAAATTCGACTAACGATTTTGGTGCATTGCTACAAAAAATGCATGCTTGGTGTCCCAACATGGAAACCAATACTTCTATCGTTGAGCACAGACTGGCCAATAATCAACCAGTCGATTTATTAGTTGAAGATTACTATTGTACGAGTGATTGCGATTTCTCAGGATTTTCAAAGATCAAGCAAGCAAATATTACTGATCAGGGGACCACGCCAACAGTAGTTATTTCTGACCGAACTGATTTTGACGATTGTACAAAAGTGATCCATGTTGTCCCTAAAGAGAGCACCTTAGGTATTAGTTGTCGTGAAGATGTTTCATATGGAGATGTCCAGACTGCCTTTGCACTCTTTATGAGTATTAATCATTTATCGTGGAATTCGATCAAATTGATTACATCGATCGATGCGAGTCAAAATCAAGCAAATATTCAATATTTGGCTCAAGTATTACAAGCAAAAACGCAATTTTATAGTAAGGAACAATTATTGCAAACGGCTATTAATTATCAAACCTCACCAAGTCTAAAAAATAATCTTGGCATAGGCAATGTTGCATCTTCTGCCGCAAATTTGGCCAGTGGTAAAGTGATATTTATTCCAGAATTTAGTAGTAAAAATGTTTCGTTAGCACTTTGTCATTAGCTAACTGGATATTTAAGTAGATACGGAGGATCAGTATGACTGCAAGATCGATCATGTTTCAAGGAACAGCATCCGATTCAGGAAAGAGTTGGATGGCAGCAGCACTTTGTCGTTATCTTTATCAACAAGGGGAAAAAGTAGTTCCATTTAAATCTCAAAATATGGCACTAAATTCATATATAACTGCTAATGGACAAGAAATGGGACGCGCCCAAGTATTTCAAGCGGAAGCTGCTGGGATAATGCCTGATGTAAAAATGAATCCGGTCTTGTTAAAAGCATCAACTAGTAGTGACACACAAGTAGTGGTCAAAGGGAAAGTCCTTGGAGATATGAGTACTTTGCAATACCAAGATTTTAAAACAAAAGTCAGATCAGAAGTCACAGATATATATCAAGAGCTTGCAAGTGAATACGATGATGTAGTTTTAGAAGGTGCTGGAAGTCCAGCTGAGATCAATTTGTTGGATCGAGATTTTGTCAATATGGGGATGGCTGATATTGCTGACACACCAGTAATTTTAGTGGCTGATATTGATAAAGGTGGCGTCTTTGCTTCGATTTATGGGACCATCAAACTCTTGCCCGAGAAACATCAAAAACGGATCAAGGGGATCATTATCAATAAATTTCGGGGAGACCTTTCAATGTTAGAAAGTGGCGTTGATATGATCGAAGCGTTAACGGGTGTTCCGGTGCTAGGAGTAATGCCATACACAGATCTTAAAATTGATGATGAAGATTCGATTGCTCTGTCGCGAAAAAATAAAGTCATGGACGTCTCAAAAGATTTAGATGTCGTCGTGGTAGTGCTGCCTAATATCGCTAATTTTACCGATTTCAATAGTCTAGCAATGCACCCCGATGTTTCAGTCCGATATGTAACCGATCCCAATGAACTAGGAACACCAGATCTAGTAATTATTCCCGGTACCAAGAGCACGATCAACGACCTGAAGTATTTACAAGACAAGAAATTTGATCAGTCGATCGAGTCATTGCACATGCGTGGAACTTTTGTTTTTGGCGTTTGCGGTGGTTACCAGATGCTCGGTAAGAAATTGATCGATGACAATAATGTAGAATCTAATATCAAAGAGCAACCGGGTTTAGGATTGTTAGACGTTACAACTTATTATTCAGAAAATAAAACAACTAATCGCACAAAGGCCACCGCAGATGGACTTGAGGTCAATGGTTATGAGATCCACATGGGAAAAACGGTATTAGATGACGGGGTCAAACCATTTTCACACGTTGAACAAACTAATGGTCGATCATGTGATCACCTTGATGGAGCCGTAAGTTCCGACCAGATGGTAAGTGGAACTTATTTGCATGGGATTTTTGACAATCCTGAATGGACGCGAAAGTATCTTAATCGCATCAGAAGCTACAAAGGCTTAGGATCATTAAAAAACGTCATAGGTTCTTTAAAAGATTTCAAGGATTCTCAATACAACGAACTAGCAAAGATATTCGTAGAAAATGTTGATGTCGATAAAATAATCGACATAATGGATCAAGCTCGTTCAACAAAAAAAGAGCGCAGAAGTAGCTGAACTTTTTCTAGAACCAACGGTTCACGTGCTCGTTATTAAGGAAGTAATTATGCCAACAAATAGTCAACATTATCGAGATCTAACCATTACACCACTTACTAAAACTGAAGATCTAGTTGTTAGCTGTGACATTAGTGCTGGTTTTGGTGATCGTAAATTGGACATCGTAAAATGTGCTCCACAAATATCGGTCTCGTTCACCTTGAGGACGGCAATGTTAGAGTTGATCTCATACGGGGCAACGCCGCTAAATGTCGTGGATACTTTGAGTGTGGAATATGATCCGACTGGGATCTCGATGATTAAACAAATGCAGACCGACCTTGCGGAAATGGGATTTTCCAACATAGCTATCAATGGCAGTACGGAAGATAATTTAGATATTCAAATGACCACCGTCAGTGTGACCGTCATCGGAAAAGCAGCACACCGTGTTGATGCACCATCAAAGACAGCTAGTGTGTTTCAACTCGGGACACCGTTAGTCGGGGAGGAAGTTTTGGCTAATTTGGATAATATTTTTTCGGTCAAAGAAGCGCTTTATTTGCGCAAAGAAGCAAGTGTCGTTGACATGATCCCAGTTGGTTCTAAGGGAATTGGCTATGAGCTGTCAGTTTTGGCCAAGAGTGATCACCAAGAATTGCTTATCGAAAATGATATTGAGCCAACTGAATTTAATAAAACGGCAGGGCCTTCAACTGTGTTATTGATCGTGGTAGATAATCAAGATGTAGCGGAGTTTAAAAAGAATCATCCGCATTTAAAACAAATTGCAGAATTGAGGTAAATAAATGGAACATTTAATAATGGTTACAGGTGGTTGTCGTAGCGGAAAATCTGAATTTGCCGAAAGTCTTTTTGATGCCAATGATGAAGTTTGCTACATAGCCACAAGTGAAGTTAATCCCGATGACAAAGAAATGGTTGCTCGAGTGAATAAACATCAGGCTCGTCGTTCAAGTAAATGGATGACTGAAGAACGATATGCAAATATTGCCAAATACCTGGAAAGTTCCAAACGCCAATTATTTTTGATCGACGATGTTACTAATATGGTCACTAACTTATTTTACGACTGGGTTAAAGAAGCTAGGATCGGCACGAAATACGGTAATATCGAAGCATTCATTCAGTACATGGATCAAGATGATCTCGATCGCGCTACTCATTATATTTTGCAGCAGTGGATCAATATTATGGTTGTAAATAGTCTGCGCAATAAGACTTTAGTTATCGTGACTAATGAAGTCGGCTTAGGAATCGTTCCTGCCGATAAAGAAACACGCATGTTACGTGATATTTATGGAGCAGTCAATAAATTAATTGCTAGCAAAAGTGATGAAGTTTGGTTTGTCATCAGCGGATTACCGCAAAAAATAAAATAGAGGTAGTATTTTGATAACATCGTTAATATTGTATGGACAATTTTTTACTAGGATCCCGATCCCAGTTCCGATCGATGAACCACAAGAAAAGTTTAATCACGGGATCCAGTATTTAACGCTTTTTGGCTTGATCTTAGGAGCTATTGAAGCGCTTTGTTTTTATGGATTGAGTTTTGTTTTTCCAACTTGGCTGTGCTGGATTTTCTTATTAGTGATCGATGGCATGATCACTGGAGGTTTCCACTTAGATGCATTAGCCGATACCGCTGATGGGATGTTTAGTTCGAGAAGTAAAGACAAAATGTATCAAATTATGAAAGACAGTCGATTAGGGACTATGGGGGCCTTAGCACTGTTATATTATTATGCTTTAATGATCGGTTTGACTTATTTTGTCAGTGGCCATATTAGTTTATGGCAAAATGTGTTTCTAGCTGCAATAACGATCATGAATACTAAAACCGGCATTTCTTTAATTTTTTTACGGATCAGTAATTCGGCAGATGAACAAGGCTTACTCAAAAGCTGGGGTAAAATCGCTCCTTGGCGAGCAGCAGTCAGTCAAATATTTGCTGTGATAGTTATACTTCTAGCATTGGGTTTTAAGGGATTGGTTGGTTATTTATTGGCTGCTCTTTTTGTGCTCGTTTACAAACGCTGGATCAATCATCAGCTAGGTGGATTTACTGGTGACACAGTTGGTGCTTACGCCAGTATTTGCCAAGTATTATTCATGATCGGCTATGCCATGGTCGTGAAACTATGAAATTGATTGTGGCACGACACGGTGAAACCACTTGGAATTTGCAAAAGAAATTTTACGGCTCAAGCGACGTCCCACTTGATGATACGGGCAAAGAGCAAGCTCAACATTTAGCTCAGACCATTAAACATCATGCTTTATCTTTTGATGTTGCCTATTGCAGTAGTCTGTTGCGGACGTATCAAACGATCATGCCCGTATTAACTGACCAAATCCCACTATTTAAATTGGCTGGCTTAAATGAAAAAGGGTTCGGTAAGTGGGAAGGATTAGATGCTGATCAAATTGAAGCAGCTTATCCAGTGGAATGGCAAAAATGGCTTGATCAACCTTTCGATTATGTACCTCCGGAAGCCGAAGATTATTACCAATTTCGTCAACGGGTCCAAAATAGTTTGCACCAGATAATACAAACGGCAAAGAAGCAAGATCATTCAAACATCTTATTAGTGGCACATTTAGGAACGCTTCGAGTGATCGATCAATCTTTACTCAAGAGTCAGGAAGTTTTTTGGGATATTCACTTTGACGCCGGCTGTTATACTGAATACAGTAGTAGCGATGGGATAAAATTTCAGATGACTGAAAGAAATGTGGGTCGATAAAATGGCGATTTTGCTAACTTATCCAGAAGATAAATTTGATGATGAAATGTTAATAGAACTGTACAATTGGCAGCCGCTTTTTCTGCCTCTGAAACGGATCCAGTATTTATCTTGGAATGACCACCAATATCAGCTAGTTAAACAAAGCCAAACAATACTTGTGACTAATATATTGGCAGTCCAAGCGTTGATCAAATCTGATATATCACTTGATAAATCGATAATAGTCGTCTCACCAACTGCACTCAAATTGCTCCAAAGCTTTCATTTTAATAATGTCTTATTAGTCCAAGCCGATAATCAGCTGCAATTGAGTCAGAGATTAAATGGAATTTTTGCAAAAAGAGACAAAATAGTTTATTTGAAAGGTAATTTTGAAGCTAGCATAAATAGTAATGTCCAAATTACCGAAATTGAAGTGTATCAAGATACGTGGACTAAAGCAGATGAAACCAAAGCCATCGATAAAATTGCCGAAGCTGATTTCACTAAAGTATTGATCACCAGCCCAGCTCAGTTTTATCGCTTTGAGTCGATTGAAGAAAAAATACCGCAACAATTCATGGCCGCAAAGTATTACACCATCGATCCCGCAACCAAAAGAATCATGGAAGACTTAGGTTTTCAAACTTATCTTCCCAGACATAAACGCAACATTTTGAAACAAGCTGTATGGAAAATAACACGGGAAAAGTAACGATAATTAAATAAATATGCTATTATAATTCCACCGTGCAATAATAATTTCTAACATGGCGAAGTTTTTTTAATATAAGATTGAGAGGGAACTTATGAAAATTTATACAAGAACTGGTGACAAAGGCAAGACTAGAATTATCGGTAATGACGTAATGTTTAAATCCGATAAAAGGGTCGAAGCTTATGGCTCAGTGGATGAATTAAATTCGTTAGTAGGAGTTGTAATTGCAGATCTCAGCAACAAGACTAAGGAATTAGCAGGTGAATTAACAGAGATCCAACAATTGTTATTCGACTGTGGTACTGACCTAGCGATCTCCCAAAATGATAAGAAACATGAATTCATTTTCACGGAAGATCACAATTACGTAGACTGGCTAGAAAAGAAAATCGACGAATACACCGCAAAAGTTCCAAAAACTCAAAAATTTATCTTACCAGGCGGTTCCAAAACAGCTGCATCATTGCACTATGCAAGAACAGTAACGAGAAGAGCCGAAAGACAAATAGTTTCATTGATCCAAGATGAACCAATAAACGACTACGTTCTAAAATTCATTAATCGTCTATCGGATTATTTCTTTGCAGCAGCTAGATACGCCAACGTACTAGACGGAGTAGAAGATATCCAATACAGAAATAGCAAACCAGTTTTTAGATAAAAACAGAATAACAAAGAAAAGACAAAATCCGCAATGTTGGATTTGTCTTTTTTGGTTTGGAAACGAGTTCCGAGGCACAGCGGCCTCCGGTTTAGAAACTGTCAGAAAAACTGATTTACAGATACAAGATTGTGCTATCAATTTTGTTTAGCTAAACTTGCCGTAATTTGGATAGTGCTTTTTATCTTTATCCTCAAGGATGTTGAAACGAGCTCCGCGAGGTAGCGGCCTCCGGTTAACACAGGTGGTCGCGGCACTGCTTCGCAGCACCTTGTGCGACCACCCGCGTTAATCCTCAGCAGCTGACCAACCTCGCTGCGCTCTCTGCGTTAAAATCCTCAGCAGCTGACCGTGCCTCTCCGCTCTCTTTTAAATATGTGTGAAATATGGATCAGGAAACAGCACCATTATAAAAAAGCAAATTCATTTTTTAACAATTTTATTTTGAATTCTTAACTCCCATCAGATATTTATTATTTTATAATAAAATCAGTTCATGAATTAATTAATAAAATAATTAAAACGCTTGCTAACGTTATTCTACCAAAAGGGAGTCATCATCATGATTGCAAATGAGTATGTACTCGAGCTACAACGCTTACAACACATTGGTCCAGTTGATATTCCACACATCGACGGGGTCAACATGATCGTAAAAGATCGGCTCAATGCTCACACGTACGATCCACAATTTTTGTCTAGTTTAAAGAAACGACATTCACTCGATCAAAAAAATGGTCACTTTTCACTATGTGATCAAGACAACAACATTATTACTCGTGCCGATCTTGATGACGTTAACGTTCAACCATTTATTGCCAATGAAATGGGACGCCAAGTTAAATTTCTTAAAATTTATCAAAACAAAGTCAAATCCAGCGATCAAGCAATCATTTATGTACACGGTGGAGCTTGTTACGATGCACACAATGACGGCTTTTTGACAATCTTGAAAATGATGGCCAATTACTATAATGGAATAATTTACAGTGTTGATTATCACAAATATCCGAATAATCCGTATCCAGACGCAATATTAGATGTCTTAGCCGTAACGTCCTTGATCAACAAAAGGCGCAATCATCTAACCTTAATGGGAGATTCTGCCGGAGCGGGCATTGGTCTTGGAGCCAGTCAGCTATTGAATCAATTAGGAATAACCAATTTTGAAAATCACATCCTCTTTTACCCAACAGTCGTACAAGGATCAGATTTCAAAGGACCACTATGGTATTATAAAAAAATCGCCATAAATCCAAATCAAAAAAAATATCTCCGTCAAGATTATCTAAAGAGTCAACAAATCGATCGCATCTTAACCCACTTTTATTTAAACGGCAACGACGTCGATCTAACCTCACCAATAATATCCCCACTATACGCCGATCCAACAACCTTTAAAAATTTGAAAATCTTAGTAGGAGAATTCGATCCCCTAAGACTACAAGCCGAAGCCTTCGCCGAAGAAGTAGGAACATCAGGAGAAAAAGTAGACTTCATAAGATACGGAGGAATGGGTCACTCATTTCTAAATTACTTAGGAAAGTGCGCCTGCTGTGAAGATGCCATCCACGAAGCATTAAAATCATTGAATTGATCAAAGACATCTATTTACAAAAAAGAAATTCAGTTAAATAAAATCACCAAACAAAAAATGGACGAAAACAAAAAAATTTCCGTCCATTTTTTTGTAATCAAATTTTTCCAACAAAATTTTAAATAGTGCAATAAATTCGTCAATCAAAATAAATAGATAAATAGAAAAAGCCCAAAAATGAAATTATTTTAATACTAGAAGAGATGTCAAATTTCAAAAGCAAAAAGTATCTATTTTTTTTGGACTAATATTTCTGAATCAGAGGATAAGCAAAAGGCGAGAGTACGAGTGAAGCGAGAACGCAAGCCCAGAAGCGAAGGCAAGATAAGAAAACAGATATTTCTTCTTATTTAATCAAGAAAAAAGAACAATGACAACAGCAATGTAAGTCAGGAATCAAGAATGAGCGGAGCAAAGTCCCGCGAACCGAGAAAAGAGTAAGTAATCCAAAGAAAGAAAATATATCCTAACAAGAAAAGAAAGCACCTACTCCTACCAGAAAAGATAAAGCCTGAGATAGACATGTGAGAAATAGGACGAGCAAACAGTGCCAACTTGATCAAAATAAATCGGTAAATCTCAACACAAGGAGGGATATCGTCTCCATCTAGACGGAGGGGCCCGGGGATACAGCCCTCAGCCGATCGAGTAGGAGGTAGCTAGGCTACCGACCTCTCACACCACCGTACGTACGGTTCCGTATACGGCGGTT
>NZ_RHNT01000011.1 GCF_003946325.1 Companilactobacillus furfuricola | reverse complement strand
GAAGTACTTAGAGTATCGGGTGCGACCGATGCTCTTTTTTATACATATAATTATATCAAAAAGGGTGTTGTATCAGAACCTGACGGTTCTAATACAACACCCTTTTTTGGAGACTTATGTCACAGCCTCTTTTTTTGATATTATTCTTTACTTATCTAGCAACGACAAAAACAATTTAAAACTCGCTGTTCCATTTATCTTCGTCCAAAAAACAGAGCTTAAAACGACGTTCAGCTAACAGTCGCTAAACCGGAGGCCGCTGTCGGCTGGAACTCGTTTCCAAACAAAAAAGCTACCAAGCAGGTAGCTTCATAGGATCTAGCAATCCATTAATGGTGAGATAATTCATTATATCTCTTCATCCAGAGATCTATATAGGCTTGAGAAAAAGGTCCTTTTCCCTTGTCTATCCAATCAATTAAAACATCAACATTATAATGTAGAATTTTATCTATCTCAGGTGGATATCTCCACATTCTACTGTGGGCGGCATACTCATCGACATCAAGCAGTCGTTTTTCTCCATCAGGAAATACTTTGACATCTAAATCATAATCTATATACTTGATGGCCTCTTTATCGAGAACGTATGGCGTTGCCAAATTACAGTAATAAGATACTCCTGTATCACGGATCATGGCAATGATATTAAACCAATAGTGTTTGTGGAAATATACTATCGCCGGCTCTCTCGTGACCCAACGTCTGCCATCAGATTCTGTAACTAAAGTATTCTCGTTACAGCCAATGATCTCATTTTCACTCGTCTTCAATACCATTGTTTCACGCCACGTCCGATGCAAGTGACCATCATGTTTATAACTCTGGATTGCTACGTAATCCCCTTCTCTGGGTATTTGCATAACGTAACCAGCTTTCAAAATCTTGTTCAAAAAAATTATAACAGAGCCGTGAAACTAATAAAAGAATAATCATACTAATCTTCTTCAAGAGCTCGTTTTATTTCTGAATAAGAAAAGCCTTTACCCATTAAATAGTTGATCAATTTTGAAGTATTGTCATATCGATGTGAAACCTTATCGATCATTTTGTGGAGATTTTCTAATTCTTCATCTTCGTCTTTTTCTAAGTCCAGCGATTCAATTGCTTGGTTAGTAATGTCTCCACTGTAACCTTTAGAATAAAGACTTTGTTTCAGTTTGATCATTTGTTGTTTGAATGAACCGTGATTAGTTTTTCGTAGCTGTTTCTGGGCAAAATCAGTCGCATTTTCCAATAAAATATCCTGATCTATCTCGGACATCTTTTCTTTAATGATCGAATCAGGGACGCCTTTTTTGAACATCTTTTGTTCGATGATCTTTGGACCATTAGCCGACATCCTTAACTGTGTATTGATAAAACTTTGGGCATATGCAGCATCATCTAAGTAATTCAACTCCTTCAATCGATCTAAAACATCCATGATCGTTGGTGTCGTATATTCCTTTTTATATAAGTAATCTTTAATTTCTTTTTCGGTCCGTAATTCATAACTTAAATAATTTACGGCATCACCATAAGCTTTGTTAGTATTTTCTTTATTTTTGATCAAGGTAACTTGAGCATCGGTCAATTCTAGGCCTTTCATCAATCGAAATTCGATCAAGGTCCCTTCACCGACTGGAAAGGCGTATTCCCCGTCCAAGTATACGTTGTAGCGTCCTTTTCGTTTTTGCGCTTGTATTTTTGTAACTTTTGTCAATTGCTTTACCTCGCGTGTTATACTCAAATGTAGTTTAGAGCTTAATTAAAGGAAGAATTCATGAATAATAATATAACAGAAGAACTAAAAATCGGAGATCGTTTTCCACTTACGATCAAACGGATCGGTATCAACGGCGAAGGAATCGGCTTTTTCAAGCACGTGATTGTTTTCGTACCAAGTGCCGTTCCTGAAGACGTCATCGTTTGTGAAGTAGTCGATCTTCACCCTCGTTTCATCAACGGGAAGATCCATAAGATAAGAACTCGTAGTCCTTATCGTAACGAAGATGTGACTCCTTTAGCAAGTCAGGTGGGTGGCCTTGAATTTGCACATATTAAATATGAAGATCAGCTGAAATTCAAAGCTGACATTTTAAAAGAGTCTCTGGAAAAATATAAACCACATGCTTATGAGCATTATACGATCAAACCAACTGTCCCTTCTCCACAACAAGAGAAGTATCGTAATAAAGCCCAATTCCCCATCCAACTGGTCGATGGCAAGATCAAATGTGGCCTTTATAAAAATGGAACTCAAGAACTAGTTGATCTGACAGAAATGCCTACACAAATGGACTTAACAATGACAGCAATGCGTAAAATAGTGCAGATCATTGAAGACTTAGGTTTGCCTGTGTACGATCCAAAAGCTAAATCGGGTATTTTGAGTATGATCATTATCAGACAGTCCGTTGAATTTAATCAATTGCAAGTAACCTTCGTGACTCGTTCGCCTAAGTTTTTGAAAGAGCGTCAAGTTATCGAAGCTATCAACAAAGAGATCCCAGAAGTTTGCTCGATCTCACAAAATATCAATTTGCAAGACCAAGGTCCGGTTTGGGGCGATGAAACGAAATTGCTCTGGGGTGATCAATACTTGAAGGAAGATATCAATGGCTCGATCTTCAACTTGTCACCTAGAGCTTTCTTACAGCTTAATTCGCTACAAACTGATAAGTTATACGATTTAGCTACCAAAGCCTTGAATCCATCAAAAGACGATATCCTACTTGATGCATACTGTGGTGTCGGAACTATCGGCATCACATTGGCCGATCAAGTTAAAAAGGTCTACGGCATCGAGATCATCCCGGAAGCTATTGAAGATGCAAAGAAAAATGCCGAATTGAATGATGTGGATAACGCTGAATACTTTGTTGGTTCCGTTGATGAGGTCTATCCTAAATTATTAGCACAAGACATCGACCCAACGGCTTTGATCGTTGATCCACCAAGAGTCGGTCTAGATGATAAATTGATCCAAACGATTTTGAATAATCGCCCTGAAAAACTCGTTTACATATCATGTAACCCCTCTACCTTAGCTAAAGACTTGACTGCCTTGACTCGTAAGTATCGTGTTGACTACTTGCAACCAGTCGATATGTTTCCACAAACACCACATGTGGAAACAATTGTAAAATTTTCAAGAAGATAAGATTGACCTTACATAATTATCTTGATAAGATATTATTACTAAATTTAGAAACGAGGAGCCTTCACAACTGAAGACAAAAATAACTTTTTTCATATTAAAAGTGAATCCTGTTTAGGAGAACTTTGGTAGGCGTTTATTTAAATGCAAAATCCGTTTTATTGGTCGAATCTATCACATAGATAAATTTCGTAATTTCCGGTAATTCGTGTTTACCAAAGTTCTCTTTTTTTCCAAACAAATTCAATTTAAAGAGGATATGAAAATGGACCCCTTAAACTACCAATCGGACCTCTCCGAAATACAGAGGAATAATAATACTAAAGATTTTGAACAAGGACTTTCTGCGCAAGCTGCTGAGAAGAAATTGCGTGAAGATGGTCCCAATAAATTGGAGTCAAAACAGACTCCTAAATGGATGATATTCTTACGACAGTTCAACAACATGGTTATCTATGTTCTGCTGGCTGCAGTTGTCTTAACAGTGGCTATGCAAGAATATTCTGATGCCGTCATTATTGGTATCGTAGTTATCATCAATACTTTGATCGGTTATTTCCAAGAAACTAGTGCTTCAAATGCCGTGGAAAAGATCAAAGAGATGCTCTCGACCGATGCTACCGTTTATCGTGATGGTCATAGGATCGACATCCCGGCTGAACAAATCGTTGTAGGAGATTATGTTTACTTAGAAGCTGGTGACAATGTCCCTGCTGACTTGCGGATCGTCGTTGCTGATAACTTGAGTATTCAAGAATCCGCCTTGACCGGTGAAGCTGATTCGGTTGAAAAAATCGAAGAAGCGATCACCGAAGACAATGTTGCCCTAGCCGACCAAAAGAATATGGCTTTCGCATCTACTGCCGTAACTAACGGTAGTGGTATCGGTATTGTGGTTGCTACCGGTAACGATACTGAGATCGGTAAAATTTCTGATGAAGTAAGCTCAGTTAAAACTAGAAAAACACCGTTGATGCAAGTCATCGACAAATTAGGAACTGGTGTTTCTTACGTTATCCTAATTGCCGCGGTCGTTATTTTCGTCATCGGTTTCATGTTTGATATTTATTCACTGCCTGTTTTAGCCATGGCTGTTATTTCTGTGGTCGTTGGTACTATTCCTGAAGGTTTGCCAGCTACTACTTCCGTAATTTTAGCCAAAGGTGTTTCCGACATGGCTAAAAATCAAAATACCATCATCAAAACTTTGCCTTCTGTAGAAACGCTCGGTTCTGTCGATGTTATCGCAACCGATAAAACTGGTACTTTGACTAAAAAAGAAATGACCGTTACCGATTTGATTTTTGCCGATAAGACTTATCAAGTTAGTGGAACTGGATATGAGCCAAAAGGCTCGATCACCCAAGATGGTCAAGAAGTAGAATTAGATCAGCAACTTGACTTGTTTGTACAAGCTGGGTATTACGCTAATGATACTGTTTTGACTCATGAAGACAATAAATGGAGCATCAACGGTGAACCGACTGACGGTGCCTTCTTGTCTCTATACAACAAAGTCTATCCCGTTGGAACGAAAGATCATTATCAAAAAATCGATATCTTACCTTTCGACTCTGACTATCGTTATATGGGTCAATTAGTTAAAAAAGATAATCAGCAAACCTTATTCGTTAAAGGTTCACCTGATAAACTTTTTGCCATGTTTAAAACACTGGATGACAGTTTCGACATCCCTAAATGGACGCAAACTGTTGAAGATTATTCGCGCCAAGGAAAACGTGTTATTGCCGTGGGTTATCGCGATGTCGACGGCCAAGTCGATGATGTGACTCATGAATTGATTCAAACTGGTCTGCACTTCTTAGGACTAGCTGCCATCATTGACCCTCCAAGAGAAGAAGTTATTCAAGCACTTAAAGAGATCCGTTCTGCTAGTGTTGAAGTCAAAATGATCACTGGTGATAGTGCTGCAACAGCAACTGCCATTGGTGAAAAGCTTGGTTTGGCAGATGAGATCCATGCGATCACTGGTCCCGAGTGGGATAAATTGAGTGATGAGGACAAAGTTCTGGAGGCAAACCGCAACCAAGTCTTTGCTCGGACAACGCCTGGAAATAAGATCGAGATCATCAAGGCCTTACAACAAGATAACAAAGTTACCGCAATGACTGGTGACGGCGTTAACGATGCTCCCGCCTTGAAACGTGCTGATATCGGTATTGCCATGGGTATCAAAGGTACTGACGTGGCCAAAGATTCAGCTGACATGATCTTGACTGATGATAATTTTGCAACAATTTCCAAAGCTATCAAAGAAGGTCGACGGATCTTCGATAATATTAAGAAAAGTATTCTTTACTTACTACCAATTTCGTTTGCTGAAGGTTTGATTATCGCTTTTGCTATCCTAGCTCGCGATGAGATCCCACTTCAACCTACGCAATTACTATGGATCAACATGGTTTCGGCCACAACAATCCAATTTGCTTTGATTTTCGAACCGGCTGAAGAAGGTATCATGAAACGGGCGCCACGAAAGACCGGAAGCGGTCTAATGAATAAGAGCGACGTCAACCAGGTTATCTACATTTCGATTTTAATGGCTATCATCGGAATGATCGTTGATGAATGGTTTACGCGTGCTGGTGTCTCTTCAGCTGTAACAAGTACTACTATGATCAACGTTCTGATCGTTGGTAAGATCTTCTACTTGTTCAACATTAGAACTAAGAATTATGCTCTATCTAAAGAGATGTTTGTTAATAAGAAATCTTATATCTTCATCGCTTTGATGATGATCTTGCAACTTATCTTGACTTACGTGCCATTTATGCAGTCAGTCTTCCATACTGCTGCTATTGGTTGGTTTGAATGGCTCGTGGCCTTGATCGGTGGTATCGCTGTCTTCTTGATTGCTGAGTTAGCCAAGTGGATCGGATTTAAGCGCGCTGGATCAGCTAGATAGTATATTGTTTATAATCTCGCCTTTTTGGCGGGATTTTTTTTGATAGGGATAGTAGATTAGTTTGTATTCTACGACCCTATTTCTCACTTATCTGTCTCGGTTTATTCTGATTTGCCAATACGCTGGTGGAATACAAAAATAACCCCTACTAAAAAAAGTGGGGGTTATTTTTGTATTTGATTATTTATCTTTCTTGTTATGTTATAGATCTTACTTATTCAAATACTGCCAATCGATTTCTCAGAGTACTCCCATAGTTTTTTCTCCTGTGTGGACGCTGATTGCTGGTCCTAGATGACTTTGGGTTATGCGGATGTTGGGGAATTTTTCTTGTAGTGCTTGCTTCCAATTGTCCTAGGTACTTTGGTTGTTGGCATCTATTACGGTTGCGTGGATCGGGTATTTTGATTGTTTTATTGCCGGTTCCATTTTGCTTATTACAGCCTTTAGACAACGTTTCATGGTTCTTTCTTTGCCTATAGCGATGATTTTTCCTTCTTCATCAAAAGTCAGCATTGGCTTGATGTTTAGAAGATTCCCGATCACGGCTGAACGGTTGCTTAATCTGCCTGTTCGCATTAAATGCTTGAGGTCGTCGACGGCAAAGTAGACGTCTCTAGAGGATCGCATTTCTTCCATTTTGGGAATGATCTCGTCAGGCGTTTTGCCTGCTTGGATCATTGATCCTGCTAATAATGCTAAATCAGCTTCACCGGCGCTGGCTACTAGTGAATCGAATGGATAAATTTTAGCTTTGTCATATTCTTTACAAAACATTCTTAAATTGTCCATGAACGAAGTTATGCCATTCGATAGATGGATCGATATGATGTTGTCGTAGCCTTGTGCAACTAGTTTGTCGTATGCTTCTTGTATTTGTCCCATCGAAACTTGGGATGTCGTTGGTAGTTCTTTTTCATTTTTCAAATAATCATAAAAAGTTGCTAAATCTAATTCTTCTGTTTCTTTATATTGCTGGTCCCCCAAGATGACGGTGATCGGTAAAACTGTGATGTGATATTTATCGATTTGCTCTGGAGTCAAATATGCAGCTGTATCTGTAACGACTGCCGTTGGCATATAAATGTCCTCTATTCTTTAAATTAAATAAATAATGTCTAAATAATAACACAATGTATGTGAATATTAACCGACAATAAATAGGAATGAATTTACTGAAATATTAGCAAAATTGTTGTTACTATATAAAGAAAGCGTTATCATTTAATTAACTAAATATTTACTAAATGGAGATAAGCGTTCATGAATGATATTGATAAATTTGTTGAATACATTATCGATAATAATACTAGTTTCCAAGATATCGACCGCATTTATTTGATCAATCGCATCAAGGGACTGATCGGCGATGTGACTGATTCAGATTCTCAGACTAATGACATTTTGAATTTAAATGATGCCCTCGTCCAAACAGCTATTGAAAATGGCAAGATCAAAGACGATATCAATGCTAAACAAAATTTGAGCGATTACTTAATGGACCTGGAAACACCCTTGCCTTCGACTGTTAATGAAACCTTTTGGAATTTATATCAACGTCGGCCTAGTAAAGCCACGAACTATTTTTTCCGGCTATGTCAAAGAAATAATTACATCAAGACTCGTTCAATCGCTAAGAACATTAATTTCGATACGCCGTCAAAGTACGGTGATTTAGAGATCAATATTAATTTTCTCAAGCCAGAAGTTGAGCCCAAGATGTTGATGCACACTCAGAAAAAATTCAATGATGGTTATCCTAAATGCCCTCTCTGTATCGAAAATGAAGGATATACCGGACAAGTTGGTCTCTTCACCAAAGCTAATTTGCGGATCATTCGGATGCAGCTTAGTGGTGAAACGTGGTGTTTCCAATTCTCACCATTTCAATATTTTAATGAACATGTCCTTTTTACCCCGGCGATCCACAAACCAATGGAAATGAACCAGCGAACTTTTGCCAACTTGCTCAGTATCGTTGAGGACTTCCCTGAATATTTTGTCGGAAGTAATGCCGGATTGCCGATCGTTGGTGGAACGATCACCGCTCACATGCATTACCAAGGTGGACGACACCATTTCCCAATGATGGATGCAAAGATCCTGCAAAATATTGATCTAGAAACTCCTGGAGTCAAGTTAGGGCGAGTCGATTGGCCTATGACTACTTTACGAATCCAAAGTCATGATCCACGAAAAATCGTACCTGTTGCTACTAAGTTATTAAACTTTTGGAAAGGCTATTCTGATGAATCAGTTGATCTAAGAGCAGAAACTAACGGTATACAACATCATACCGTCACACCGATCGCCTATCAAAATGAAGGCGAGTACTTCTTAGATCTTGTTTTAAGAGACAATCAAACTTCTGAAAAATATCCTGATGGAATTTTTCATCCTCATAAAGACGTTCAACACATTAAAAGAGAAGGAATTGGCTTGATCGAAGTTATGGGACGGGCCGTATTACCTGGGCGTTTAGGTGACGAATTAAAAGAAGTCGAAAAATACATTCTAGACCAGCCCAACCAAATTGCTGAATACCATCAAGCTTGGGCTGATCAAATCAAAGCAAATCATCACTGTACTACTGAGAACATCCAAGAAGTTGTCACAAACGACCTAGGAAATGTTTTTGCTAGGATCCTTGAAGATTGTGGCGTCTTCAAACGTAATTCAACGGGGGACGAAGCTTTTGACCGCTTCGTAAACAAATTAAAGGAGGAGTAGCTTAATGGCAGCAACTTTAAAAGACATCGCCGAAAAAGCGGGCGTTTCGACCGCAACCGTTTCTCGAGTCTTGAATCACGATATGAGTCTATCCGTAACTAAAAACACCCGTGACACGATCATCTTGATTGCTAAACAATTAAACTACAAAAAGACTAACAAAAAAGCTAGCAACAATTTCCAAAGACGTCTAGCTCTAGTCCAATGGTATTCCGAGGAAAAAGAACAAGACGACTTGTACTACATGATGATCCGTGAAGGTATCGAACAACGCAGCCAACAGCAAAAATTTGATGTAGTCCGGATTTTTCATAACAATATCGATGATATTAAAAATTACATCAATGGTATCATCGCTGTCGGTAAATTTAGCGAAAAGCAAGTCAAATCTTTAACAAATATCACTAATAAAATCGTCTTCATCGATGATGATCAATTCCAAGCCGGTTACGACTGTGTTCTGACTGACTTCGCACTAGGTGTCAAACGTGTGATCGACTTTTTCAACCAGCAACACATTTCTGATATTGGAATTTTGTACGGCGAAGAAAAAACGACTGACGAAAAAAGAAAAATCGCAGATCCTAGATTTGACGCATTTAAACAGATCATGACTGAAAATAATACTTTCAATCCTGCCTACTGTTTTAAAGGCGACTTCACTAAAGATTCCGGTTATGACCAAATGAAACAAGCTATTCAGCAGCTGGGAGACAGACTCCCCCATGCTTTCTTCATCTCCAGTGATCCAATGGCTGCCGGAGCATTACAAGCATTGCAAGAAGCCAATATTAAAGTGCCAGAACGCGTCAGCATTTTCAGTTTCAATAATTCATCTCTAGCCAGCTTCGTTAATCCTGAATTAAGTTCCGTCGCCGTATCGACCAAAATGATGGGGGGAACTGCCGTCGATTTATTGATCGATCAAATAACCAACAAAGAGCATACCCCAGCTCGAATCGAGTTAGATACTAAGCTTGTTGCCCGTCGAAGTACTCGTTGATGTTTTTTTAGATGGGCCAAAATTCTATAAAAAAAATACCTTATGAGATTTTCTCTCGTAAGGTATTTTTTGTTACAACTTATTTCTGAAGATAGTTGGCTTTGTATGGAAAATGTTTGTGAGCCTGGATTTGTAGCTATACTGCTAATACTTGCTACCATTGGGATAGTGCTCTTTACTTTTATCCTCAAGGATTTGAAAATGAGTTCCGGTTCTCAGCGGCCTCCGGTTTAGAAACTGTCAGCAGGCACGGCTTTGTAGCTCTACTGCTCAAACTTGCGGTCATTTGGATAGTGGTTTCTACTTTTATCCTCAAGGATCTGAAAACGAGCTCCGCGAGGTAGCGGCCTCCGGTTAACACAGGTAGTCGCGGCGCTGCTTCGCAGCACCTTGTGCGACTACCTGCGTTAATCCTCAGCAGCTGAACAACCTCGCTGCGCTCTCTGCACTTGCTACTCTGCTAATACTTGCCCCATCATTCCATTTTCTTCATGTTCCAAAATGTGGCAGTGATACCTGTAAAGTCCGCGTTTTTCGAATTTGAATGTTATCTTATACACATCTCCTGGGTTTAACCGGATCGTGTCTAGATTGCCTCGTAAGTTCATTGGGGGCTTTTTGCCGTTGATCGACAATACTCTGAATTGAACTCCGTGCAAATGGAATGGATGGATCATATTCATCATCATTTCATTTTTATTTTCGATCGTCCAAACTTGTTGCTGGCCTACTTTGGAATGGATATCGATACGATCAGGATTGAATTGCTTACCATTGATCCGCACCATTTTACTCATTCCACTCAAAACTAATTTCTGCTTGGCAACATCTCCAGTAGGTGTTTTTGCTGCCTTCATGTGTTTCAAATTCTTGGGTAATTTCGAGTAATTCTCAGTTCGTTCTCCCATTTTCATTGTTAACACATTTTGACCGCCAGCAGTTAATTTTAATGTTTCGCCATCTTTAAGATCATTCGTATCGATCACGATCTCAGCCCTTTGCGCGGCAGAAAGTTTCAACTTGGACATTGCGACTGGTTTGTCCAAAAAGCTACCGTCACCTGCGACTTGATACATCTTCTGGCCATTTGAAAGTTTGAATGTAAAGTTACGTGCATTGGAACCATCAAGAATACGCAATCTAACAAATCGCGTTGTGACATTGATGTATGGATTTAAAGTACCATTGACTAAAATATTTTGACCTTGCGTCCCGTCAGCGTTGTAATCAGCTTGATAGTTAAATTGATCATCATTATCAAAAGTCCGATCTTGAACGACGAGTGGAAAGTCGTCGACACCGTACTTCTTTGGTAAGGCTATTTTCTTACTTTGTTTATCATTAATGTAGATCAACCCAGCAAGACCTTCATAAACTTGTTCACCAGTTTTTCCACTTGGATGTGGATGGAACCAAAGCGTCGCCGCTGGTTGTTCGACTGTAAATGAAATATTACGGCTAGAATGGGGCTTTAATGGGTCGTGAGGACCGCCGTCAGCTTTTCCGGGAATAATGGCCCCATGCCAGTGAAACGTCGTCTCTGAGTCTAAATCGTTCACTTCTTTAATGTGGACTTTTTGCCCACGAGTCATTTTGATGACTGGACCCAAATAATTGCCATTGTATCCTAATGTATTAGTCGTGGTACCGTCCTTAAAAGACATCTGTCCTTTTTGGGCAGTGACTGTGTAATAAACATCAGATTTAGTCTTTTTATCTGGTTTGAGGATCGGTGGTAAATTCAATTCCTTCAGTGGTGTACCAGGATCTTCCAGATCAACGTTAGGTTCAGACATCATTTGCATCGACCCTGAGTTTGAATCTCCACGATCGGCATTTCGATCATTGTTTGAATTTGTATGATGTTATCCGCCCATCATTCCCATGCCATCTTGATTTGATGACGTATTATTTCCACGGATCGTTCGTGGAATAAAAACGATTGCCAAAATTGCAACGACAATTACGGCAAAAATCGCATACCATCCTTTTTTCATAATTGCATCCCTCATAGCATATAATTTCTTTCATTGTATCGTATTCATAAATCTAACTACAAATTAAATGCTAAAATAAGAGCAACAATTAAAAAGGAGCTTTTTACTATGAAAATTTATTTTGCCAATGGTCTCTTTTCAGAAGCTGACCGGATGTTCAATGCTTACGTCGTTGACAAGATCAGAAAGATGTCATCTGACATTGAAGTTTATTTACCTCAAGAAAATGGTGATATTAATGATAAAACTAAGTTTGCTGACTCGATCAAGATCGCAGAAGAAGATAATAAAGAATTGCTTTCCTCTGACTTAGTCGTAGCTGTTTTAGATGGCGAGATCATCGATATCGGCGTTGCTTCTGAAATCGGTCTTGCTTTTGGTAAAGAGATCCCTGTCGTTGGACTTTACACAGACTTAAGACAACACGGTGCTGACAATCCAGAAAAGCTTGATGCCGTTAAAGTCATCGGCGAAAATCCTTTCCAATACGTCAACACTTACACCATAGGTTTGATCAAACTTAATGGTTGTGTTATCAACACAGTTGATGCTCTTTTAAATGAAATTAAAAAATATTTATAAAAATATTTTGGATATTTTGAATTATTAATTTTTCAATAAGATTACATCGGCTTTACAGTTAAGTTATAATCAAGATTTTTTTCGATATACGTTATATAGTATTTCTCGTTAGATAATTTCGCTTATTTTTTAAAAGATAAATCAGTGAACAATTAGGAGAATATTTATATAATGAGATTCAAAAAAATCGTTACAACTATGATCACAGCTTCATCACTTGCATTTGTTGGAGTTACTGCAACTAACTCAATCAATGCTTCTGACAATACTGTACAAGCCGCAACGACTTCAACTGTTGATTTACCATTAACAACTCTTTACGTTAAAACTGCTTCAGGTGCCCCAATCTATACAACACCTTCAGCAACTGGCCAAGTTGGTGCTTCATCAAATACTTTAGCTAAAGATTCTGCTTGGGCAACAACTAAGGCTATTAAAGTCGGCGACATCACTTATTACCAAGTTGGTGATGGCCAATGGCTCAGCAGTAATGATATTTCATTCACTGCTCCAACTATCAGCTTAAACAAAACAATGTACGTTAACGCTGATGGCTCAGTGAACCTTTATAGTTCAGCTAACAACGGTTATTTCTTAGGAACAACTGTTGAAGGTGGCGTGGGGTACACTGTTTATGAATCAACTACAGATGCTAGTGGCCAAGTTTGGTATAACGTAGGCCAGAACTCATGGATCAATGGTAAGTATATGTCAGACGAAAAGCCTGCTGAAAAGATCACTATGAGTGCAACTGCTTATGATCCAGCTGTCTTAGGTTCAAACATGGGTTACGGTGGCGTTGCTGCCAACCTTTCAAAATACCCTAAGGGTACTCAACTTAAGATCACTTTAGGCGATGGAACTGTCCTTAACAGAACTGTTAACGATACAGGTACATTTGCTTACAGCAATCCTAACCAATTGGATATTGCTATGCCTAACTCTCAAGCTTTACAATTTGGACGTCAATCAATTACTGTTCAAGTTGTTGGGTAGAGAAATATTATTGATAAATTAGAATGAATACCGTTGGAAGTGGCTCAGACATTATTATGTCTGAGTTTTTTTTGTGTAGGGGCACGTTACTTATCTTTATCGTAGTCGGAGTTTTGATTTATATTCTTCTATCAAGATTTATTGCCTCATAGTATATTTGTTACTAATTCCCATCTTGTTAATTTTATTAAGTTGCTATAATCGGTTTCTATTTCGTTTAGTGAAATTAGTTCAGCATTGTTTAAAAAAAATAAAGTCTTTATCGCAAAAGTGGCCTATTGTGAAAATAGGCCACTTTTCCTTTTTTTGCAGACAAAAAGACCACGTCTCACGACGCGGTCTCTAAACATTTGAAGTGGCAAGATGAAATCACACTGTAGTTTCATCAAAATGATTCTTACTACTGAAAACAAATCTTACTACTTGTTTATTGTCATAATTCAAAATGGATCCTAGCACATCATGTATTGAGTTTAGGCGACTAATTATATTAATAGTCGATTTTATGTTAACGTTTTTGGCTAGTTCCAATCGTGCCTCTTTGCTGTAATACTCTACTGTTAATTTGATCTAAAATCCTACCATCTCCAAACGAAAAGTAAAACTTTAAACTATTTTTATAGGTCTACAGTTTTGGCAATTCACCTTTACCACGCTTTTACTATAACATCAGTTGTAAGCGTTTGCAAGTACTTGTTTTAGGCCTGATCTGACGGGATTTGTCACCTATTACCCACCATAAAACGCCTCTATGGCTACATTTTTTAGATACACTTTTTCCAACATATTTTTACAAATTGTTTTTATTTGTTCGTATTAACTTAGAATGATTTTTAAAATTTGATTATTTATCAATCGATAAATAAATTTCAACAAAAAAACCAGCTCCCGCTGGTTTATTTTTTACTGTACAATCTTTCGTTCTCTTTAATTTCACTTAGATAAAACTTGCCCGTTACTTCGTCTGGATCAATTTTTTCGCCATCGCTGATCGATTTGGAGAAAATTTCCTCGTATTCAGAAATACTGATCTGGTGACGTTGTGCTAGTGTTTGCTTGACGTTTTCGCTGTTGACATTCTCAGCGAAGTTTTCAGCTACAACTCCACTGTACAATTCACCGACCGCTCCCGATCCATAACTGAAGAGTAGTAGCTCCTCCCCTGCTTGGACGTCTGAGTTGATCAAGTACGATAATAACCCTAGGTAAAGGGAGCCAGTGTATAGATTGCCGACTTCACGACCAAATTTAATACTATCTTGATATTGGTCTTTTAATCTAGCATAGGTCTCATCAGAAACGTTTCCCTCTAACGTTTTCATTGCCTTAGCACCCATTTTTGTGTATGGAATGTGGAAGAGCATGGCTTTGAAATCTTCAGCGGTTGCTTGATACTTTTGTTGATATTTTGCCCAAAGCGTTTGGAAAAATTCAATATAGATCTGATTGCTGAATTTGCCTCTTGCAAAAGCTGTTTTGGAAAAAGTTGGTCGCCAGAAGTCACCGACATTTTTACTCATGTAGACTGATTTATTTTCTAATTTCAAAATCTTAGGCTGAGAACTGATCAGCATGGCTACTGAGCCAGCACCTTGCGTTACCTCGCCTGGTGTATTGATTCCGTATCTGGCAATATCACTAGCTATGACTAAAGCTTTCTTATCCGGATTAGTAGCAATAAAGTTGTAAGCCATTTGGACGCCAGCTGTTGCTCCGTAACAAGCTTCCTTAATCTCAAAAGCACGAGCATATTCGGGTAAGTTTAATAGATCCATCAAAAATAACGCTGATGCTTTAGATTCATCGACACTACTTTCAGTACCGACAATTACCAACCCGATATTAGTTCTATCGTCAGTCAAAATTTGTTCAGCTGCTTCTGCAGCCATGGTGACAGCATCTTCATAGACTGCTGGAACGGCTTGCTTTGACTGACCAATACCGATGGTAAACTTATCTGGTTCTTGATTTCTTGCCTTAGCTAATTCGACGATATCGATATAATTCTTTGGTGTATAAAACCCTATTTTTTCAATTCCTATATCCAATTTACTGTTTCCTCAATTTTTCTAAGAGTTCTGAAGCTTTTTCTAAAGTATATTCTTTGCTTTGGTTGAGTTGCTTCGATATTTCAGTGATCTCATCACCTTTAGCACCGGCTGACACGGCCAAAGATTTACTTTGTAGACTCATATGACCCGCTTGGATGCCGGTCGTAACTAATGCTCTTAAAGCTGATAAATTGTTGGCTAATCCAACTGACCCAATCACTGCTTGTAATTCTTGGCTGTTATTGATGTTCATTATTGCCAAGCTAAGTTGCGCCATCGGTAAAGCTTTGATCGCACCTCCGACACTACCGATCTCGATCGGTAATTCTAAGGTCCCGACTAATTGACCATCTTTGATCTGCCAATTGCTAAATGGTTGATAACCATCTTGAGCATAAAAACTGTGGGCAGCCGCTTCTTCAGCCCGAAAATCATTACCAGTTGCTAACAAAACGGCATCGATCCCATTCATGATTCCTTTATTGTGCGTTATTGATCGCATGACCGAATGCTTAGCAAAATTCGTTAATCGAACGATTCTCTCAGCAACTTCTTGACCACTCATTTGTTTAGTTTGTAGATCAGCAAATTTAACTCTTGCCTCAGCTTGAACTAGTTGCGATTTTCCACTATTAGATAAAATCGCACACAAAACATTTTGACCAGTCAAAGTTGAAATTTGTGGTGCGATCGTCTCGAGCATCGAGTTGACGATATTAGCTCCCATGGCGTCAACGGTATTAACTCCTAATAAAATCTCAGTAACGTCGCCAACTTTTTCAAAAGTTAATGATGTTACCCCACCGCCACGTTTAAGTAAACTCTGCCGACTTTGATCAGCAGCATCGATAATGTCTGCCTGACTTGCTTCTAACTTTTGGAGTATTTCAGAACTAGTTTCTTCCAAAACGATTTGACCATACATGATGTGTTGACTCGTTGTAACGTGAAAGCCACCATTTGCCTTGATCCGTTTAGCTCCATTAGAAGCTGCAGCAATGACCGAAGGCTCTTCGATCGACATCGGAACGACATACTCTTTGCCATTGATCAAAAAATCAGTCGCAATACCGTATGGCAATCCAAAAATACCGAGCTGATTCTCACTCAAGCTGTTAGCTAAGTCTTCTGACAAGGGTTGCTTTTTTGCTAAAAAATCAGCTTGTTCTTGATCAATAATATCTTGTGCGACTAAATAATCGATCCGTTGCTGATTGCTCATTTCGTATATTTTCATGATAATTTAAGTCCCAAAGCCATGCCCATACCGCCACCGATGCAAAGTGAAGCGATCCCGGTCTGCTTATTTTCGTGTTGTAAAATATTGATCAAGGAGACGATCAATCTTGCTCCGGTAGCACCTAGAGGATGTCCTAAAGCAATCGCTCCACCGTAGACGTTTAATTTATCGTCAGGAATCTGCAAATCTCGAGCCACCGCAACTGACTGTGAAGCGAAAGCTTCGTTGATCTCAAAAAAGTCGACTTGATCTTGGTCGATCTGATATTTATCATAATATTTTTTAATAGCGTAATAAGGAGCATATCCCATGATGCTAGGATCGATCCCAGCTTCAACATAACCAGTCAGTTCTGCAATGTATGACAAGTTTAGTTTTACGGCAGTCTCTTTTCGCATCAAGATCATTGCTGCTGCGCCATCATTTAGTGGTGAGGAATTTCCGGCAGTGACAGTTCCATCTTCTTTAAATGCTGGTTTCAAGTTTCCCATGGTCTCAAGGGGCGATTCCGGACGGATCGACTGATCCTGTGCGATCTGATCGTTATTTACTGTGATCGGTAAGATCTCATCAGACATTTTCTCAGAAGCTGCAGCAGCTCTTTTTTGAGAATTTAAAGCAAATTCATCTTGTTGCTCTCTACTAACGTGATATTGTTCTGCCACATTTTCAGCAGTGATACCCATGGGGTAATTGCCAAAGGCATCAACTAAGCCATCACGGAACAAAGTATCGCCTTGTTCATCTGAAGCTTCTAATTTGCCCACTCTTTTAGCGTAAAATGGCGCGTTCGACATGCTTTCTACCCCTCCGCAAACAATGATGTCCGCATCATTGAGCAATAAGGCATTAGTAGCTTCATGGACAGCTTTCATCCCTGATCCACAAACTTGATTTACGGTCATGGCAGTTGACTCAACGCTGCCACCGACATTTAGACTGATCTGACGGGCAATGTTTTGACCCATTCCGGCTTGGTAAACATTTCCAAAAATGAACTGATCTACTTGCTTGGGATCGATTTTGTTATTGGTCAATAACTGCTTAACTAGTTGCGTACCTAGTTCAACTGACGAAAGATCGGCAAATTGACCTCGAAATTTGCCGATAGCAGTTCTTTTGGCATCAATAATGACAACTGAATCCATAAATTCATTACCTCTTTATTTGAAATGAGCTGAAGGTGTGGATTCACACCTTTAGCACTTTATTTTTGATTGAAACTAACTTCTGGGGACGTTTGTCTCTGGTTTTTAAACTGTCAGCAGGTGTGGCGAAGCCATATCTTGTTCGACCACCAGCGTTAATCCTCAGCAGACAGTTTTTTTGCGTTAAATAGTGCTTTCTATTCATATTAGCTAAACTTGCTGCAATTTGGATAGATCCCTTAAGTTTTATCCTCAAGGATGTTGAAACGAGCTCCGGGAGATAGCGGCCTCCGGTTTAGAAACTGTCAGCAGGCACGATTTTTTTTGCGTTAAATAGTGCTCTCTATTCATATAGGCTAAACTTGCTGCAATTTGGATAGATCCCTTAAGTTTTATCCTCAAGGATGTTGAAACGAGCTCCGGCACACAGCGGCCTCCGGTTAACACCGGTGGTCGAGGCACGGCTTCGCCGCACCTTGTTCGACCACCAGCGTTAATCCTCAGCAGCTACCCGTGTGCCTCCGCTCTCTGTGTTTTTTTGTTAGTATTACCCTAAGCTTAAATAATAATTTAAATAAGAAATAAAAACAACGATGGTGTTTGTATGAGAACAATTGATTTAATTTTGATGCTGAATGATTTCAATAAAAATAATCGCGTTATAGTTGAAACTGCTGAAGGACGTTTGGCTGTGGTTGATCTGGAAATTGTTGACGATGCGGTTTATTTAAAGACTTCTTCCAAATTGCGTGGACTTAAAAATTGGGAATTTTTATTATTGCTCAATAAGAAGCCATATTACAACTTTCCCGTTTTTTATGACGACACAAAAAAACATCAGCAACTCTTTGGCTTTCGAATTGCTGATGATTGTATTTTGTTAGGTTAATTATTTCTTAGCTGGTTGTTTGTCTTCTGCTTGAAGTCTCTTTGCCAACTCGATCAAATAAGGTTTTAATTCATCTTTTACTTCAGGATGAGTCAAGCCGTATTCAATATTTGTCTTGACGTAACCAAATTTGTTACCAACATCGAAACGTTCACCCTTAAATTCATGAGCAAATACTCTTTGCGTTTTATTCATCCGGTCGATTGCATCGGTTAATTGAATTTCATTGCCCGCACCTGGTTTTTGCGTATCTAATAAGTCAAAAATTTCTGGCGTCAATAAATAACGGCCGATAATAGCTAAATTGCTAGGTGCATCTTCGACTTTTGGCTTTTCAACAAAAGTCTTGACGTTATATAGTCCTGGACGTTGTTGACCTTCAGGATCGATGACACCGTATTTTGAAACTTCTTGCTTTGGTACTTGCATAACTGCCAAAGTTGAAGCGTGCGTTGCTTCATAGTCTTCAATCAATTGTTTCGTCAAAGGAACTTTGTCGACCATCAAGTCATCACCTAGCATAACGACGAAGGGTTCGTCCGCTATAAATGAACGAGCTTGAACTACCGCATCACCCAAACCATTTGGATGGGCTTGACGACTGTAATACAAGTTGACCCCTAAATCAGTCGTTTCTTGCACGACTTTCAGCAACTCAGTCTTCTTCTTAGACTCGAGATTTTGTTCCAATTCTGGAACAGAGTCAAAGTGATCTTCGATCGAGCGCTTGTTCTTACCAGTAATGATCAAAATATCTTCGATCCCTGATGCCTTAGCTTCTTCCACGATAAATTGGATCGTTGGCTTATCAACGATTGGTAACATTTCCTTAGCTAAAGCCTTAGTAGCGGGCAAAAATCTGGTTCCTAAACCTGCAGCAGGGATAATAGCTTTTCTTACTTTCATTGTTATTCTTCTTCCTTTTCATGTGTTTTTAACATATTAGTTAGCTTGCTTGTCTTTTGATGTAGGAATGGACCTTGGCACCCTTCAGCATATCCTACATTAATGGCATTTCCGAACAAAAAAATTGTCACAGTCATATTCATCCATAACAGGAAAATAATGATCGCACCAATCGTCCCGTAGTTATTCCAAGCTGTACCGAAATAATCTAAATAAAAGGAGAATAATTGCGACAATAATAAGATTCCGATCGAAGTAACGACCGTTCCAAGCAATACGTAATGAATTTTTAAACGTACATTAGGTAAAAAATAGAATAAAGTAAAGACGATCAATAACATTATAACAATAGCAATTGGCCATTTCCAACGGGAAAATTCATTCAAAAATGACGGGTCCAACCCAAAAGTTGGCAGCAACCAATTCAAAATTGCTTGCCCAAAAGTGAACATCACAATAACTGCCACTCCGGCACTGATCATGACTAATGTAATGACAAAAGCCAAGCCACGGCGAATAATAAAATTAAAAAATGTCGTATCCGCAAACAAACTATTAACGTCGATGCCATAGCCTTCATTCATGGCCATCTGAGCGACATTAGTACCTCTCGAGATCGCCCAAACGGCTAAAATAATACCGATCGACAAGATGCCACTATTAGAATCTGATAAGACACGGTTGATCGTTGGCATCAAATAGTGATGCAGATCGGCAGGCAAAATAAACTCAATATACTCTAGAACTGTTGGTTTATTTAGATGCAACAGTGGGATCAAATTACCAACGATAATAATTGCTGGAAATAACGCCAATAAGATATAGTACGTTACCGCCTTAGAGGCCATGGGTATATTTGATTTGCCAACGGCATCACCGATCATCTTAAAAAAACCGAGTGCTTTTTGAGTTTTGGAAATATTTTGTTTAAAAACCGGAATGTTCTGCTGTTCGTTTTGTTCCATTGACCTTGTCCATTATTTCAAAAGATATTTTGCATCATATTCAGGGTCTTGTGAAGTTAAAATCTTGGGACCATCTTTAGTAATAGCAATTGTATGTTCGTATTGAGCAGAATTAGTGCCATCTGCCGATACGAAATATTCCCAACCGTCTTCTTTAACGAACTTGTCTTTGATCTCCCAAGTTCCTAAATTTACCATTGGTTCAATTGTAATAGTCATACCTTCACGCAACCTTAAACCTGTTCCTGGTTCACCATAGTGAGGAACATTTGGTAGTTCATGCATTGTTGGTTGGATCCCATGACCGATCAGATCACGAACATCCCCCATGTGGTTTTCTGTTTCAACGTACTCTTGGATCGCATGGCCGATATCACCAATTCGATTGCCAATGACAGCTTGGTCGATTCCTAAATATAATGCCTTGTGGGTAACTTCCATCAAACGTTGGTCTTCAGGTTTCAATTCGCCAACGGCATAAGTCCAGCATGAATCACTTTCATAGCCATCCAAGTTGACAGTCATATCGACTTTAACAACATCACCTTTTTTCAAGATCAAGTTCTTTCTAGGAATTCCATGTGCTACCTCATCGTTAACGCAAACACAAGTAGCATACTTGTAGCCTTCAAAGCCTTTTTCTGAAGGAGTCCCACCGTGATCCGTGATAAATTTATCCGCAAATTCTTCAATTTCCCAGGAAGAAATTCCCGGTTTGATGATGTCTCTTAAACCGATGTGGGTATTAGCGAGCAGTTCGCCGGATTTTCTCATACCCTCGATTTCACGTGGTGATTTCAATGTGATCATAGATAATTGCCTCTCAAAGTAAATGATACGAATAGTATAACATTTTCTTTAATTTCTTCTGGATAATTCTATTTAGATGGTAGCTAGATATAATTTTTGCTATAATATTGAAGATATTTTAAAATGAGGCGAGATAATGACTAATGTAAAAATCGTTTATGCAAGTATCACAGGTAACGACGAAGATATTGCATATGTCCTAACAGAAAAATTCGAAGAATTACATGCCGATGTTGAGATGAGTGAGATTTCACAAACTGATCCATCCGATTTTGAAGACGCTGATATCTGCATTATCGCTAGCTACACATACGATCAAGGTATCGTACCTGATGAAGCACTGGATTTCTACGATGATATGCAAGACCTTGATCTTTCCGGAAAAGTATACGGAACTTGTGGTTCTGGAGACACTTTCTACGAAGATTTCTGCAGTGCTGTTGATGAGTTTGCCAAGGTCTTTGAGGAAACTGGTGCAATTAAAGGTGCTGAACCTGTTAAAATTGAATTGGAACCTGAACAAGATGATATCGACAAATTGGACAAATTTGCCGAACAGCTCTACCAAAAGGCTCAAGAAATGGATGCTTAATCATGAAATATATTAAGAAATATCGTGATTTTTGGATGTATTGCATATTTGGCTTTTTAGCATCATTGTTAAACATTGCGATTTTCAATATCGTTCATAACAATATGCAAGTACAACTAGGACTAGCTAACACGATTGCCTGGTTCATTTCTAATACGTTCTCATTTTTTGTGACCAAGATGTATGTTTTCCGCACTGAAATGAAGAACTTCAAAAAAATGCTCCACGAGGGTTCGTATTTCTTATTATCGCGGATTCTTTCCTTGGTGATCGATAATTTATTTATGATAATAGCTGTACTTATCTTGCCTTGGAATAACTTAATTATCAAGGCGATCGACCAAGTTGTTGTCGGCTTGTTTAATTATTTTTCTTCAAAATGGATCTTCGGTTATTCAAATCGTCATTTATTGGAGAGATTCAAACAGCGATCAAAAAGAAAAGAGATTGAGAAGCTTTAAGTTTCTTGATCTTTTTTTTAGTATTGCAAAAGGCGCTCCAGCTGGACACCTCAATGCGCTCTCTGATTTGAAACGAGCTCCGCGAGGTAGCGGCCTCCGGTTAACACATATAGTCGCGGCACTGCTTCGCTGCACCTTGTGCGACTATACGCGTTAATCCTCACCAGCTGGACACCTCGCTGCGCTCTCTTATTTGAAGAAGTGTTGATTTTGTGGTTAGTTGTTTAATAGTAGGATTTTTTCGATTCTTATATTTATTATTCCATCACAATGGGGGGGAATTGCTTTTGTTTGACGTTTCAATTTCACAAGACGTTTTAGACACTTTGCCCAAAAAGCGCTTTGATAATGATATTGCCACTATTTCTGATAAGTTAAGCAATAATTTGGAAAATGATTTTTTTCGGATCAAGCCAGTTCGGGGGATTAAAGATGAATCCATTTACGAAATGCGGATCCATCTGGGTGGCAAGAACTATCGTATGGCGTTTCGATTAGCTGATCATTCAGCTGTGGTAATTTATTTGAGCACGCATCTGGAGAAGCAAGTGTTTGACAAGGAGGTTCAACGGGTATTACGAAAAGGATCAAGAAGACTCAACTCAAAGGATTTTTAAAAGGACGTTTCAAAAATAATTCTGACGACACGTTGAAAATCTTATCTTTTAAAAAGGATCGTTGGCTGACTTTAACTTGTCAAGATGACACTTATTCGATTGAAGAACACGGATTTTACCAACGAAATTTTGCTCCCAATTCGGCTAAGGAGTTGGTCAAACTCGCTTTAAAACTTGCAAAGGTAGAATTTCCTCGGAGTCAGACTCTTTATATCGAGTGAATTTTTGTTTCCTAGACATGCTTCTCCATACCAAAAAAGGCTGCTTGCGCAGCCTTTTTTATTTGAAACGAGTTGGTGAAGATAGTATTTAAAAGCAACATCTTCTTGCACTCTCTTTTATTATTTAAATTCGTTTGGTTTTTGATCAGTTTGCTTGAAGTAATAACTGATTGCATCAAGGATACGGTCTGAAGCCTTTCCATCACCATATGGATTCTTAGCATTAGCCATTTTCTCGTATTCGGCTTTATTCTCGATCAAGTTACTCATTTCTTTTTCAACCACTGCTTCATCAGTGCCGACCAATTTGAGTGTTCCTGCATCAACGCCCTCTGGTCTCTCCGTTGTGTCTCGAAGAACTAAAACTGGCTTCCCTAGTGAAGGTGCTTCTTCTTGAACACCGCCGGAATCAGTCATGATGAAATAGCTTCTGGAAGCCATATTGTGAAAGTCGAGGACGTCTAGAGGCTCGATCAAATGAACTCTTTGAACATTTCCTAAGATCTCTTTAGCAGTCTCTTGAACTACTGGATTTAAGTGAACGGGATAAATCAATTCAATATCATCGTGCTTTTCAACGACCTTCTTCATCGCACGGAAAACTTGTTTCATGGGTTCGCCTTGGTTTTCTCTTCGATGCATCGTTACTAAGATCATCTTCTTGTTCGGATCGATGATATCGAGGACGTCATGGTGATAATCTTCATGAACAGTGCTTCTCAAAGCATCAATAGCGGTATTCCCAGTTACGAAAATACCCTCTTTGTGATGGTTTTCTTTGAGCAGGTTCTCTTTACTCTTGTCAGTTGGAGCAAAGTATAGATCTGCTAAATCATCAGTCATTTGACGGTTCATTTCTTCGGGCCATGGAGAATATTTATTCCAAGTCCTTAATCCTGCCTCCACATGACCGATCGTAGTTTGATGATAAAAAGCTGATAAGCTAGCACTAAAGGTGGTTGTCGTATCACCATGGACTAAAATGATATCCGGCTCTTCTTTTTCGATGATATCGTCTAGCATTTTCAAAACTAGGCCAGTTATCCCACTTAAAGTTTGACGCTCTTTCATGATATTCATATCATAATCTGGTTTGATCTTAAAAATCTCAAGTACAGAGTCGAGCATTTCACGATGTTGTGCTGTTACAACGGTTACTGTTTCAAATCGATCTGAATTTTGTTTTAGTTTTAACACTAATGGTGCCATTTTAATTGCTTCCGGACGTGTTCCGAAAACTGTCATTACTTTTACTTTTTTCAAAATATCACCTCAACTAATTAGTTCAAATTATATCAGATATTTCAGTTCATTACTGCCTAGTATATGGATTCAATTTTAAGCTGGATTTAGGGTAATATAGTTATACTTAGTAATATTCTAAAGAAATGATTTATGAGGATTAATTATGACTTCAATTTTTTGGTTGATCGCAGTGGGGATCTTATTAACACTGACTTCATTTTTTCTAGTTATGGCGATCTATAATACAATCATAAAAGCTGATGGGACACGTTATTGGTGGTATATTTTTGTCGCTTTACTAATACTGGTGACGTTTTCATTTCTACCTTATCACCATTTTTAAATCACAAAGTAGCAGTCACAAGTTGCGATTGCTAGGGGAATTGTTAGCTCAAAAACTAATTTTTCACTAACTTTGATTGTGAATCGTGCTAAATACTTTTCTAAAACGTATATAAATTGTTAAAAAAATGCGTTAAAATAAGAATTGTATTCTAAAGATGAATTTATTGGAGGACTATCGATGGTTTTAACAAACGGAAATGAAATTTTCAATGCTGCCCGTAAAGGCGGATATGCTGTTGGTGCATTTAACATCAATGACTTGGAGTGGACTCGTTCAATCTTGGCCGCTGCTGAAGAAACAAAGACACCTGTATTGGTTCAAACATCAATGGGTGCTGCTAAATACATGGGTGGATATGAATTATGTCTACACCTTGTACAAGACACTGTAAAATCAATGGGAATCACTGTTCCTGTTGTAATGCACTTGGATCATGGTAACTACGAAGCTGCTAAAGAATGTATCGAAGTTGGTTACAACTCAGTTATGTTCGATGGCCATGACTTACCTTTCGAAGAAAACCTTGAAAAGACTAAGGAAATCGTTAAATTAGCTCATGCTAAAGGCATCTCAGTTGAAGCAGAAGTTGGTTCAATTGGTGGTACAGAAGACGGTATCGTTGGTCTTGGTGAATTAGCTGACGTTGAAGAAGCTAAGACACTTAACGCTACTGGTGTTGACTACCTTGCTGTTGGTATTGGTAACATCCACGGTGTTTACCCTGACAACTGGAAAGGTTTGAGCTTTGATCGTCTTAAGGAATTAGCTGACGTTATTGACACACCACTTGTATTGCATGGTGGTTCAGGTATTCCTAAGGATCAAATCATCAAAGCTGTTTCAATGGGTATTTCAAAGGTTAACGTTAATACTGAATTGCAACTTGCATTCGCTAAAGCAACACGTCAATACATCGAAGACAAGAAAGACTTGGACATCGATGAAAAGGGTTATGACCCACGTAAATTGCTTGCTCCTGGTGCAAAGGCAATCACAGAAACAACTAAAGAACGTATCGAATGGTTCGGTACACCATCTGTTAAATAATAGATATTTTCCAATATTTAAAGACAGACCTTCGGGTCTGTTTTTTTATTGCTCTTTTTCGCGTATAATAGTTACATTCATTTAGAAGAGGTGTCTCGATGCACGAAATTAAAACTACCACTAATTTAGCTTCCCCCATTTATCAAGACGGTCTCAAGATCAGGACCAAAGTTTTCGTTGAAGAACAAAAAGTCCCCGCTGATCTAGAAGTAGATGACCGCGAGGACAAGTGCAAATATTATACTTTATACGTCAAACAAATTCCGGCAGCAGTAGCCCGTTACTACCCCACTGAAGATAACGGCATTCACATCCAAAGAGTAGCCGTCTTAAAGGACTTTCGTAAACAAGGTTTAGCTAGTGAATTATTAAATCGGATCATCGCAGATGCCAAAACTGATGGTTATACCTACGTGATTTTAGGTGCCCAAGACCAAGCCAACGGTTTTTACAAGAAGCTTGGTTTCAAAGTAATTGGCCCACAATTTCTCGATGCTGGTATTTTGCATCATAATATGCGAAAAGAAATTTAATTTTTGCCTCGATGGTATGAGTAATTAAAAGCCCAATTCAAAAATAAATATAGCAACAATGGTGCGACGCAATACATGATGATCATCAAAATGTACTGCTGTTTAAACAATAAAAACCAAACAAATAAAAAAGCAACGCTCAGTGCACATACAATACTTGCGACAAGTTTCGACTTCCGCTGGTCACAAGTAAGTGCATTGGCGTTCTTTTTTTTCGGATCAGGATCATTACCATTCATTTAATGTCACCTCATAAAAATTATTATATTAATTGTAGCACCGTTATGAGATGAAACAAACACTTAGGACCGATTCATAACTAAATTTCATTGCTTTGAAATATAATTGCAAAATTAGACATCAAAAAAATAAATTTTGAGTAAAAAAAACTTGCCAGCCCATCAGCTAACAAGTCCTAATTTGTTTTTCCAATTCTTAAATGATGTTTTAATGATGGAACGATCAATTTGTCTGACCAGCCAATAATGACTCCTTGAATGAACATAGCCAAAATCGTTCCTATACCAACTGATAAGATTTTGCCACTGATAGCGTAACAAATTATCATGATCACAACTGGCGGCGTATAACTAAATAGTTGTCCCCACCCAGCTGAACCATGCAAATATTTAAATCTTAATAAGTATGCTAATTCATCATTTGGGTGCTGGATCAGATTACAGCGTTGATAGATCGATGTTCCAGCGGAAACTCCGATCAGTCCAATTATATCGATCAAAAACCTCACAACGATATTCATCTGTGGAAAATGCAAAGGTCCATATGCCCAGGTGAAGAAGCCCACTAAATAACTAAAAGGTAGTGAGAACAACAAATTGGATATGAAAATGTGTCCATCAAATTTCCGCAACAAAATTTGATTAGTGATGGTAACTAATATTGCATACACGAACAATGTCGTCCCATATGGGACGTGGATCAAGGTAGAAATATTGACCCCTGACGCCATCCAAACGGCACTTCCCATGTTACTTGAGATCATCAAAGCATTTGCGGCCGCATCCAAGATGATGGCAAAGATCAAATAACCCATCCTTCTTTTTAAATCATTTTTACTACTCAAAACTATCCCCCACTTTGGTGATTATGATACTCGTTTAGAAAACAAAAAAACCGCCGTTAGCGGTTTTTTAATATTTTTTTATCGTACTTGTGTATAAAGTTTAACTTGACTAGCATTTACATAATAGGCGTTGTCTGTACCCCATTGCAACAATTGTGTTCCATCACTCATTGTAACTTTGATCTTAGAATTGTAGATAAATCCATCTGGATTGATCAACATCAATGGACTAATACCACTGAGTGTTTGATAGCCAATAGGTTGTGTGATCTGATAATAAAAATTACCTGTCTCGATTTTTTCAACGCGTGGCATGTCCAAATATGCTTGGTTCGTGTCATTTGTCGTACTTGCTTGTACGATTGGAGCTGATATACCTACAGTTGAAGCCAATCCCAATGCTACAACTGCGCTAGTAATAATAGTTCTAATCGATTTTTTCATAATATTTCACCTCAGTGAACAGTATAGTATATTACTCGAGAAGTTTCAGCATTATATTAATTAATAAGTGTAAGCGATAACTTTACCATTGATATAATTAGCTAAATAAACTTCAGAAATCTTCAGATCATGTTCTGCCAATTTTTCTTCGACCCACTTGGAATCTTTGCCGATAATATCTAGTTCATCGTCATTGATTTTTCCATCTAAGACAATTGGATATCTGATATTTCGCTCATCCTTCATAACAACAGTCAATTGGGCATTTTGCTCGAAAATTGCCCGTTTGACATTTCTAATATCGTTGACGCCTGATTGACGAAGCTTAAAAGCTAAATCACTGGCTGAAAGTCCCATTTTCAAAGCTGTGTTAACATTGATTTTCCCATTAGTAATAACCTCAACTGGTGAACCTTGGACGACTTTCTTAAATAAATTATTGTGATTAGTTAAGAATTTAGCGATAAAGACAATTAATGTCCAAATTAGCAAGACCATCGTAAACTGCAATAAACTAATATCTTGATTGTAGATCATACCACCGACGATACCACCTAGAACATAGTTTTGTAGCTGATCGATCGCCGTTGTCGGTGCCAAGTTGCTTTTACCAAATAAATTGATTTGAATGACCATGAAAATAAATCCCACGGTAAATTTCAAAGCTAAATCTGCATATGATAGATCCATTCTCATTCCTACTTTCTATAAGTTACATTGCTACGATCAACCAAATGAACGGTAGTCAAAGTAAAACTATTTTGATTATTGTCAAAACTTACTCGATAAATTTTTTTACCATTTTTTATGAGCATACCTTCAGTCAAAGCTGAACTATTTGAGTATAATTTCTTAGCGGACACATCTTTTGACTTTGCAACTGATCGCATAAGCGTTAAACTTTGGTTAGTCTTATTAGTTACATCTAACTGTTTTTCATAGTTATTGTAATTGATACCGACGAATAAGGCGGCACTCAATACGAAGATGATCAGAAGATCACGATATTTGTTATCAGTTCGATTGCGGTAATACAAATAACCAGAAATTACTACCGCCAAGACTAAGATCAACGTAACAACGATGAATAACAGATTTGGCGTTTTGTTTTGTTCAACCAAATAATTGTATGAATAAAAAGTCATAAGTACCCTCCTATCTATGCAATTATTATTTTAATGCATTTAACACCAATTGTATAAAACAATATTTAAATTTTTATTAGAAAGAAGTGGATCAAATGCCATCAAGTACTGAATTAAGTGAACAATATTATAACCACATCATCCGAAGCTTGAAGAAACGTGATGTGACTTTGGAAGATATCGCTAATATCGTGATTTTCTTAGAGAAGGATTACGTACATGGATTGAATGAGACTTTGGCTATCCATGCTATTAAGAAAGTGCTTCATAAACGTGAGGCTCAAAATGCTATTATGACTGGGATCGAATTGGATATTTTGGCTGAGAAGGGCTTATTGTCTTCTCCTATGCAACGGATCATGCAGACTGATGAGTCTACTTATGGTGTTGATGAGAATATGGCTATTACTTTGGCTAGTTTGTATGGTTCTGTTTCGGTTACTAATTATGGGTATGTTGATAAGCTGAAGTATGGGGTTTTGGATAAGTTGAATGATAAATCTAGTGGTAAGATCAATGTTTTTTTGGATGATCTTGTTGGGGCTATTGCTGCGGCTGCTTGTGGGTGGTTGGCTCATAATGAGAATAAGATTGCTGATTATTTTGCTACTGGGGAGTTGGAGTAACTTTTATTCATGTAAGAGAGCTATGGCAGACAGAGAAGTTTTGCTTGGGACACGTTTTGTTAGTTTGTTTGGTTGTTGTGGTGTGGCAGTAGTAGTTTGGTTGCTACGTTCAATGCCGACTCCGGGGCCCGGGGATACAGACGCTGGAACGTACCCGACACGATTTTGAGCTACCTGGAAGATCACCAGGTATCTCAAAACTCGGTCTTCCTCTAAGCTCCTTCGTCGCCAAGAGGAATTTGGGTACTGAGGTCTGTATCCCCGGGCCCCTCCGTCTAGATAGAGACAATATCCCCCCTTGATTGAGATTTACCGATTTATTTTGTGCAAATTGGCACTGTTTGCGCGTCCTATTTCTCACATGTCTATCTCAGGTTTTATCTATTCTGGTGGGAGTATGTGCTTCCTATTATTTGTGGGAAATATTCTCTCTGGATTACTGACTATTTTCTCGGTTCGCGGGACTTTGCTCCGCTCATTTTTGCTTCCTGACTTACATTGCTGTTGCAGATTTTGTTTGTTTGTTGGTTAGATAAGAGCTAAAATACTTTTTCTTCTCTTGCCTTCGCTTCTTGCTCGCGTGCTTGGTTCTCGCACTCTTGCCTTGTTCTTATGTTTTCTTTTTTTCTCTATTTATTTGTTTCTTGCTTGCGCACTCGTTCCTCATGCTCTCGCTTTTTTTATTTTTTCTTTGATATGACAGCTTTTTGATCTTGTGGCGTTTTCTCTACATTCAAAATGCATTGAGATGAATTGATAATATTTTCAGTTTATATATTCGCTAAATTATGCCTCTCTCTTCTGCATTCTTAAATCACTTTCATTTCTATTTATTTTCACATTTTTCAATTAGTGCACTTTTATTACAACAATGAAAAAGACAGGTTTCTATCGCAGCTCGCGATGAAACCTGTCTTTATTTTGTCCTTTATTTCTTTTATAGATTGATGTTAGTCTGTTCTACTTATTTGTAATTGTTCTTGTTGATCCATTTAGTTGAAACGTCCATTGCTGCTCTGGTGGCTTTGCTTTGGTCTAATGAGTTTACCATTACGAAGTCGTGGACCATTCCTTGGAAACGCATTTGTGTTACTTCTACTCCGGCCTTGCGAAGTTTTCTGGCGTATGCTTCTCCTTCATCTCTTAAGACGTCGGCTTCTCCATTTAGGATCATGGCTTTTGGTAAATCTTTTAAGTCTTCGATTGTTGCTCTTAATGGTGAGGCTGTTATTTCTGCTCTTTTTTGTTCATCAGTGGTGTATTTGTCCCAGAACCATTGCATGCCTTCTTTTGTTAAGAAGTAGCCTTCGGCAAATTGATTGTATGAGTCTGTGTCAAAGTTGGCGTCTGTTACTGGGTAATAAAGAAGTTGTTGATTGATGGTTGGTCCTTGGCGTTTTTTTGACATGATTGTCATTACTGTTGCCATGTTTCCGCCCACGCTGTCACCTGCTACTGTTAGATGAGTTGGATCTAGGTTTAATTCTGCGGCGTTTTCTACCATCCAATTTAGGACAGCGTAGTTTTGTTCGATTGCAGTTGGATATTGTGCTTCTGGTGATAGTGAGTATTCTGGGAATACTACGGCATAGTTTGTTCTTACTGATAATTCACGAACTAATTTGTCGTGTGTATGTGCATTTCCAAAGACCCAACCTGCACCATGAATGTAAAAAATTACTGGTAGTTTTTCAAAGTTTGCTTCTGGGCGAATGATGCGTACGTTGATTTCTCCCCATTGACCTGTTGAAACTGGGCGATCTTCAATTTCTACATTTTCTTTGTGAACAGGACTATTTTGGACTTGGTCTAAGACTTTGCGTCCTTTTTCATATGGGATCTCATAAATACGTGGATGAGCATCTGTGGCTAAACTGAAATCTAAAGCTTCCTTTTCCAATGAAATTCTTTCCAGTGTCATTTTACTTTCGTCGATCATTAACAACATCTCCTTTAAATTTGTAATCTTATCTTATCGTTGTCATTAGTTATTTACAAAAACTTTGCTCATGATTTTTGAAAAAATTTTTTCTTCCTATATTTGTTTCAACGGCATTTTTCTTTTTTTGCAACAAAAAAGCCAGTAACTTTGATCGAGTTACTGACTTTTTATCTTCATATTTGAATGATGGTTATGGCGCACTTTGAATTGTCCAATTTAGGGTGGAACTGTAATCTTCATTTTTGATCAAACTTTCGTGAATGAATAGTTTCAACCCTGTTGTGCTGTTGTTTTCAATTGAATTAACAGTACTTCCCTCAGGTGTATCCGATAGTACTACTTCTGAATTGCCAATTATTTGGTAATTGCCATCTGGCGTATAATATCTCAGTTCAGCATCCAACTTATTTCCTGTATCAGATGTAAAACCATTTGGTTGTTCTAATAATATCTTAGACTGTTTTTTCAATCGACGGTTATCTGACACGTTTAAAATATCGGATGTTTCATCGCCGTTTATGGTCCCAGTTACTGGCTTGCCAACATTGGAAAATTTTAGTTTTCCATAATCAATATCGTTTGCTTGAGCAGTTAACTGGTTATCGCTAAAATTAATTGTCAGATCGTTTGCTGGGAAGTTTCCGTCGATATCTGACTCATCTTCTTTTTGGCCATACAATGTTGGAGTTGTAACGAATTTCGAATTACCGTTGTCTTCCACATCAAAACTAAATTCATACGTGTGGGTCTTGTATTTTGAAAAATCAATGTTGAATAAATAAACGAATTGATAGTCTCCAGCCGGGCCAGCACCAATATAGTAATCATTAGTTGGTTGGCCGTCTACTTTAACACCGGTCAGATCTGATTCATTAGGATCAGGATTTGTCTTCAAGTTATCTGGAAGATTAACTTGGATCGCTCCGGACTTCATAATCGAATTTTTATTGGTATCCGTGAATGAGCCACGTACTGTTAAATTATCACCGGCAATGACGCCATTTATCATTGTGTCTTCAGTGTTATGGTCGTTATAAGTGTTGTTGTAGATGTTGCTTGTCCCAGTTATTTTGGGATTCGTATCCGCAATAACTGTTAAATTAGCCTTATTTGTTGTTACGGTCGTAACGGTGTCATTTCCACTAGCATCTTGTGTAGGAACTTTTAACACAGCGTAGTATTTGTCATCGTTATTATCGTAAGTAGTTTCTGGAGTCGTGTGGCTAAGTCCATCTGCTCCCGAAACTTCAGAATCTTTACCATCAATGACACGATGCCAAGTAACTGAATTTACCGTCGTCCAATTTCCTTGCACTTTGAACGTAGCTTTTTGACCTTCGTTAACAGTTTGGTCATCTAATCCACCACCGATTTTGACTGGAGCACTACCGGTAACTTGATCTCCGTTACTGTTGGTCAAAGTTGCAATTGCTTGAACTGTACCAGATTTACCTGAGTTATTAGCCGTGATCTCACCAGTATCTGGATCGATCGCTGCTAGTTCGGTGTTGTCGACTGACCAACTTAATTTGGCTGTTGAATTGAATGGTTCAGGTTTCGCATAGGCTACTGTTACCGCCGGATCTTTTTGATTATTATACAAATAGTCCTGGGCAACTGTTACCGTCACTCCAGTAGCTTCCACTGGATCTGGATAAGTCGTCACCGATGCCACGTCTGAGTAGAATGATTTGCCCAGCAACAATCCTTTTTTGATATATGAATCTTGATAATAAACGGTTCCTACTGACGTTGGATTGACCGTCAATTTTCGGTTTGTACCCCCACTGACCTTTTGCCAATTATCAGAGGAGGTTGGATTTGTGGAACTATACCATTGCCGATCGTAAAAGGGATAAACGATCGATCCCGCCAAATCAAATGCATTCATATTTATTTTTACTGATAAATCTACTGGTTGACCCATAAAAGTATATTGATCCTTCGGTTGTAAACCGTAACCGGAGATAATAGTTAAAAATAACAGATCCACAGAGTCTCCAGTGGGCTTGCCTTTCGGCACAATGGAAATGTCTTCAGCTTTTGCGTCAGGATTTGAATTTTCGCTAGCTCCGCCCAGGCCAATTAATAATAAAAAAGTTAGCACAGAAATCAGGATGAGTTTCATAGTTTTTTTCGACATTTAGATCCCTCCTAGCTGACAAATCAATCATCTTATACTATGGGTAACAATAATTTTTTTCTTCTTAATTATACACACTTTTATTTTAAAACGATATGATTATGTTTCACAATATCGTTATTTTTTTATTACAAGAAATATAATGTTTTGATTTATTGTTAGGTAATTGTAAACGCTCTCTATTATGATTTTATCGTAAAAAAATACCGAGTATTTATCATACTCGGTAAAAAATAATTTTATTTTCTAGAATTTTTTAATTGTGAAAACTAGTATGTAACTGTTACTTGCTTGGCTTGCAGCAATTTGGATGCGGTCCTTTACATTTCTTTACCGACTGAGCAATCTTACCGCGATTTCTACGTTAATTCGGTGCGTTTTGGAAGGTCCACTCGATCGTTGAATTGAACTGTCCATACTGGCTAGCTCCCTTTTGAATGTACAGTTTAATTCCATAGTCGTCACCATTTTTAACTGACGTTAGTGGTTGGCCTTGTGATGAACTTGACACTAACGTATTATCGTTGCCGATTAATTTGTAGCTTCCATCAACATTGTAAAAACGTAATTCTGCTGGTAATATTTTTTCACCATTTGATGTTGTAAATGGCGTACTTTGAGCAACGTAAATACTTGCGGATGTTTTATCACGACGGTTGTCATTGACTGTTAATACATTTGCACTATCATCACCCTCGACGGTTCCCGTTTGTGGTTTACCAATGTTACCGTACTTCAATGTTCCGTAGTCTAAGTTATTAGCATTTGCGGCCAATTTTCCGTCAGTGAAATGAATCGTTAAGGAGTTGCCCTCATAAGTACCATCGATAGGATCTTCATTCGCATCGACACTGGTCAATGCTGGTACCGTTACAAAATCGTAAGTATTTTTATTTACGGTATTGAAATTGAATTCATAACTGTGACTCTTCGTTTGTGTAAAATCAATTTCATAAAAATTAATAATGTAAGTGCCTGGATCACTGCTGTTAGAGACAACATAATAGTTATCAGTCGTTTGACCATCAAGCTTAACGTCATTGATCGCAGGTTGACCATTGTCATCTTTTTCAATATCTTTTGGTAATTTGATCTTGATCGATGCCGCACTCATGGCTGAATTTTTATTATCATCAGTTGCAGTCCCTTTAATAGTGATATTGTCGCCAGAAATGACGTTGTTGATCTCTGAATTGTCGGCATTGTGATCATCGTACGTGTTATTGATGACCATATTATTTAACAATACTCGAGGAACTTTATCCGGGATGACCGTTAAAGTGGCCTTGTTAGTAGTGATCGTTGAGGTTTGAGGATTTCCTTCGCTATCGTTGTGAGTAATCTTGATAACGGCATAATATTGAGCTCCATTGTCATCGTAAATTGTAGCTGGGGTCGTATAACTCATTTTATCGGCACCTGAAATGACTGTATCTTGGTTGTTAACAATTTTGTGCCAAACAATGGAATCTGGTTCAGTTGCGAACTTCCCTCCGATATCGAAAGTTGCTGTCTTTCCTTCATCCACTTTTTGATTGTCCAGTCCTCCACCAATTGTGACATTGGTTGAAACTGTCACAGTCGTATCATCAGAGTTTTGAGCTGTTGCGATAACTTCAATCGTTCCCGATTTACCATTATTGTTGGCTGTGATCAATCCGGTATTAGGATCGATCGTTGCTAAGTCTGAACTACTTCCCCCTAGTGACCACGTAACTGTTGCGGTGGAATCAAACGGTTCGAGTTGGGCGTGTGCATAAGTAGTTGAGGCGTTTTCTTGGTTATTGTATAAATAATCGTCATCGGTCGTTACATTAACATTTTTTGCCTCAACCGGTTCAGGCAATACCGTGACGCTAACCATTTTTGAATAATATCCATACCTATCATTCCCTAATATTCCTGCTGCTCTAGTATAAGTAGATTGATAATATCTCGTTCCCACACTGTCAGCGGGCAAAGTTATATTAGCACTGTCTAAATCATCCGGATCTCCCCAATTAACACCATCTTTACTCATCATCCACTGATAAGTAAATGAACGTAACGGGTACACGTCGAGCAAAGTACTTACAGCTTTTGACTGTAAGGTTACAGGTCGATCCAAATAAGTATATTGACTAGTTGGTTGTAAAGTATATCCACCAACGATATAGGCACCGATAATGCCGATTGGATCGCCACTTGGTGGGTGTACGGGTGACGCTTCTGCAGCTTCAACATTTTGAGAGGAAATGCTATTCTGATTAGTCCCCGGCAAACTAAAACATGCTACAAAAGCTAAAACAATAATCAGCAAATATTTTTTTATATTTTGTCGCATGGCAATTCCCCCTAATTTTTTTTAAATTAAATAACTATATAAATATCCTTATTATCATTTTAATACATGAAGTACAACTTAAGCAATAACCAACCAAATTAAAAAAACGCCTACAACACGTGGTTGTAAGCGTTTCAAAATAAATCTTATTTTAAAGTTAAGCTGTTTTTTGTAATTTAGAAACGGCTTCTTGAATTGTCTTACCGTCTGCAAAAGAATTATTGTTATTCTTGTCAACTACGGTAAACAATTGTGTGTCTGTATTTAATAATACACGATATTTCATAATCATTTACCTCCTTAATTAAGTATAAGTGATATTGTAATCCCTTTTTAAAGAAAGTCAATCAAAAAGCATCAATTACTTTTTAATTTTAATTAATTAATCCCATGGTAATTATCATCTTTCTATTATAAGTTCATGATAATTTTTTAATCTTTTAAGTTACAATATTATCTAATCATCTAAGGAGACCTCTAGATAAGTTTATCCAGTAAGCATAAACATCCATACTGGTTTTTTCATTGTGCAGATTAAAGACTGCCAGGACATTCCAATATGATCAGACATATTGATCAAGCTATCGAATATTAATTTTTCTCCTTTTAAAATTGCAATAGTGTGGAAAACGTGTGCCAATTACTAGGGTTACCTCTAACAGTCTCTACCATCATACAATTAAAAATAAGAACTCCATGAACACTGCTAAATACAGTATTCATGGAGTTCCATTTCACAAATGACTTTTCTTAAATTGCTGATATGATCCCTCCCGGAATCGAACCGGGGACCTACTGCTTAGGAGGCAGTTGCTCTATCCTGCTGAGCCAAGGGACCAAAAAAGGTAACACTAATATCGTGCCACCAATGAAAATTATTGTAAAGGTTTTTTCGGCTTACGCTTACCTTTGTTCTTTTGATCACGTAAACGTTTCTTGTGTTTTGGCTTCGGTTGATTTGAAGCTTGGGCCTTTTTACGTTTGTGGTAAGTATCCTTATCCGAAAAGGTCCCATCATGATTAAGAAATACTTTCTTAATTTCTAGATCATTGAACGTTTGCAAATTTCTGAAATCGTGACTATTACCGAAAGTCACGACATCCCCAGCTTTGCCCATTCGACCCGTCCGTCCAGCTCGATGTAAGTATTCCGAGTTTTCACGTGGGATCATGTAGTTGATGATCGTAGTCACGTCTTCAATATCCATCCCTCTAGCAGCTACATCGGTCGTCAATAGCAAAGTGACTTTCTTACTAGAAAACAGCTGTAACGCCGTTTTTCTCTGTTGGGAAGACATTTTACTATCTAAGGCAACGAAGTTAGTCTTAGCATGATCTAAGTCACTGATCGCCTTATGAAGCGACCGTGAATTGTTGAAAAAGACGATCCCAAGAAATTTCTTGTTGTGCGCCATTTCGCGGATCAAAATATTCTTCATGCCGTCACTACCAGTATTAATAAAATAGTGACTAATACCAGCAGTATACGAACGGTCATATCTTTGGTCAATGACAGTAAAATCTTTGCCAAACCATTTCGACATATTCTTAAAAATATCATTGCCTGTTGCCGAGAAAAAGGTCATTTGCACATCAGCCGGCATCTCATCGATTGTTGCTCTAACTGCTTCTAATTTGGTCTCATTCAACATTTCATCAGCTTCATCGACGATAACAGTTTGAATATTACCTAACTTGACTTTGCGAGCATCAGTCAATTCCTTGAGACGGCCCAAAGTAGCGACTAATATCTCTGGCTTTTCTTTTAATTTCTTTAATTGGCGTTGTGGATTAGCCCCACCAGTCACAGCTTGAACTGTACAACCGACAGCTTTGGCGAGTGGTTGTAAGACAGTCCTAACTTGGATCGCTAATTCTTGCGATGGCTCTAAGATCAACACTTGAAGCCCATCTTTAGGTACCAATGTTTCGATCATGGGCATGGAAAAAGCTAAAGTCTTTCCGGAACCAGTTGGTGCCATTGCGACTAGATCCTGACCTTGTTTAAAAGGTTGATACACTGTTTCTTGGATCTTAGTCATTTGTTCAAAATTATGTTCTTTAAAATAATCTTGGTATAGTTTTGGAATTTCCAATTTTATTTATCCTTGTCCGCTTCAAATACAATTCCTGCAGAAGCTCTTGCGTGTTCTAGAATGCGATTAACTATTCTAGCATATCTTGACAACTGTTGATACTTTTCTTGGTCATTTTGTTCGATGATCCGAGCAAATTCAACTGCTTCGGAATCCATGGGGTTATCGCTCTTAGTAGTTTTGATCGGAGCAATATTCTTGTCCGCTGAACTTTCTTCTAACTTAGTAATATCGCCAGCACTGTCCATTAATAATGTTTTCTTGCCGAAATAAATCTCTGATGGCATAAAGGAATTCTTTGTTTTTCCTATTATAATGTTCACATCAAAATAAGGATATTTAAGAGTTAAACTACCGCTTCCATCAACTCCTGAAGCAAGGACCTCAGCTTGGTAGTTGACGGTCTTGGGCTCACCGAAGAGGACAACTGCATCGTAAACCGCATATACTCCCAAGTCATACAAAGCCCCACCAGAAAATTTAGTAGTGAAAACATTTGGGTTTTTCCCAGCCAGATAGTCGTCATAGCGGCTAGAATACTTCATATACGACAAAGTGGCGCCACTCAAGTCTTGTCGATTGTCAGCAACGTAAGACTGAATTTGTTGAAAAATAGGTTCATGAATGTGTCTTGCAGCTTCGATCAAGAATTTACCATTGGCCTTGGCAGTTTCTTGCAAAACTGTTAATTCATGAATATTTGATGTGCTTGGCTTTTCCACGATGACGTTCTTACCCTGCTCTAATGCTTGTTTAGCTTGGGCAAAGTGCAAACTATTTGGTGAAGCGATGTAAACGGCATCAAATTTGTCGATAGTAAAAAAATCGTCCAAATTAGTCGTTAGCTTAACATCATCAGCTTGAAATTTATCAGCGAAATCCTTTGCTTTTGACTCAGTCCGTGAATAAACTTCGGTCAAAGCAAATGACTTCGTTTCTTCTGCAGCAGAAACAAATTGTTGCGTGATCCAATTAGTACCAATTATTCCAAGTTTCAACATAAAAATCACCTCAACCTTAATTTTACTGATTACATAGATAAATTACCACTCAAATACTTCCTTGACTAGTCAACGATGTATTATAATTAGGCTCTAAAAAAATATTTATCGGAGGTCATTCATGAATGAAAAATCTGAATTAAAGCGCGAGCTTGGATTTTTCCCAGCGTTGTCGACCGTCATGGGTTTAGTGATCGGTGGTGGAGTCTTTTTCAAGATTTCAAGCGTCACCGCTGCTACCGGTTCGGCAAGTTTAACTATCTTCGTCTGGATCTTAGCTGGTTTTATTACGATTAATGCTGGTTTGACGATAGCTGAACTAGCGGCGGCCCTGCCAGTAGCTGGAGGGATCTACAAACACATTGAATACATTTATGGAAAAATGCCAGGATTTTTACTAGCCTGGGCCCAATCGATCGTCTATTATCCGGCGGCGATCGCAGCACTTTCGATCGTTTTCGCTACCCAAGTGATCAATTTGCTTGGCATCCCTAATTCTACGCAAATACCGATTGCCATTGCTTTAGCTGTCTTCTTATTTGTTGCCAATCTTTTCGGAGCCAAAGTTGGTGGCTCCATTCAGTCGGCAGCTTTTATCGGGAAATTAGTGCCAATAATCTTGATCATCGTCGTTGGTCTCTTTGTACCTTCCACTCATCAAGTCTCACTGTTTCCTATTACATCAGGTGCCCATCCCGATTTTTGGACTTCTTTAGGGACTGGATTTGTTGCAACGATGTTTGCTTTTGATGGTTGGATGAATGTCGGCAACATGGCTGGTGAAATGAAGAATCCTGCTAAAGACCTCGCAAAATCAATTATCATTGGTCTATTCTTGATCACCGTCGTCTACGTGTTGATCAGTTTTATTTTCATTAAAGAATTGCCCTTCAATGTCATTCCTGGCAATGAAAATGCCGCCTCTGAAGCTGCTGTCAATATCTTTGGCGCAATTGGTGGCAAAATCGTGACTATTGGGATCCTGATCTCTGTTTTCGGTTCGATCAACGGTTATACTATGACCGGAACAAGAGTCAGTTATGCCTTAGGCTCAGAAAATAATATCGTCTTTGCCAAATTCTTTGCTAAATTGACCGCCAGACTAAAGTTCCCCTAAACGCTGGGATAGTTCAAACGATCATCGCTATTATCATGATCTTTTTAGGAACATTCGACTATTTGACCGACATGTTAGTTTTCATCATGTGGATTTTTTCGATCATGATGTTTGTTGGCGTATTTATATTAAGAAAGCGTGAGCCGAAGCTTGAAAGACCCTACAAGATCAGCCTTTACCCACTACCACCAATCATAGCCATCATCGGTGGTAGTTACATCGTGATCAATACGATAATTTTTCAACCGATCCTCGCCATCCTAGGAATCCTGATCACGTTAATTGGATTACCACTCTATTACATCCATGAATATCATAAAAGAAAAACTGATTAAGCAACTGCCTTTTCATAGTAATATCCCACCTGACTCAATTTCTCCGTGAATAACAGACTTCAAGCAATTTATTCAAAATAAAGTAGCCTTTTCTGGCTACTTTATTTTTTTAGTCTATACTCAAAGGTGAAAAGAAAAATTATTAATCATATAAGAAGGTGTTATTATCTTGGAACAACAATTCACTCATCCACTCGAAAAGAAATTGATCGATCTAAACTTAAGAATCCAAAAAATTTTCTTATATCGAGTCCTTCAAAAAACAGTCTTAACTATCTTCCCCTTTGCCTTAATAGGAAGTTTTTCCAAGACCATCCAGTTAGTTTTTTTGGGTAAAAATGGTCTTTTCAGTAATTGGACCGACTTTTTGAGTGATAATTTGTTTTACCAAATTGATGATATCTTTTCAGCTATTTCCACAATGACTTTAGGATGGATATCGGTCATTGCGGCTTTTTCTGCTGCTAAATATACCGCGAAACATTTAAAGCGTGATGATCAATTAGCAGGCTTAACTGCCTCGCTTTCTCTTCTGATCGTTGCATATACTTATTCAAGAAAAACTCCCATGTCTTTCCACAGCGCCGTTCTCGGGATTCGTGGCTTACTGTTTGCCATTTTATTAGGTGTCTTTATTGGTTATTTGTTCAAGTGGACTAGCCATAAAGCTACCGAGCCTGACTCGTTTGCTATGTCGACCAATATGTTAAAAAGGACCGAGATCTCGATCCGACCAATTTTGATCACGATCATTATCTCAGTCATCGTAAGTGATCTAGTCAATGTTACGTTTTACTCAAATTTGCCACAAACTATCATTACTGCGGTATCCAGTACTAATCCTAGTACTCAGCCGTTCCTTAGTTTACTGCGGACTTTTGGTCTAGGATTATATTCGATCATCATGTCCTTTCTTGGTTGGTCTGGTCCTTATTCAACTGGAGTCAACTTAACGGACACTTCTTCAGCATTAAATTTAGACTATGCCTTAAACCATCACACTGCCTGGGGTGCTCCTGATCTGTTCAACAGTAGTACTTTGTATCACACTTTTGCCACTTATGGTGGCCAAGGCGCAACTTTAGCATTGATCATTGCTATATTGTGGGTCTCTCGTGATCATGATTTTATCAATGTGTCACGTTGGTCATTGATCCCTAGTATTTTTAACGTCAATAGTGCTTTAATGTCTGGTATTCCGGTCTTCTTCAACGTAATTTTCTTCATCCCCTTTGTCTTGGCGCCAATTGTCAACATGATCCTAGCGACAATTGCGCTGCAGTTCCATCTTATGCCACCAGCAGTCTATTCGGTCCCAGTGGGAACTCCAGGACCGTTAGTTGCTTTTTTGGGAACCAATGGTAGTTGGCAAGCACTAGTATTCACAGTATTCTCACTCTTCATTTCAACATTGATCTACATTCCCTTCGTCAAAATTGCCGAACAAGTGAAATTACAAGATGACATCTCGATCGATCAAGGAGGCGCTGATGATGAAAAATAACTTCAGAAAATATCCTGCATCCAAAAAAGGATTTAGAGCTATCATCTGGCTGTTTATCATTTTGCTTTTAGTAGCCATCCCTTCTTATTTCACCACCAAAAACGACATCAAGACTTTGGCTGGGCGTTATAACTCCCCACTTTCACCAATTATCATGATCCCCGGTTCCAGCGCATCTGCGACTCGTTTTGAAGATCTCGTTAGCACTATCAATAAGAAATTTGATGAACATCACAGTCTATTGGAATTGACAGTCCATAAAGATGACTCGATCACTTATAAAGGTTCGATCAAAAATAACGATACTCGTCCTTTCATTGTTGTTGGTTTTGAAAATAACAAAGATGGCTATTCCAATATCAAACAGCAAGCTCGATGGTTTTCTATCGCTTTTGATGCGCTAAAATCACGCTATAAATTCAATAACTTTGACGGTTTCGGGCACTCTAACGGCGGACTCATCTGGACTTACTTCTTGGAGCACTATTATGAAGACGATGGCATCAACATGAATCGGATGATGACTGTTGGTACTCCTTACAATTTTGAAGAGCGTGATCAAGCTAAAAGAACGCAAATGCTAACCGATTTTATCAACCGGAAAAATAAATTGCCTAACGATTTAACCTACTACTCGATCGCCGGTACTAAAGTTTATACCGATGATGGTATCGTCCCAATCGGTAGCGTTGAAGCAGGGAAATACATTTTTGAAGGTCAGATCAACCACTACACTTTGATCACTTTGACTGGTAAAAACGCTCAGCATTCAGATATGATCGATAATCCACAATTTATTTCCCTGTTCCATCAATATATTATTGATGACAAAAATGCAACGTCGCCAAATAATACCGACCGACGTTCAGTTTCTAAATAGCCTATTCGATATTTCTCTATAATCTTTGTTGTTAAGATAAATTAAATCGTTTATCATTGACTTAAACAATTTTCAAGGAAGAAGGCCCACCATGAAAGCAATTCTCACTGTATTTGGAAAAGACCACACTGGAATCGTGGCAAAAGTTTCCAATGAATTATCCAAACTTGATATTAATATCATTGATATCTCGCAAACTTTGATGCACGGAAGCTTTACGATGATGATGATGGTCGAAGTACCTGATACATCTGACTTTGATACGGTTAAAAATGACTTTGAATCACTTGGCAAAGATAATGCTTTAGAGATCCATATTCAACGTCAAGAAATTTTCGATGCTACGCAAAAACTTTAGGAGGTCGACATGGAAACTAATTCAATTTTAGAAACAATTCAAATGATCTCCGAAGAAAAACTCGATATCCGGACGATCACAATGGGTATCTCGCTCATCGACTGTATCGACAGCGATGGAAAAAAAGCGCGTCAAAAAATTTACGATAAGTTGACGACCAAGGCCAAAGACTTAGTCAAAGTAGCTAATGAGATCCAATCAGAATACGGTATCCCCATCGTCAACAAGCGGATATCAGTAACGCCGATCTCCATTATTGCTGCAGCCTCTGATGACAAAGACTATGTCGCTTATGCCAAGACTATGGATCAGGCGGCTAAAGAACTCGGCGTCGACTTGATCGGTGGATTCTCTGCCTTAGTTCAAAAAGGCTATCAATCTGGTGATGAAACTCTGATCCAATCCATACCGCAAGCATTAACTGAGACCCAACGTGTCTGTGGTTCGGTCAACGTCGGATCAACTAGATCAGGTATCAACTTGGATGCGGTCAAACAAATGGGGCACGTCATTAAAGATCTCGCTAAAGAAGATCCGGTAAACTGTATGAGTTTAGTAGTCTTCGCTAATGCTGTGGAAGATAATCCCTTTATGGCAGGAGCTTTCCACGGAGTTGGTGAAGCCGACTGCGTGATCAATGTTGGTATTAGTGGTCCTGGAGTCGTTAAACGTGCTCTAGAACAAGTTAAGGGACAACCGATCGACAAAGTTTCTGAAACCATCAAAAAGACAGCTTTCAAAGTTACTCGCATGGGACAATTTGTCGGCAACGTTGCTTCTAAAGCTTTAAACGTTCCTTTTGGCATTGTTGACCTATCACTTGCCCCAACGCCAAATGAGGGTGACTCCGTTGCCGAGATCCTCGAAGAAATCGGTCTCGAAAGCGTTGGTGCTCCAGGTACGACGGCAGCCTTAGCATTATTAAATGATGCTGTTAAAAAAGGTGGGGTCATGGCTTGTGAACACGTCGGTGGATTATCGGGTGCTTTCATTCCCGTATCTGAAGATGCGGAAATGATCCGTGCCGTAACTAAGGGCAATCTCAACATTGAAAAACTCGAAGCAATGACTGCCGTTTGTTCTGTCGGTCTCGATATGATCGCTATTCCTGGCGATACCACAGCTGAGACGATCAGTGGAATGATTGCTGATGAATCAGCTATTGGTGTTATCAATAATAAGACCACTGCGGTAAGGATCATCCCTGCAACTGGCAAGAAAGTCGGAGACACTGTTGAATTCGGCGGTCTCTTCGGACAAGCTCCAGTAATGCCAGTCAATACAAATAGCCCCGCTGATTTCATCCATCGCGGTGGACATATCCCTAGTCCAATTCACTCATTTAAAAACTAAATACTAAAAAAAAGAGAGTGCAAGGCGATCGGTCAGCTGCTGAGGATCAACGGACTATCAGCACCAGAGTGCTGCAAAGCAGTGCTCGCTGATAGTTTGTTGACCGGAGGCTGCTTTCGTCTGGAACTCGTTTCATACAAAAAAGAGTCCTGCAAAATTTTGCAGGACTCTTTTCGTTGTAAGTTGCACCGATCTTCCAAACGCAACAGCGCCGACCGGATTCCACTTACTAAGGTTTGGTACCGACAAGAAGTATCACATAATACTAGTACTCAAGTCAATCTATTTAGACAAACATTTTTCCTGTACGAATAAACAAAGATCAAATCTCCATTATTTTCAGGGATTTGATCTTTTAAGGTTATTATTTCAATTTCAAACTAGTAACTGATTCAATATGATTGGTCATTGGGAACATATCAACTGGGGTAGTTGAATCTGCTTGATATACGTCGCTTAGAGCCTTGATATCACGTGCTAGTGTTGCTGGATTGCAACTGACGTAAACGATCTTCTTAGGCTTAATATTGACGATACTGTCGATCAGTGATGAAGCCAAACCTTTACGTGGAGGATCGACCATTAAGACGTCGACTGCAACTTTATTTTTAGCCCAATCATTTAATACGTCCTCTGTCTTACCAACGATAAAGTCAGCGTTCTTGATACCGTTGATATCAGCGTTTTGTTGAGCATCTTTTACAGCATCCTCAACTACTTCGATACCGGTAACTTGTTTAGCTTTATCTGCTAATGACAGTCCGATAGTACCGATCCCGGAATAGGCATCGACAACATTTTCATTGCCCTTTAGATCAGCTTTTTCAATAGCTAATTGGTAAAGCTTTTGTGTTTGTGTCGGGTTAACTTGGTAGAAAGAACGTGGCGAGATACGGTATGTATGACCAAGTAATTGATCATCAATGTAAGCTGAACCAGCCAGTAACTTCATCTCATTACCTAAAATAACATTCGTCTTCTTTTCGTTGATGTTTAAGTAAAGAGATTTCACGTCTTCGTTGGCCATGATTTCATTTGTAATATCTTTGTAGTGTGAAATATCGCGGACACGAGATACTAATACGACCATCATTTCACCTGTGTAATAAGCACGACGGACCATGATCGTTCTGATTTGGCCTTTGTGGTTCTCTTCATCGAAACCACGAACTTTATACTTCCGTAAAATATCACGGACACGCAAAATTTCAGCATCGATCTTCGGATCTTGGATCAAGAAATCTTTCATTGGGATCAATTCGTGTGAATGACGACGATAAAATCCAGTCGTTAATTGGTGGTCGATCTCGCGAACAGGTACTTGAGCTTTATTCCGATAGTGGAAAGGATCTTCCATTCCTAAAGTTTCATTTACTGGGATATCCAAATGATTCTTCTGATAGTTAACTTCAATTTGATGTTGTTTAAACTTCAATTGCTCTGGATAGGCCAAATGGCTCAAAGGTGCGATACCAGTTCTAACATAGACGTTATCTACGTTGTCAACACGATCAGGCGACTTCTTTAAGATCTCTAAAGCTTTGGCAAAGCCATAACTCTTACCCACTTTTGTGATCACGGCATTGACCTTTTCTCCAGGCAACGCATTGTCAACAAACAAGGTGAAGTCATTGACCTTGGCTACACCTTTACCTTCATACGATAAATCATCGATCGACAATTCGAGTTTGTCATTTTTATTAATATTAGGTTTGTCCATATTTCTCCTTACATAGAAAAAACAGCCCGAGGGACTGTTAATCTAAGTGTTTTTCTTCTTCTATTATTTTCTCACCGACGTCTTTTTCCACATCCGAACGAGTGTCAAGAGCTTTCAACGGGATCGAATCTACATTTGCATACATTCTAACATGATTGTGTAGATTCTTAAACTTCATTGGCGCATCTCCACCATATTCACCATCTAGATTGATCATGATACGATTATCATCATTGGCTTTGACAGAGATCTCTTTAGTCTTAGTATAAATAACTTTAGGATTATCGACATGGCGTCCGCCATTCAATACTAAAGTAATCAAATGGACGAGATCACGCAAATTCGTCTCTTTGACGATGATCAGTGAGAAAGTTCCATCACCGATAACGGAATTTGGAGCAATTTGTTCCATGCCACCGATTGAATTAGTTAATCCTATCAAAAACATCGTAGCTTTGCCATCAAAAACACCATCATCATATTCAATGTGCATATCAATGGGACTGATCCGTGGTAACAGTTCAGCACCTTTAACTAAGTATGCAAGGTAACCCAAAATGGACTTGTACGCAGAGGGAACTTCATAAGTCAGTTCCGTCATTGAACCACCACCGGCAATGTTAATAAAATAATGTTCGCCGGCTTGGCCAATATCAACGTCAAGCTTTTGTTTCTTTAGAACTACCTTGGCTGCTTCGACAACGTCATCACGTGTAATCTTCAAAGCTCGAGCATAATCATTGGTAGTCCCTGCCGGAATAATGGCCATTTCTGGTCGTTTATCTAAATCAGCTATCCCATTGATAACCTCATTGATAGTTCCATCTCCTCCAGCAGCAACTACTAAATCAAACCCCTCTTGTGCTACTCTTCTAGCTTCTTTAAGTGCTGACTTTTTCTTAGCAGTTGTTCGATAGGCACTGGCTTCATAGCCGGCCTCTTCCAAGACATTTAAAATGTCACCTACACTGTGTGGCAGTGTTTCATGTCCAGACGTAGGATTATAAATCAATCTAGCACGCATAAAATACTCCTCGCTAACGGCTATTTAATTCTTCCATCAGTATCTTGTTAACAACTTTTGGATTGGCTTGGCCACGTGTTTTCTTCATGATCTGACCGATCAAGAAGCCAACAGCACGATCTTTACCATTCTTAAAGTCATCGATCGATTGTTGATTATTGTCCAAAACATCAACGATCATTGGCTTCAAGACTGCAGGATCTGATTCTTGGACCATGCCTTTTTCTTTGACCCAACCTTCAGGTTCTGTACCGTTACTAATTGTTTCTTGGAAAACTTTCTTAGCGATCTTCGATGAAATAGTTCCATCTGAGATCAAATTGATCATTTTAGCCAAGTGTTCAGGCGTTAATTTTGTATCTAACAAGCCGACTTTCTTTTCATTCAAGTATCCATTAACTTCACCCATCAACCAGTTAGAAACTAGTTTCGGATTAGCCTTGTATGACACTGTTTCATCAAAGAAGTCTGACATTTCTTTAGTATCTGTCAAAACACCAGCATCGTATTCGGGGATCCCTAACTCATTGATGTAACGGTAACGACGATTTTCAGCTGGTTCAGGCAATGAATCTTTGATCTCTTTGATCCAAGCAGGATCAATATTGAAAGCTGGTAAATCTGGTTCTGGGAAATAGCGATAGTCATCAGCACCAGATTTAACACGCATCAAGACTGTCTCACCAGTTTTTTCATCGAAACGACGTGTTTCTTGACCAATCGTTCCACCATTTTTCAAAATGGCAGCTTGACGTTTTTGTTCATAAGCTAAGCCCATTCTGACATAGTTGAATGAGTTTAAGTTCTTCAATTCGACCTTCGTACCTAATTTATCTGATCCGATCGGTGTGATAGAAATATTAGTATCAACACGCATCGAACCTTCTTCCATCTTAACATCAGATGCACCAGTAAATTGTACGATCTGACGAAGCTTTTCAAGGTATGCATAAGCTTCATCCGGTGTATGCATATCAGCCTTTGAAACGATTTCGACAAGTGGTGTACCTTGACGGTTCAAGTCAACGTAAGAGCTATTACCATGGTGAGTATTCTTACCAGCATCTTCTTCAACGTGAAGTTCTTCAATACCGATCTTCTTCTTTTCACCATTGACTTCAACTTCTAGCCATCCATCATGCCCTAGTGGCTTTTCGTGTTGCGTTAATTGATAAGCCTTAGGGTTATCTGGGTAGAAATAGTTCTTACGATCAAAATGAGTATGCTTTTCGATCTCTGCATTCAATGCAAGAGCAACCATGACACCTAGACGATAGCCACCCTTATTAACTGAAGGAAGGACCCCAGGAAAACCAAAGTCGATAATGTTTGTATTTGTGTTAGGTTCAGCACCATAAGCTACTGGTGAAGGACTAAACATCTTTGAATTAGTCTTAAGTTCAACGTGGACTTCTAGACCGATCGTTGTTTCAAAATTCATTAGTCTTCCTCCTTTAAAGCAGTTGGGATCTGTTCATAAAATTTATTTTCTTCTTGCAATGCATAAGCAGCATTGAAAATTGATTGTTCATCAAATGACTTAGCCATCAATTGCAAACCAACTGGTAAGCCATTGACAGTCCCAGCAGGAACTGAAGCAGCAGGCAATCCAGCTAAGTTTGCTGGAATCGTCAAAATATCATTCATATACATAGCCAATGGGTCATCGATCTTCTCACCGATCCCAAAAGCTGGTGTAGTTGTAACAGGTCCAGCGATCAAATCATATTTGTCTAAAATAGACTTCAATTCGTTGATAAAAATCGTTCTTACTTCAGCAGCTTTCTTGAAGTACGCATCATATGCACCTGCAGAAAGAGCGAATGTTCCTAACATGATACGACGTTTAACTTCGTCACCGAATCCCTCTGAACGTGAATTAACGAATAATTCTTTGATATTCTTCACGTCTTTAGCGCGGAATCCGTAACGGACACCATCGTATCTTTGAAGGTTTGATGATGCTTCAGAAGAAGCAATAACATAGTAAACTTCAACCGCATGTTTCAAAGTTGGTAAACTAACTTCTTCAACAGTGGCACCGAGTTTCTTGTATGTTTCGATAGCTTCATCAACTGTCTTCAAAACTTCTGGATCAGTACCTTCATGCCAAAATTCCTTCGGAACAGCGATCTTAATTCCATGCATGTCCTTATTTAAATTAGCACGGTAATCCGGAACTTCTTTTTCCGAACTAGTTGAATCTTGAACATCATGTCCAGCAATGGTTGTTAAGACTTCAGCTGAGTCTTCGACCCGTTTTGACATGACACCAACTTGATCCAAGCTAGATGCAAAGGCAATAACGCCCCAACGAGAAACACGTCCGTAAGTTGGTTTGATACCAAAAATACCGTTAAATGATGCTGGCTGTCTGATCGAGCCACCTGTATCAGTACCTAAGGCAGCAATAACGTCACCACTGGCAACAGCTGCAGCTGAACCACCAGATGACCCACCAGGAACTTTAGTGTAGTCCCAAGCATTATGAGAAGTACCGTAATAAGAAGTTTCGGTTGATGAACCCATAGCAAATTCATCTAAGTTAGTCTTACCAACATTGATAGCTCCAGCGTTCTTTAGCTTTTCAGTAACTGTGGCATCATAAATTGGCATGAAATTAGACAAGATTTTACTTGAAGCAGTTGTTAAAACACCTTTAGTCAAAATATTGTCTTTAATAGCGATCGGAATACCAGATAATCTCCCCTTGATCCCGTCGTTATCGATCTGTTTTGCATCTTCTGTGGCATCATCATTGACTGTCACATAGGCATTTAGCTTCTCTTCTTTGTCCTTGATACGTTGCAAAGTATCTTTTGTAAGATCTTGAGCAGTAATTTCTTTATCAGCTAATTTCTTGTGCAACGAATCGATTGTTTCGTTAAAGTAATCCACTATTCGCCATCCTCCTTATCAACGATTGATGGTACCTTGATCAAGTTATCTTGAACTTCTGGTACATTTTCGAGCAATTCTTCACGTGTTTGGGTATGTTTACCTTCATCTGCACGGAATACCGTTGTAGTGTCACTCATGTGATAAGTTGGTTCAACGCCCTCTGTATCAACGGTTGATAGTTGACTAGCCATCGTAACGATGTCGTCTAATTGTGAAACAAATCCGTCTACTTCATCGTCTTTGAATTTTAAATTTGCTAATTCAGCAACGTGTAAAACTTCTTCTTTTGAAATCATAACTTCTCCTTTACTAATCTGCATTAAAAACGTGCGAACTAAATTTGCCGCCAGTTCTAGTAATGAATGATTGTTGTCGATCAACAGTTTGGATCGAGATATCTAAATCAGCACCTGAAGGTAAGTACTTGCCGGCACTATCCTGAACGAATTGTGTAAAGCTAGTTACTTGAGCTAGACCATCAAATTGGGTATTGATCGTAACGTCTAGCGACTTCAAATTATCACCATCGTAATGAGCCTGGGCTGTTACACCAGACAAATTAGGGAAATAATCTTGAATGTGCGATTTAAAGTTTGAAAAGGCATCAGCATCACTACTGCTGATAGCTTTTTCATTATTAACAGTTGGTAGCATTTGACTCTTATAAGACAGATCCTTCCATGAACCTAATTCACCAGACTTGCTGACGGAATAAGAAATGTAATTTCCACCAACAATAGTATCTTCTGGCGCAACTGAATAAAGTCCGACTACGATTGGCATATCATTGCCGACTTGCTTCTCTTGACGCAGTCTTTTGACTACTTGTGCAGCAATCTCTTGACCGTGTTTCTTCTGTTCTTCAGTTGAGATCTTAGTCTGATAAGTTGCACCGTATTGCTTCTTTTGATAATAATCGACTTCGTTTAAGGCAATACCGATCGACATCCCCGCCAATTTGTATTTACCATCTTGCTTAGTTAAATAATCCTCTTCAATCATTTGTTGAAAATACATTGGCTCACGTTTGTCAGCCTTAGTCGAACCATTTGACTTGGGATTCAAACCAGTTGGGTTCTTCTTAGATTTACGTGCCAACCATTTATTGACCGTTCCTGCCGTCAGGACTTGTCCTTCTTGGAAGACGTAATCATTAGTTGAAAATTGGTCCTTCGAGAGTTTCATTAAGCCACTCTCAAAACTACGAGTATTAAATTCATTCGTATTGTTTGCTGCAGTTAAACCACTAATTGGGCTAGTCTTATACTTACCATTATCCAGTAAAACATCGTAACTACTGGAGTCAGTAGATTTAGTAGTCTGGACAGAAGTGTTGGTGTCACCTCCACCAGAAGATAGACTAGAATTTTGTAAATTCCCACACGCCGACAAAAGCACCATTGATGCCATCAATAGAGCGGTGGTCTTTATGAATTTTTTCAAAAGTTATCTCCTTTATTGATCGTTCATTGAGCAAGGAAAAACTCACTCGTATCAAAGGTATGCCATACTTAATCCTCTGTATCATTGAGGTAATCAGATAAAGTCGATTCATCAATAATTTGAGTCCCTAATTGCTGTGCTTTAGTCAGTTTACTTCCGGCTTTTTCGCCAGCAATTAAAATATCGGTCTTCTTCGTTACGGATCCCGTAACTTTGGCACCCATATCTTCAAGTAGGCTAGTTAATTCTGAACGTTTATACTTCGTTAAAGTTCCAGTTATAACAATTATTTTATCAGTAAAATGTTCATTTGTTTCATTATTATTCGAACTACCGATAAATTTTGTATTAACTCCTACTGATTTTAGTTCATTAATAAGCTTTTGAACATCATTATTATCAAAATAAGTAATTATGCTATCAGCGATAATCTCACCCATCGTATTAACGGATAATATTGCTTCTTTTGAGGCGTTCATTAATCCATCAAGGTCACCAAAATTCTCACTCAAGATCCGAGCAGCTTTTGCTCCGACATGACGAATGCCTAGACCAAATAATAAACGCTCAACTGAATTACTCTTGGAATTATCGATCGCTGTTAACAAGTTATTGATCGACTTCTCTTTAAAACCATCTAACGTAGCTAGATCATCGGCTGTTAAAGTATATAAATCGGCCACATCTTCGATCAAATGTTTAGTATACAACTGTTCGATGATTTTTGGACCAAGTCCATCAATATTCATCGCATTTCTTGAAGCAAAATGAGTTAATTGCTCTTTTACTTGAGCAGGACACTTAGGATTAATACAACGTAATGCCACTTCATCTTCTAAGCGGATCAATTCCGAATCACAGTAAGGACAATGTGTTGGGATCTCTGCCGGTTGCGAATCTTCGGGTCGCTTACTCAAAACAACTTGAGAAACTTCAGGAATGATATCGCCAGCTTTATGTAGTAAGACTGTATCACCGATGCGAATGTCTTTAGATTTGATCATATCGATATTGTGCAAGGTTGCTCGCGAAACTGTTGTACCAGCTAGACTGACTGGATCCATTACGGCAGTTGGTGTTAACACACCAGTCCGACCGATAGTCCACTCGATATCATTAACTACTGTCTCTGCTTGTTCCGGTGGGAACTTGTACGCAATTTCCCAACGAGGAACTTTGACAGTATTTCCTAAACGACGTTGTGTGGCTAAATCGTCGACTTTCAAAACTACGCCATCGATGCCGTAGTCTAAACCATCACGCAATTCGCCATAGTGTTCAATATATTCTTTGACGCCACTCAAACCAGTAGTTACTTTTGCTGTGGGATTAACATGAAATCCTAATTCTTCCAGCGTTTGCAGTGCTTGATGTTGGGTCGTCACATTCAAATCATCAAAGGTTACGATCGTATACATAAAAGTATCCAATTTACGATCAGCCGTGATTTGAGGATTTAATTGACGTAAACTTCCCGCTGCCGCGTTTCGCGGATTAGCAAAAACTTGTTCACCATTAGCTTCACGATTGTTATTCAAACGTAAAAATTCATTTTTGTCCATAAAACATTCTCCACGGACTTCAAAACTAAGTGGTTTAGATAATTTTTGTGGGATCGATTTGATGGTCTTCAAATTCTCAGTAACATTTTCACCAGTCGTACCATCGCCACGAGTTGAACCTTGAACTAAAAGGCCGTTCTCGTAAACTAAGGAAATTGCTAATCCATCGATCTTCAATTCGACATTATAATCAACTTCTTGGCCGACATTTTTCTCAATGCGGTCATTCCATTCGGCAAGCTCTTCTTCGGAAAAGACATCCCCCATTGATAACATAGGGATCTCGTGGTTGACCTTATTAAATTCAGGATCAACGACATCACCAACTAATTGCGAAGGTGAATCTGGTGTAACTAAATCCGGATATTGTTGCTCTAAAGCTAGCAAACGATTGTACTGCTTATCGTATTCGCTATCTTCTACTAGAGGAGCATCTTTTGTATAGTATGCTTCACGATATTTATTCAAAGTGTCGCGTAATTCGGATAATTCTTCATTAGCCGCTTGTTTCGTAACATTTTGCTCTGCCATATCTTTTCCTCCTTATTCAGTCACTTTAGTGATCGGTGCAAATTCAGCTAATAATCGCTTGATTCCTTCATCTTGGAAGGCCACATCGAGTTCAGCATTCTTGCCGTCACCAGTAACTTTAACTACCGTACCTTGTCCCCACTTCTTGTGGTTAACTTTATCGCCGATATTCCAACTGACATTTTCAGCACCTTGAGCACCGCTAGGTTTGTTAGCGGTCTTAACTTGGTAACTAGGTTTTAAAGCTGCTTCACGCCGACGTTTGGAAAATGGTAATTCTTTTTCTTTTAATCTTGGTGAAGTCATCGATCCAGCAGTTGGATTGACCAAGTTCAAATTCTCGTCGCCGATCTCGTTAACAAAACGAGACATTTGGTTGCTCTGGATCCGACCATAAAGCATTCTGCTATAAGCATTAGTGATGAAAAGCTTCTTTTCAGCACGCGTAATACCTACGTAAGCCAAGCGACGTTCTTCTTCCATATCGCTTTCTTTCATCATTGAACGAGATGAAGGGAAGATCCCTTCTTCCATTCCAACTAAGAAGACAACTGGAAATTCTAGACCTTTAGCAGCGTGTAGCGTCATCAAAGTAACTTCTTTTTGATCTTCTTCTAATTCATCTTGATCTGAAGTAAGTGATAGATCCGTTAAAAATGCTGACAGACGTGTTTCATCGGCCTCTTCACTAGGCTCATATCCTTGATCAAATTGCGTTGTTACTGTTTGTAATTCTTGGATATTCTCGATCCTAGCATCAGACTCAAGATTCTTTTGCTTGTGCAGATCATCTAAGTATCCAGAATCATCAAGCAAACTAGTCATTAATTCTGTCATGGATGAATCCTGACTTTGAATCGCTAATTTCTTGATCGTACGAGCAAATTTGCCCAGTGTTCCATTTTGTTTGCCACCGATCGGCGAAAGATCAATATTTTCAGCAGCTTCTAGCAATGACCAATCGTGTTCATTAGCGAAAGTTTGCAATTTCTCGATTGTACCTGGTCCAATACCACGTTTAGGAGAATTAATGATCCGTTGAAAACTCATTGAATCATCCGGATTAGCGATCAAGCGTAAATAGGCCAAAATATCTTTGATTTCTTTACGATCGTAGAACTTGTGACCACCAACGATCTTGTATGGAATATTTGACTGGACGAGCTTCTCTTCAAAAATACGTGATTGAGCGTTGGTCCGATAAAGGATCGCATAGTCGCCATAATTGAATCCCTTTAACAATAAATTCTTGATCTGCTCGATAACGAACAATGCTTCATCAGACTCATTTTGAGCCCGATAAAAATCGATTGGATCACCCTTTTTGTTGTCAGTCCAAAGTTCCTTTGGCTTACGGTTAATGTTGTTACTGATAACTTGATTAGCAGCACTCAAAATCGTTTGCGTAGAGCGATAGTTTTGTTCCAACTTGATCGAAGTTGCTTCAGGATAATCATCTTCGAAGTCCATGATATTTTTCATGTTGGCACCACGCCAGCCATAAATACTTTGGTCGGCATCACCAACAACACAAACGTTGCGATATTTAGCACCTAAGAATTTAACTAACTTGTACTGAGCTTCGTTAGTGTCTTGATATTCATCAACGTGAATATATTGGAAACGATCTTGATAATTCTCTAAAACTTCAGGATTTTGTTCGAATAACACATTCGTCTGCATGATCAAATCATCAAAATCTAACGCCTGGTTACGTTCCATTTCCTTGGCATAACGATCGTAACAAGTTGCAACAGTTTGTTCAAAGGGCGATTTAGCATTTTGCGAATAAGTTGCTGGATCCTGTAGATCATTCTTGGCATTACTAATGGCCCCCAAAATAGCTCGAGGGTCGTTTTTCTTTGGATCCAAATTCAAGCGTTTCAAAATTTGTTTCATCAAAGTACGTTGTTCAGCAGGGTCAGAAATGGTAAATGATCTTGAATAGCCTAATTTATCAATATCACGACGTAAGATCCGTACACAAAGAGAATGGAAAGTCGAGACCCAAACATCTTGACCTTCTTCTCCCAAAAGATTCCCGATACGTTCTTTCATTTCTTTGGCAGCCTTGTTCGTAAAAGTGATGGCTAAGACGTGCCATGGCATGACATTCTTTTCTTGGATCAAATAGGCAACGCGGTGAGTTAATACTCTGGTTTTACCACTTCCCGCCCCAGCCATGATGAGCAATGGACCTTCTGTGGCTTTGACTGCATCTTGTTGCTCGGGATTTAATCCTTTTAGTAATTTATCGTCTGACATTAATAACTCTCCCAAATCCTTATTAAATCAACGTTTTTTCTTAAAACATCTATTCTATATTGTAGCAAATTATTGTTTCTAATAATACTAAAGCGAACGGCTGTTTTTATTGTAGACGGTTTCATTTTTGTTGGTGGTTCATTGCCGGTTATGCGAGGGTTCCGGGGATTGCGCCGTGGCAACCTTAATGTTGGTGGCATGGCCACCATCAAAACGGTAGCGCAAGTGCTAAAGCACTTACGTTCCATCATTTCATGGCTGACGGCGAATCCCCTCCACCCTCGCATAACCTAAGTTTGCAGTAGACTCTTTTTCTGGTGGGATACGGTACTTATTTTGTTCCTGCTATGTTGTTTTGGCTTTTTAGTGGTCGTTCTTGAATATTGTTGTTCTTACTTATTTTTCTCCGGTTTCTATCTGTTTGATTTATTGTCCTGGATATCATCGGTTCGATTTTATTTTGATCTTTTTCTTGCTCTTTTCTTCGCTCCTTTGTCGCTTGAAAAATCGCATTCGCAAATCGTTTTTTTGCTTATTTATTGATCGAATGGATACAAAAAAAGCAGCGCTGGGTTTCATTTTGTCCCTGCACTGCTTCTCTACATTATTCCAAGCCTACTCGCTTGAAGATGTCGTCTACGTGTTTTAAATGCCAGTGATAATCGAAGGCATCGTTTAATTGTTCTTCTGTTAAGTTGTCGGTTACTCGCTTGTCAGCTTCTAGTAGTGTTCTGAAGTCTTTTCCTTCGTCCCATACTTTGGCTGTTAGTGGTTGTACTATGTCGTAGGCTGCTTCACGGCTTAGTCCTGATTCTACTAACTTGAGTAATACTCTTTGTGAGTAGATCAAGCCGTGTGTTATGTTCATGTTTTCTTTCATCTTCTCTGGGAAGACTGTTAGTTCTTTGGTGATTTTGGTGAATCTGGTTAGGATGTAGTCTAGTAATTCTGTTGTGTCCGGGATGATGATTCTTTCGGCGGAACTGTGGGAGATGTCTCTTTCGTGCCATAGTGGTATGTCTTCCATGGCTGTTAGGGCATGTCCTCTGATTACTCTGGCTAATCCTGTTACGTTTTCGGAACCGATCGGGTTTCGTTTGTGCGGCATGGCTGATGAGCCTTTTTGACCTGCTGCGAAGTATTCTTCGGCTTCTCTTACTTCAGTTCTTTGCATATGTCTTACTTCTAGGGCGAATCTTTCTACTGATGTAGCAATAATTGCCATGGCTGTGATGTATTCTGCATGCAAGTCACGTGGTAAGACTTGGGTCGATACTTCTTGAGCTCTGATGCCTAATTTGTTGCAGACGAAGGCTTCTACTTCTGGTGGTACGTTAGCAAAGCTTCCTACTGCACCACTGATTTTGCCGGCTTCTACGCCTTTTGCTGCGTGATCGAATCTTTCGATGTCTCGTTTTATTTCTGAATACCAGTTAGCTAATACTAGACCAAATGTTGTTGGTTCAGCGTGTACACCGTGCGTACGTCCGATCATTACGGTGTCTTTATACTCGAGAGCTTTGTTCTTTACTACTTCTAGGAAATCATCTAAATCTTTACGAATAATGTCATTGGCTTGTTTCATCAAGTAACCATAGGCTGTGTCAACTACGTCTGTTGATGTTAATCCGAAGTGGACCCACTTCTTTTCTTCGCCTAGGGAGCGTGATACGTCTCTGGTGAAGGCTACTACGTCGTGCTTAGTATCCTTTTCGATCTCAGCTATTTCTGCAACGTCAAATTTTGCGTTCTCAGCTATCTTTTTAACGTCTTCTGCTGGAATCTCGCCTAACTTGCTCCAAGCTTCACAGGAAGCTATTTCTACTTCTAACCAAGCTTGAAATTTGTTTTGATCAGTCCAAATGGGCTTCATCTTAGGGGGCACATATCTGTCAATCATATACTTACTCTACTCTCCAAATTTTAGTTGATTGAATGTCTTGCTTGAGACTTTCGGGGCTATCTCCGACCAAAGAGATATATCCGACATCCCTTGCAGGTTCATTCTTTGCTTTGAAACCAGTGTAGTAGTTAAATTTCCATTGTGCTTTTTCTTGTAAAAGATCCAAACTTTGTGGCAGTATTCCCTCAACAATTTTCAATATCGCGGTATCAACTAATGGATAGATCTCTGGTATTGGCCAATCGCAAATTGCTCGAATGTGGAGCTCAAATTGCGATATACCAGTGGCTTCTTGATAAACATTGGCCGCATAGTTGATTCCAGGGAAAATACTTTTGACATAGAGGACATCAGTTTGGGACAAAATAAATCCTATACCAAAAATTCCTACATAGTCAATATTTTGAGCAACTTGTAAAGCTACTCTTTGCATTTCTGCTTCAACTGCGGGGTCGTTCTTCTTAAAAATGTAGGCACTCATCAAATGAGTTCCATCGTATATCTCGTGGACCATCGGGAAAGTATGGATTTTACCATTCTTACTCTTGCTGACCATGATCGAGTATTCCGCCTTAGTGTCGATCCAAGCTTCCAAAATGTAAGTCCCACTCTTCAAAAGCTCTTGCATCTTCTTGACATCATCTTGATTGTACATAATATGACGCTTCAATAAGTCTTGGTTCTTTTGGATCGGCTTGATCATGCAAGGAAAACCGATCTCCTTGACTGCTTTATTAATGTCGTCAACTGTTACGATAGAAAAAAATGGTGGCACATTAATATTGAGGTCGTTCAAGAACGTTCTTTCGATATAACGATCTTGTGCGATCCCTAATAAATTCGAGCCTTGGGTCACATTGTACTGTTTGCTAAGGTCCTCAAGTAAATGACTATCAAAATTGTCATCCATGTATAAAAGTATATCCGAATGTTGGCCTATTTCATTCAAGTTATCAAGATTTTGTAATTCACCAACTAAAAAATTATCAGCAGCCTGCGTGGCGATGTCGTCAGCTTGATTCGTCAGCAGGATAGTCCGAAATCCCATTCTCTTTGCTTCAAGTTCACAAAGATAAGTTTCTGAACCTCCACCAATAATTCCAATAGTTTTCCCAGGTGCAATAAAAGTCATGAATCCACCTTCCTAATGTTACTCGTCCTCTTTACCGAAAACGACGTGTCCATCTTCAAAAGCTTTGATCCGTGCAAGTGAATAAACTGGGATCTTTTCTTTATCGATCAATTGTCTACCTTTTTGGAACGATTTCTCAATTACAATACCGATACCGGCAATATTAGCACCGGCAGCGTCAACAATTTCGTTCAAACCGTTCACAGCTTGACCATTAGCTAAAAAGTCATCGATGATCAATACATTGTCATCTGAAGAAAGATATTTCTTAGAAATACTAATGTGGTTAGAAGTCTTCTTAGTAAAAGAATAAACTTCCGAAGTGTAAAGATCATCTTTAAGTGTTACTGACTTGTGCTTTCTAGCAAAAACAACTGGTACTTGGAACTGTAATCCGGTCATAACTGCAGGAGCAATACCTGAAGATTCAACGGTTAAAATCTTCGTAACGTTAGCATCCTTGAAATGGTTGTAAAATTCTTCGCCCATTTTTTCCATCAAGACTGGATCGATCTGATGATTTAAAAAGCTGTCAACTTTCAAAACATCTTTGCCAAGTACCCGGCCATCTTTGTTAATTCTTTCTTCTAATTCCTTCAAAATTACTCTCCCGTCATTTTTACTATAGATTTTATCACATATAACCTACTTGTTACTTGATTCCACGGTCATATTTCATTAAATCGTACTTTTGGATCACGTGGATTATCTTTGTCGTGTAACCTGGATCAGTTGCATAACCATCGGTCTGTAAAGAAACAGCTGCTTCAATGTAGTCTTTAGAACTGATTACTTGTTGATATTGGGCTGAATTCCAGGTAGTCCCATTTACTAGCAACAACGCATGATCTTTCATCGATTCGCGGAAATCGGTATAGGCTCGAAAGCGGCCATTGATGGTCACCCACTGGCCATCAGTATATTCCTTAGTTTGCAGAACGACGGTATTATTCGGGTCAGTACCCTTCACGCCAAAATAATTATTATATTTACTAGCTAAAGTACTATTGCCCCAATCGCTTTCTAAAATCGCCTGCCCGATAGTGATACTAGGCAAAACGCCATACTGGTGTCCTAATTTGATAGCCTCCGGAGCAATCTTCTTGATGAAAGCATTGTGCTCTTCGGCCACCAAATTAGTTGCATCAGTCTGTTGATTTTGGCGATAACGCTGAACTCCAAAAAAGCCGATCAGCAAAATTGCGATCACGCCAATAATAATGTAAATGTTTAAATTCTTATTCTTCTTCCGCCGGCGACGACGACGTTGAGGTTTTCTTTTTTGAGGCAAATATTTAAGGTCCTTTTACTATTTAGTACTTATTATAACCTAGTCGCGTTTATTTTTTGAGTTTCCAAACGATTGTAGTTAAAGTTTAATATTTGAAAAAAGTGTAATAAAAAAGCCAGCCTACCGAATCGGTAGACTGACTTTGGTTTGTTATTTAATTAGTTTTTAACAACGTTTGAAGCTTGTGGTCCACGGTCGCTGTCTTCAATATCGAATGTAACAGATTGACCTTCTTCCAAAGTCTTGTAACCTTCACCTTGGATTGCTGAGAAGTGAACGAATACGTCGCTTCCATCTTCGCGTGTAATAAAACCATAGCCTTTTTCGGCGTTAAACCATTTTACTGTTCCTTGTTCCATCAGACTATTCCTCCTGATAACTAATATTGTGTGCATTATCTCGTGGTACGTTTGGAAGATAGTCTTCTAAAACCATTCGACCCATTGCCCATTCAAAAATACAACTATTATATTAACATTCTTACAAAATTATTACAATCGAAAAACAGGATAAAATTAAACTTTTATCCTGTTTTATCATATAAATTTAATTATTTTAGTTGTGAAATAAAGCACTTACATTACAAAGCATTGACACTACTTGATTTATCAAATTACACTTAATGATTAATCTAAATAAAACGTTTTCTATATGTCATTAGATATAGTATCAAAAAAGCTTATTATCCAAAAATTACACTAATAATTTTAAGAATAATAAGCTGTTTTTTAATTATTTAACGTCCTTTGCATAAGGGATCGAATTTTGAGCACCTTGTGTTTGAACAGTCAAAGAAGATGATTTATTAGCATAAGTCATTGCTTCTTCGATATTTGCCATATCATGATCTAATTTAGCCATCAAAGCACCAACAAAGGTATCACCAGCTGCGGTTGTATCAACTGCGTTTACTTTGAAGGCATTGACAAATCCAGTTTTACCAGATTCAAATGAGTAGAATGAGCCCTTAGAACCAACGGTGATCAAGACAGTACCGATCCCCATTTTGTGCATTTCTTTGGCTGCTTTTTGCATTGATGCATCATCTTCAACATGAACGCCAGTGATGATCTCGGCTTCTGTTTCATTAGGAGCGATGATGTCAGTCAAATTCAACAATTCATCAGGAATATCTCTTCTTGATGGTGCTGGAGCAGGATTTAGGAATGTCAAAACGTTGTTTTCTTTGGCAATTTTGAAAGCTTCGACAATTGCTGGGATCGGAACCTCAAATTGGGCAATAATGCAGTCTGCATTTGCAATAGTATCTTTAGCAGCATCAACATCTGCTGGTGTTACATCAGCGTTAGCACCACCATAAACTAAAATACTATTTTGTCCGCCATCTTGAAGTAAGATGTAAGCTTTACCAGTTCCTTCAGTTTCAGAAACTGTAACGTGGTCTAAATTTAAGCCATCTTCTTTAAATGTATCCATCATAAAGTCCGCTGCGTGATCGTCACCGATTTTTGAAATAAATGCGGTGTCGGCACCTGCACGCACAGCAGCGAGTGCTTGGTTAGCACCCTTTCCACCACCGGCAGTTGAACGGGCTTGCATATGCATGGTTTCGCCAGGCTTTGGCAAATGTGAAATACTTAAAATGGTATCAACGTTAGTTGATCCTAATACGACAATCTTGTTCATAAAACTATACCTTCCAATTAACTAACTATTTTTTAGAATACAACTCCGCTTTCAAGCAAGATGTTTGAATATGGTGTTTCTTCTCCGGTACGGATAAATGCCTTTGTATCGTTAAGATCTTTCTTCATGTCTTCATGAGGGATGAATTCAATTGGTGTGTCACCAATAACTTTCTTAACAGCAGCTAATTGTTCTGGATTTTGAACTTTCATTTCTTCAGCAAGATAAACTTTTTGAACTTGTAATTCGCTCAAAACATTTTCTAAAACTTGCATAAATGAAGGGATTCCAGCTTCAAGAGCCAAATCGATTTTTTCTGTTCCTGCAGGAACAGGCATTCCAGCGTCTCCAATACCAATAGTGTCGAAGTGTCCCATTGTTGAGATCACACGAGAAATGTCAGAATTAATAACTCTAGTCTTTTTCATAATATTCCATCCTTTTTGAAATCGTTTGCGCTAAATATTCTAACATCAGTAAACTAATTAGTAAATACTAATTAAAAAATTGGTGCGTACCAATGATAATTATAAGGCTAATCTTCTAGAACGTCGAATGTATAATCTGTATCATAAAAACTTAAACGATAAGCTCGATAAGCATAAGCTTTCGAAGCGGAATTAGCGATCGTTACATTAAAGACTTGATTGCCATCAGGATCAACTTCGATAATATTACTTTCTTTTCCGCTATTCTTGAAACCAAAGTCGATCAATGTATTCCCGTTTTCAAGACGTTGAGCATTACCAATGATGTTAGTAAAGTTCTTTTTACCTAGATCTTTACCATAAGCCCATGTCTGATCGATAGTCATCTTGTTTGCATCAACATGATATTGAACGGCCTGTGAGTACTTACCTGAAGTTTTCTTATCACCGTTAGTAACATCGATGTTGTTATCGTAAAGTAAGATATTTTGAACGTCTGGGTCACCATTGACATCTTCCAAGAGTCTCAAAGCATGTTGACCACCGGTGATCGAAGTTCCCTTAGTAGGTGTTAAAATCTTATCTTGATATTTCTTAGGCCAAGATGATTTCTTCTTACCACTGTAGATCCACTTGATATTAGTAGTCTTATAATCCAATTTCATGATCATATCTTGATTACGACCGGAAATCAAAATCGACTTATCGGTTGGATCATATTCAACAGAATTTTGGTGGAACCAATCGACCTTGCCATCGGCACCTTTCTTAAAGCTGGTATACATCTTACTTGGTAAGATCTTCTTCAGATCGATGACCTTAACGATCTTCCCAGTTTTATGCGAGATCTGAACCATGATATCTTCTTTGTACTCTGAACCATCACTAACAGTTGCTAAAAGATCGCCATTTGGTAATTCAGCTAAATCGTGATGAATAACCGTAGTTTCGTTATTTTTGGCATTGTTGGCACTGTCAGAAGACTTGGTTTTATTCTTAAAATTGTATTCTTTGTAAACGCGGCCTAAATAGTCCATTTCAACTAAGTCGTTATAAACTGGCGAATCGACATTACGTTTACTCAAAACTAAAACGTGGCCATTGGAAATTTGTTCGAAAGTATGTTGCGAATAATCAGTCATGTACCACCGAACATCACCATTAGCATCGATTGCGAATGGCTCTTTAGTCGTCCGGTTGATCAAAGTTAATTTATTATCACCGATATCCATCTTCGACTTGTCATCTTTTGAAACAGTAACCTTAGCCCCTTTGACATACTTAGGTAGATCCCCAGTTTTGATCTTAATAGTCTTGGAATCAGTCGTTCCATCATCGTATGTGACATTGATCGTCACTTCATTAGTTTTGTTTGCATAAAGACCAACAATTGGAACTTGGTGCGTGATCGACGAATCACCGTTTACCTTATTAGTAATATCAGCATCGTCAGTCTTACCTTTCACAGTGTAAGAAACTGTAGCATTTTGGTCGGTAGAAAAAATCACCAAGGCACTTAATGGAGTAGTCTTATATGGATTAAGCTTCACATAAGGATCTTCCAGTGAATAATTACCTTCCTCAACAATTTCTTGATATTTCTCCGTGGCACTCTGCTGTGATTTCTCACGAGTAGTCACCAATTTGGAACCAATATTTTTCTTGATCTGGGCAGTGGAAAGCAACTTTGAACTGTTGGAACTCTGCTCCGAACTAGATTTAGAACACCCTGCAACTACGAATAATGCTAAGGCAAAAAATATTGCTAAAAGTGGTAGCCTCTTTTTCAAAATAATATCCTCCGTTCTTCCCCAAATGTAAGAATACAAAAAAATCAAGTATATATCATGGATTTTACTTTTAACTTAATAATTCCATAAAAATATTTAAATCCAACTTCAATATAGTTATATATTTATATTTTTTCAATATATCATGGCATAACCATTAATAATTGACCGATATTAGTGCATATTTATTTACTTGTCCCAGTTTCTGTATATAATCGAGATAAATCGAGCTTTAATTGGGAGAGCGATAAGCATGAAAAAATTCAACAAAGACGATTTCAAAAAAAATAGAGACAAACTGCCCTTATACCAAAGAGCCCTACTAGCAATCTTAATAGCCACAGCAATAGGCTTAGCCCTAGCAGGAAATTCCGCCATCTTCGAATCAAACGCCCCACAAAATCAACCCAAAACAGAAACAACAATATCCTAAATTAAAAATAAAAAAGGCCAAGACATTGAAGTTGCAAAAAAACAATGTCTTGGCCTATTTAAATACAAGTAAAAATCTAGTTTCAACATTTCCGTAAAAAAATCTGCAAATTCATTTCAAAACATTTAGTGATAGTCTAGTACTTAATATCCCAATTACGCACATCAAACCTACGATAATCGAAAACAAACCCACCAACCCCACATAACCAAAATACTGTTGAAACGCTAGGTTCTGCGGGGGTGGAGGAAATTCGCTGTCAGATATGAAATTCCACTTAGCGACGAAGGACCTTAGTGGAAGACTCGCATTTGAGGTCCTAATAAATCCATATCAAACCACCACAATCGAGAACAAACCCACCAACCCCACATAACCAAAATACTATTGAAACCCTAGGTTCTGCGGGGGTGGAGGAAATTCGCTGTCAGGTGTGAAATTCCTACCAGATGTCAAGCTTAACCCGCAATATATCAATATTTTATTCATTGATTAGTAATTATACTATGGATATAT
>NZ_RHNT01000010.1 GCF_003946325.1 Companilactobacillus furfuricola | reverse complement strand
ACTGACAAGGCTGGCAAGATCGTTATTAACTATCTAGACGGTTACGGAGTTAATGCATACAATTCTAAAGGTCAAAGCATAAAGGACAGCAACCAATTATTTAAAGGTGGAACTTCATGGGCAACCGGTGAAGAACTATTTAAAGTACCTAATGTAGGTTGGTGCTACCAAGTTTCCACAGATGAATATATCCCAGTAAAATTCCAGCAAGGTAGTGGATTCAAGGGATAAAAGATACAATAAGACCCACATCTATTAATTTAGGTGTGGGCTTTTTTGTTGCCTTGTAGAATAATTTATTTAAACTTTAAGTTTTTGATAATATAAGCTCATCCAATTGGATGAAGTTAACGAAAAAATGATTAAAAAATACGGAAACCTAACAATTACAGCAGCAAAGATGATATTATTCATATGGAATAAAAAATAATTGTTGATTGGAGGGGAGCAGTTGTGAAAAAAGCAAATAATGTAGAAATTACTTCTCAAGAAATTGCAAATTGGTTTTTGAGTCGAATTAGTATGTCACCTAAAAAATTGCAGAAAATGCTTTACTATGCTTATTCTTGGGTTTTAACACTTACAAATGATTCATCAGACCACATCGAGAATAAACTTTTTAATGATAGTTTTGAAGCATGGGCACATGGTCCAGTATTGATGGATATTTATCATCATTATAAGGATTGTGGTTATAATAATATTCCTAAATATGAAGGCAAGGTCGTTAAGTTGCCTGACGAAATTGATGATATATTAAATCAAGTAATAGATGTATATGGTAAATATACTGCAGATCAATTAGAAAGTATTACACATCAGGAATCACCGTGGATTAATGCAAGAAAGGATTTGTCACCACTTGAATCATCTAATAACATGATAAGTGATCAAGATATTTTTTCTTGTTATATAAAGAGGGTATCCGAAGATTAAAAATTCAAAGAGACGAAGACTTAGTAATACAATCTGCCCTCATAAAAATGTTAAAAATCATTTTGATTTTTCAAATACCCATGGTAATGTCAGTGTTGAATTTTCTTGTTATCCAAATTGGATGAAGTCTATAAATCTTAATAAAAAATTCAATAATTATTATAAAGATGCTGGTGAAGCTTGCTTTGTTGCCTATATTTTGCTAAATGAATTGATTCCCTTTTTGAAAGAGCACGGCAAGGAAATAGTTAGTAATCACTATAGGCATTGTCATATTTTGAAAGATAAAAAGAAAAGTTTTGCAGAATTAATAAACAAAGAAATTAATAATTTTGAACTTGATCCTGATGAAGAGATTTGGGAAGTTGCCTTTGGTAACCATAATGGATTAAGAGTTTATGTTGGATTGGCGAACTATAATGATAGCTTATACTTTTATCCTTTGTTCATAGATCCTCACCATATGATTTATAATGATGATAGATATGGTTTCAAAAGTAAAAATTATAACTTTAGTTTTAATGATGTTAAAAAATAAATCTCTTTAACAATAATTGTTTCAACTTGATATTGAATAAATTTCAAAATGCACAAATACCCACCATCTATTAATTTAGGTGGTGGGTATTTTTTTATTTTTATACAAAAAACGCTGGTCAATTAAGACTGGCGATTAAACTTATACTCCCACTTTGTGTGTCATGAGTGTGTCACGACTTAAAATTAGTGCTTGAAAAGCTCTGGAAACACTGGTATTATAATGTCTGATGTTGCTACGGGTACAGTTCTCGTAGTTCGCTTATATAGAGTAAAGGACGACATCAATTTGGTGTCGTCCTTTTTGTTTGGAAATGAGTTCCAGATGACAGCGGCTTCCGGTTTAGCAGCTGAGCGTCGTCTTCCACTATCTTATTTCGATTGATGATATTTTATCTTTTAACGCTATTTCGTGATCATCCTTTGGATCTTTTTCTGCGATTAATATCAAACGATCAATGTTTTAATCTATAATAGATTATAAATATTCCAATGAGGAGGCTTATTATGAAATTAGGTTTTATTGGGGCAGGGAAGATGGCTTCGGCTATTGTTACTGGTATTTTATCGAATAAGATTGTTTCCGCTGATGATGTATTTATTTCTGATCTTCATCAAGAAAAAGTTGATCAGTTGCACGCTGATTTAGGGTTGAATGTAGCTCAATCTAATTCCGATCTGATCAAGCAGAGTGATTTGATCGTTATTGCTGTGGGACCTGGTGCAGCGGTGCAAGTTTTGTCGGATAATAAAGATCTGATCAATTCCAAAAAAACAGTGGTCTCAATTGCTGCTGGATTAGAAGTTTCCAAGATCGAGGCTAGATTGAATGCTAATACGCCGGTTATTCGCTTGATGCCTAATATTAATGTGATCGTTAAAGAAGCAGGGATCGCGTTGACGTCTAACGAATATGTTTCTGATGATGCACTCAAAGAGGTCAAAGCGCTCTTTAATAGCGTGGGGACGGTTTACGAATTGCCAGAATCCCAGTTTGATATTTTTACGGCTATTTCGGGCAGTTCTCCAGCTTATGCATACTTATTTGTTGACAGTATTGCCCGTGCTGCCGTAAAAAATGGTATGAATAAAGATCTGGCTAATGATATTGCTAGTCAAGCAGTGCTTGGTAGTGCCAAGATGATCCGTGACACGAAAGAGGAACCTTGGACTTTGATCAATAATGTCAGTTCACCAGGCGGTACTACGGTTGCAGGATTGGTAAATCTTGAAGATAACGGATTTATTTCAACCGTGATCAAAGGTATCGATGCTACGATCGAAAAATCTAACGATTTGAAGAAATAAGCAGTCTTAACATTTTTCCATTTAAAAAGACGAATCTCAGTCGCTTTCATACTGAAATTCGTCTTTTTAATATCCGAGTCGTTCTGATAAGAAGTCAGCCCAGGCACTGTGTTGCATGTCTTTCCAGTTATCAAAATTGGTGTTGTCTTGGATGTGTTTATCTAATTGCGTACTAGAAATTTTCGCGAAGTCCTCATTTGTTTGGACGTTTAGCGGTTTTAGGAATTCTTCGATATTGTTGCAATTTGTGTGGATTTTCATGAAAGTTTCGGGGAAGAGATCGGTGAAGGCTATCTCGGTGGTGTCTGACATTTTAGCAGCATTACTGTTGATCAGCGATAGTTTATTGGTCAAATTGGAATCGTGTTTTCGCATGGTAGTCCCTCCGTATACGTATAGTTATGATGTTGAATTATACCTGGTTTATGAAAAAAATACTATTTTTTTGCAATAATTTTTTAATGAAATTGTTATTTTGGCTTTTCAGGTGATATAGAGATAATGTAATTGCTTTCATTACGGAATATGTTTACAATATATTTGTTAAGTTATAATACGTTGAAGGAGTGACACACATGTTTAAAATTAAAACCAAATTAGGTTCATTTATTGGTACTCTCGGTGGAGATGTGCTTGGTGAGGCATTCATTCTTTATGACAAGTTTACGGCTAAGAAATAGTTTTGGAATTGGCTAGGTTATCGGATCCGTTCGATGCCTGGCTTTTTTTATTGATATAAGAGAGCTATGGCGGACGGTGGCGTTTTTCTTTGATGGAGTCTGTTAGTTTGTTTGGTGGTTGGGGTTTGGAGGTAGTTGTTTGGCTGCTACGTTCAATGCCGACTCCAGGGCCCGGGGATACGTTAAAGGAACGTAAGTGCTAACGCACTTGCGCAACCGGTTATGGTGGTGGCTACGCCACCGAACAACTAAGGTCGGGAACGTGGTGGGCACATTTTGAACCAATCGAGCAAAGTGCGCTCGCTTATTTCAAAACTGCACCTTTCTCTAGGCTCCTTCGTCACCAAGAGAAATTTCACCACTGAGGTCTGTATCCCCGGGCCCCTCCGTCTAGATGGAGTCATAATCCCCCTCTTTTTTTGAGAATTACCGATCTATTTTGAGCAAGTTGGCACTGTTTGCTCGTCCTATTTCTCACATGTCTATCTCAAGTTTTATCTATTCTGGTGGGGAGTAGGGGCTTCCTTCTTTTCTTTGAATACTTTGTCTGTCTTGATCACTTATTCTTTTCCCGGTTCGCGGGACTTCGCTCCGCTTATTTTTTCCTGACGGTGATTGCTGCAATGATTGATTATTATGGGGATTATTTTTCTTTCTGGCTGTCGCTTTGCTCCCGCCTTATTTTGATTGCTCTATTCTTCGTCATTTTTTCCATTTTTCTATTTATTTATTTTTCTGTTTTTTAATAATTTGGGAAATATATATGACAAAACATTAAATAATAATTATACTAATATTAAAAATGATTAGAGGAGGAACACGATTTGGATTATTTAGGTAAAGAGAGTTCGGTGTTTCAAGGTCGCAGTTTTTTGAAGGAGAAGGATTTTACTCCTGCTGAATTTGAATATTTTATTGATTTTGGCTTGCATCTTAAAGCTTTGAAGAAACAAAATATTCCCCATCATTATTTGGAGGGTAAGAATATTGCTCTTCTTTTTGAGAAGACTTCGACTCGTACTCGATCGGCTTTTACCACGGCTGCTATTGATCTTGGTGCTCATCCGGAGTTTTTGGGTAAAGATGATATTCAGTTGAATAAGAAGGAGAGTGTTGAGGATACTGCTAAGGTCTTGGGTAGTATGTTCGATGGGATTGAGTTCCGTGGTTTTAAGCAACAAACTGTTGAGGATCTTGCCAAATATTCCGGTGTTCCTGTTTGGAATGGTTTGACTGATGAATGGCATCCTACGCAAATGATTGCCGATTTTATGACTGTTAAGGAAACTTTCGGTAAACTGAAGGGAATTACGTTAACTTTCGTTGGTGATGGTCGGAATAATATGGCCAATAGCTTCTTAGTTGCTGGTGCGATGTTAGGGGTCAATATTCATATCGTTGCACCAAATTCATTACATCCGGAAAAAGCTATCGTTGATTTGGCCCAAGGATATGCGGATAAATCTGGTAGCGAGATTTTGATCACTGATGACATTGATAAAGGTGTTAAGGGCTCAAATGTCATTTATACAGACGTTTGGGTTTCCATGGGTGAAGAAGATCAATGGGCTGAAAGAATCGAGCTGTTGAAGCCTTATCAAGTGAACATGGAGATGTTGAAGAAAGCTCAAATGCCAGAAGGTGAAATGATCTTTATGCACTGTTTGCCAGCTTTCCATGATGTTACTACTGACTACGCTAAAAATATCAAAGCAAAATATGGATTGACTGAGATGGAAGTTACTGATGAAGTGTTCAGAAGTAAATATGCTCGTCAATTTGAAGAAGCTGAGAACAGACAACACTCGATCAAAGCAATTATGGCTGCAACATTGGGCAATTTGTTTATTCCCAAAGCATAATTGTGAAAATGCTTGAGACCAAGGCCTGTGTGTGCTAATATTTTAATGCATAAAAAAGGATTAATTAATCAAACAATTCCAAGCGAGATCAGATTTGGTGAAAGCTGATCAATTCTAGATTGAGTCGCACCTTTTTTTAAATTAGAATATTTTTTAAATGAGTGGATCTTAATCAATTAGAGTGGTACCGCGGGAAATCTCGTCTCTTTCAATATAAAATGTATTGGAAGAGACTTTTTTAATTTGGAGGAAAATATGGATTCAAAAACACTAGTAGTTAATGCATTAACTAAAGTTGTTCCTGAAGAAATCACCAGTGAACAATTAACAAACTTGATCGAAAAACCTAAGTCTTCTGACTTGGGGGATTTTGCCTTTCCAACTTTTATTTTGGCTAAATCTTTACATAAGGCACCGAACATGATTGCCGAAGAGCTTGTTGCTCAAATCGATCAATCTGGTTTTGAAAAAGTCGTTAACACTGGCGTATATGTCAACTTTTTCTTAGATAAAGCTAGTTTTGCAGATAATATTTTGCATACTATTTTGTCCAAGCAAGCTGACTACGGTGATCAAGATGAAGGTAAGGGTGGCAATGTTCCTATCGATATGTCATCACCTAATATCGCTAAGCCAATGTCAATGGGGCATCTCCGTTCGACCGTTATCGGTAACTCCATTGCTAAGATCATTACTAAATTAGGTTACAAGCCTATTAAGATCAACCACTTGGGTGATTGGGGAACACAATTTGGTAAATTGATCGTTGGTTATAAGACTTGGGGTTCAAAAGAAGACGTTGAAAAAGACCCAATCAATAATTTGCTTAAATATTACGTTCGTTTCCATTCAGAAGCTGAAACAAAACCAGAACTGGACGACGAAGCTCGTGCTTGGTTCAAACGGATGGAAGATGGCGATGAAGAAGCACTTTCTCTTTGGAAATGGTTTAGAGAATTGTCACTTTCAGAATTCCAAAAAGTTTATGATCGTTTAGGCGTTACTTTTGACTCATACAACGGTGAAGCTTTTTACAATGACAAGATGGACGATGTTATTAAGACAATTCAAGATAAAGGATTACTTGAAGAGAGTCGTGGTGCCGAGATCGTTGATCTTTCTGATCTAGATCTTTCACCAGCCTTGATCAGAAAGACTGATGGGGCAACACTTTACATTACTCGTGACTTGGCTGCAGCTATTTATCGTAAGAATACATACAATTTTGTTCAATCACTGTACGTAGTTGGTAGTGAACAAGCTGAACATTTCAAGAAGTTAAAGGCCGTCCTCAAGATGATGGGTTATGACTGGTCAGATGATATTCATCACATTGAATTTGGCTTGATCACAGCCAATGGTAAGAAGCTTTCAACTCGTAAGGGAAATGTTATCTTACTTCAAAATGTCTTGAATGATGCCGTTGACCTTGCTAAGAAGCAAATCGAAGAGAAGAACCCTAACTTGAAAGATAAAGATGAAGTTGCTGAAGCTGTTGGTGTTGGTGCGGTAGTTTTCCACGACCTCAAGAATGAAAGACGCGATAACTTTGACTTTAATCTTGAAGAAGTTGTTCGTTTTGAAGGAGAAACGGGTCCTTACGTTCAATACACTAATGCCCGTGCTTTAAGTATTTTAAGAAAAGCCGGTAAGAATGATTTTGCTGATGCCAAAGATCTTGCATTAGCCGATAGCGAAGCTTGGGATACGATCAAGATGTTACAAGAATTTCCAGAGATCGTTAGTCGTGCTGGTGCAAAATATGAACCATCAGTTATTGCTAAATACTCATTAAAACTTGCCAAGAGTTTCAATCAATATTATGCTCATAGTAAGATTTTGACAGAGGACTCGGGATTAAATGCACGTTTGGCATTAGTTAAATCAGTGTCGATCGTCTTGCAAATGTCTCTAGCCTTATTAGGTGTGAAGGCACCAGAGGAAATGTAGTAGGTGTAAAACTTTGGATTGGAAACTTTTTAGGGAATTTTCTGATGTAAAATCAAACTTGCTTGATATTTGCTTGATGGTTTTAGTTATCAGCTATGCTTTTACAAAATTTATGACTTTTGATTTTGTTAATGGTGTCTTAGGACTATTAGCAGTAGTGATTTTTCATATGATTTTGAATTTTCACAATAATTATAATGTTTATCGTTCTTCTAGACCTAGTATTGTTCACAAGCAGATCAATGCTTTAGGTGTCAATCGCGAATCGCTTTCGCACGCTCGGAAGATGGTTTATGTACTGGCATTTATTCCGTTAGTAATAACGGCATATTTGGTTTATAGTACTGGTTGGTTTATTTTGGTCGTCGCAATTTTAGGGCTAGTTTTAGGACTTTTGTACACTTCAGGCCCCAAGCCTCTCAACCAAACTGTTTTAGGTGAAGGTTTGATGGCGGTAGTTACCACGGTAATTATTCCAGTCGCATTTATTTATCTCGGTTTAGCTAGTTCAGGGAAACTTGATTCTAGTTCGATCATTGATATTGTCGTTCTTTGCTTGCCTAATACATTTGCGGTTTTTTCAGTGATCATCGCTAGCAATGTAACGCAATTGGAAGAAAGTGCTGAATTATCGGATTCATTAGTTGAACGAATTGGCAAACATAATTCATTAAGCTTGTTTAAAGCTAGTTGGGCTTGTGCATTTTTACTAGTGCCAATTTTGGCATTGATGCAAGTTGTTCCGTATGTGACTTTATTACTGATTTTATTTTATCCAAGCATTTGGGATAAATTCAGACCATTTTTAAAAGCACCAACGGAGAAAAATCTCAACACTGTGTTGCAGGCAACCACTAGATTAACGTTGTATTATGTCGGTTTATTGGTTATCGGTGCACTTATCAGTGTCGTCATGCAATTGATCAAATAAATAAAGGTATCAAAAAATCGTTAAAGATTTTTTGATACCTTTTTTAAATCGTGCGTTTGAATAAATTGTTCAATTGCTGGATCTGGTTTAATGTGGACAGTTTTAAAATCATTCGAAAAGGGTATTTGATAGCTCAATTCGTTAGCATTGAGTAACATTTGCCCATTGTCACAGTCATCGTCATACAAAGGATCGTTTACTATGGGGACGCCAAGGCTTTTTAAATGGACCCGGATCTGATGGGTCCTACCAGTATGCAAAATCACTTTCAATAAGGCAAAATTATTGTTTTTGCGTAATATATAATAGTCAGTTAATGCTGGCTGCCCGTTTGGATCGGTTTTACGTTTTCTTTTGTCTTCAAGATCCAGTCCGATAGGTCGATCTATCTGGCCACGATCAGGGATGTTGTTGTTTAGACGAACGATGGCCAAATATTTTCTTTGTAATGTCTTGGTAGTTAATTGCCGATTAAAGATCGGTACCAAATAGGGTGATTTGGCAATTAAAACTAGCCCAGAAGTCATCATGTCAATTCTATGAACCATATAAGGTTTTGCCGGGGATAAATAAGTTTTCACGTCGTTGAATAAACTATCAGATTCAGTGGCTAAATTTGGATGTGTCTTGACATTAGCGGGTTTGTTTGCGATTAAAACGTCGCTATCTTCATAAGCTACGTCAATTTGTCGATTACCTGGTAAATAATTTTGATCGCTAGTTCGTGGTGGAAAATCGAAATTCAAAGTGATGATATCTTGATCATGGATGATGGTATTGAACGGCTGATACTGTCCATTGATCAAAACTAATTGCTCTGATCTGAAGTAGTGTTGCCATTTTTTGGGGATCAGCCATTTTTTTAGAAGTTGGCGAATATTCAATATTTCGCCGTTTTGTTGATGATAAGTAATCTTTCGTTGGTACAAGATGTTAGACTCCTTAAAGATTTTTTCTAATTAACGGAATTGAATCGATTGTATGGTAAAATTTGTTTTTACAGAGGTAGAGAATTATGAAAAACAATCGAGGATTTTGGGATTGGCTCAAGCCAAAACTAAAAGTTGCTTGGTCATATATAAAACGATATTGGAAAAGGTTCCAAGTCACTCGCTGGCTGATCCTGATCCTATTAACATTGATCTTAGTTCTAAGTAGTTTTTGGACATTTAAAGCTAAGACATCAAATATTGAGAATTTAAAGGCATCTTTGCAAACTAAGACGATGGTCATTGACAAAGATGGCGATGACGCGGGTGCTTTGTATTCACGCAAAGGGACATACGTCGGGTTAGATAAGATTTCAACGAACATTCAAAATGCAGTAATTTCTACAGAGGATCGTACCTTTTGGACGAACCCTGGCTTTAGCGTTAAAGGCTATGCTCGTGCTGCTGTCAATTACGTGCTTCACCGTGGAATTAGTGGTGGTAGTACCTTGACGCAACAATTAGCAAAGAACGCGCTCTTGACGCAAAAGCAAACTTTATCCAGAAAAGGTGAAGAACTGTTTTTATCGATCGAGATAAATAAAGTATATTCGAAAAAGTCTATTTTAGCGATGTATTTAAACAATGCTTATTTTGGAAATGGTGTCTGGGGCGTTCAAGATGCATCTGAAAAATATTTTGGTAAGAGTGCCAGTCAGCTTGATCCTGGTGAAGCGGCCGTGCTGGCAGCAATTTTAAAGAGCCCGAATGCATACAATCCGATCGACAGTATGTCGAATTCGAAAGCACGTCGTAATTTAGTTTTGGATCTGATGGTCGAAAATAATAAATTAAGTTCCGATCAAACTAAATATTATCAAAACTCTGATATCGAGCTATCGGATAATTATCAGGAGTCTAGTTCATATAAATATCCTTATTTTTTCGATGCAGTCATTGATGAAGCTGTTAATAAATACGGCCTTAAAGAAGATGACATTTTGAATAAAGGATACAAGATCTATACGACTTTGGATCAAAGTATGCAAACTTCAATGGAGAATTCTTTCGATAACAATTATTTGTTCCCAAGTAATGCCAGTGATGGTAAACAAGTCCAAGGGGCATCAGTTGCTGTCGACCCTAAGACCGGTGGCGTGCTTGCTGTGGTCGGTGGACGAGGTGAGCACACCTTCAGAGGATTTAACCGTGCTACTTCATCGCAAATGAAACGACAACCAGGGTCAACTATCAAACCGTTAGCTGTTTACACACCAGCGCTGCAAAATGGTTATAGTTATGATTCTGATCTACCGGATCAGATCACGAGTTTTGGTAAGAATAAGTATACGCCAACTAACGCTGATGGTTTGTATCAAGATGAGATCCCAATGTATAAGGCTTTAGCACAAAGTGAGAATGTTCCAGCTGTAGCATTGTTGGATAAGATCGGCGTCAAAAAGGGCGTATCTTCAGTCGAAAACTTTGGTATTAAAGTGAACAAAAAGGATCAAAACTTGGCATTGGCATTAGGTGGTTTATCTACCGGAGTATCTCCTATTCAAATGGCCAAAGCTTATACAGCCTTCGCTAATAATGGGAAATTAGCTGATACTCACTTCATTACGAAAATTGTCGATGCAACTGGAACAGTGATCGTTGATAATTCAAGCAATTCAACTAAACAGATCATCAGTAAGGACACCGCCAAAGAAATGACCAGTATGATGCTCGGAGTTTATAATTATGGTACTGGTGCCAATGCCAAACCATCAGGCTATAAGATCGCGGGTAAGACTGGTAGTACTGAAGTCCCTAAATCGTATGGGATGAATGGTACTAAAGACCAGTGGATGATCGGCTATACTCCTGATGTAGTAGTTTCCAGTTGGATCGGATTCGATAATACGGATTCGACTCACTTTATCCAAGGTGCCAATGAAAATGGCATCGCAGCTTTATTTAAAAACGAAATGACAAACATTTTACCAGCCACAGCTGGGACTTCTTTCAACACTAAAGATGCTGCTGAAATTGCAAATGAAGATGATGATTCCGGTGATAGTGATAATGGATTCATAAAATCATTTGAAGATGGAGTAAACGGTGTAAAAGATAAAGCTAGTGAATGGTATAATGAAATCAAGAATTTTTTTGGTCAATAGGAGGATCATATGAATATTTACGATAGCGCCAACAAATTGGAACAAGACTTAAGAGCCTCAACAGAAGTTGCAGACTTGAAGCTCGCCTTTGAAGCTGTTAAAGCTAACGATTTGGCTTATAAGCTTTTTGATAAGGTGCAAAATGAACAATTTGCTCTTCAACAAAAACAAATGCAAGGTCAAGAGATCACAGATGCTGATGTTGAAGAAATGCATAAATTGACTGATCAACTTCAAAACTTTTCAGAAATCACTAACTTAATGGACAAAGAGAAAAAAGTTGATTCAATGATGCAAGAACTAAACAAGATCATTTCAAAGCCTATCGCAGAAATTTATCAAGGCTAATTTAAATTAAAGACTGGGCGAAATATTTTGCCTGGGCTTTTTTTTTCAGGAGGAGTGTACATGAAGTTTATTCACGCAGCTGATTTACATTTGGATACACCATTTGTCAGCATCCAGAATTTTTCGAAGCAACTCCAAAATGACCTTCGTAAATCAACCTATAGTGCGGCCACGAAAGTGTTTAATACTGCAGTGCGTCAGCATGTTGATTTTGTTTTGTTAGCCGGAGATACTTACGACAATACGGAGCGGTCTCTAAATGCCCAAGAATTTTTGAAGAATCAATTTCAACGCTTAAAAGATAATGATATTCAAGTTTATTTGATCTATGGAAATCATGATTATTATCGAAATGACTTTTCTGCGATCAAATTTCCGTCAAATGTTCATGTTTTTTCGGACAAAGTTTCTACGGAAATCTTGAATACGCATGACGGGACAAAGGTTGGCATTAGTGGTTTTAGTTATTATAAACAGCATATTGAAGAGGACAAGGTCGGTGAATTTCCGGCACGTGAAAATGTTGATTATCAAATCGGAATGTTGCATGGGTCACAAGGTATCAGTGGAGAATATGCGCCTTTTTCCTTAGATGGATTAAACAGTAAAGCCTATGATTATTGGGCTTTAGGTCATATCCATAAGCGAGAGATCCTTCAAAGAGATCCTTATATCGTTTATCCGGGCGATACTCAGGGACGCAATTTGAATGAGACTGGTATGAAGGGCTTCTACGTCGTTTCAGTGGTCAATCAGCAAAGTCAGCTCGAATTTATTCCAAGCTCAACATATGTTTGGGAAAGAACTTCTGTGCTAGTTGATCAAGCTGATACATTAGATTCCTTGAATCAAAGGATAACGACAAATTTAGCAGTGGATGTCCCAACCTTATTTACAATTGAATTTAGCAATGCACAGCGCTTAAATCCAGAAATTATCCGTTCGATCGAACGTGGCGACTTATTGAATTATCTTCCACAAACGGAACTTGGGGTTGTCTATCGAATTGATTTAAACTATCAACCGGAGAAAAAATTAGACAGTATCGATCAACGATATTGGGATGATGCGGCAGAGCAAATTTTTGATTTAGATGATATTAAGGACTTTGACCACAAGTTGTACAATTTGGATATTATTCGAGATCATATTGATTCTCCTGAATTTTTAAACAATATTAAACAATTAGCCCAAAGCACAATTAATAAGAAATTTATCGGAGAGAAAAATTGAAATTAATCAGAGTAAAAATATACGGCTTTGGAAAGTGGGTCGATCAGGAATTTGTCTTGGATCGAGATTATCAAATAATCGTGGGCGATAATGAAGCTGGGAAAACGACATTTTTGACCTTTATTCAAAGTATCCTGTTTGGTTTTGCTTCCGGTCGGGGGATTCAGCGTTTTGAACAGTATCGTCCAAAACATGCCTCAAGTTATGGTGGAGAATTGGAATTTGTGGATGAAAAGGATGTTCATTGGATCGTTCGCCGAGTTGACGGCAAGGGTGATGGTGAGGTTTCAATTTTTCGTGATGCCCAAGAAGTTCCCGAAACGATGCTGTCACAAATTATAGGGGACTTCACTAAAGACGACTATCAACAGACCCATGTATTTAATGATCAGACGATCCGCTCATTGTTTGACTTGAATGAAGACAAGTTGGAAACTGAGATCATGTCCTTGGGAGCAAGTGGCAGTAAACAGTGGTTAGAAATGGCGTCAGAGTTGGAAAACGACAGCAGTAATATTTACAAAGCTCGGGGGATCAAGCAACCATTAGTCCAAAATATTAAGAAGTATCAACAGTTGCAAAAAGATCGAGCAAGTTTCAAGAACCAGCAACAAGAATATATTACTTTGAATCATGATCTCGATTCAATAAACAACCAATTGGATAATTGTCAACAAAACAATGCGGAGTTGACTAGTAAACAACAACGACATCAGCAGTTGGTGGAAAAGATCCCCAAATTTCGTGAGTTACAAATGCTTGAAGCTAAGGATCTAGGGATTAAAACAGAAATTACAAGTACGGATTGGGACCAATTCGTTAGATTGCACCAGCAAATTGAAACCTTACAAACTTCTGATCAGCAAAGAGCAGACAATCATATTGATCGTGACGAAAAAGCCTTACTTGATAATTACTATGCCAATCAAGCAGATATTGATTTTATGGGTCAACGTCAAAATGATATTCAAAACATTTTGTTCGAGATCGACCATTTAAATGAAGATTTACGTAAATCCGATTTTCAAACAGACAATTTAAGACAGCAAAACCCTGATTTGACAGATACCATGACATCAATGGATCAATCAGAGATCGACCAATTAAAGACGCCACTACCAAAGGGTCATAAGATTTATTATCTGGGAATTATACTGATACTATTGCTATTACTTTGGGTCGTTCCGGCTACTATTGCTAAAATCATTCCCGTAATAGGATTGATAATTGTTGGATTTGGTTTTTATGACAACAAGAAAGTTACTGATCAAGCTGCACAAATCAAACAAACTAATCGATCGATCCTAGACAAACATAATTCTTCAGGAATCGAGCTTGAGCGAGTAATTGCCATTCAGCCACAGATCAATGCTTTAACGGATTTTAAAGCAGAACAACATCAACTTGAAGAAAAGATTGCTACTAAATCTGCTGAATTAAAGAAGTGGCTGGATCTATCAAGAAAAGTTCGCGTGATCAATGCAAATACTGTGCCTCAAGATCTAATTGGTGACATGAATTGGTATTTTACGCAACTCAATAAGATTCAGGCTAAACAGGAAGTAATCAAGCAAGATGAATTACGTCGATCTCAAATCATGCAATCATCCGAACAAGATTTGCAACAATTAAATGAACAGCTACAAATTTTATTATCAAAATATCATGTATCAAGTATTGATAAATTTATCTCGGAACACAATGATCAACAAAATAACCAAAATGAGTTAAATCAATTAAAGGCGGATCAAGATTTTATTGGCGATGACCGTATGGCTTTAGAGCAAATTGAAGATTTAGAGCAATATCAAACGGATCTTTTACAATTAAATCAACAGATCAAAGATAACTCCCACCAAATCAATGACCTATTGACGCAAAAAGGATACTTGAATAGCCAGTTAAAACAAGTTTTCGTTGACGATGCTTACCAAAAAGTCGAGGCTGATCTAGTGCAAACTAGAGCCGACATTCTCGACCAATATGATCAGTGGTTAGCCAACAAGTTAGCCGGTGATTGGATCAAGAAAATGCTCGACCTTGCCAGTGAAAATCGATATCCTAAAATGCTAGCTAATGCAAAAAAATATTTCTTAACATTGACTAATGGTAATTATATTGATATTAATATCAATAAAACCAAATCATTAATATTAGTGCGACAAGATAAAGTTAAATTTGATGTTCACGAAATTTCAAGGGCAACCCGTGTCCAGTTATATTTAGCATTACGTTTAGCATTTGTTATCGAGATAAATCCAATTGTCGATTTACCAATTTTGATCGATGACGCGTTTGTTGACTTTGATGAAACAAGATTGAAGAACATCTACCAACTGATCGAAGATATTTCTAAAGATAATCAAATATTATTCGTTACGACTAAGGTCGATGCAAATATGCCAAAGACACACGTTTTAAGTTTGGAGGGGAAATAATTGGAAAAGAAAATCACTGATTATCAAAATGGGGAACAAATGAGTTTACAAGCAGTCATCAAGTTGTCAGACTATCGTTTGGCGAAAAATGGCAAACACTTTTTGTCATTAGTCTTTGAGGACAAATCCGGTCAAATCCCTGGTAAATATTGGGATGCTAGCCCACAAGATGCGGCCGACTTTAAAGTAGGAGCCATCGTGCAACTAGACGGAAAACGTGATCTTTATCAAGGTAAACCACAAGTTACGATCAGTCGTCTGGGAGTAATTGATCCCGCTACTGTCGACATGTCAAAATTTGTTCAAACTGCACCTGAGAAAAGAGCTGACATGGAAAATGATTTTGAAGATGTCTTTTTGCACATTACGAATGGTTCTTGGAATCGGATCGTAAGATATTTGTTCAAAAAATACCATGATAAGTTCTTTACTAGCCCAGCTGCAAAGTCAAATCATCACGATTTTCAAGGTGGCCTAGCTTTTCATACTTTAAGCATGGTCAGAATGGCAGAACACATTTGCAAACAATATCCACAAGTGGACCGAGCATTATTGCTTGCTGGAACTTGTCTGCATGATCTCGGTAAAGTTATCGAATTAAATGGGACGCTGGGTATAGAGTATACTTTTGAAGGCAATATGATAGGGCACATTACTATCGTCGATGAGGAAATCGTTCAGGCGGCTAAAGAGCTAGGAATTTCTTTAGAATCTGAAGATATGATTTTATTACGTCACATGGTCCTATCGCATCATGGCTTGTTAGAGTATGGTTCTCCAGAACGTCCAAAATTACTCGAAGCTGAAATATTGCACAATCTGGATGTCATAGACGCATCGATCAATATGATCTCTAAGGCACTGGATAAGACTGATTCAGGCCAATTTTCCGAAAGGATCTTCGGCTTAGACAATCGAACATTTTATAAGCATAGCTAATAAATCAAACTATCAAAAAAACAGCTACTTTCAATTTAATGAAAGTAGCTGTTTTTTAATTAATACAAATAAAAAAATCCCCAAAAGGGGATTTTAAATTGAAAGCTTATTTAGATGATGATTTTGAACTCTTGCTGCTTGTGTTTGAAACATAGCCAGCTAGAACATCTTTAAGATCGTCATCCTTGATTGAAACATCAGCCTTCTTCAAGACTTTAGAAATAACTGATTGCATAACTGTTGAATCTTGCATCCATTCAGCATAGATCTTCGATTTAAGTTCTGCCTTGTGATCAGCCATCTTACCCTTAGCAGGTTTCTTGTCTAACTTAATAACACTGTAACCATATTGAGTCTTAACAGGCTCTGATGAGTAGTCGCCAACTTTATCAAGTTTGAATGCGGCTGACTTCAATGAAGTATCAACACTTGAACTATCGCTATCAAATGGGTCCATCTTTCCACCCTTGTTCTTTGTAGCTGAATCAGTTGAGTATTGTTTAGCTAATTTACTGAAGTCGCCACCGTTGTCCAACTTAGTGATAACTTCTTGTGCTGTAGCTTTCTTAGCAACTAAGATTTGAGAAACAGTGATCTTAGGTGTGTAAGATTTCCATTCTTTCTTAAGTTCTTTGTTTGTGACTTTCTTGTTGTCTTTTAAGGCAACTTTTGTAAGTAAGTTTGTACGGATGTTCTTCTTGAATTGAGCAGTTGTCATACCGTTTTGTTGAAGAATTGAACTAAATGAAGAACCATATTGGCTCTTGTATTTGTTATATTCTTTGTTAACTTGCTTATCTGAAACTTTCTTACCATATTGATTTTCAAGAGCTTTAGTAATAATCATGGTTTGAAGTTGTTGTTTACCAGCAGAGGACTTCTTGAGTTCTTTGTAGTAATCATTTTGGGTGATACGTCCACCCTTCATAGTAGCAACAGTTTTATTACCAGAACATCCGGCAACAACTGTAACTAGTAAAAGACCTGCGATAGCTAAAAGCCATCTAGTCAATCGTTTGTTCATTGTTTTACACATCCTTATTTAATATGTCTACAATTGAAGAGAATACCATAAAAATGGCTCTAAATATTACTAATTAACAAAAAAAGCACAAAAAATTCATAATTTACTTGCCCAAATTCTGCAGTTTTTCGATATTTCCTTTCAATTCTGAAACTGATTCTTTCAAATCAGCAACGTCTGGTTCAATGTCTTTAGCGTAATTAACAACGTCATCCTTGATGCCTGTAAAAGTCTTAGCGGCATCTTTAGACTGGTCTTTAAGAGTGGTTAAATCACCTTTTAAATCTTTTATATTCTTGATTATGTTGTTATTATAATGTTTGGGTGTTGCGTAAGTTGACTGATAGTATTCAGCTGCTACGCCAGACATTCCGCCCAAAACTAATCCGAAAAGAAAACTCATATTATCCCTCCAAGTTTTTCTTGATGTTATCAGCACGTTGTTGTAATTCTTCGTTAGAAGCTTTACCAGTGTTGTCTCCCCAAGTCATTGAGAAATCGTCATCAGAAGAGTAGCGAGGTACAAGGTGTACGTGTGAGTGCATTACACTTTGATAAGCGATCTCACCGTTGTTTTGGCAAATGTTCATACCAATGATATCCTTATTGGATGCTTTGATGGCGCGTGCTAGCATAGGTATTTTCTTAAATACTTTTTCAGCCAGATCTTCGTCATATTCGAAGATGTTCTTAACGTGTTTCTTTGGAACTACTAATGTATGGCCGGGCGTAACTTGTGAAATATCAAAGAAAGCTTTGATATCGTCATCTTCATAGATGGTCACATTAGGAATCTCATTTCTAATAATTTTGCAAAAAATACAATCGTCCATATTTGTTTCCCCTTTCAATATCAGCATCAAAGTTATCTAAATGTTATCATAATTAAGCATCATTAAAAACAGTATAGGTGGTTTATCCATGACACTAGAAATAAAAGAATTAACTGGAGGCTACGGACAAGTAGCTGTTTTAAAGAAAGAATCATTCAAGGTAGAAGATGGCCAAGTCGTTGGTCTGATCGGACTTAACGGTGCAGGGAAGTCAACTACTATTAAACACATCATCGGCTTATTAACTCCTCGCGGCGGTCAAATTTTGATCGATGGCATGAGTTTGAATCAAGACGTTGAAAATTATCGCAAAAAAATTGCCTACGTTCCCGAAATGCCAATTTTATATCCAGAATTAACTTTAAGAGAACATATTGATTTGACGATCATGGCTTATGACCTTGATCACGACAAAACTTGGGAAAATGCTAACCGATTATTGAAAACATTTCGACTTGATAACAAGTTGGACTGGTTCCCACAAAACTTTTCAAAGGGTATGAAGCAAAAGGTGATGATCGTTTGTGCATTCATGACTGATGCCAGACTATTTATCATTGATGAACCATTCACCGGCCTTGATCCCTTAGCTGTAAATGATCTCTTAAACTTAGTTGAAGAGAAGAAGCAAGCTGGTTGTTCAGTGTTGATGTCGACTCATATTTTAGCAACTGTTCAAGATCACGCTGACAAATTTATTTTATTAAATCACGGACAAGTCCGTGCTGATGGCACGTTGGATGAATTAAAGGCTAAATTCAATATGCAAGATGCTAATTTGGATGATATTTATATCAAAATGTCACACGAGGATCTCTAATGATAGAACTATGGAAAGAAAGATTAAAAAGATATCAACTAAATCAATTCAAGTATCTGCGCTTAATATTTAACGATACTTTCGTTTTAGCCTTTATCGTTTTATTAGGTGCACTTGGCTTTTGGTACTCAAATTTATTGGATACGATCCATTCCGAATTATGGTTCGGTAAATTGATCGTTGTAGCGATCCTACTTTTGACAGTCCAGGCTGGCAAGCTTGCCACAATGATGGAGGCACCAGATAGCACCTTTTTATTAGTTCGTGAGAAGCAATTTTATCAGTATTTCAAATCAGCTGAAAACTACAGCCGGATACTACCAATTGTTTTTATTGCCGTTATTACATTCTTAATGTCACCCTTTGCCGTCCAGGCAGCAGGGATGAACGTGTGGGACGTTATTTTTCTCGGTGCTGCGACTATTTTTGCCAAGATGCTTTTATTAGATACTCAATTGGCTGGTTTGTATGGCAAAGAGAAAATGTGGGGCATTAATTTGCCAGTCCTCATGAATCTGGTCTTTTTAGCATTACTTTTGTTGGCTAGCTATAGCTTTACTTGGCTAGCTCCAATAATCCTTTTAGCAATTTGGGTTTGGTTTAATTCAAAATTGTCGTCATTTGTAGATCAAGGTCATTTACAATGGCAAAAAGCTATCTCTGATGAAGACCAAAGAATGTTCCGTGTTAAGAGATTTTACAATTTGTTCACTGATGTGCCCGGTATTTCTAGCAAGATCAAGCGTCGCAAGTGGTTAGACTTCGCAGTCAATGGTATCAAGTTGAAACATGACAATACGTATTTGTATTTATTTGCCCGTGGAGTGATCAGAAATAATGAGTACATCGGCTTAGTATTAAGATTGACTATTTTACAAGTTATTTTATTATGTTTGATCGACAACTTTTATATTTCATTGGTAGTAGAAATGCTATTCATTTATCTAGTTGGCTTTCAACTCAAGCCATACTTTAAAGAAGTTATGCAGAATTTGATGCAGAGATTGTATCCAGTTCCCGCTAAAGAAAAGGTCGCTGCGTTTACTAAAATCAGTAACACCATGTTGTTGATCCAGTGGTTCGTCAGCATTTTTGCGGTATTGTATAAGTTCGGATTATCGGCCAATAGCGGCATTATCGTTGTTGCTGGATTAGTTGTCATTGGCTTTTTGAATTATATTTACATGCCTCATCAATTAAGAAAATTTTTAGATAACGGAGAGTATTAATGAGATTAAGAAATAAACCTTGGGCTAAAGATATGATCAACGAAAATTTGGATCTGATCTCGGTCCATCCTGATAGTATGCAAGGAAAGTGGCAAAGCAAGTTTGAGAAGGAACAGCCGCTCTTTCTTGAAGTCGGCTCAGGTAAGGGGAGATTTATCACAGAGTTAGCCAAGCAAAATCCCCAAAATAACTACATCGCTATGGAAGTGCAAGAAGGAGCCATTGCTTTGCTTTTAAAGAAACAAGTTGAGAATCGCCTACCCAACTTACAGTTGTTGCTGGATAATGGTTCGAAATTGACTGAATTATTCGGAGAAAACGAAATTGACGGGCTTTACTTAAATTTCTCTGATCCTTGGCCAAAAACTAGACATGAAAAAAGAAGGCTTACTTACAAAGCCTTCTTAAGTCAGTATCAAGTTGTTTTAAAAGATGATGGTTACATTCGATTTAAGACAGATAATCAGGGGCTGTTCGAATATTCGTTGATCAGTATGAATAATTTTGGTATGAAGTTCGATGAGTTGTCACTCGATCTTCATAATAATGAACAATTCAATCAAGATAATATTCAAACAGAATATGAAGAAAAATTCTCAAAAAAAGGCTTCAGGATCAATTACCTGAAAGCCCATTTTGAAAGTTAATTTTATTGAACTTTTTTAATGTTTAGTAGTTCGCCTGAAACTGCATCAGCAATGAAGTGATATTGTGAGACATCGAAGTCATCCATTGTAGTTACGCCACCAACAATACCCCATGATGATTGACCATTAACATCAACTCGTTGATAAAATGGTTCAACCCATGAGCCGATGACTTTACTATCTTCTCCAAGTACAGACTTAACTTTATCGATAATCTTTTCGCTATCAAAATGATGCTTAACGAGAACGGTTGCAGCTGCACCGGCAACTAAAACGGTTCCAGCAAAAATTACTGAACCAATACCTTTTTTACTCATATTCAAATCACTCCTTGATGTTTTATATGTTTATATTAACACTCTTATAGTCCATCCGGCTATACAAGAGCTGTTTAATTGACCGTTTTGAATGAAAAAAAGTATATTCAATTTATGAGGTGAATATTATTATGAAAAATTTTGAAGATTTTGGTACAAACGATATCAAAGAAGCTACAAAACAAGGCAAATTTATTTTATTCTGGCATGCCGATTGGTGCCCAGATTGCAAATTTATTGAACCAAAGATGCCTGAACTAGAAAAAGAATATTCAGACTTTGAATGGATCAGTATGAATCGTGATAATAACATGGAAATTGCTCGCGATATGGGTATTATGGGAATTCCTAGTTTTGTTATTATTGAAAATGGTGAAGAAATTGGTAGACTAGTTAATAAAGACCGTAAGACAAAAGAAGAAGTCGAGAATTTTGTTGACTCGGTGATCAATAAATAAATTTGAGTGAGGGCATTAACTTGTTACTAAGTTTTTATAATCCAGACGTCTTAGGTGACGTTTTAATAGTTGAGTTGGCAGATGATACCGACGTCAAGCAATCCTCTGAAAAGAAGGATAATGTAGTTCGAATTTTTAATAAAGAAACTAATGAGACCATTGGTTTCAATTTTTTCGGGCTTGCTGAAGAATTGAATTTAACTGAAAATGGTCAAATGCATTTAGACGCAGCTCAAGTAGATATCTTAAATTCAGAGATTTTGGAAGCTGGATTTGAAGATACATTGGCAGAAGATACTACTCCAAAGTTTGTGATCGGACATGTTGAAGAGATGGTTGCCCATCCTGATTCTGATCATTTACATATAACGCAAACTGATGTCGGCTTGGACAAGCCAGTACAAATTGTTTGTGGTGCACCTAACATTGATCAGGGACAATTAGTTGTTGTCGCTTTGCCAGGAGCAGTTATGCCAACAGGTATGGAGATCTGGCCAGGTCAACTTCGTGGTGTCGATAGCTACGGAATGATTTGTTCCGCCAAAGAACTAGGTATCCCTAATGCCCCTAAAGCAAGAGGGATCTTAGTATTAGATGACGGAAAAGCCGGCGAAGCATTTGATTTTACTGCCGCTGAGAAAATGTTCAAGTAGGAGTAATTATGGAAAATACTGTTTATCACTTTGTAGGAATTAAAGGTACAGGAATGAGTGCATTGGCACTTATTTTGAAAGATTTAGGATATGAAGTTCAAGGTTCAGATATCGATAAGTATACTTTTACACAACGTGGCCTTGAGCAAGCAGGTATCAAGATTTTGCCATTCAGTGCGGATAATATTCATGATGGATTGACGATCATTAAGGGTAATGCTTTTGATGATGATCAAGTTGAAATCAGAAAAGCTAAAGATTTACATTTACCAATAGTTACCTATCCGCAAATGGTAGGTAAGTTAGTTTCAGAATACACTTCGATCGGTGTTGCAGGTTCACACGGTAAAACAAGCACTACTGGTTTATTAGCCCATACATTGAGTGGGATCGCTAAAACATCATATTTGATCGGTGACGGAACTGGTAAAGGTGAAAAGGATGCAAAATTCTTTGTATTTGAAGCCGATGAATACCGTCGTCACTTCCTAGATTATTCACCAGATTATTTGGTTATCACTAATATTGATTTTGACCATCCTGATTATTTCTTTGGTGGGATCAACGATGTCGTTGATGCTTTTGAGTCAGAATCACGCCGGACGAAGAAGGGTATTTTCATTTGGGGCGAGGATAAACATGCGCGTTCGATCAAAGCTGATGCTCCAATTTATTACTACGGTCTGGATGAATCTGATGATATTCGTGCAACTAATATTAAACGTACTGTCAATGGCTCATCGTTTGATGTTTCGATCAAAGGCGAGAACATTGGTAATTTCCAAGTTCCTTTGTTTGGTGAACATAATGTTTTGAACTCTCTTGCTGTTATTGGTGTTGGTCATATGGAACATTTGGATCATGCCTTGATCAATCGTGAATTGCAATCATTCTCTGGTGTTAAGAGACGTTTTTCAGAGAAGCAAGTTGCTGATATGACTATCATTGATGACTATGCTCATCATCCACAAGAGATCAAAGCTACGATCGATGCTGCAAGACAAAAGTATCCTGACAAAGAGATCGTTGCAGTTTTCCAACCACATACTTATACTCGGACGTTGGCTTTGATGGACGATTTTGCTAAATCGCTTGATATGGCTGATAAAGTTTATTTGACTAATATTTTTGGTTCTATTCGTGAGAAGCATGGTGATATTACTAGCCAAGATCTTGGTAACAAGATTCATAAGGGTGGAGAAGTGTTGACGCTTGAAGATATGTCTCCTTTGTTGGACTATCATAATGCTGTTATGATTTTTATGGGTGCTGGGGATGTTCAGAAGTATGAGTCTGCTTATGAGCATTTGTTGAGCACTTTGAATCCTAATCAACAATAATAATTTAACGAAAGCTTATGTGGCTTTCGTTTTTTTATTTGTGTAAGAGAGCTATGGCAGACAGAAGCGTTTTTCTTTGATGGAGTTCTGTTAGTTTGTTTGGTGGTTGGGGTGTTGAGGTGGTAGTTTTGTTGATACGTTCAATGCCGACTCCGGGGCCCGGGGATACAGACGCTGGAACGTACCCGACGCGATTTTGAGCTACCTGGAAGACCACCAGGCATCTCAAAACTCGGTCTTTCTCTAAGCTCCTTCGTCGCCAAGAGAAATTTGGGTACTGAGGTCTGTATCCCCGGGCCCCTCCGTCTAGATAATGACAATATCCCCCCTTGGTCTGAGTTTTACCGATTTATTGTCTGCAAATTGGCACTGTTTGCTCGTCCTATCTCTCATATGTCTATCTCAGGCTTTATCTATTCTGGTGGGGAGTAGGTGCTTCCTTTTCTTGTTAGGATAAATTCTCTATCTAGATTACTTATCTTTTCCTCGGTTCGCGTGACTTTGCTCCGCTCATTTTTCTTCCTGACTTACATTGCTGTTGTTGGCTTCATTGTTTATTGGTTAGATAAGAACTGATATTCTTTTTGTTCTCTTGCTTTCGCTTCTTGCTCTGTGTGCTTTTTTTCTTCTTATTTTTTGTTATTTATTATTGATTTTTCTTTCTTTTGCTATAATTACTAAGTATTTATTTTCTGAAAAGAGGATTTTTTATGAATTCTAAGGTGTCGCTTCGTCTTAAATTGTCGATTCTGGCGGTTGGTTTGCTTACTTTTACTGGGGTCTTGATTGAGACTTCGATGAATGTTACTTTTCCTGAATTGACTCAACAGTTGAATGTTAGTTTGGGGACTGTTCAGTGGTTGACTACTGGTTATTTGTTGTTGACTACTATTGTTATGAGTACTACTGCTTTTGTTTTGAAGAAGTTTGATCCCCGGAAGATTTTTGTTTTTGCGGCGACGCTTTGTTTTTTGGGGACTTTGGTTTGTTTGTTTTCTAATGATTTTGCTATTTTGCTTATTGGTCGTTTGATCCAGGCGGTTTCTACTGGGTTGGCTACTCCTTTGATGTTTAATTTGATTTTTACCGAGATTCCTTCTTCCAAGCTTGGTGTTTATACTGGATTTGCCAGTATTATTATTTCTTTGGCACCGGCTCTTGGCCCTACTTATGGTGGGGTTGTTAGTGATCTTTGGTCTTGGCGTGCTATTTTTGTGGGTGTTGTGCCTATTATTTTGTTTTTGAGTATTTTGGGATTTTTTACTATTCGTGGTAAGGCTGCCGGCGCTGACGGTATTAAGTTTGATTACTTTGGTGTTGTTGGTATCGCGGTTATTTTTACGATGATTTTATTTACTTTTGATCAGGCTGGTCGAAATGGCTGGCTTTCTTGGCAATTTCTTGCTTGGTTAGTCGTATCTGTTTTTTTCATGATCGGGTATTGGTTTTATAATCAACATTCTGATCGTCAATTGATCGACTTTTCTATTTTGAAGTTGCCGGTTTTGCGTCTGCGTTTGTTTAGTTATTTTTCACTGCAATTTATCAATATTGGTTTGTCTTTTGTTTTACCGGTGTTTGCTCAAACGGTTTTGAAGGCTAATGCTTCTCAAGCTGGCTTGATGCTTTTGCCTGGTTCTTTGATCGGGGCGATCGTTGGTCCTTATGCTGGGTATTTATACGATAAGAAGGGTCCGATGACTCCGTTGGTTACTTCGGGGATTATGATTACATTAGGATCATTGCTGTTTGTCTTTTTTGGTGCTGAGTTGAGTATCATTGGTATTGCCTTGATTTACACAGTGGTCCGGATCGGTTTTAATTTTGGATTTGGTACGACTTTGTCTGATGGGTCAGTGCAAGTTTCTGGTCCTAAAAAATCTGACCAGAATTCGTTGTTTAGTATGATGCAACAGTATGCTGGGTCTTTAGGTACGAATGTGTTGTCCGTGGTTATTTCATCAGTGGCAATTTATTCAGGATCCAAGGGTGAAGCGGTCAATACGGCTCTAGGTGCTCGAATTGACTTTGTAGTTGTTTTGGTTTTAGCTGTTTTGATTTTACTTAGCGTTATTTATGTAAATTATCGCTATGAAAAAAATGCGAAGTAACTTTTTATAACATCAGGGGACTGATGTTATTTTTTTGAAATTAGCTCAGCATTATAGCTGGCAGCCCCTAAATCCTCGGTAGCTGACCATCATCTTCCACGCTCTTTATTAGCGGAAACGCGCTGCAGATAATAGCGACTTCCGGTTTAGAAACTACCAGCGAGCACCACTGCGTGGCACTCCAGAGCTGGTAGTCCCTAAATCCTCGGTAGCTGACCATTATCTTCCGCGCTCTTTATTATTTTTCACAATCTGTTGGAGAGCTTCGTGCCTTTGGCTGTAACTGCTTGGTTGTTTTTGGTAAAATATAAAGTGATTAACTGTGGTTTAATGGGAGAAAACATGACTGAAAATAAAAAATTATTATTAATTGATGGAAATAGTGTTTCATTTCGGGCATTTTTTGCTATGCACAATGTCCTCGATAAGTTTGTAACTGGTGAGGGGATCCATACTAATGCTCTTTATGCTTTTAATAACATGTTAGATATTATCTTGAAGGAAGAAAAACCGACGCACGCGTTGGTGGCTTTTGATGCGGGTAAGACTACTTTTAGGACGAAGATGTATTCCGAATACAAGGGCGGTCGTGCTAAGACTCCGCCTGAATTGATCGAGCAGCTGCCGTTGATCAAAGAGCTGCTGAATTTGCGTGGTATCAAGACTTATGAGCTCAAAGATTATGAAGCTGATGACATTATCGGTACGATGTCTCGTTTTGGTGAGGCTGATTCGATGGATGTGACGATCGTCACTGGTGACCGTGATTTGACGCAGTTGACTACTCAAAAGGTCACTGTACGGGTCAACGTTAAAGGTGTCACCGAAACTGAGGCTTATACTCCTGAACATGTTAAAGAAAAACTAGGCATTACTCCCGCCCAGATCATTGATATGAAAGGATTGATGGGTGATAATTCTGACCATTATCCTGGCGTTGAAAAAGTCGGAGAGAAGACTGCTCTTAAGTTGATCGGTCAGTATGGAAGTATGGAAGGTATTTATGACAATATTGATGAGATGAAGAAGAGCAAACTGAAGGAACATTTGATCAATGACAAGGATCAAGCCTTTTTAAGCAAGAAGTTAGCTACGATCACTCTAGAAGCTCCAGTCGAATTGAAATTGGCTGATCTAGAATATGCTGGCGATAATCAGGAACAATTGATCAAGTTTTACCAGAAGCTTGGTTTCAATTCATTTTTAGAGAAAATGAATATTTCTCCAGAAGCTAGTGCGGATAAATTGGAGAAAATTGAATTTGCCGAGCTAGATAATGCTGCGGTGGATCAAATTGTTCAAGATGATGGCCCACAAACAATCGTGGTCGAGAATCTCGGTGAAAATTATCATGTTACACCTATAATTGGACTAGCAGTGTTAAGCGCTGGTAAATATTACGCTACTGATGATGTTACGATTTTAGAAAATCAAGCATTTAAAGATTGGCTAGCAGATGATAAGAAAGAGAAGTACGTCTTCGACTACAAACGGTCTATTGCATTATTGCATCGCTATGACTGCAAGTTTGCTGGGGTAAGCTTTGACATGCTGCTCGTGGCATATCTGTTAGATACGAACGATAACAAGACTGATATTGGATTAGTTGCACAAAATTATGGCCAACAATTGCCAAGCGCCGATGAATTTTATGGTAAAGGCGTTAAACGGGCAGTCCCAGAAGACCGTGAGAAATTATTGAACTACCTTAGTCAACAAGCTCAATTGATCAATGCATTGCGCGATAAGATGCTGGCAGAGCTAAAAGACAATGATCAAGATAGTTTATATGACGAAATCGAATTACCGTTGACTGTTGTTTTATCAGACATGGAGCTTGCCGGTGTGACGGTTCAAACGTCTAAGCTCAAAGAAATGGAAAATTCTTTTGCCCAAAGATTAGCTGATATTGAAAATGCGATCTACCAAGAAGCAGGGAAAGAATTTAATATCAATTCCCCAAAACAGCTAGGTGTAGTTTTGTTCGAAGATCTGAAATTGCCAGTTATCAAGAAGACTAAAACTGGTTATTCAACAGCGGTTGATGTTTTGGAACAATTGAAAGATAAGTCACCAGTAGTTCAAAAGATCCTCGATTATCGCCAACTTTCCAAGATCAACTCTACTTATGCGATTGGACTTCAAAAATTCATTCAACCAGACAATAAGATCCATACTATTTATCAACAAACATTGACCCAAACGGGTAGATTGTCTTCAATCGAGCCTAATCTACAAAATATTCCGATCAGGATCGATGAGGGGCGTCAGATCAGAAAGGCTTTTGTCCCACAACACGAGGACTGGGAAATGTTTTCGGCCGATTACTCTCAAGTTGAATTACGAGTCTTGGCCCATATTTCTGGTGATGAGACTATGCAAGAGGCCTTTAAAGAAGACTATGATATCCATGCCCATACAGCAATGAATATCTTTGGTTTGAATAGTACCGATGAAGTTACTCCTGATATGCGTCGTAAAGCTAAGGCAACTAATTTTGGGATCGTTTACGGTATTAGTGATTATGGTTTGTCTCAAAATATCGGTATTACTAGAAAAGAAGCTGGACAATTTATTGATAGTTATTTTGAACAATACCCAGGTGTGAAAAAATACATGGACGAGATTGTTAAATTTGCGCGCGAAAATGGCTATGTTGAAACCATTATGCATCGTCGTCGCTATTTGCCAGATATTCATGCAAAGAATTTTGCCTTGCGTAATTTTGCCCAGAGAACAGCGATGAATACACCGATCCAAGGTAGTGCCGCTGATATTATTAAAGTTGCCATGATCAACATGCAAAATAAATTACGTGAAGAAAATCTACAAGCTAATTTATTACTACAAGTACATGATGAAATGATCTTTGAAGCACCAAAATCAGAAATTCCAATTTTGGAGAAATTAGTACCAAGTGTGATGGATTCTGCTGTGAAATTAGATGTGCCTTTGAAAGTAGAATCTGCTCATGGAAAGACATGGTATGAAGCTAAATAAATAAAATCGTAGGTGAATTGAATGCCAGAAATGCCAGAGGTTGAGACAGTCCGTCGGGGACTGATCGATCAAGTTTTAAATAAGAAAATAATCAGTGTTGAGATCCGTTATCAAAATTTGATCACTGGAGATGTTGATGAATTCATTGAAACGGTTTCCGGAGCAACTATTTCCAACATTGGTCGGCGTGCCAAATTTTTACTAATAGAACTGGATAATGGTTATACCATTATTAGCCATCTGCGCATGGAAGGTAAATATCGAGTTTCCGCTGATAAGAACGCAATCGATAAGCATTCGCATGCTATTTTTACTTTGGATGACGGTCAAATGTTGATTTACAATGATGTCAGAAAATTTGGGCGGATGCAGTTGTGGCCGACTGATCGGTTATCTGAGAATAAATCTTTAAAGAAATTGGGACCAGAACCTTTAGCACCTGATTTTACTTTTGAAAATATCAAACCGCGGATCATGCGCCATCGAAAAGATATTAAGACAGTTTTACTAGACCAATCAGTTATGGGCGGTTTGGGTAATATTTATGTCGATGAGGTTCTTTGGCAAGCTAAGATCCATCCCGAAACAAAAGCCGATCATCTCACGGATGAAGAGATCAAGACTATTATTAAATGTTCTAATTCAGAGATCGACAAGGCCATAAAGTCTGGTGGATCAACTATTAGAACTTACTTAGATGCCAACGGTCATAAAGGAAACATGCAGGATCATTTGAAAGTCTATGGTAAAGAAGGTCAACCTTGTCCAAGATGTGGGACTGAAATCGAAAAGATCAAGGTCGGTGGCCGTGGAACCCATTTTTGTCCAAAGTGTCAGGTAGCTAAATGAGTAAAATCTATGGATTGACTGGTGGTATCGCTGCTGGTAAAACTACTATATTAAATATTTTTCAGAAATTAGGCTGCAAAATTTATGATGCTGATCAGGTAGCCCGGATAGTTGTGGAGCCAGGAACTACAGGCTTAAGGCAAATCACAAAGCAATTCGGCAAGTCGATTTTGTTATCGGACGGGACGCTTGATCGGAAAAAATTAGGCCGGATTGTTTTTTCAGATCGGCGACAATTAAAGCTTTTGACAGGGATAACTGGTCCATTGATCCGGAAAAAGATCTTAAAAATGATCGATGAAGCTAAAAATGATCAAAGCCAGCAGACCTATATATTTGAGATCCAGCTATTGTTTGAAAGTCACTATCAAGAGTATTTTGATGCTACAATAGCTGTGTATGTAGATCATGAAATACAACTAAAACGATTGATTAAACGAAATAATATTACTAAACAAGCGGCAGAAGATAAGATCAATGCGCAAATGTCAATGGAACAAAAGCGAGAATTAGCGGATTACTGGATCGACAATTCTCAAACTATTGATGATTTAGAGAAACAGATCAAACTGTTGCTAAAACAACTTTGAGAAAAGAGGAAAACTTATGATATGTCCACATTGCCATCACGATTCGTCTAAAGTTGTTGATAGTCGACCGAGTGATGAAGGTCGAGCAATTCGAAGAAGAAGAGAATGTGAATATTGTGGAACTAGATTTACAACTTTTGAACGAGTTGAGAAATCTCCACTTTTAGTGATCAAGAAAAATGGTAATCGCGAAGAATTTCGTCGTGAGAAGCTCTTACGTGGTCTAGTTCGAGCTGCAGAAAAAAGACCAGTGACAATGGACCAAATGAACGCCATTGTCGATAAGGTTGAAAATAAAATCAGAGCAACTGGTGAAAATGAAGTTAAATCGCAAGATATCGGTGAGCACGTCATGAAGGAACTTGCTGATGTAGACGATGTAACTTATATTCGTTTCGCCAGTGTATACCGTGAATTTAAGGACATGTCCGGATTTATGAATGAAGTCCAAGAAATGATGGCAAACGACAAAACCGATAAAGCTAAATCGGCCAAGAAGAAAGGTGCCAACAAAGATTAGGAGGGGTTTATAACGTTTGAATCTGAAGAAAATCAAATAACTCCTTTAACTGGATACTGGGTTTTGCCTGCTGGAAGTTTTGGTAGTGATGATCAACAAGTATTGACCGATTTATACTTGCCCCTGATCGGAGCCAAGGCTTTTTCGATATACCAGTTTTTATGGCAGAAGGTACCGAACAAACAAATTATTACTGATCGGGAAAGTCATGCAACTCTAATGTCGCTTTTGGATATGGATCTGAGTACCTTTGTCAATGAACGGTTGAAACTTGAAGCAATGCATCTGATCAAGTCATTTGTAAAATCAGATGATATCGGTGAATTTTATATTTACCAGTTATATACACCTTACACGGCTGATCAATTTTTAACCGATGATATTTTAAGTGTTTTTCTGTATGAAAAGATCGGCGAAACGCAATATCGTTCATTAGTCAATAAATACAGTCATTCAGATGAACTGTTAAAAGGTGCTAGAGAGATCAGCAAAAACTTTATGTCGATTTTCCATGTAAGTAATGATGATTTAGTGAAACGACCAGAAACGGTGGCCAAGGCGCAAGGAAAATTTACTAATTCTCCAGAACATCAACCGTTTATTCCGGTTCAAGATGTTAAGAATTTTGATTTTTCCTTAGTTGAAACTCGGGCAACTGATATGTATCATGTTTCTCACGAATCAATTTTAAAGAATCAAGAATTGATCTTAAGTTTGCATGAATTTTACGATATTCCAGAGATCGCAATGATCAACTTGATTGGAGAAACGATGAATATCGTTGACAATTCTATTGATCCTAATGCTTTGAAGAATGCTGCCCAAAAGCGTTTTGAAGGTAAAGCTAACCTTTCTGCGAGAGTAGAAAGTCAGCCACTGCAACAGCCTAGTCAACCCTTACGGGCCTCTGACCCTAATTTATTGTTAGTTCAACGGGCTAAATCGTTGAGCCCAGCAGACTTTTTAGCTGAAGAGAAGCAACAACGTGGGGGATTTGTCGGTTCATCAGAATCAAGATCTCTGCGGACCTTGGCATACAAGCGGGTTTTGCCAACTGCAGTCTTGAATATTATGACGCATTATATTTTACAAACTTCGCCATCCTTGACGACAGCATTGATGGAAACTGTCGCTAACGACTGGACACAAAACGGCGTCAAAACTCCAGAGGATGCTTTGAAGAGAATCAACGATTTTCAAAATCGTCCACGTGGCAAACGCCGGTACAATAATGCTCCTCGCAAAATTGAAAAGGGGACTGACTGGAGTAAGGTCAAGAGTAAACCGGTGACAAATAAAAATAGTTCTGAAGCTGAGAAATCGCGTCAAGAAATGCTTCGAAAACTAAGAAATAAGGATAAATAAATATGGAAAAATTTGGTGATGTTTTAGCTGCCGGATTTCAAAATTATCACTTCAAAAATGATAATTACAAAAAGTTAATGCAACAAGCTTTGAATGATCCTGATGTCGTTTCTTTTTTACGACAAAATCAGGATAAACTTAATAAAGATGCGATTGAAGTCAGTGCGGCCGCAATTTACGAATATTACAACCACAAATCAAAACCGAATGAGTTTTCCAAAGACTATGTGCCTACTTTGGTAGTAAGCAATCATTACATTGAGTGTGCTTATTTGCCTAACCAACAAAAGATCAATAATGATCGGCAAAAAGCTTATGAATCTGGTTTCAATCTAGTTGCTATGCCTAAAGATGTTCGCAAGGCGAGTTTAGATAGCTATGACGGTGATGGTCGGCAGGAAGCATTTATTGCTGCAGTTAACTTTATTAAAGATTATCAACCTGATGGAAACTTTGTACCTGGTCTTTATTTGGCTGGTGATTTTGGTGTTGGTAAGACTTATTTACTAGGAGCGATTGCCAATGAATTGTACACTAGTGGCGTAAAGTCGACCATGATGCATTTTCCAAGTTTTGCAGTTGAGATCAAGAATTCGATCAACGATAACAATACTTTAGATAAGATCAATAAGATCAAAGTTGCCCAAATTCTCATGATCGACGATATTGGAGCAGACTCTCTATCCAGTTGGATGCGGGACGAAGTACTAGGAGTTATTTTGCAATATCGGATGCAAGAGAATTTGCCAACCTTTTTCTCATCTAATTTTTCAATGAAAGAGCTTGAAGCTCATTTAGCGATAAATTCCAAGGGAGAGCAAGAACCAGTCAAAGCCGCTCGAATTATGGAGCGGGTCAAATACTTATCTCGTGAAGTTATTGTGACTGGAAGAAATCGAAGAAATAAGGGTTAGCCCTTGCAAATCTAAATAATAAATGTTTCAATAAAAACATGAAAGACAACACTTCGGTTCTATTCAGGGAGGGTACGATTACTGAAAGCTTACCCATTACTGGAGTTACCACTTCCATATAAAACTGTATATTCGGTTGGTTACTTTATAACCATAGAGTGAAAGCTGTTTTTAACAGTTTTAATTTGGGTGGAACCGCGCAAGATGCGTCCCAGAAATATGATTACAATTTTTGTAGTTATATTTCTGGGACGCATTTTTTTGTTGTCCAAATTTTAGGAGGTTACGTGTATTATGTCAGAAATCAAATTAACATTCCCAGACGGAACAGTTAAGGAGTTTGATCAAGGCACAACTACTTTGGATGTTGCGAAGTCAATCAGCACATCTTTAGGTAAAAATGCTATCGCAGGTAAATTGAACGATACATTGATCGATGTTGAAAGACCTATTAAACAAGATGGTAAGATCGAGATCATTACCGGTAAAGATGACGCTGATTCTCTCAAGGTGTTGAGAAATACTGCTAGCTTAGTATTTAGTGCTGCAGCTAAACAATTCAAAGCTGATCTTCATTTTGGTGAAAAACAAGCAAATGATGATGGTTTTTATGTTGATACTGATGATGCTGATCAAATCACAGTTGATGAATTAGATTCAATTGCTGAATTGATGAATAAGTTGATCAAGAAGAATGACAAAGTTGAAAGAACGATGATGGACAAGTCAGAATTAGTTGAAATGTTCAAAGATGATCCATACAAATCATCATTGATCGGTGCAATCGATTCTGTCCAAATCCCTGTTTATAAGATCGATGATTTTATCGATTTTGGATACGATGCTGTTTTACCAAACATCAAGAATTTGAAGCACTTTAAGCTATTGTCGGTTGCTGGTGCATACTGGCAAGGTAAGTCAAGTAACCCAATGCTTCAAAGAATTTACGGAACAGCCTTCTTTAAGCAAGATGATCTTGATGCCGATATGAAGCGTCGTGCAGAGATCAAGGAACGTGACCATAGAACGATCGGTCGTGAGCTTGATTTGTTCTTCGTTGACCCAGAAGTCGGTGCAGGTCTTCCATACTGGATGCCAAACGGTGCAACGATCCGTCGTGTTATCGAAAGATATATCATTGATAAGGAAGTTGCTTGGGGTTATCAACACGTATATACTCCAATTTTGATGAACTTGAATGCTTATAAGACTTCAGGTCACTGGGAGCACTATCGTGAAGACATGTTCCCACCAATGGACATGGGTGATGGTGAAATGCTTGAACTTCGTCCAATGAACTGTCCTTCACATATTCAAATTTACAAGCACCACACACGTTCATATCGTGAATTGCCTGTCAGAATTGCTGAATTAGGTATGATGCACAGATATGAAAAGTCAGGTGCTTTGAGTGGATTACAACGTGTGCGTGAAATGACATTGAACGATGGTCACACATTCGTTGCTCTTGATCAAATCCAAGAAGAATTCAAACGTACACTTCAATTGATGATGGAAGTTTATGCTGACTTTGATATCACAGACTACACATTCAGATTGAGTTACCGTGATCCAGCTAATACTGAGAAATACTTTGATGATGACGAGATGTGGAACAAGTCACAATCAATGTTAAAAGCTGCTATGGATGATCTTGGTTTGGATTACTATGAAGCAGAAGGTGAAGCTGCATTCTACGGTCCTAAACTAGATGTGCAAACAAAGACTGCTTTAGGTAACGATGAAACATTATCAACTATCCAATTAGACTTCATGCAACCAGAGAAGTTCAAGTTGACATATGTTGGTTCTGATGGTGAAGATCACAGACCAGTCATGATCCACCGTGGTATCGTTTCAACAATGGAAAGATTTATTGCTTACTTGATCGAAATTTATAAAGGTGCTTTCCCAACATGGTTGGCTCCTACACAAGTTAGAATCATTCCTGTCAATAATGAGATCCATAAGAACTACGCTGAAAACTTACTATCTGAACTACGTAAGAAGAATATTCGTGCTACGATCGATGATCGTGATGAGAAGATGGGTTACAAGATCCGTGATGCTCAAACAATGAAGATCCCTTACACAGCTGTTGTCGGTGACGATGAAATGGCTGATGCCACAGTTTCTGTCAGAAAGTATGGCGAGGATAATTCAGAGTCAGAATACGTAGCCATGTTTGTTGATTCAGTTGCTGCTGATGTCCGTAATTTCTCACGTCAAGGCAAGGATAAAGAAAGAAAGATTTAGACTTGATTTGATAATATGATCGACGCCAACATTGGCGTCGATTTTTTTTTACAAATTTGGTTTACAGGGATGCTGTGTTGCTATTTCTTTTCTTTAATCCTTTTTATCTGTAAAATAGTCTTCAGGATTATGAATTGAGGTGCTTTTATGTTTAAATTGATCGCTACTGATATTGATGGGACTTTTTTTGATGACAACCACGAGTACAATCATGATCGTTTCAATCGTCAGTTAAAGTTGTTACATGATCAAAATGTTAAGTTTGCCATTGCTAGTGGAAATTATTTGGGTCATTTGCAACGGGTGGTCCAATTTTCGCCGGTCGATGCCTTTGTATCTGAAAATGGCGCTCACATTTTAGCTGGGGAAGATGAGGTCTTTGCATCTTATTTAAAGACGGATACGATCAATGAAATTATCGATAACTTGTTTTCGTTAGGAAATAATCTCCAGTCCTTCATCTTGTCTGGTGAGAAGGCAACTTATGTGGATGAAAAATTTGAACCTTTTTTGAATAAGTATTATATTCACAATTATCAATTAACTAAGGATATTAAAGATGTTAATGATGATGTCTTTAAAGTTAATCTTAGTTTGAATGATGATAAATTAGATGAAGTCACGCAAAGCTTGAATGATAAGTTTGCCGGTGAGATCCATGCAACAGCCAGTGGCTTTGGAAGTATTGATATTATTTCCACGGGTATTAATAAAGCTTTTGGTCTGAGAAAGTTGGCCGATTTCTATAATATTGGTTTGGATCAGATCGTAAGCTTTGGCGATAATAGTAATGATGACGAGATGCTAGCTGAGACTGGGTTAGGGTTTGCTATGAAGGATGCTAAGAATTCAACTCAAAGTGCAGCAGATCAAGTGACCGAGTTTGATAATAATAATGAAGGCGTATTAGAAACAATTGATGCAATTTTTGGTTTTGATACTAAATAGTGTTGTACAATTGATTTTGTAAATTAATTACTGACTGTTGTTGACAAGCCGGTAATGGACTGGTATTATTAATACCTGTTGAGATTAAGCAGAAGCGCCCGCTTCTCACCTATGCATGTGCCTCTAGGTAAATACTGTATAAGATAATTATATTAGTGGGCGTGCGTATGCACCCCACTTTTTTAGTGGGAACATTTTTCGGAGGTGACTACTCATAGCAAGAGATTTATTAGTAAACGATCAAATTCGTGCAAAAGAAGTTCGGTTGATTAACGAAAACGGAGATCAAGTAGGTGTAAAACCAAAGGCAGAGGCTCAACGTCTAGCAGACGCAGCCAACATGGACTTAGTTCTTATGTCACCTGGAGCAAAGCCTCCAGTTGCTAGGATCATGGACTATGGTAAATATAAGTTTGAACTTCAAAAGAAAAATCGTGAAGCTCGTAAAAAGCAAAAGGTCGTAAGTATCAAGGAAGTTAGACTTAGTCCAACAATTGAAGAAAATGACTTTAATACAAAGCTTAACAATGCCCGTAAGTTCCTGAGTAAGGGCGATAAGGTCAAAGTTTCTCTTCGCTTTAAGGGTAGAGCAATTACTCATAAAGAGATAGGAAAAGAAGTCTTAGATCGCGTAGCTGACAAGACAAAAGATATTGCCAATGTTACTACAAAGCCTAAGATGGATGGCCGAAGCATGTTCTTAATGCTTGATCCAATTAGTTCTAAAGATAATAAGAAAAAATAGTGGAGGGATTTTCAATGCCTAAACAAAAAACACACCGTGCATCAGCTAAGAGATTTAAGAAGACAGCTACTGGTGAATGGAAGAGAAGTCATGCTTACACAAGTCACCGTTTCCACGGAAAGACAAAGAAGCAACGTCGTCAATTGGCAAAATCAGGTTTAGTTTCATCAAGTGATATGAAACGAATCAAACAAATGTTAGCAACATACTAATTTAGGTATCGTAATTCAAAGGAGGAGTCATTATGCCACGTGTAAAAGGTGGAACAGTAACTCGCAAACGTCGTAAAAAAGTTTTAAAATTAGCTAAAGGATATCGTGGTTCAAAACATATCACTTTTAAAGCAGCTCATACACAAATCATGGTTTCATACCGTTATGCATTCCGTGATCGTCGTCAAAAGAAGCGTGATTTCCGTAAGTTATGGATCGCAAGAATCAACGCTGCTGCAAGAATGAACGAAATCAGCTACAGCAAATTGATGCATGGTTTGAAATTAGCAAACGTTGACATCAACCGTAAGATGTTAGCTCAAATCGCTATTCAAGATCCAAAGGCATTCACAAGTTTAGCAGAAACAGCTAAGAAAGCTTTAGCTTAATTAATAAAACGTAATTTGGACAATCCAAATTACGTTTTTTTACTAAGTATACGAATGAGGTAGATTATGTTTAAACCTACAATTATGTTAAATAGGATCACTGACATTGAACCCGCTGATTTAAAGGCACTAAATATCACGACGATCATGACAGATCTCGATAATACTATTTTGCCATGGAACAGTAGTGAATATACCTTGTCATTGAGAAAATGGCTTAATATAATGAAAATGGCAAATATCGAAGTATTGGTCGTTTCTAACAATAGTTATAAACGGATCGAAAAAGCCGTGGCTGATCTGGAAATAGGAATCGTTGCCCGTGCCAAAAAGCCGCTTCCTTTCGAGATCATGAAATATTTGAAAGACAATAATATTAATAAAGATGAGATCTTGTTTGTGGGTGATCAGATCTTTACTGATGTCTTGGCAGGTTCGCTTTCAGGAGTGAAGACAGTTTTGGTCAAACCGATCGTTAATACCGATGCTAAGAAGACTCGGGTGAATCGCTTTTTTGAAAGACCATTATTGAAATATTTACAAAAGAAAGATAAAAATTTATATTGGAAGGATTCATTACATGACAGAAAATGATGAAGTATTATATTGTATTGGCTGCGGGGCTCAGATCCAAACAGAAGATAAGGATAAACCAGGCTTCGTCCAGCAATCAACGCTTAACAAATATTTGGAGGATGATTCTAAAGAATTATTGTGCAAGCGATGCTTCAGATTAAGAAATTATAATGAGATCACTGATGTAAATATTGATGACGATGAATTTTTGAAATTACTAGATTCCATTTCTAGTAAAAAAGGCTTGATCGTTAACGTTGTCGACATTTTTGATTATGAAGGTAGTGTTATTCCTGGCTTACAAAGATTTGTTGGCGATAAGAATATTTTAGTAGTAGGGAACAAACTCGATCTACTGCCTCGCTCTGTCAATCAAAACAAATTGCTTAATTGGCTTCAACAAAAGAGCAAAGAAAATGGTATCAAATCGATCGGTCAATTGATGGTTTCCGCACAAACTGGCGCAAACGTTGACAAATTGATGCAGATGATCGAGAAATATCGCGATGGGCAAGACGTGTATGTCGTCGGAACTACCAATACTGGTAAGTCGACTTTGATCAATAAGATTATTTCAGAAAATTCTGATGTAAAGGACTTGATCACAACTTCAAGATTCCCTGGAACAACATTGGATCGAATCGATATTCCTTTAGATGATGGTCATTTCTTGATCGATACGCCAGGAATCATTCATAAATACCAATTAGCCCATTATCTCAATGAGAGAGAACTTAAGGCAGTCACACCCAAGAAACCGTTACGTCCAGCAACTTTCCAATTAAGAGATGGCCAGACAATATTTGTCGCCGGGTTGGCCCGATTTGACTTTTTGGATGAGAAATCTAACGTAGTTTTCTATGTCAATCAAGGATTAGTGCTTCATCGGACAAAGACGGAGAATGCTGATCAATTTTATGAAAAGCATATTGGCGAGATCCTTAATCCACCGGAAGACATTTCAACCTTGCCTGAACTGAAAAAAGAAGAATTTACTTCTCATTCTCGATCAGACATCGTCATTTACGGTTTAGGATGGGTCACGATCCCTGCTAACTGTAAAGTTCGAGTATTCGTACCTAAGGGCGTTAGTGTATCGATCAGAGATGCAATTATTTAAGGAGAAAATATGATAATAAAAGGCAAACAAAACCGCTATTTGCGCAGTCAAGCGCAAACTATGAAACCATTAGTCCAAGTCGGACGTGATGGTATCAGCGATAACTTGTTGAAACAAATTCAACAACTACTTAATAAAAATGAATTGATCAAGGTTTCATTTTTGCAAAATACGATGGCTAATGCAGACCAACTGATTGCCGCCCTCAATGAATTAGATGGTGGTATTGCATTGATCCAAACGATTGGTTCCAAAGCAATTTTGTATAAGAAATCTTCTAAGATCAAGAATCGTAAATATTCTTTAGAACTTGAAAAAATTTAGTATTAAGTGAAGATGAATAATGAGAACACAAGGAAAAATTTTAACTAAAGCTAAACCTGAAATTCAAACTAATTATCCTAAACGACACGTCGGCATCTTAGGCGGAACTTTTAATCCCGTCCATACTGGGCACTTAGTAATCGCCGAACAAGTCTATTCTCAATTAAAGTTAAGTAAAGTCTTGTTTTTGCCAGATAAGATCCCGCCACATCGTGGAGTGGAAAAGACTGAGCCGATCGATAGCAAGGATCGGATCGAGATGCTCAAATTGGCGATCGAGGATAATATGCACTTTGATTTGGACCTGACAGATGTTAATCGTGGTGGCGTCAGCTATACTTATGAAACTATCAAGATTTTGAAGCAGTGTAATCCAAATACAGAATTTTACTTTATTATTGGTGGAGATATGGTTGAAAATTTACCGAAGTGGTCTCATATCGATGAATTAACTCAGATGGTCCATTTTGTCGGTGTCTGCCGCAAAGGTTTTGAAAAAAGTTCAAAGTATCCTATACTTTGGGTAAATACTCCTGAACTCGAAATTAGTTCAAGTATGATCAGAAATGCTGTTAAGACCAATAAATCGATCAAATATTTGGTTCCCAAGGCAGTTGAAGACTACATTAAAGACAAGGGGCTTTATCAATGACAAACTTTGATTACGATAAAATAATCCCAGGTTTTGACCGCGACGCCGTGGTTACTCAGATGAAGGAGACAATGAGTGACTTTCGCTATACTCATTGCCTCAGAGTTGAAAAGCAGGCTCAAGAATTGGCAGAGAAATTTGGAGCTGACGTTTTAAGAGCCGGATTGGCTGGATTATTGCACGATTTTGCTAAAGAACGCAGTGACGCACAATTTATTGATACGATTAAGAAGCATCAGCTCGATCCAGAATTGTTAAATTATGGAAATGCCATTTGGCACGGTATTGTCGGAGCCGAGATCATCAAAGATGAACTGGGTGTCTATGATGAAGACGTTTTAAATGCTATTCGTCGCCATACAGTTGGAGCAACCTCAATGACTAATGTTGACAAATGCGTCTTTATTGCCGATTTTATTGAACCTAAACGTGACTTTCCAGGAATTGATGAGGCTCGCAAATATGCTGCTAAATCTTTAAACTCTGGAGTTGCTTTTGAACTGAAACATTCAATTGCACACTTGATCGACAAAAATAGAAAGATTTATCCTGAAACATTTATTAGTTATAATTATTGGATAGATAAGGGAGAATTATAATTTGAATTCAAAAGAAATTATGGAAATTGCTGTGAAAGCAGCCGATAGCAAACATGCCAACGATATTGAAGTTTTAGATATTAGTAAAGTTAGTATCATGACAGATTATTTCGTTATTATGGATGCTAATTCACAAAGACAAGTTGATGCCATTGTTCAAGAGATCCTTGATAAAGAGGGCGAGAACCATGTTGAAATTGGTCACGTCGAAGGAAAGAGAGATTCCGAGTGGATCTTGATCGACCTTCATGACGTTGTGATCCATGTGTTCACGACTGAACAACGTGCTTTTTACAATTTAGAAAAACTCTGGTCAGATGCTCCATCAGTTGATATTTCAAAATTGGTAACAGTTAATGATCTATAATTCATTTGCTGAAGTTTATAGCGAGTTGATGGATGATTCGCTTTATCAAAAGTGGGCTGATTACGTCAAATCTAGAACTAAGCCCAATAGTAAATTATTAGATGTTGCTTGTGGCACGGGAGATCTAACCATCCTTTTAGCTAATGATTATCAAGTGACTGGAACTGACCTTTCAGAAGAGATGTTGAATATTGCCGATCGTAAGGCTAAAAAAGCCGAGGTCAAGATTCCATTTGAAGTTAGCAATATGATGGATCTGTATGATTTTGGACAGTATGACGTCATCACTTGTTTTGATGATTCAATTTGCTATTTAGCTGATGAAGACGAACTTTATATTGCTTTTAAACAAGCATTCGACCATTTAAATAAAGGTGGCAAATATTTGTTTGATGCTCACTCGTTGTATCAAATGGATGAAGTATTTCCAGGATACATGTTTAATCATAAGGCTGAGGATTCTGCCTTTATGTGGAGCAGTTTTGAAGGTGAATATCCTCATTCGATCGAGCATGAATTGACTTTTTTCAATTACGATGACAAGTTCGATGGATACAAAGTCAACACCGAGATACATCACGAACGAACTTATCCGGTAGATGTTTATCAACAAATATTAAAAGACGTCGGCTTCAAGAATATCCAAGTAACAGCAGATTTTGGTGAGAATAGTATCCAACCAGATTCAAATAGATGGTTTTTTGAGTCTGAGAAGTAGGAGACTAAGATGAGAGTTTTTGGAATTGTTGCTGAATTCAATCCGTTTCACAATGGACATCAGCATTTTATTGAACAAATTCATACAAAATATCACCCCGATGTATTAATTGCCGTAATGTCAGGTAATTTTGTTCAGCGGGGTGATTTTGCGATACTTGATAAGCATACTAGGGCGAAAAATGCAGTTGACCACGGTATTGATCTCGTAATCGAGCTTCCTTTTGCCAAAGCAGTTCAGCCAGCTGACATGTTTGCTAATAAGTCAGTCGAACTTTTACATTCACTTGGCGTGACGGATATAGTTTTTGGAACAGAGGAGGAATTGGATTTTCAAAACGCTGCTAAACTGATGTGTCAAAATAGACTTGAGTTTGCGCAAGATTTTCATACTAATTACGCACAGAATTTGAATAATTCGTTGAAGCAACACGGCATTGACACTTTTGATAAACCTAATCAATTGTTAGGTATCAATTACGTAGCTGCTATCATGGAGCACGGTTTTGATATTCAAGAGCATTTTATTTTACGTCCACAGCATGGATTTTCAGCGACAAATATTAGAAAGAATTTACTCAGTAAATCTAGTTTATCGGTTGATAAATCAATTCCTAAAGATGTTGAAAATGATTTAAGTCAACAGCAATTAATCACCTGGGAAAAATTTTTCCCGTATTTGAGATATAACATTTTGTCGAAATCTCTGGATGAATTACAATTGATTTATCAAATGGTGGAGGGACTAGAAAATAAAGTGAAAAAAGACGCTTATTCAGCTGATTCTTTTGATTCATTGAGTCAATTGATCAAGTCTAAGCGTTATACGTTAGCTAGGATTAGACGGTTGTTGATGTATGTTTTGATCAATGTTGAAAATGAGGAAATGAAAACTGCCTTGGCAGATGATTATTTACAGGTCTTAGCTTTTGATCAAGTTGGCCAAAAATATCTCAATTCGATCAAGAAGCAATTGGATATTCCTTTGATCACAAGGGTTGGGAAGCAGCAAGCACAACAATCTTCCTTGGCGATAAAGGCAGATAGTATTTATCAAATGATAAACCAGCAAGAACAAAATTTTGGAGTTATCCCTTATATTAAGGAGGAGAACAATGCTTAATTGGGACGTACAAGAGGTTAGAAAATACAAAGATAAACCCTTTGATTTTAAAGAACAATTAGATGTAGAAAAAGATTTAAAAGAACGATATTCAGATATAATATCTGCTCAACCAGTTGATGTTTCTGGTAATTTATTTAACGATCGCGGTCTGGTGATCTCTGATGTTAAAGTGGCTATTAAACTTACGGTTCCATCAACTAGAAGTTTGGATCCAGTAGATTTGAATTTAGAATTCCGGATCAATGAAGCTTACAATATTGATAATATTGATACGGAAGAGATCGAAGACTACGCTATTATTATTCCCATCGACGATGACACGCCAACCATCAATGTTTATGAGTCGGTAATTGACAATATTTTATTAAATATTCCAACCCAAGTTTTGACTGAAAAAGAGAAGACGGAAGATATTATGCCATCCGGTAAAAACTGGACGGTCATTTCTGAAGATGAATTTAAGAAACAAAAAGAAGAGGAACACGTTAATCCTGAATTTGCCAAATTGAAGAATTTGTTCAAAGATGAGGATCAATAGTGCCCTCTTTTTTTCATTTTTTGTTAATATAGTATTATGAATTAACTAATGTTAATCTTATATTGATTTAATTATTTTATTGGAGGTAGACGTATGAGTAAACCACAAATCGGTGTTATTGGAATGGCCGTAATGGGTAAGAACTTGGCACTTAATATCGAAAGCCGTGGATATGAAGTTGCTATTTATAACAGAACTGGTTCGAAAACTGAAAATGTCGTTAAAGAGCATTCAGACAAGAAATTGGTTCCTAGTTATACGATCGAGGACTTCGTAAATTCACTTGAAAATCCACGTCGTATTATTATGATGGTCAAGGCTGGTGCCGGAACTGATGCCGTTATCGATCAACTATTGCCATTGCTTGACAAAGGTGATGTATTGATCGATGGTGGTAACACATTCTTTGAAGATACAATTGAAAGAAACAAACGTTTGGATAAATCTGGTATCAACTTTATCGGAATGGGTGTTTCTGGTGGTGAATTAGGTGCTCTTCATGGTCCATCACTAATGCCAGGTGGCCAAAAAGAAGCCTATGACTTAGTTGCCCCAATCTTGGAACAAATTTCTGCAAAAGCAGACGAAGATGGTAAGCCATGTGTCACATATATCGGTGCTAATGGTGCTGGTCACTACGTAAAGATGGTTCACAACGGTATCGAATATGGTGATATGGAATTGATTTCTGAAAGTTACAATTTGCTTTCACACTTGTATAACAATGATCTTAATAAAGTTGCTGATACATTTAAGGAATGGAACAAAGGTGAGCTTTCAAGTTATTTGATCGATATTACTGCTAATATTTTAACTAGAAAAGATGATCAAGGCAGCGATGACTTTATCGTTAACAAGATTATGGATAAGGCTGGTAACAAGGGTACAGGTAAGTGGAGTTCACAAAGTGCTCTTGAATTAGGTGTTCCACAGTCATTGATCACTTCTGCTGTATACTCACGTTATATCTCTGCATATAAGGATGAGCGTGTGAAGGCAAGTAAGGTCTTAAACGGTCCTAAAGATGTTCCTGATGTTGATGTTAGTGAGTTCGTTGAGAAGATCAGAAAGGCATTATACTTCAGTAAGATCATGAGTTATGCTCAAGGTTTCGCCCAGATGAAGGCTGCTGGTGAGCATTATGATTGGGATCTTGATTTTGGTAAGATCGCTCAGATTTGGAGAGCTGGTTGTATTATTCGAGCTCAATTCTTGCAAAAGATCACTGATGCTTATGATAAAGATGCTAACTTGGATAATTTGTTGCTTGACGATTATTTTGAAAAGATCGTAGAGGATTATCAGTCAGCTGTCCGTGATGTGGTTAGTTTTGCTGTTAAGGCTGGTATTCCGGTTTCTGGATTTATGTCAGCTGTTTCTTATTATGATCAATATCGTTCTGAAGTTTTGCCTGCTAATTTGATTCAGGCACAACGTGATTATTTCGGTGCTCATACTTATGAGAGAAATGATAAGGATGGTATTTTCCATTATAGTTGGTATGAAGAACAATAGTTTTGTTTTGGGTCGAGGCTTTCGTGGTCTCGGCTTTTTTTATTGATGTAAGAGAGCTATGGCAGACAGTGGCGTTTTTCTTGGATGGACGTTTATGATTTTTGGTGGTTGGGTTGGAGGTGGTATTTTGGTTGCTACGTTCAATGCCGACTCCGGGGCCCGAGGATACGTTAAAGGAACGTAAGTGCTAACGCACTTGCGCAACCGGTTATGGTGGTGGCTAGGCCACCGAACAACTAAGGTCGGGAACGTGGTGGGCACATTTTGAACCAATCGAGCAAAGTACGCTCGCTTGTTTCAAAACTGCACCTTTCACTAAGCTCCTTCGTCGCCAAGTGAAATATCACCACTGAGGTCTGTATCCCCGGGCCCCTCCGTCTTGATGGAGACTATATCCCCCCTTGGTTTGAGTTTTACCGATTTATGTCGTACAAATTGGCACTGTTTGCTCGTCCTATTTCTCACATGTCTATCTCAGGCTTTATCTATTCTGGTGGGAGTAGGGGCTTCCTTTTCTTTGTACGATATAATTTCTATCTTGATTTCTTTCTCTTTTCTTGTTTGGTTAGATAAGAGCTGATATTATTTTTTCTTATCTAGCTTTCGCATCTTGCTCGCGCACTCGTTCCTCATGCTCTTGCCCGGTTCTGATGCTTTCCGGTTGTTTATTTGAATGTCTCTTTTGCACTTTCGCATTTGTTTTTGATATTTGTTTTTTCTGTGTTTCTATTTTTCTCTTTTTTGGGTCTTTTTTTCATTTTTTATGGTTGAGTTGTTCAATTTTTTGTTATTTTCTAATTTTTGCTATTTTTAATAATCCCAATGTGTTAAAATCTTTAATGCATTGCCTTGCAAAAGGCGAGAAAACGTTTAATAATTAAGAATGATTAAATTTTGTTTAATATACGGGAGAGTTAGTATGGCTAAGATATTAGTTATTGAAGATGAAGAGAATATGGCAAAATTTGTTCAACTTGAACTTCAACATGAGAATTATGAAGTTAAGGTTGCTACAGATGGCCGTACCGGTCTCGATGAGGCATTGAATGAAGATTGGGATTTGATTTTGCTTGATTTGATGCTGCCTGAGCTAAATGGTATCGAAGTATGCCGTCGAGTTCGACAAGAGAAGAATACACCGATTATTATGATGACTGCTCGTGATTCGATTATTGATCGAGTTTCTGGCTTGGATCATGGTGCTGACGATTATATTGTTAAACCATTTGCGATCGAGGAATTGCTTGCACGTATTCGGGCTTTGTTAAGACGTATTGATCTTGATATTGATGTTACTCGTAATAACGATCAAGTTTTGAAGTATAAGAATTTGGTTATTGATAAGACTACTCAAACATTGAAACGTAATGGTGAAGTTATTGATTTGACTAGAAGAGAATACGATCTTCTTAGTGCTTTGATGGAAAATGTCGGGACTGTTTTGGGTCGTGATGATCTGCTTGAACGTGTCTGGGGGACTGGTTCTAGTACTGAGACTAATGTTGTTGATGTTTACATTAAGTATTTGCGTAATAAGATCGATCGAGGCGGCTCACCTAGTTATATTTCAACTGTACGTGGTAAAGGTTACGTGATGAGACGATGAGAATTTCTATCAGAATCAAATGGACTTTTCTGATAACTTTAGTAATTTTAGCCGCGTATTTGATCGTTGCCTATATTGCCTTTAATACTGTGGATGCGGTGGCTAGTGCTGCTGTTGTTCATGATTTTGTTGTACGTTTGATTTGGGTCGGTATTTTTGTTCTGGTCATGGCTATTGCCTTGAGTTTTTTTGCTGTGACATTTGTTTTGAATAATATTAAAGAGATTAATAAAACTATCGATGATTTGAACAAGAAGCCTGATTCAGATTCGCGTATTAAACTGAAGAAACGTAATGATGAGATTTATGATTTGACGATCAACATTAATAAGATGTTGGATCGGATGCAAGCTTATACTAATCAGCAAAAAGAATTTGTTGAAGATGTTTCGCACGAACTTAGAACTCCTGTTGCTGTTTTGGAGGGGCATTTGAGTATGCTTCAACGTTGGGGCAAAGATGATCCTGAGGTTTTGAACGACTCGATCAATTCTTCTCTGCAAGAGTTGAAACGAATGCAATCGTTGATCCAGGAGATGCTGGATTTGACACGTGTTGAACAGATCGATAGTGAATATCTCGATCAAGAAACTGAAGTTAAGCCGTTGTTTACGCAAGTTTATAACGACTTTAAGATGTTACATCCTGATTTTGTGGTGAATTTCGATGATGATATTCAAACTGGTAGTAAGGTGAAGATTTATCGGAATCATTTGGAACAGGTTTTGGTGATTTTACTGGATAATGCTTTTAAATATTCTGGTGACCGTAAGGAAATTAATTTGTCCGCTTCTACTAATGAGGCTTTGTTGGAATTTGTTGTCCAAGATTATGGTGTTGGGATCAATAAGAAGGATCTTAAACAGGTTTTTAATCGTTTTTATAGAGTTGATAAGGCTCGTTCTAGAAAACGCGGAGGGAACGGTTTAGGGCTTTCTATTGCTAAGCGTTTGATTGAAGTTTATAAAGGTACTATTACTGTTGAGAGTGTTCTTGGTTCTGGTACGGTGTTTCGGGTTGAGTTGCCTATTGTTGCCGATACTGTTGATGAGGATTCTAAGAGTAGTGACTAGATCTTATATGGATCTGGTCTTTTTTTGTATAGATGTAAGTGAGCTATGGCAGACAGAAGCGTTTTATTTTGCTGTGTTGTGATAGTTTGTTTGGTTGTTGGGGTGGGAGGTAGTTGTTTGGCTGGTACGTTCAATGCCGACTCCGGGGCCCGGGGATACAGCCACTGGAACGTGGTGGGCACATTTTGAACCAATCGAGCAAAGTGCGCTCGCTTGTTTCAAAACTGCACCTTTCTCTAGGTTCCTTCGTCACCAAGAGAAATTTCACCACTGAGGACTGTATCCCCGGGCCCCTCCGTCTAAATAGTGACATAATCCCCCCTTTGGTTGAGATTTACCGATTTATTTTGTACAAATTGGCACTTTTGGCGCGTCCTATGCCTCATATGTCTATCTCAGGCTTTATCTATTCTGGTGGGAGTAGGGGCTTCCTTTTCTTATCACGATATATTTTCTGTCTCGATTTCCGATTCTTTTTTCGGTTCGCGGGACTTTGCTCCGCTCATTTTGTTTCCTGACTTACATTGCTGTTGAGGTTTTCTTTGTTTTGTTGGTTGGATAAGAGTTTTTTATTCTTTTTCTTCTCTTGCTTTCACATCTGGCTCGTGTTCTCGTTCCTCGTACTCTTGCCTAGTTCTTCTGTTTTCTTTTTTTTCTCTATTTATTTTATTTGTTTCTTGCTCACATACTCGTTCCTCGTACTTTCGCGTTAGTCGTTCTATTTGATTTGACTAAAAAAGCCGCTGATCATTTGATGGTCAGCGGCTAATTTTATTAATCTTTATTTTTTGGCTTGTTTTGTTTGCCTTTGTTCAATTCGCGAATGTTCTTGTGAAGGTCAGTATGTTCATTATTTTCATTAGTATCTGTATTTGATGAACTTGACCCTGAACCTTGGAGCAATTTGTTGATCGACTCTTCTGTTACTACGGTCTTGACTGGATTCTTCTTAAGATTTTCATCAGCTTGTTTTCTGATCTTAGGTGTGATGATGTAGTTTGTGATCAATTGTTGGATCAACAATACGATACCACCTACTAAGAAATAAAGGGCTAGGGCAGCGGATGAGATCATTGAGATGAAGAATGTGATCAATGGGTTCATTAAGAGCATTGAGGACATTTGTTTTCTTTGTTCTTGTGGCACCACTTGTAGTGAGAGCCATGATTGAACGATGTAGAAAAGTGTTGCTACGATTGCGATTACTAAACTTGGTTTTCCTAGTGGAATGTTAAGGAAGCTGGCGACTCCGATTTCTTGTGAGTATTGCACGGCTTGATAAATCGCAATCAAAATTGGCATTTGGAGTAGTAATGGTAAGCAACCAATGCCGCCGGTCAGACTGATGTTGTTTTGTTTATATACTTCCATCATTAATTGACCGATTTTTTGTTGTGTTTCTGGATCCTTAGCTTGTTTTTGCTTGTCTTGGATCAATTTAAGCTGCGGTTGGATGGCACGCATTTTCTCTTGTTGAGCAGTTGATTTGTATTGTTGGTTCAATGATAGAGGAAGCAACAATAGTCGAACTACAAAGGAGATGATCATGATGCCCCATGCATAAGCAGCTTTACCGCCTAAGGCATTGGCCGTCCACATGATCAAGTTTTGGAAAGGAACTCCTAGGATCTTATAAATAAATGCATAAGGTCCACTTGTTGGTGCATGCTGAACGCCACTTTGGGCACATCCAGAAAGAACAACTGCAAATACCACGACTAATGATAAAGCAGAAATGTACTTTAATATTTTCTTATTCAATTGTAAACCACCTTTTAAAAAGCATATAAACAATATACGTTAAGTAATATAGGTATTCAACCAATGACGCGAAACTTTTTATAATTCTTTAAGTCGTCCGAGAAGGCGTAGTCAACGTTTTTAACTTTTGCAAATGGAGAGGGTGACTGTCTGATCTTGGTCAAAAAAGTGTACAGTTTCATTTCTTCGCCTTCAGCTTCGATTTGAACTGAGCCATCGGGTAGATTTTCGACGGTCCCGCTCACGTCGCAGTCCATAGCAACTTGGACGGTCGACCAACGAAAGCCTACGCCTTGAACTAGGCCGGAAACTCGTAGTGAAAGATGTTTCATGGATATCACTCCAATTCGTAGATATGTTACTCTATAATTATAAATCAAGAAGGAAGAATTTTATGAAATATATCGAATCCAAGAAAAATGAAGAGATCAAGCAGATCAATAAGTTGAACAAGACTAAAGAGATCAAGAAAACTGGTACCTACTTAATCGAAGGATTTCATTTAGTTCAAGAAGCTGATGATAATGGCCAAGAAATTGTTAAGGTCTTGGCAACTGAGAACCATCAAGATAATCGGATCATCAAAAAGTATTACGATGATGCGATCATTATTTCTGAGGATATTGCTTCCTCATTGTCGGAAACAAAGAGTCCCCAAGGAATCTTTGCCGTGATCAAGATCAATCAACCTAAATCCTTACCTGAGCTTTCTGGTCAATGGGTGATTTTAGCAAATGTTCAAGATCCTGGAAACGTTGGGACTATTATTCGAACTGCCGACGCTGCAGGATACGATGGTGTGATCACTAGTTTAGACACTGCTGATGTGTATCAACCTAAGGTGCAAAGATCTATGCAAGGTAGTCAATTTCACTTGCCAATTTATCGCTTAGATTTGCATCAAGCAATCAGCGCTTGTAAAGATGCTGGTTTAACGGTTTATGGTTCGGAAGTCAATGATCAAGCTGTGCCTTATAATTCCTTGGATAAGATCAATAATTTTGCTTTGATCATGGGTAATGAAGCTCATGGTTTGGATGAAGAGACTTTACAAATGACGGATCAGAATATTTATATCCCTCTATTAGGTAAAGCCGAGTCTTTGAATGTTGCAGTGGCAGCCGGCGTTTTAATGTATGGTCTGAAGATTTAGGGATAGGATTTTTCAAAAAAATGACTTTCTATCGTAATTGCGTGTTGAAATAGTTTTTTAGATGTTTTCGGTCTCTTGCAAATATCTTTTGAACTTGTATAATAATGTCATGAAATGTATGAGTTTTAATTAAATATGATTTTTTTTAAGATGTTGAAGAAAAACAGTACCCGTTTTTAATGATGACAGGGAGAGCCATAGACTGAGATCGGCTTGATCGTTAGTTCGGGGAATTCACTTTCGGAGTCTTTAAGCTAAGTTACTTTATAACTTATAACGAGTGCACACTTATTAGTGTGAACTAGGGTGGTAACGCGAGTCCTCGTCCCTTTTTTGGGAGAGGATTTTTTTTATGCACTAATTTAGGAGGACAATATGTCGTTAAATGATAGATTAAAAGAGTTACGCGCTAGCGGTATCGATGACGCTAAGCGGGCTGAACATTTAAAAGATCTAAATGATCTACGTGTAAAGTTATTAGGAAAAAAAGGACCAATTACGCAAGCTTTGCGTGGTATGAAGGATGTGCCTAAAGAAGAACGTCCCGAAATCGGTACTTTAGCTAATAACGTCAAAAAAGATATTCAAGAAGCAATTGAAAATCGGATCCAAGAAGTTAATCAACGGATCATTGCTCAAAAGCTGCAAGAAGAAACTTTGGATGTTACTTTACCTGCCCAAAGTCACAAAATTGGAACAAAGCACATTCTGAACCAGACGATTGAAGATATTGAACAATTCTTCATTGGCTTAGGTTACGAAGTGGCTCCTGGCTATGAAGTGGAAGAAGATCATTATAATTTTGAACGTTTAAATATCCCTAAGGATCATCCTGCTCGTGACATGCAAGATACTTTTTATATCACTAATGAATTGCTAATGCGGACACAGACTTCTGCTCAAGAAGGTCGTGATATGGATGCTCATGATTTTTCTAAGGGTCCATTGAAGATGATTTCCCCAGGTATCGTTTACCGTCGTGACGATGATGATGCAACTCATTCACATCAATTCCACCAATTAGAAGGTCTAGTTGTCGATAAAAATATCAGCATGGCAGATCTGAAGGGTACACTCGAAGCTTTGTGTCGTCACGTCTTTGGCCCTGATCGTGAGATCAGATTTAGACCAAGTTTCTTCCCATTCACTGAACCATCCGTTGAAGTTGATGTTTCATGTTTCAACTGCGGTGGCGAAGGTTGTCGGATTTGTAAATATACTGGTTGGATCGAAGTATTGGGTGCAGGTCTGACTCATCCTAATGTTTTGAAAATGTCTGGGATCGATCCTCAACAGTACAGTGCGTTCGCATTTGGACTTGGACCTGAGAGATTTGCAATGTTGAAATACGGTATCGACGATATTCGTGATTTCTACACTAACGACGTCAGATTCTTAGAACAATTCAAAGGAGTAAACTAGCATGAAAATATCAATGGATTGGCTAAAGGAATATTTGCCAGTTGATCATTCAGTCGAAGAGATCGCTAACAAAGTTTCTTTGACCGGAATCGAATCAGCACCAGTAAAACTGGGAACTGATCTTTCAAAATTAGTCGTAGGACACATTACAAGCATTAAACCTCATCCAGATTCTGACCATCTCAATCTATGTCAAGTAGATATTGGACAGTCAAAAGAAGTTCAGATCGTCTGCGGAGCACCAAATGTTGCTAATGATCAATACGTTATCGTTGCTCTCGATGGTGCAGATCTGCCAGCTGGAAAGAAAATTAAAAAAGGCGAGATCAGAGGGCAAGTTTCTAATGGAATGATTTGTGGCTTAGATGAGCTCGGTGTTAAAGAAAGCTTAGTACCAACCGCTTATCAAAAAGGAATTTATGTATTCCCAGCTGCTGAAACACCTGGTCAAGATGCAAAAGAATTATTAGGATTGAATGACGAAATGGTCGATCTCGATATTACGCCTAATCGTGCTGATACTTTGGGTATGCGCGGGGCAGCTTGGGAAATTGGTGCAACTTATGATGAGAAACCTCAATTCACAGATCCTAAGCTTGATGAGACAAAAGTTAAAGCAGTCGATGATGTGAAAATCCAAATCAAAGCTGACGATTTGGTGACAGATTATTTAGTCAGGACCGTAAGTGGCGTTAAAGTCTCAGAAAGTCCACTCTGGATGCAAAGAAGACTTTGGAATCAAGGGATCCAACCAGTGAATAATATTGTTGATGCTGCCAACTACGTTATGATCGAATACGGTGAACCAGTTGAAGTTTATGATCTTGATAAATTAGACGACAAGTCAGTCACTGTGGAAATGGCAACTGATGCTAGTAAATTGGTCCTTGATGATAAAATTACTAAAGACCTTAACCAAAACGATCTAGTCATCAATTCGGGCAATGTCACTTTAGGCTTAGCGGGAGTTATTCACGGTCAAAATGCTCAAGTAACTTCAAAGACCACTAATGTGTTGATTGAAAGTGCGGTTTATGACGGAACTTCTGTTAGAAAAGCAGCTCAACGTCATGATCTGCGTGGCGATGCTTCAAACAGATTTGAAAAAGGCGTCGATAATGGAGCTGTGGAGATTTCTTTAAATCGGGTAGTTGAATTGATCGATGAGATAACTGATCTGGATTCTTACTCACAAGTTTTAGTTGGAAAAGAAACACCTGCCAAACCAACTATTATCAAAGCATCAATCGAACACATCAATCGTTTGATGGGAATTACGCTGACTGATCAAGAAATGATCAAGATCCTCGATCGATTAGGTTTTACGACTGCAGAAAATGGTGACCAATTAACGGTCACGATCCCGTCTCGTCGCTGGGATATGACGATCGAAGCAGATTTAATCGAAGAGATCATGCGGATTTACGGCTATGAAAATCTTAAAGGAACATTGCCTTCAGGTAATGAAACTAACGGTGGATATACTCCACAACGAGAATTTATCAATAAATTAAAGAGTGTCTTACTTAGCGAGGGAATGGATGAAACGATCACCTTTGGACTAGTAAGCAAGAAGGAAGCAACTGATTTCAACACGGTTGAATCTGAATACACCCGCGTTTTACATCCAATGACCGAAGATCACGAATACCTTCGGACTAGTTTGATCCCTGGATTGATCAAGACAATTGCTTATAATAAAGCTCGTAAGACTTCTGACATCAGTATTTTTGAACAAGGCCGGATCTTTGATCGTGAAGAAGTCAATGATCGTCCAAAAGAAGTCGAATATATTGCTGGTGCATTATCTGGCGATCTAGGTGCTGATACTTGGAACACAAACGCCAAGAAGGCTGATTTTTACGACATGAAAGCCATCGTTGAAGAATTGCTGGAATTTTTGAATGTTGAAGCAACGTTTGAATTTACTCCAACTGACAAGATCGAGCACTTGCATCCCGGACAAACAGCCATCATTACTGCAGATGAAAAAACGGTCGGTTTTGTTGGTAAATTGCATCCAGAATATCAAGCAAAGAGTTCTGTGGATGATACGTATGTATTCGAATTAAACGTTTATTCGTTATTAGCTTTAACTAAAAAGAATGTGAAAGCACAATCTGCACCAAAATATCCAAGTGTAAGTCGTGATCTTGCCATCTTAGTTGATAAGCAAATCGCAAGTGGACAAATTGTTAAGGATATCTTTAACAATGGTGGCGAATACTTGAAAGACGTGAATATCTTTGATGTCTATCAAGGTAGTAACATTGAAATTGGCCACAAATCTCTCGGATATCATTTGATTTTCCAGAATCCTAATGATACATTAACGGACGATACTGTTGAAAAAGCATTCACTCAAATTAAAGATAGTTTAATCGATCAATTTGATGTCGAAGTTAGATAATTGAGCTTACTAAATGGTATAATTTTAATAAATCAAACTAGGAGGCTGCATCTTGAGCCAAAAAGATGAAAAAAAAGATGCACTAAAACGTGAATCTGAAGAAAAAATATCGACTCGCGCCAAAGAACGGTCAGTTGCAAATCATATTGCGTATTGGATCGTTGGTGTAATTGCTGTTCTAGCAGTTATCGTTGCGGTTATTGGCTTCAATTACGTTAATAGTTCACTTCAACCTTACAATTCAAATAGCAAGCAGGATGTTTTAGTTAAGATTCCAGTAGGTTCTTCTAGTAAAGATATTGCCAAGACTTTGGAATCAGATAAAATCATCAAGAGTGCGACAGTATTCAATTATTACATCAAAGCCCACAATTATACTGATTTCCAAGCAGGTTACTATACTTTCAAGCAATCAATGTCGATGAGCGATATCGTTAATCAATTGCAAAAGGGTGCTAGTGCTGAACCAGTGGGTGATACTGCTAACAAGGTATTAGTTCAAGAGGGGATTACTATCGATCAAATCGGTGACCAAATTGCTAAGAGTACTAAATTCAAGAAGTCAGATTTCTTGAGCTTGATGAAAGATCAAAGCTACATGAAACAGCTTCAAAAGAAGTATCCTGAACTTTTGACATCATCAATGGATAGTAAGGATGTTCGATATCATTTGGAAGGCTATTTGTTCCCAGCAACATATGGGGTTTACAAAGGGATGACTTTGAAGCAATTAGTTAACCAAATGGTCGATAAGACTAATACTGTTATGCAACCTTATTATTCACAGATCAAGCAAAAGAATTTAACGGTTCAAGAGACTTTGACGTTAGCTTCGTTAGTTGAACGTGAAGGTGTCACACAAAAGGACCGTCAAAAGATCGCTGGGGTATTTTATAATCGTCTTGATGTAAACATGCCTTTACAATCTGATATTTCCGTTATGTATGCTTTGAACACTCACAAGAAGAGTTTGACGAACAAGGATACTAGCGTAAAATCACCTTACAACTTATACAAGAATGAAGGATTTGGACCCGGTCCGTTCAACTCGCCTAGTTTGCAATCGATCCAAGCAACTTTGAATCCTAGTGAGAGAAGCAAAGGGTACTTGTACTTCTTCGCTAACTTGAAGACTGGTAAGGTAACTTACTCGACAAACTTCAGTTCTCACCAAAATAGGTATGATTCATTAGACCAGTAGTGTAGAATATGGAATTAAACTGTCATCTAATCAATTGTGGTTAGATGACTTTTGAAATTATAAGATGGTTCGGAAAACCTTATATTTCCAAATATTTTGATTTATTGATTTATGGAGGAATTAACATGGCAGAAAAAAGCTATCCAATGACAGCTGAAGGTAAAAAGAAACTTGAAGAAGAATTAGAAGATTTAAAGAAAGTTAAACGTCCTGAAGTTATCAATCGTATTAAAATTGCTAGAGGTTTTGGCGATCTTTCCGAAAACTCTGAATATTCGTCAGCTAAAGATGAACAAAGTGTGGTTGAATCAAGAATTTCTCAAGTTCAAGAGATGATCCAATATGCTAACGTTGTTGATACTGACGATGTGGCACATGATGAAGTTTCTGTTGGTAAGAAAGTTACAGTTCAAGAAGATGATGATGAACCAGAAATCTATACAATTGTCGGTTCAGCAGAGTCGGATCCTGACAACGGTAAGATCTCAAATAATTCGCCAATTGCCAAAGCCTTGATCGGTAAGCATGTTGGCGATGACGTTACCGTTGAAACACCGGCGGGCAGTTATACTTTAACAATTAAAGCCGTAGATGTTGCCTAACGAAAACGTTTTCTGGTAAGCTTACTTTGTGTGGTTTATTATATAATCTATGAGGTGAGAATTATGAAAATCGAAATTAGTGATGAAGCAGCAAAATGGTACGAAGACAATGTTAATCTAAAACCAGGTGATGGTATTAGATTTTATGGAAAAGTCTATGGCAAGACTATGGTGCATGAAGGTTTTTCAATCGCATTTCGAAAAGAAGAACCAGTTGCTCCTGTAGCAAGTACAGAAGTCAACGGAATCACCTATTTTATTACAGACAATGATACTTGGTTTTTTGCTAGATACGATTTAGATGTCGAATATGATGCCAAGATCGATAGTCCAAATTATATTTTTAAATCTAATGAATAAGATTTAGTATTTTGAAGGGAAACCTATGAAAAGAATACTGGAAATAATTAGAAAAAGAACAGGTAGTCAAGCGAAGTCTACTATTCCCTTTCGTTTAAACCTGCTCTTTTTTATTGTATTTGTATTATTTGCATTGCTAGTAGGACAGCTAGCTTATTTGCAAATAGTTTATGGTGGAAAATTTGCTGCCGAGGTTGAACGAACAGATAAAACAGTCATGCAAGGTAATGTTCCTCGTGGGATGATCTATGATTCCAAAGGACGTTTGCTGGTAGGTAACTCTACTGAAAGTGCGATTACTTATACTAAAAGTGCTGGAGTTAAATCAAGCGACATTTATCAGATCGTCAACCGCTTAACAAAGTACGTTAATATCAAAAAAGGTAATTTAACTGAGAGAGATAAGGCAGACTACATTTTGGCAGCGCCTGGACGCTCTGAAAAAGTTTCTAAACAAATGCCTAAGTCATACAGACAAGACTCCAAAGGCAATGCTTATTCTAGTAATAAGGTCTATGCCAATGAAGTTAAGTATGTTCAAGAGCAAGGAATTCATTTATCTGAAAAAGAGCTCGCCAAAGCAACCGCTTTTAAGACGATGAGTTCGGCATACTCTCTTTCAACAGTATTTTTGAAAGACAAGGGTCTAACTTCTAAGGAAATTGCACAAGTCAGCGAACATTTGACTGAGTTGCCAGGAATTTCCGTTGGTACTAACTGGAATCGTAATTACCCACAAGGGAAGTCGATCGCCAGTATTATTGGTGGGGTATCCACCGAACAGCAAGGTATTCCTGATGATGAATTAAATGTGATGCTTGCTTCTGGTTATTCGCGTAATGACCGTGTTGGTACTAGTTATCTTGAGAAGAGTTATGAATCGATTTTGTCAGGAACGAAGAGTCAACGACAAGTTGAGATCGGTTCAAACAATCAAATTAAAAGTAGCAAAGAAATTTATGGTGGACAAAAGGGTGGCAATCTTAATTTAACGATTGATTCAGCCTTCCAAAAGAAAGTCCAAAGTGCTCTAAGTACTCAATATTCTGCCGCTAAAGCTGCTGGGATCACTCAGTATTCTGACGGTGCTTACGCAGTTGCTATGAATCCTAAGACAGGTGCCATTTTGGCAATGGCTGGTATCAGAAATAATCCTAAGACGGGTAAGACGACCGAAGATTCCTTAGGTGTTATTAATCGGACCTTTGTAATGGGTTCTGCTGTTAAAGGTGCTACTGTTTTAGGTGCATTTATGGATGGTGTTATTACACCTGAAAATAACACCTTACCTGATCAACCAATTTATTTACCTGGTACGGCCGTTAAGAAGTCTGTTTATCCAATTGGTACTTACAGTTCACTTTCTGCAGCTAAAGCACTGGAAGTCTCATCTAACGAGTACATGATGGCTTTAGCTATTAAGGAAGGTAAAGCTACGTATAAGCCATACACAGCTTTACATTTGGATCCAGGCATTTTTGATACGATGCGTGGTTACTTCAAACAATTCGGTTTAGGTGTTAAAACTGGGATCGATATTTCCGGTGAGACAACAGGTATCGAAGGTTCAAGTCGGACTAGCACCGGTCAATTGAAGACTGGTTCTGCACTGGATTTATCTTATGGTAACTACGATGCTTATACTTTGATCGAAATGGCCCAATATATCTCAACTATTGCTAATGGTGGATATCGAATGCAACCATTTGTGGTCAACTCTATTCAAAAGACTCGTAACGACGGTAAGAAGGGTGCGATCGAATCTGTTACTAAGCCAAAAGTCTTGAACAGAGTCGGTTTCACTAATGCAGAATTAAATGTTGTCAAAACTGGTATGTACAACGTTGTTCACGGGACAGATGCCTGGACAACTGGTACTAGATTGAAAGATATTACTCCTTCTGTGTCTGCCAAGACAGGAACGGCGCAATCTTTCTATTATGACCCAGATAACCCAGATAACGATGATCCTCCGGAAACAATTACTACTAGTTTGGTATCATATGGTCCATCAGATGATCCTAATATTGCAATGGCAATTGTTTTCCCTAATCTGACTTCAGAAAATGGGAGTTATCCTCAATTAGTTGCACATCAGATCTATGAGGACTACTATAAGTTAACTGGACAGAGTAAATAACAAATTCACTCTTTTAAAATAGTCTGAAAAATGCTATATTAATAAAGTTGAATTTAGTTAAGTATTTAATATGAAAGGATGTTCCAGAATGAGAGTAAACATTACAATGGAATGTACTTCATGCCATGAACGTACATATCTAACAAGCAAGAGCAAACGTAACAGTCCTGATCGTTTAGAGCTTAAGAAGTATTGCCCACGTGAACGCACAGTTACATTGCATCGCGAAACAAAATAAACAACAGGTATAATTCCTGTTGTTTTTTTTTACTGGAGGTGGAGTTTTTGGACAAGGTTAGTTTTCGGAAGCAACAGTTAGACACAGTAAATAAATTTATGCAGTCTGATCAAGCACAAGGTGAGATCAACGAGTTGTATTTGCAATTATTTTCTGATCCCGATTTTCAATCAGCGACCTCGATTGGCATAACTTTGAGTATCGACAATGAAATACCAACTTTCCCGATTATCAACAAGTGTTTTGAAGATGGTAAAGTCGTTTACGTTCCTAAGACATACAGTGATTATTCAATGAATTTTGTTCACTATGACAGTTCGACTCAAACGAAGGTGGATTCCTTCGGGATCAAAGAACCGATTGATGATACAAATGTTTTGAATCCTCCAGAATTACTGATCGTCCCTGGAATTGCTTTTTCTAAGGATGGAAAGAACCGTCTAGGATCCGGTTCTGGTTTTTTCGATCGTTATTTAGCACAATATGCCACGAAGACTATATCTTTAGCTTTGTCGCGACAATTTTTTGTGCAAGCACCTTGGCCTGTCTTTACACTTGATAAGCCAGTCGATAAAATAATTTCAGTAGCAGAGGACAAATAAATGTCATATAGACGGCAACAACCCTTTGTAACATGGGCTTTACTGATCCTTATCGCAGTGATTTTCTTATTAGAATCAATGGCTGGAGGATCTGAGAATGTTTCGACCTTGGTCGCTTTTGGTGCAAAGATCAACTATCTCGTCCAAGAAGGTCAATGGTGGAGACTGATCACACCAATATTTCTGCATATTGGTGTCTTACACATTTTGATGAACGGTGTTACATTGTATTTTGTGGGTAATATTTTAGAACCTATGATCGGACACGTTCGTTTTTTTGTAATTTTTATTTTAAGTGGGATCACCGGTAATCTAGCTAGTTTTGCATTTGGTGCAACGAATTCAATTTCAGCTGGTGCCAGTACTTCACTTTTCGGAATGTTTGCGGCATTTTTAGCCTTAGCGGTAATTTATCGTGAAAATCACTTTTTAGGCGAAATGGGAAAAACTTTCCTAGCTTTGATCATTTTGAATTTATTGATGGATCTAACGATGACTAGCGTAGATATTTGGGGACACGTCGGTGGCGCACTTGGTGGATTTTTACTAGGGGTTGCCTTTGGTCTTCCTGGTATCAAACGTCCAAACATTGTGATCAGGATCGTCTCAGTTGCGGTATGCTTAGCTGTGTCATACTGGATGTATTCTAAAGGAATGGTTGTATATGGATAATAAGCAAAGCTTTAGGACTTTGTACGACGTTCAACAATTATTGAAGAAGTTCGGAACCTTTGTTCACTTAGGAAAAAGGATCTGGGATATTGAACTGATGTCAATTGAGTTGAAAAACATATATAATAATGAAATGATAGACAAGCAGACGTTTATCAATGCTTCAATGGTCTTAAAGGCCGAACATAGAAAAGAAGAAAAAAAGGAAGAGGAACGTTCGAGTGACAGATAAAAAATTAATCGGTGTTGATCTAGGTGGCACCACAATCAAATTTGCGATCCTTACACTTAAAGGAGAGATCCAACAAAAGTGGAGTATTGAGACCAATATTCTTTCTGATGGACAATTGATTATTCCAGATATTATTGATTCGATCAATCATCATCTAGATATGTATGAAATGAACTCTGATCAATTTGTTGGAATTGGTTTAGGTTCACCAGGTTCGATCAACTTTGAACAAGGTACTATCAAGGGTGCATATAATTTGAACTGGCAAGATACACCAGTTCATCCAGTTCGCGATATTGAAAAAGGTACAGGTATTCCCGTTACAATTGAAAATGACGCAAACGTAGCCGCACTTGGCGAAAGATGGATGGGCGCAGGAAATAACGCAGACGACGTTGTTTTCGTTACTTTAGGTACTGGTGTCGGTGGCGGTATTATCGCTAATGGTAATATCCTTCACGGTGCTGGTGGAGCTGCAGGAGAGATCGGTCATGTAACCGTTGACCCTCAAGGCTTCATGTGTACTTGTGGTAAAAGAGGATGTCTTGAAACAATTGCTTCAGCTACCGGTATCGTTCGCGTAGCTCGTGACCGTGCTTCAGAATACGCTGGTACATCGCAATTGAAAGCTATGCTTGATGATGGCCAAGATATTTCCGCAAAAGATGTTTTTGACTTAGCTAAAGAAAATGATGACTTAGCCTTGATCGTAGTTAACTATGTTTGTGAATCACTCGGATTCGCATTAGCAAACATTGCTAACTCATTGAATCCTAAGTATGTCATTATTGGTGGCGGTGTTTCTGCTGCTGGTAAGTTCTTAGTTGATAAAGTTGATGCAGCAATGCGTAAGAATGAATTTGCTACTATCAAGAGTTCAACAGAACTTAAATTAGCTAGTTTGGGTAACGAAGCCGGCGTTATTGGTGCCGCTTCATTGATTAAAGTTGATTAGAGGGATTTTTTAGATGCAGGTTGTAAATGCGATTTTATACATTATTGTTATTGGTGTTTTCCTATATATGATTGGATCATGGCTATACACGAGATACCAAGGTCGTAAAATGGGTGGTTCGATTTCTCAAGAAGAGTTTGAAAACACTATGAGAAAAGCACAAATTGTTGATTTGCGAGAGAAGAATAATTTCGACTCCAAACACATTTTAGGTGCTAGAAATTTACCTTACTCACAATTGAAATACGTTGAGGGTGAACTACGTCCAGATCTTCCAGTTTATCTTTATGATGAACGTAAGAATATTTGTATTCGTGCAGCAATGAAACTTAAAAAAGCCGGATTCACTGATGTTAAATGGTTAGAAGATCGCTTTTCGGACTGGACTGGTAAAACTAAAAAGACTACCAAGCTTTAATTTTTTAGTTTTTATCTTTTATACTTCTTTTGGAGATGATATTCAATTTAGTTGGATATTGTCTCTTTTTTTAAATCATGAATTAGTTGCAATTTTGGAAAGAGGGATCATATCATGCAAATCGTTTCTTATAAGATCCAACAATTTTCATTCAAGTTGAAGCATTCATATCGCTTTGCGGACGCTATTTATCGTGATCGTCCGATAAATATCATTGCTTTAAAGGATGACTTAGGAAATGTTGGACTTGGGGAGGTCGAAGCTTTTGAATTTCCCAACTATATTGATGAAACGCAGCGCCAATGTGTCTTTAGTATTACTTCAAGGATCATGCCTCTTTTAGGATCGAAAGCATACGACACACCATTTGAATTTGCTCGCTTCATCAATTCAACTAACGCACCTTATATGGCCAGAGCCGCAGTTGAGATGGCAATTTGGGACTTATTTGCTAAACGAAACGGAGTATCTGTTCAAAAATTGATGATGCTAGCAGTAGGGGATAACTCAGCGACAAAGTCAGCCGTAAACGTGGGGGTTGCAATTGGGATCAAAGATTCGGCTTCAGACGTGATAAAATCAATTCAAACAGAACTGGATCAAGGATATACACGGATAAAATTAAAAGTAAATCGCAACTATACAGTAAAAATGCTGACTGAGATCCGGACTAAGTTTCCTGATATTTTAATGATGATCGATTGCAATTCACAATTTCATTTGCGCGATAAATCTTTTTTTCAAAATATTGACGGCTTGGATTTTGCCATGATCGAGCAACCGTTGGGCAAAAAAGATTTTATCGATCATGCAAAATTGCAAGCTCAGATCAATACGCCAATTTGTTTAGATGAGAATATTTTCAATAGTGAAGATGTCTGGAAAGTGATCAACCGTCATTCGGCTGGTTTTATCAACATGAAGCTAGCTCGAGTCGGTGGGATAGCTAACGCATTGGCACTAAGTGCTTTAGCTGTAAATCACGGCTTACAAGTTTGGTGTGGCGGGATGCTGGAAACGGGCATTGGCAGAGCCTACAATTTAGCTTTAGCTAGTTTGGATTATTATCGATTTCCTGGCGATATTTCAGCTTCGGATCGTTATTACCAACAAGATATAATCAAAAGCGAATTTGAGATCAAAAACGGGAAAATTGCGGTTCCTCAATCGATCGGCTTAGGGGTAGAATTAAATGATCACGCACAAAAGAAGTTTGCTGAATTGGATTGGATAAAAATTTAGCAAAAAAAATAACAGTCATTTGACTGTTATTTTAGATAAATTTTTAATTGGAATTAGCCTTGGTGTGCTTGTAGACTTTTTCTGTTAGCACGACGGCGGTTTGCTTCGATTCTTTCGTTTTCAGCATCTTCAGGTTCAATGACTGATTTCTTGAAAGCATGTAGGGCTCCATAAACTGCGGTAGCAGTAGTTACAGATCCAAATAGGAAGCCTTTAACGAAACGGAAACGTTTTTCTTTTTTAGCCATAATAATTCCTCCAATCTTTCAAGTTCCATTATGACGTACTTTGTTAAAAATTTCTATAATAAACCATATTATTACAAGTGAGGTTAAATTCTTGGAAAAAGTAATTGCAATTGTTGGACCAACGGCAGTCGGGAAAAGTGCCTTAGGTATGAAATTAGCTAAAAAATTCTCAGGAGAAATTATTTCTGGAGATTCAATGCAAATTTATCGTGGCCTAGATATCGGAACTGCTAAAGATTCACCTCAAGAACTCAAAGAAGTGGAACATCATCTAGTGGATATTTGTGATGTTGATCAACGCTATACGGTTAAAGATTTTCAAGCTGGCGCAACCAAATCTATACAAGAGATCGCCGCCAAAAATAAATTACCACTCATCGTTGGTGGAACGGGCTTTTACCTAAATTCGTTACTGCGAAATCTTGAATTAGGCGGTAACAGTGACGTATCTACTGAAATTAAGAAGCGCGTTCTGAAAATTGAACAAGAATTTGGCCTCAGTGGCTTGCAAAAGGAATTGACTAGGATTGACCCTCAGGCATCCGAAAAAATTGATATGAGCAATCCTAGGCGGGTCATGCGAGCAATAGAAGTCTTTCAAGATAGTGGACACTCAATTACTGAGCAACAAAATGGGGAAGCAATAGCTGATTTTTGCCTCATCGGTTTAACCGACGACCGTCCCGTTCTTTATGACCGTATTAATTGCCGGGTCGATAAAATGGTAGATCAAGGACTTTTGGCAGAGGCCAAATCAGTTTTTGATCGACAAGATGAAATACCACAAGCCAAAAATGGTATTGGATATAAAGAACTATTTCCATATTTTGACGGTCAAGCAACTTTGGACTCTTGTTTAACTGAGATCAAGAAAAATTCGCGCCATTTTGCGAAGCGGCAATTAACATATTTTCGTAACCAAATGTCTGTAAACTGGTATAATATTTCTCAGACGGAAAATTACGTCTCACTGATAGAGAAAAAAGTTGCTGAATTTTTACAATAAAATAGCTGCGAGTGCTTTAGTGAACATCGATTGAATATTATTCAAAAAAATTCGTTTTTTTTAAAATCAATCGTTGACATCTAAAGGTGCGTTTCTCTATAATAGTACAAGTGATGTCACAGTGGCTCAGTTGGATAGAGCAACGGTCTTCTAAACCGTAGGTCGTGAGTTCGAATCTCACCTGTGACATATAATGCATTTAATAGTGCATAACTAAATAAAACCACCAAATCCTTCAATCAGATTTGGTGGTTTTTTATTTGTTTCGTTCTAAAAAAATAACATTCATAATTAGCAATTAGAACCGATTATTCAAATAATATGCCAAGTCTCATAAAATGGATGTCACCGTATTTAATGACGGTGCCGATGCAATTCATAGCGGGAATTGATCGGACGTTGTAACTCAGCACGGGGAGCCATGTCGATGTGTTCTTTTTGATTGTCACGTATATGCCAGACTAGAAAAGTGATAGCAATTAATAATGATAACCAGATCCAGACTGACAGATCCCCAATCATATCACTGACACTAAATAAACTAGTGATACCAAAGAATCCTAATATTGCACCTCCAGCAACATCACCACCAATACTTTTAAATTTGCGCGTAGTGATATAAATGATACCGGAAAGTAAATAAGCAACAGCCATTCTTCTCCCAGCAGTTCCGCTTGAAGATGCGGTATTTTCGAGCGAGCCAAGTGTGAGGATCGACTGACTTTGCAACAAAATCAAAATTGAAACAATGATCATAATAATTCCCACGTACAGTTTGGTCTTTCTCAAACAAATCCCCCCGATAAAAAATTCATTTTACATTTTTATCGTAACAGTATTAGAAAAATATGCACGATTATTTGAAAAATAAAATCATTTCAATAATTTTCAACTATCAGCTAGAATATAACGAGAGGTAAAATATGGATTATTTAATATTAATGAAATCAAATCAGGCTTATAATTCGAGTCAATTTGATATGCCAACCGACCTTCAGGAAAAGGCAAAGGACCTATGTTGGGAATTTAATCAACTACGTCCCAGCAACGAAAAGCGTAAAAAAGAAATATATCAAGAGTTATTTGGCGAAAGCACAGATCTAACATTTATCGAACCAACATTTCATTGCGATTATGGATTTAACATCCACTTCAAAGGATTGGCAGTAGTCAATTACAATTGCACTATGCTGGATACGTCGCCGATCACCATTGGGGCAGGGGCGTTCATTGCTCCAGGAGTAGTTTTTGCTTGCTCGGGACATTCATTGGATCCCAAGAAACGTGTAGAAGAGGGCATTGGCACCAGTGCACCAATAACTTTAAAAGAAAACGTTTGGATCGGAGCAAATGTAACAGTTTTAGCTGGCGTGACGATCGGAAAGAACAGTGTCATCGGAGCCGGCAGTGTAGTTAACAAAGATATCCCCGACAACGTCGTAGCAGTTGGAAGTCCTTGCAAGGTCTTGAGACCGATCGATCGTGTAAACTAAAAAGATGAGCCTCCCATTTTAGGGAAACTCATCTTTTTTAGTCGAAAGACTCAGTAATAATACGTGACGATCGTGAATCATCTAATTGTGAAAGCTTTGAATTCGAGTTTTTAAATGTAGGATTTAATCTGTAGGCGTTAGCACTGTCAACAAAGGAAACATAATTTCCTGAATCAACGTAATCAGAATAATTACGATTAAACGACCGGATAGTAGACTGATTATAATACAAATCATAATTATGATCCTGATCATAAAAAAGAACACCATGTTTAGCCTCATCAAAAGAACCAACAGATTGCAAAACATCAGCCATCTGACTAAATGAATTAGCGGCACTACTATGAGTTGATACATCGACATTAGCAATTTTAATCAGCAAAACATTCGTTGAAGAAGACCGGGAAATATTTTCAATCGTTGCCGCATTATTGTCAGCAAAGTGGTTCTTCTCATATTTCTCAATTTGAGCGACCGAAGCATCAGTAGCAGGTTTAGAAGAAGCCGAATCGTGACCATTAGCAAAAACAGCCACCAAAATAGCAACCACGATCACAATAGCAACAATAACCAAAAGAACAGCCATACGAATAGACAGTCGACGATTAATCTTCTTTTGTCCCTCGATCTGCGTTTTATACCATTCAGGTAATTGATGGTTATCTTTCATAAACACTCATCTCTTTAACTATAAATTTGAAGTAACAAACTTTTGGCGATAATATTTCTTCGACAAAGAATCGAAATACTGAATAGTAACCGCATCATTTCCATCTTCCGAAGCAGGGATCACTAATCTGATCTTTTGATGAGGAGCAAAAGAAACCCCATTAAGATTCTCAAAATAACGAGCCTCATCATTTAAAAAAATAGAAGAAATGACACATTCCGAATTTCCAGTATTTTGCAAATAAAAACAATCATCCTTCTTTTTATTAATAACAAAAAAGGGACGCTTAGCCTTGCGCAAATAGCCAGAAATATGAAAAAGTGGAATACTAATCAAAATCACGCCACAAATAATAGCAACAGTTAACACAATTAAAACAATAATATTAAACAATTCCACAATAAAAATCCTCATCTTCATATTAATAAATTCATTTTACAACAAACAACGAAACAAGGCACAAATGACCCAAAAAGCTTAGGAAAAAATAAATTCCGATAATTAAATTCGAAGTAAAGAGCGAGAGTCCGAGGCACGAGGGCGCAAGGAAGAAGCGAATGTAAGAGAACAAAAAGAATATCAACTCTTATCTAACCAACAAAACAAAAAAAGCCACAAAAGCAATGTAAGTCAGGAAGCAAAATGAGCGGAGCAAAGTCCCGCGAACCGAGAAAAGAGTCAGTAATCTAGAAAAAGAATATATCCAAACAAGAAAAGGAAGCTCCTACTCCCCACCAGAATAGATAAAGCCTGAGATAGACATGTGAGAAATAGGACGCGCAAACAGTGCCAATTTGATCAAAATAAATCGGTAAAACTCAACTCAAGGGGGGATATTGTCACCATTTAGACGGAGGGGCCCGGGGATACAGCCCTCAGCCGCCAAATTATTCTTAGCGGTTTTACGGTTCTCGTCGTGGTTTGGTTATTTTGATGCATTTATTTAAGAAGAGGCTTATATACTCAATGCCAATTTTCATGAG
>NZ_RHNT01000001.1 GCF_003946325.1 Companilactobacillus furfuricola | reverse complement strand
TTATTTTTCCTACTCATTGTTATCGTCTCCCGGACTGATTATTGTTTTTCATCTGTCCGGTTAAAAAAATTGTAGCAGAGGGTCATTATCAAGAGCCACTGCAGAAAAACCTTCGTGGGGCTCAAAAAGAAGTAATAATTATGGGACGTAAATTAAGTAAATTTTTGGAAGGAGAAGTGACGACATTAATTTCAATTAATTGTAATGTACATGTTTATAGCAAATCTATGCCTGTAGAATTTGAGGATTCTAGGCTGAAATTCACTGTTTACGAAAACAATTTACCTAACTGTGTAATCGTTGATGATCGTCAGATGTGGATCAGTAGTGATTTTGGATTTCAGTACGATAGTGGGTTGACTACCTGCATTGAACATCCGGAATTGATTAAACAATTTAAACAAATTTTATTCAAAAATACTTAAATCAATAATGCTGAAATTTTGTATTTCAAGGGATAATATTTTAAATATTTTAAGAATTATAGTTTAATAAAATGAGGAGGTATGTTTATGCAATTTGTAAAATTAAGTAATGGTGTTTCAATGCCAATGATGGGATTTGGAACTTATCAACTAGACAAGTCTGACGTGGCTTCATCGATCCAAGCAGCAATCGATGCCGGCTATCGTCACTTTGACTGTGCTCACATTTATGGCAACGAAGTTGAAGTTGGTAAAGCATTCAAAAATTCTGGCGTTAAGAGAGAGGATTTGTTCATCACTTCGAAAGTTTGGAACGATGATCAAGGTTACGAAAGCACATTGGCTGCCTTTGATAAGACGCTCAGCGAATTGCAACTAGATTATTTGGACCTATATTTGATCCATTGGCCAAATGAAGAAAACATCCAATTGAGTTTAGATACTTGGAAAGCATTGGAAAAGATTTATAAAGATGGCAAAGCTAAGTCAATCGGTGTTTCCAATTTCTCTGAAGAACAATTGAACAAGGTCTTTGAAATGGCTACTGTTAAACCAATGGTCAATCAAATCGAACGCCATCCTTACAAGACTCAAGAAAAATTGGGTGCTTTTGATAAGGCAAACGATATCGTGAATGAAGGTTATTCACCAATCGGCCATGGTCATTTGATCCTTGAAGATAAGACTATTAACAAGATCGCCAAAGACCACGGCAAGAGTCCTGCTCAAGTAGTATTGCGTTGGCAGATCGATACAGGATACGTAGTATTTCCTAAGTCATCCAACATCGATCATGTCAAAGCCAATATTGACATTTTTGATTTTAGTTTAAGTGATGATGAGATCAAAGCTATTAGTGCCTTAGATAAAGATGAACACTTGAATTATGACTAAATATATTCGTTAAAATAGATCATTAGCTTGATCTATTTTTTTTGTTCAATTTAATAAAAGAGCATCATCAGGTATAATTGTCAGCAGTGCCATGGTCGCTGAAGACGATCATGTTGAATCATTTAGTATTGATCCTGCGCTTGAATTAGTAGGATCAAGGCTTTTGAGAGGATTATATGGCAAAAGAAACAGAAAATAGTATGGTGGATCTAGCTCAGCCTGTTCATCAACAATTAAATCAATATCGAGTTAATCAGATCCAAGCGGTATTGTCACTCTTGGATGAAGGTAATACGGTACCTTTTATTGCGCGTTATCGGAAAGAACGGACAGGCACTCTTGATGAAGTGGCCATTCGTGAGATCGAAGATGAGACCAATCGGTTGATGAAGCTGAACCAAAGACGTCAAGAAGTCATGAAATTGATCAATGAGCAGGGAAAATTGACCCCTAAGTTGAAAAAGAGCTTAGAGCAAGCTACTGTTTTACAACAAGTTGAGGATCTGTATCTTCCGTACAAGCAAAAGCGAAGAACGAAGGCAACGATTGCCAAAGAGGCTGGACTTGAGCCTTTAGCAAAATGGATCATGACCTTTCCCGAAACTGGACTGGATGAAAAAGCTGATTCATTTGTTGATCCTAAAAAGGATCTTCCTGACATTACAGCGGTTTGGGCTGGCGTCCATGAGATCTTAGCTGAGAATTTTAGTGAACGAGCTGATTTTCGTGAATGGATCCGTAAGTATACTTGGAACAACGGAGAATTGACTAGTAAGCTTAAGCGAAAAGCTGAAGAAGCTGATGAGCAACAAGTTTATCAAACTTATTATGATTTCCAACAAGCTTTGAAAAAAATTCCTCCTTATCGAATATTAGCTATTAATCGTGGAGAAAAAGAAAAGATCTTGACCGTCAGTATCGCTTTAGACAATACGTCTATCTTGAATCATTGTAATTTTCAACTAGTCGGGAAGCGAGTCGGACCTGCCGTCAATAAGATCAAAGATGCTTTTGCAGATGCCTATAAACGATTCTTAGGGCCAGCTATCGAGCGAGAATTGCGTCGTCAAATTTCAGAAAGCGCAGATGATCATGCGATTCAGATTTTTGGCAAGAATCTGTATCATCTACTCATGCAAGCACCACTGAAAGGTAAAGTGGTGATGGGCTTTGATCCAGCATACCGAACGGGATGTAAATTGGCAATCATGGACGAAAATGGTCGCTTTTTGACTAAACAAGTTATTTATCCACATAAACCAGCCAGTGAAAAACAGCGCCAAGCTGCAGGGCCAGAATTCAAAAAGTTACTAGAAGATTACCATGTTGAAATGATCGCAATCGGAAACGGGACCGCTAGCCGCGAATCGGAAGAATTCGTTAGTGAAATCTTGAAGACGTTAGATCATCCCGTATACTATGTGATCGTCAATGAAGCCGGTGCCTCCGTTTATTCTGCTAGTGCAAACGCTCGTGCCGAATTTGCAGACCTCCACGTTGAAGAACGTTCTGCTGTCAACATCGGTCGTCGGTTGCAAGATCCTTTAGCCGAACTGATCAAAGTGGATCCTAAAGCAATTGGGGTTGGACAATATCAACACGACGTCCCAGAAAAATCACTCGACGAACAATTAGACCGTGTTGTTGAAACTGCCGTCAACCAAGTTGGGGTCAATTTAAATACCGCAAGTCCCGAATTACTGACTCATATCTCAGGTTTAACATCAACGACGGCGAAAAACATCGTTAACTTCCGAAACGAAAACGGTCAGTTCAGTAATCGTCAATCGCTAAAGGATGTCCCTCGTTTAGGACCGAAAGCGTATCAACAGTCAGTCGGCTTTTTACGTATCATCGGGGGGAGTGATCCTTTGGATAATACAGACATCCATCCGGAAAGTTATGCGGCCACACGAAAATTGTTGTCCGGATTAAAAGCTGATCCAAATGAAATTGGTACTCCAGAATTGCAACAAAAATTAAGTGTGATCGATCGACCAATGTGGGCTGATAAATTAGAGATCGGTCAGGAAACGCTTAAGGATATTATTGAGGGACTGAGCAAGCCTGGACGTGACCTCCGTGACAGTATGCCGGCTCCATTATTGCGTCAAGATGTCTTGACCATGGCCGATTTGAAGCCAGGAATGGAATTGCAAGGAACGGTTCGCAATGTCATCGACTTTGGGGCTTTTGTTGATATTGGCGTCAAACAAGATGGGTTAGTCCATATTTCCCAATTAGCTGACCACTACGTCAGTGACCCAAGTGCCGAAGTCACAATCGGTGATATCGTCACCGTTTGGGTTTTAGATGTCGATGAACAACGAAATCGGATCCAATTAACGATGCGTAAGGATCAAGTAAATCCTTAAGGATCAACTTAATCAAATAATTCGAGTGAACAAAAAAAGAGTAACTTTTAACTTTTCAGGTTAAAGTTGCTCTTTTTCTATAAGTTCAATTCATAAGCTAGACGGGCGTTGTCTTCATGATTTTCAGCTGGTTCACTGACATATATTTTTCCACGATGAACGTATCCAGAACTTTCAGCCAAATGTTGCATTCTTTGGTTAAGTTGATGGGTGTCGATCCGAAAATTGTGGACACCGTTTTGATAAGCATAGCTGATCAAATTTGAAACGAAAAGTTTTCCGAGATGTTGTCCGCCAAAATCTTTGCTGATGGCGATCCGATGGATCGTAGCATATGGCTGGTCATTGATCTTCCATTTGCCATTAAAAATTTCACGGTAATTAGGATCGTCGGCAACGATCAATGTCGCTGTGCCGGCAACTTGTTTATCAACTATTAGTAAAAAACACTGCTGCGCCATGATGTCATTTCGTAGAGTTTCCTCATCGGGATAACCATTTTGCCATTGGGGACTTCCATCTGTTTTTAACATCGCCTGAGCTTGGTGGATAATAGTCATTATTGAGTCTAAATCTGTGATTTGTGCATGTCGAATAAAAGCTGAACTCATGATGTTCCTCCGTATAAAAGTAATAATAAAAGTTTATCACTCTTACAGTGAAAAAATGGACACCATTTTTTAAATTCTAATAAAAATTGAAAAGCATTTTTCATATAAATATTAGGAAAAACGTAATTATTATCAACAAAAATATGGAAACAGTTTTTCATTGTTTTTTAAGATCGTGTTTTTTATCATTAATAAGATCACGATTTGGTCTAGACAGATATCTTTACAGTTCACCTGAGACTAAATTAAAGCAATTGATCAAATAATTAAACAAGGGGAAGACATATGAAACAGGGGAATTTTTTAAAAAAATGGCAATTTTGGCTAAACGCTGGGGGGATTCTGTGTATATTATTAGTTATTGTAGCTCTGGGGATTAATCGTAATTCTGTTAAAAACAGTAATCCACAAGTGGCGCATTCAAAAATCGAGAAAAAACCATCTAATGATTCAAAGTCCCATAAGAAATCAGATAAAACAAAGAACAATTCCAAGAAATCTGAGCAAACTCCTAAAGATATGGCAGATGAGATGGATAAAAAATTTGTTGCTACAGATTATGATGCGACCATTACCTATGATAGCCTTGCAAGAACTCCAAAGGAATACAGTGGCAAGAAAGTCACATACAATGGAGAAGTGGTACAAGTCATGGAAGACGAAAAATTAACAGCGCTAAGAATAGCCATTAATGGTGATAGTGACACAATTGCATACTGTAATGTTCCAACTGCAATATTACGTGACAATCATGTTTTGGAAGATGATCAAGTTACAATTTTTGGCCTTTCTAGTGGCTTAATCACGTATGAATCAGCCATGGGTGGAGATATCACGATTCCTTCTATCATTGTTACCCATATTGAGGATCATGGAAAGAATCCATATTAAGAAATTGCTTTCGTTGAGATAAGTATATTGTAATATATGCAAAAAAACGCAAATTCATTATTATCAGTGTATGTTGAATTACACATAATGAACTTGCGTTTTTTGATTTTATTCAAAATATTTCTTAGCAATATTTTTGTAAATCGTAATATATTGCAAGTAATCATCCTCAAAGACGAATTCATTGATCTGATGGGCGCTTTCGTTACCAGGACCAGCTACGATCACATCAAGATCAGAGTTAGCACCAACAAATTGTGAGGCATCAGTACCACCTGGGGCGCCAACGACAACACACTTTTGTCCCCAGACCTCCTCGTATACATCACGAGCAATGGTGACCAATTTAGAGTTTAAATCAGTCTTAACTGGCATGTTGCTTGAATCAACGACTAATTCTAAGTTCATCTTTGGATCATCGCTGTTTAATTGTTCGATCAATTTCTTGATTTGATCAAGGATCTCGTTGTTGTCAAATTCAGGGATGGTTCTAACTTTTACACCCAGATAAGCATAGTCTGGAATAGTATTTGGTTGTTCACCAGCTTTAAAGATCGTTACTGCGGCCTTAGTATTACCCAATGCATCATCGGTATAATCTGTAATAGTCTTGAAGTACTCGTTTTGGGCAGTGTAGAACTTGATCAAATTGTCGATCGCATTGACGCCGGTTTCAGGCATAGAACTGTGGGCAGCTTTGCCGTGCGAGATAACTCGATAATCAACAGAGCCCTTGTGTGCGGAGAAGAAAGAATGACGACCAAATTTATCTGGGTTAGGTTGAGGGATGCTCAACATACCACTGCCAACTAATTTATCGATCACCATTTGTGAAGAACCGTTGCTAGGCTCACCGACGATCAAGGCGTCCAAATCGTTGGCGTAACCTTGTTCAGCTAATTGTTTAGCACCAATTTCACCAAGTTCTTCACCAACTGTAGCCATGAACTTAATCTTGTGAGTAAAGTCTTTGTCTTCATTTAGCTCGATCAAAGTAATCACTAAGGCGTCCAAACCACTCTTCATATCGGCAGCACCACGGCCAATGATCTTACCGTCGATATGTTTTGGATTGAATGGACCATAGTTCCACTTGTCAGCTTCGACTGGGTCAACTACATCTTCATGTCCGGTGAAACCAAGGACTGGACCTTCACTGTCTGGATTGATCGTGGCAATCAAATTGTAGCGGTCGTCGTCCACTTTGTTGAGTTCCGCTTCAATACCATTGTCTTCAAAAATTTTTTTCAAATAGTCAGCGACTAGTTTTTCTTTGCCGTTGACAGTTTCAAGTTTAATTAAATCATCCAAGATCGATAATCTTTGCTCTTTATCCATTTAGGAAACCTCCAATGTTCTGTATAATAAAACTAATTACACTTAGTATAATATTTTTTGCGCTCGAATGAACAGCTTTCAGGCTTAATCAACATTATTAAGAATTGTGGTGATATTTGAATGAATTTATTAATGAAAATAGATAAGTGGATCGGCATTATACTAATAGTAGTAGGTCTACTAGGGTTTATCTTCAAATGGTTTTCTGATCAAAGCTCTTTGATCTATGCTGGTATCGGATTGATGTTAATAGTTATATCAGCTACTGCTGACCAAAAAAAATAGAGCATTCCCAGTTTGGGATGCTCTTTTATTATGCAGCTTGTTTATGTTTTAAGTTAGAGATTGCTTGTTCAATGGTAGTACCGTTACCATAAATACTGGAATCTTCCACATCTACTGCTGTGAATAATTGATCTTTCATGTCTAAAAGAATTCTGTATTTCATCAATATTCACACTTCCTTTATGTTCCGTGTTACTAAGAGGTAGCGACTGTTGACTACTATACAAGAATTTTTATCAAAATGCAACCTTTATTTCTTGACTTTGATAAAAAAATCAATCATGATATATTCAATATAATATAAAAGGAGAATCTTAATTGCTCGATACATTTTTAAGACTAATTAAATGGGTATTGATTATTGCTGTTGCAGCAGTTTTGTTATTCGTGTTTATTCATGTCGTATTTCCAGTGATCGCGGTCTTGATCATTGCTGGCGTCATTTATTATCTCTATAAAAGAAACCGACTGGCACGTCAAAAAGCTCGCTACACGCCAGAGGGACGTAAAAAGGTAAATTAAACAATGAAAGCAATGCTTGTTCAAGCATTGCTTTTTAAGTGTCCTGGATTATTTCTCAGGTTCAGCGACGGCAAAGTCACCAAATTTAGCATTGACTGCTTTAGCTAGATCGTGTGGTTCGATAATAACTGAATAGCCAATTTTTCCGGCGGATACGATGATCTTTTCAGATTTGTCAGCTTCGTTGTCAAAATAAATTGGGTAATTGTGCAGCGAGTGAATGCCGACAGGACTATTAGCTCCGTGCTCAAAACCACTAGTCTTAACTAAATCTTTTAGTGGAACCATTCCCACTTTTTTATTACCAGACAGTTTTGCTAATTTCTTGTAACTGATATGTTTGTCTAAAGGCACCATTCCAACAATTGGTCCAGTTTTATTACCCGTCAAGACTAAAGTTTTGTAGATTTTAATGCCATCGCGAACGCTATTATCAGTGACTAATTCTTGAGTATCGCCATCTGCTTGAGTTGCAAAGGTGATGGGGACGTAGTCGACTTTTTCTTTATCAAGGATTTTTTCCACGAGGGTTTTTGTTACTTTTTTCTTTTTGCTCATTCGATTCACCAAGTATTTTCATAATTTAATTATTGAAACTCATCATTAATATAATAACAAAACTGAAAAATAATGTGCGACTGTTGCTTTTGAAAATAGCGTTATTTCTTAAATAAATTTTCAGCATTTTTGAAAACACTGTTATATAATAGAAAAACGTAAGACGAAAGGACGAGATATCATGGGACTTTTTAGTCGCAAAAAAGAAGCACAAGATCCTGCTGATAACGATTTTAGCAAGATCTCACAAGAGATAAAGAAGAGTCCTCAAAAGCTCAGTCAGGCACAGCGATTATTTAAGAATGATAAATCAAGGCGTGTCCAAGCTACAGGTAATACAGAGAGTAAAAATAAACAATAAATATTATTAGCAGAAAATAATATTTATTATAAGAGTGGTTCGTGATAAAATATACTAAACGATTTGGAGAGGAGTAATTATGGCAATTACAACTGGAAGAACCGCTATTTTACATCGAAACGACTTTTTAGAGAGATTTTTAACCTACAATACTGTCTTTCAAGAGTTCTTTAAGACTATGGATCTGATCGATCGTGGTGAAGCATTGAAATATGAGACATACGATCGATTAATTAACAACTTCTTATTGAACCTGAAGATTTATGGGGTACATTGTTCCTCCTTTCTGGAAAAAGAACAATTGACAAATACTTTATTTGAAGAGAAGTTAAATTTATATTTTATTGAATTAGTTGAATCTTTGAAGTGTCTCGACACTAAGAATAACCAGTTGGATCGCTCTAAAATGCAACTAGCTCAACAAAAGATCAGTGACTCAGGTCGCGCTTTTGTACAAATTATTGATCATAATATTAGTTAAGACGTTGTTTAACGTCTTTTTTTTATCATGAAAATTTAGTACTCTTATAGATGATTATGGAGTGATTTAATGAAGTGGATAAAGATTAGCGTCGAAGCACCGAATGACTTCAATGAAGAAATAATTTCTGATGTTCTGATGAAAGTTGGCGCATCAGGAACAGAGATCATTGATAACAATACGCCGTCAGCAGATGAACCAGGTAAATATGGTGAGATCTATCCTGAACATCAACAACTAGAGCAGGTGACGATCAACGCTTATTTTAGCGAGGATGATTTTTCCCAAGAGATCGTTTCAAATTTGAAGAAAGAAATCGCCAAGCTGAGCGACTTCGGCTTTGATGTCAGCCAAGTAGCGGTCAAAACTTCAACTTTGGATGATGCCGATTGGGAGAACAATTGGAAGGAATATTATCATCCGATCCATATTAGTCGTTATTTGACAGTTGTCCCACAGTGGGTCGATTATCAAACACAAAATAACGAGCAAACAATTATTATGGATCCAGGCAAGTCGTTTGGAACTGGTACTCATCCAACGACTTTTACTTGTATGCAAGCTCTAGAAATGATTTTGGGCGACGCCGAGTCGTTGTATGATGTGGGGACTGGTTCGGGTATTTTGTCGATCCAGGCTCGGAAATTAGGTGTCAAGGATATAACAGCGTTTGATCTAGATCCTGAAGCCGTAGCGGCAGCCAAGATGAATTTACAGTTGAACAATGATTGTAAAGATATTCCGGTCTACGAAAATTCGCTGTTAGATGGCGTTGATGGCAAAGTTGATGTTATCGTAGCTAATATCTTGGCAAATATTATTATGGACTTCATTCCTGATATTGAATCACATTTGAATCCTAATGGTTTTGTAATTTTATCAGGTATCATCAATGAAAAAGAAGCACAGATCACTGGATCGATGAAAGAACATGGCTTTGATGTTATTGAAGCTTTTCATTTGAAAGGTTGGTCGACCTTGATCTGTAAACGTAAAAAAGATATCGAGGAACAAAATGGAGCAATACTTCGTTAATACAGCAATTTCAGCACCTGAATTCCTATTAGATGACAAAGAACAATTTCGTCATATAATTACGGTGTTGAGACATCAAATAGGTGACATAATTTATTTCGTAGATCCCACTAGTCAATTGTTTGAGGCTAAGCTAGTTCAAATAGACAATAAGTCAGCGACATTCGCCATCTCAAAGAGTGATCTTCCTTCGACCGAGCTGCCGGTAGAAGTGACGATTGCTTGTTCTTTGTCAAAAAAAGATAAGATCGAGTGGATCACCCAAAAAGCAACTGAATTGGGTGCTTCAAAGATCATTTTCTTCAACTCGCGTTATTCGATCATGAATTGGAAAGATAATGTCGTTGAGAAGAAATTGGCACGTTTAAATGAGATAGCAAAAAATGCTGCCCAACAATCAAAAAGACGGGTTATTCCTAAAGTGGAATACTTCAAGAAATTTGAGCAACTTCTGACTGCCAATAACGACTTGAAACTTTTAGCTTATGAGGAATCAGCCAAGCAGGGTGAAATCAGTCAACTAGCTAAGTCACTTTCGAAATCGCATCGATCGATCATCGGTGTTTTTGGTCCAGAAGGAGGGATCTCTGCTGATGAAGCTGACCAGTTAATGAATGCTGGCTATTTATCGGTTGGCTTAGGTCCTCGGATCTTGCGGGCCGAAACTGCGCCAATGTACCTATTATCAGTGATATCCTATAGTTATGAATTACAAATGAATGAGGAATAAAATTGAAAAATCTTTGGACGGAAATCAAAAAATCAAAAACGACCTACATTGCACTGATCTCAGTAATTTTGGTCTTCATTATGCCGATCTTATTTAACTTGTTCCACTTAGGGAAAAGTAATCGGATAATCTTTTTATTTTTTATTATTAATATTTTGTTTGCCGGTTTTATTGGCTGGTTTTCAAAAAAATATGCACTGTCATTTTACAACCTGGTGATTTTTCCAGTCATTTTTGTCATCAGCGTCTTTGTGAAGTATGGCCGCTATGGATATTTTTTAGCGGGGATCTATTTAATCTTAAGTGTTTTGATTTATTTCTTATTTGATGAATAATTAATTGAATTTTAACTACTTATACACGATAATAATTAATAAGCCGAAAAAGCACTCTGTGAGTGCTTTTTATGTTAGGAAAAGGGAGCGATCAGGGTGAAAAAAAGAAAAGATTATACTCCTGATGAGGTGCTCGATATTTGTCGTCAATATATGAATGATGAGCACGTAGATTTTGTGAATAAAGCATACAATTTTGCGGCCTATGTTCATAAAGAACAAAAACGTGCTACAGGGGAACCGTACATTATCCATCCAACACAGGTTGCTCAAATTCTAGCATCACTACATATGGACCCATATACGGTTGCAGCAGGATATTTGCACGATGTGGTCGAGGATACGAATGTCACTTTGGGCGATGTCAAAGAGCTTTTTGGAGATCAAGTAGCTACGATCGTTGATGGAGTTACGAAAATCAGTAAATACAAATATCGTTCTCATCAAGAATTATTGGCAGAGAATCATCGAAAGATGTTGATCGCCACAGCGAAAGACTTGCGTGTCATTATGGTCAAGTTGGCAGATAGACTGCACAACATGCGGACTTTAAAGGCGTTACGTCCTGATAAACAGCGTCGGATCGCTAATGAAACCCTTGAGATCTATGCACCACTGGCTGACCGGTTAGGTATTAGTAAGATCAAGTGGGAATTAGAGGATCTATCTCTTCAATATATCAATCCACAACAATACTATCGGATCGTTCATTTGATGAATAGTAAGCGTGAACAACGTGAAGGCTATATTGCGGAAGCTATCAAGTACATCAAAACTAGCGTTGATTCACTTCACATTAAATATGAGATATACGGGCGTCCGAAACACATTTACTCCATTTACAAAAAGATGCGCGACAAACACAAGCAGTTCTCGGAATTGTATGATCTCTTAGCAATTCGGATCGTCGTCGATACTGTTAAAGATTGTTATGCCGTCTTAGGATCGATCCATTCTAAGTGGAAACCGATCCCTGGTAGATTCAAAGATTATATTGCGGTACCAAAGACGAATGGCTATCAGTCATTACACACGACAATTATCGGCCCTGGAGGACAGCCACTCGAAGTACAGATCAGAACTTATGCCATGCATGATGTGGCAGAATATGGTGTTGCCGCTCACTGGGCGTATAAAGAAGGTAACTTTAAGGGAGTTCACTTAGATTCTGATGAACAAAAAATCGATGTCTTCCGTGAGATTTTGGAACTACAAGAAAATTCCGATAATGCTGCTGACTTTATGAAGTCAGTCAAAGGGGAGATTTTTAACGATCGGGTTTACGTTTTCACGCCTCGAGGCGAGGTTATCGAATTGCCCAAAGGCTCTGTACCACTAGACTTTGCTTATCAAGTTCACACGGAAGTAGGTAGCCATTCTGTTGGTGCTAAAGTCAACGGCCGGATGGTACCATTGAATTATCAGCTAAAAAATGGCGATATCGTTGAAATGCTGACTTCATCTAACGCTAAGCCTAGTCGAGATTGGGTCAAGCTAGTCTATACGACTAGAGCACGAAATAAAATCAGACGTTACTTCAGGATCAAGGACCGGGAAGAGAATATTCAACTTGGTCATGAATTGATCGAAGCCGAATTAAAGAGTCAATCATTATCTGCTAAAAAATTCTTAGACAAAACTCACATCGAAAAAGTTGTCGAGAGATTCAATTATACTGATGAAGATGAACTTTTTAATGCTGTCGGATACGGTGAATTGTCACCACTTAACGTCGTCCACAAATTGATCAATGAAGATCCAGAAAACAAAAAAGAGTACGAACGTAAGGAACTTGAAGAAAAAGTTATCACAGAGGATGATAACAAAGAACGTAAAGCTCCCAATGAGCACGTTCAAAACAAGATCCAAAAAGAACGAAGCAATGCTAATAATAGTATTTCTGTTGAAGGGATCGACAATTTGTTGATCCGCTTAGCAAAATGCTGTAACCCGATCCCTGGAGATGACATTGTCGGATATATCACCAAGGGGCGGGGATTAACGATCCATCGTGCTGATTGTCCAAACGTCCAAAGTGAAGAGGCTAGAAAACGATTTATCGACGTAAGTTGGGAAAACGTTACTTCTGACAAACGCTACATTGCTGAGTTAGACATCTATGGCTTTAATCGCAATGGACTGTTGAATGATGTGCTTCAGGTGATCAATTCAACTACCAATGCATTGAATAATGTTAACGGAAGTCTGGACCGTGATAAGATGGCGATCATCCACGTTTCGGTCGGAGTCAATAATAAAGAACATCTTGATAAGATCATTTCGAAACTAAACAGCGTTCCTGATGTTTATCAAGTGAAGAGGACGATTGAATAATGAAAGTAGTTATCCAACGTGTCTCAAAAGCAAAAGTTTCAGTTGACAATGAAGTGCTTGGTCAGATCGATCAAGGATTTTGTTTGCTGGTTGGTTTTGCAGATGAAGACACAGATGAAACAATTGAATATATGGCCAGAAAGATTGCTAACATGCGGATTTTTTCCAATTCTGACGACAAGATGAACTTATCGATCAAAGATGTTCATGGCAAAATATTGTCAATTTCACAATTTACCTTGTATGCTGATACTAAGCATGGAAATCGGCCCAGTTTCACTGGAGCAGGTAATTTTGCAGAATCAAAACAGAAATATCAACAATTCAATCAAGAATTGGTAAAGCATGATCTAGAAGTAGCTACTGGTGAATTTGGAGCTGACATGCAAATTGATTTGACTAATGATGGTCCGGTTACCATCATCATGGAGCGATAATATGACAAGTATTGTATGGGACTTTGATGGAACTTTGGCCAACAGTTATCCGGGAATGGTCACCGCTGTTCAGCAGTCATTAAAGGACAATTTTCAAATCGATATTTCTCGAGATACTATTTTTAAAGATATTAAGAAAACTTCGATCAGAAATTATGTTCAGGAACTATTTTCTGCCGATGAAAGTACCAAAGACAACGTTGAAGCAAACGTAAAGACGTTTTATCATGATTACAAGTTTATTGAGCATGAACACCAAGACGATATTGTTTTGATGCCGCATGCTTTGAAGACTTTAAAAGCATTGCAGGAAAAGGGCATTCAGCAGTTTGTGATCACTCATCGTGATCAATCGATTTTTGAAATCGCTAAGGCTTTAAAGATCGCACAATATTTTGATGAAATTGTAAGTGTTGAAGATAACTTCACACGCAAGCCTGATCCTAATATGCTAGAATATTTGATGAATAAACATCATGTTGCACCTAAAGATTTATTGGTTATTGGTGATCGGAAAATCGATATCGATTTTGGCGATTCTGTCGGTGCATCTACCGTGCTGTATTCTGATAAACAGAGTGATTTTGGTCAAGATAAAACTGTTAGTGATTTGAAAGAAATTTGTGATTTAGTTTAAATTATGAATGCATAAAAGCTTCCCGAATTAACACGGGAAGCTTTTTTTAGATGCTACTGATTTTGAATCTTTGAAATTCCACATTTCAGAAATTAGAAGTATTTGAATGATAAACAATAGTGAAACATTATTACGATAAAAAAAGTGCTATCCAATTTTGATCGTTGCAAATACTGCAACAAATTGGGTAGCACTTTTTATTTTTAAGAATGTGAAAACGAGACCCGCTACACAGAATCCGCCGGTTAACACAAGTGGAGGCATTGCTTCACAATACTTTGTGCAACTACCTGCGTTGATCTTCAACAGTTGACCATTGCTTTTGCTCGCTATTGAAAGTAGTTTTTGAGGCCGGCGGTTACGGCTTTAGCTATTTGTGTTTTGTATTTTTGAGAAGTGATGTGTTTATAATCTGATTTTGAATTGATATAACCTAATTCTATTAAGACAGAAGGTTGACTGTTGTAATGAAGGACGTAGAGGTCTTTTTCTTGCGTTCCACGATTCTTGATTTGAACGCCTTTTAGTTGGGCATTGATATCTTTGGCCAACTTTCCATCTTTGTTCTTTTGATAATAGTAAGTCGTGATCCCAGAACCTGGGCTTGACGACGATGTTGAATCAAAATGGAGACTGATAAAGGCATCGGCTTCGATTTTGCTTGATTGACGAGCTCTTTCACCAAGTGATTTAGTATCATCGCCATTTCTAGTCAAAATAACTCTGGCACCTGTCTTTTCTAATTCTTTTTTGATGGCTTGGGCATATTCAAGTGTGAAGTTCTTTTCGTAAGTCTTTTTGCTTGAAATAGCACCAGTATCATCGCCACCATGCCCAGGGTCGATGATGATGGTCGATTCAGAAATATTAGTTGCAGCAGATTTTACAGGATTCTTAGTTCCAGACACAGTTACGACCCAGCTAGCGACGTAGCCGACTGAGCCATCGCTATCACGAACTTTATACCATTTGCCATCTTTGCCCAGGTAATCGAAATTCTTACCAACATTGACGGTTTTAACGATTCGACCATTGGAATTTGGTTCGATCCTTAACTTAGTACTTGGTTGTGTGACGGTAACTGTTTTGACACCATCTTTGTTGTTTGAGTTGTGAGCACTATCGGGTCCTGACGTTTCTTGTGTACCTTCAATAAATTCAGTTTTGACCCAACCAGCAGTCCCTTTGTAGAGTATCTGTGTCCAATCGCTTTCTTGATACATGATCGAAACTTTTTGTGATTGGGAAACAGTTCCTAACACATCACTGGATGCATCAGCGTTTTTGAAAACGGTCGTGTTTTGTACTTTGATAAGGCCTACTTTATTAGCAGTCGAACTCACAGTAGTATTGTCCAAAAGCCAGCTAGCTACCCAGCCGATTTTGTCGCCAGCAAGCCGCACTTCATACCATTTGTTCTTTTCACTAATGATCGATAGTTTGTCACCTTTTTTCACTTGTCCCATATTGGCATAAGATAATCCGGGCCCAATTCGGACATTGACAGAATCGGATTTGACGACTACGGAATTGGCATTGGCGAGCGCAACAGTTGAGACACTCGAAATAGCCAATAAAAAGGCAAGAGCGACAATTATTTTATATTTGCGTAAAAATGTAAGAACTTTTTGAAGTATCTTTTTCATAAAAAACATTCCTTTTTTGACTCGCAAAAATAGGTTACTTTTCCTCATACTTTATATATTACTAAAAAATCTAGTCTTTTGGCGCAGAATAAAGAATATTTATAGAAAATTTGATTATTTTGAAAATAAATTTACTAATATTCATTGCAATGTTTCAAAAAAAGCTCCAAGACAATGAAAGAAACTTGACAATTGTATCATTTTTGATTAATTTAGAACTATATTATTTAATCAAACCGATTTACTTCACAGAGAGCCTGTATGCTGAGATCAGGCAGTAAATGTCTTCGTGACGAAACACAAACGTTTGGCAGGCGTTAACTGTAGAAATAAACTAGGTGGTACCGTGCCATGAAAGCACCCTTGTCGTTTTGACGAGGATGCTTTTTTGTTTGAAACGAGTTCCAGGAGAAAGCGGCCTCCGGTTAACAAACTATCAGCGAGCGCTGCAAGCAGCACTCTAGTGCTGATAGTCCGTTAATCCTCAGCAGCTGACCATCTCCTTGCACTCTCTAATTTTTTTAAAGGGGTATAGAATATGCGTTATCAAAAGCCGAAAGGTACTATGGATATTTTGCCAGGTGAATCTAGCAAGTGGCAATACGTTGAAAATGTTGCAAAGAATGTTTTTGACCGTTATCGTTTTTCCGAGATCCGTACACCAATTTTCGAATCATATGAGGTGTTTGAAAGATCATCAGGTGATACATCCGATATTGTTTCTAAGGAAATGTATGATTTCAAAGATAAGGGCGATCGTCATTTAGCATTAAGACCGGAAGGAACGGCTGGTGTGGTTCGTGCTTACGTCGAAAACAAACTTTATGGTCCAGAGCATGTGAAACCATATAAAGTCTGGTACAAAGGGCCAATGTTTAGATATGAACGTCCACAATCAGGTCGTCAACGTCAATTCCATCAAATCGGTGTGGAAGCATTCGGTTCCGATTCACCAGAATTAGATGTTGAAATCATCACAATGGGACTGGCCTTTTTAAATGAGCTTGGTATCAAGAATTTAAAAGTTGCGATCAACACTTTAGGTGATCCAGAATCTCGTGCTAACTATCATCAAGCTTTGGTCGATTATTTTACGCCCTTTAAGGATCAACTTAGTGATGACTCCAAAATCCGTTTGGAAAAGAATCCGCTTCGTATTCTAGATAGTAAAGACAAGAACGACAAAGAAATCGTTAAAGATGCTCCATCGATCTTGGACTATTTAAATGATGCTTCATCAAAGCGCTTCGAATACTTGAAGTCACTGTTGGATGATTTAGATATTAATTATGAAGTTGACCCAACTATGGTTCGTGGACTTGATTATTACAATCACACAATTTTTGAGTTCATGGTGACAGATCCGGCTTTTAATAATAAAGAAATCACCGTTCTAGCTGGTGGCCGTTACAACGGCCTAGTTGAAGAATTAGGTGGTCCCGAAACTCCTGGTATCGGATTTGGTCTAGGTGTTGAAAGACTATTGTTGCTGATCGACGACCAATTAGATCTCACGACTGACTTAGATGTATATTTAGTTACTATTGGTGAAAAAGCTGAAAAAGCTTCCGTAAAGATTTTGGCTGGATTACGTGCAGCTGGATTTTCAGCCGATAAGGATTATTTGAGTCGTAAAACAAAGGCTCAATTCAAATCCGCTAATAATCTAAATGCCAAATACACAGTAACCATTGGTGACAATGAGTTGGAAAATGATACTGCCAATGTTAAGAATATGGCAACTGGTGAAGAACATCCCGTATCTTTAGCAAATTTAGCTGCAGAACTGAAAGGAATCGAGGAAAAATAATGCAAAAACGCACAGACTATTGCGGAAATATTGATGAAAAATATGTTGGTCAAACCGTATCTCTTGATGGATGGGTCCAACGTCGTCGTGATCTAGGTGGACTTATTTTCGTTGACCTTCGTGATTACAAAGGAATCGTTCAATTAGTTTTTAATAACGATGAAGGCGAGATCTTCAAGCAAGCTGAAACACTTAGATCAGAATATGTCATCAACGCTATTGGTAAAGTTCAATTGCGTGGTGAAAAAGCTATCAACCCCGATATGAAGACGGGGAAGGTCGAAGTTTTAGTTGACAAGCTTGAGATTTTGAATAAGTCAAAAACACCTCCTTTTGAAATTGCTGACGACATTGATACAACTGAAGAGACTAAATTAAAGTATCGTTACTTAGATTTTCGTCGTCCTGTGATGCAAAAAGCACTTAGAACTAGAGCTCAAATCAAGCACTCAGTTAACGAGTACTTGTATGACAACGGCTTTATCGATATTGAAACGCCTAACTTAGGAAAGTCATCTCCTGAAGGTGCTCGTGATTACTTAGTTCCATCACGTGTTTACCCAGGAAGTTTTTATGCTTTGCCTCAATCACCACAATTGTTTAAGCAATTGTTGATGGTCGGAGGATTTGATCGTTACTTCCAATTAGCTCACTGCTTCCGTGATGAAGACCTTCGTGGTGATCGTCAACCAGAATTTACACAGATCGATATTGAAACTAGTTTCATGTCAGCTGAAGAGATCCAAGATGTCACTGAAGGCTTGATTGCTCGTGTTATGAAGGATGAAAAAGGTATCGACGTTAAATTGCCATTCCCACGGATACAATGGGATGATGCCATGGATCGCTTTGGTTCAGATAAACCAGATATCCGTTTTGGTATGGAATTACAAAACTTAAATGATATTTTTGCCGATTCAGAATTCAAAGTATTCAAAGGTGCCATTGATAACGGTGGTCAAGTCAAAGCTATCGTTGTTAAGAATAATGCGGACAAATATTCACGTAAGAATATCGATGCTTATACTGAATACATCAAACGTTTTGGCGCTAAGGGTCTTGCTTGGGTCAAATATAATGATGACAAGTTGACAGGTCCGGTTGCTAAATTCATTACTTCTCATGAAGATGATTTAGTGAAGAGATTAGGTCTTGAGAATAATGATTTAGTCTTATTCGTAGCTGATCGCAAGAAAGTTGTCGCCGATGCTTTAGGTTGGTTAAGAACTGATATCGCTAAAGATTTGCATTTGTACGATGAAAATGAATTTGCTTATTGCTGGGTCGTAAATTGGCCACTCTTTGAATATGACGAAGGTATTCAAAGATGGACAGCTGCTCACCATCCATTTACTATGCCAAATGAAGAAGACGTTCACTATCTCGATGATGGTGAAGATCCACATAAGGCTTACGCTCAAAGTTATGATATTGTCTTAAATGGCTATGAATTAGGTGGTGGATCGATCCGTATCCACAACCGTGACATCCAAGAAAAGATGCTCAAAGCACTTGATTTCACGCCTGAAAGAGCTAATGCTGAATTTGGTTACTTACTGGATGCCTTGACATTTGGTTGCCCACCACATGGTGGTTTAGCAATTGGTCTTGATCGTTTCGCTATGTTGTTGTCCGGTAAAGACAATATTCGTGACGTAATTTCATTCCCTAAGAATTCAAATGCTACTGAACCAATGACACATGCGCCTGCTCGGGTATCTGACGAGCAATTGCAAGAACTTGGTATTGAAGTAGCCGATAAAGATAAATAATAATTAGAAGCATCCTGGAAATAATCTAGGATGCTTTTTTTACTCAAAAATATTCTTAGAATATATCCCGCCATAATGTTTTTTTGCAAACAATTGCTTGAATTTTTTTAAAAATTTATGAGCAAAATATTAGTAAACGATATGTGGTTGTTTATACTATTTTATATACAAAGGAGTGATTTTATTGGCAGACGCATACAAGAAGAACACAGAGGATCTAAACGAAATGGAGTATATGGTTACTCAACACGCAGCTACAGAGAAGCCTTTTAGTGGGGAATACGATGATTTTTATCAAAAAGGTATTTACGTAGACATTGCAAGTGGTGAACCACTATTTTCATCAGCAAAGAAATACGATGCTGGATGTGGATGGCCTTCATTCAGTCAGCCAATTGCTAAGTTACAAGAAAATCGTGATACTTCAATTGGTATCGAAAGAACTGAAGTCCGTAGTGGATCAGCTAATTCGCATTTGGGACATGTCTTTACTGATGGGCCACAAGATCAAGGTGGATTGAGATATTGTATCAATTCAGCAGCTTTGAAATTTATCCCATATGATGAGATGGATGCAAAAGGCTATGGCGACTACAAGAAGTTCGTTGATGAGGGGGACAAATAATGAAGGAAGAAACTGCAATTTTTGCTGGTGGATGTTTCTGGTGCATGGTCCATCCATTTGATCAACAACCTGGTATTATCTCGGTTATTTCTGGATATACTGGTGGACACGTTCCTAATCCTACTTATGAACAAGTTTGTTCTGAAACTACTGGACATACTGAAGCAGTTAAGATCACTTACGATGCTGACATTATTTCATACAAAGAATTAGTTGAAATTTATTGGATGGTAGCTGATCCAACTGATGCTACGGGGCAATTCCAAGATCGTGGCGATAGTTATCGTCCTGTGATTTATTACGCGAATGATGAACAGAAACAAATTGCAGAAGCTTCAAAGAAACAATTAGCTGAGTCAGGTGAGTTTGACGATCCGATCGTTACTCAGATCTTGCCAGCCAAAGAATTTTATGTAGCTGAAGATTATCACCAAGACTTCTACAAGAAGAATCCTGAGAGATTTGAAATGGAAGAAATGGGTGGACGCGCAGCTTATATTCAAAAACATCAAAAGTAACGTATTCCGTGAGTATTCACTAGTATTTGTGGTAAGATTACAACGTATATATTAATGAACAAATAACTAGGAGAATTTTTCATGGATGAACTGGATAAGTTGATTGAAAGACATCAAAGCTTATCGAAATTATCAGTTGCTTTTCTTTATTCTATTACCGTATCAATAGCCGTTAATATGTTTTGGACACCAGGTGGAATTTATGGTTCTGGTATTACTGGTGCTGCTCAGTTGGTCTCAACTATTACTGAGCGGTGGTTCCCATTTCATATTTCAACGGCTATTATGCTAGTTGTATTAAACGCACCACTGTTTGTATTAGCTTGGACGAAGATCGAACACAAATTTACCATGTTTACGTTTGTAGCAGTCATTTTATCATCGTTCATGATGCACTGGATCCCGCCTTTGGAGATCACGGCAGACCCTTTGGTCTGTGCGATCTTTGGTGCGGTGGTCAATGGATTTGGTACCGGAATGGCTCTGCGTAACGGAATCTCAACTGGTGGTATTGATATCATCGGGATCGTACTAAGAAGGAAAACGGGTAAAAGTGTTGGTACGATCAATATTATGTTTAATTTAATGATCATTGCTTTTGCGGGATTTTTATTCGGCTGGGTCCATGCGCTATATAGTGCGGTAAGTATTTTTATTAACGGACAAGTAATCGATATGATCTATAACAAGGATCAAAAGCTACAAGTGATGATCGTTACGTCTAAACCTAAATCTGTTATCACTGAGATTCAAAATGAGATGCGTCGTGGGATCACTATCGTTCACGATGCGGAAGGTGCTTATAAGCATCAACAAAAGACGATCTTGTTCACTGTTATTTCCCGAGCTGAACAGCATGAATTAGAAAATGCGATGTATGAATCAGATCCACATGCTTTCGTCAGTGTTACGGATACTGTTAAGGTATTGGGTAGGTTTTATCAGAAACACATTTATTAATGGAGGGTCAAGAATGATAATTGGGTCACATGTTGCCATGAAGGCACCAAAAATGTTAGTTGGATCAGCGCAAGAAGCTCACAGTTATGGAGCTAATGCAATGATGATTTTTACTGGAGCTTCACAAAATACTCGTCGTAAAGACACTTCTGAGATGAGGATCGAAGAAGGTAAGAAATTACTAGAAGAGTATGGGATCAATAACATCATTGGTCATGCACCTTATATCATCAATCTTGGCAATACCGTTAAGCCACAAAATCTCCAATTTGGAATTGAATTCATGCAAGGTGAGATCAAACGTTGCGATGCTTTGGGCATTCAAGCGTTAAGTTTTCATCCAGGTGCGCACCTGGGCAAAGGTCCAGATGTCGCATTAAAGCAAATTGCTGAAGCAATGGATGAGATCATCGATGAGCAACAAAATGTTAGTATTGCCATTGAGACTATGGCTGGAAAGGGTACTGAAGTCGGAATAACCTTTGAACAAATAGCTCAAATATTTGATCACTGTCAAAAAAACGACAAGTTATCAGTAACGATCGATACGTGTCATATGAGTGATGCAGGATATGACATCAAAAATGATTTTGACGGTGTCTTAAACGAATTTGATCACATTTTAGGAATCGACAAAATTTCAGTCGTGCATCTGAATGACTCCAAGAACGAACGAGGTTCACACAAAGATCGTCACGATGACATCGGCTTTGGTACGATCGGATTCGACGCTTTAAATTACGTGGCACATCATCCACAACTAGAACAAGTTCCTAAGATCATGGAAACGCCATACGTCAAGAAAGATGAAAATGACAAAAAAGGCGTGCCCGCATTTAAAGAAGAAATCGATATGCTGAGAAGCGAAACATTTGATCCTGAAATGAAAAAGAAGCTAATCAACAGTATCTAAGCGTGAAATCATATATTTCAAATAAAAACAGCTAACGTTCAAATCGCAGTGCGATAACGTTAGCTGTTTTTACGTATTAAGATCAAAAATATTTGTATGAAAAAAGCCAGCCCGAGGCTAGCTTTTATGAAATCCATTAAAATTAAGTTGTTCCATAATCAATGCCGCAGTTTCCTCGATTGAACGATCAGCAGTATTAATCACATAACAGCCGATCTTATCATAAATATTATTTGAAAATTGGAGTTCTTTTTCGATCTCGTCTTTTGCAGAATACATATTGTTTGGGTCTAATCCATAGGCAATCATCCGTTGACGTCTGATCTTTAAAAGAACGTTCATGTCAGTCGTTAAGCCGATCACTTTATTGGAATCGACCTTCCATAGTTCTTTAGGGATCTGAGCTTGCGGTACTAGTGGCATATTAGCAACTTTTAATCCTTTGTTTGCTAAATAAAGTGACAGGGGAGTCTTCGATGTTCTGGAGATGCCCAGTAAAACAAGATCTGCTTCCAAGAACCCCTTTGGATTTTGCCCATCATCATTATTTAAGGTAAACTCCATTGCTGAGATCATATCGAAATATTGTGTGTCAAGACTATGTGTCAGACCTTTCTTTCTCACGGGGTCAATTCCCGTTAATTGTGAAAAAGTTCCAATTATTGGGTTTATTACGTCGTAATATGTGATATTATTTTTCTGACAGAAGTCTTCGATCGTATGGATCGTAGCTTTTGATACAATTGTGTGAACAATGACTGCATCTTTTTCTTTAGCCATATCTAGAATGTGTTCTAGTGTGGAATCATTTTTAACAAAGGGAAATTTCGTGAAGCTAGTATCTAGTTCTGGGAACTGTGAGAATGCTGCTTGTGCCACTTTTTCAGCGGTTTCACCGGCGGCATCGGATAAAATAAAGACATTTTGTTCTTTTGTCATGAAAGCTCCTCCTAAAAAAATGAAAAAATAGTTTGAACATTAAGCTCTTTTTGTTATAATAACATATGAACTGTGAAAGAAATAGGCAGTTACGTTCAATATCGGAAGGAGGGATATCATATGGCAAAAACTATCGTTCATGAAAATGAGTCGCTTGATGATGCTCTTCGTCGCTTTAAACGTTCTGTCTCAAAGAGTGGTACACTTCAAGAATACAGAAAACGCGAATTCTACGAAAAACCAAGTGTTAAGAGAAAGTTAAAATCCGAGGCTGCTCGTAAGCGTAACAAGAAGCGTCGTTAATAATAAACCATATCCATTGGGTATGGTTTTTTTGATGGACTTTTTTCAAATCACTGGCTGATTGATAGTTGAACCTTGAAATGATTTGATAATTTCCATCAGTGTGTGAAAATTTTCTATAATATACAATAATTGTATTTTCTAATTTTTTTTGAAGAATACTGCTATTTTGACAGTGTTCTTTTTCTTTTCCTACAAGTTTTTACCAACGTTATGGTATCATTCAAAGTAACGACAGGGGTGTGATTTATTGACTGAAAATGAGCAACAAACTAAGAAAACAATTCAGATTAATGATCCGCAAGATGCGATCAATATTTTTGGCGTTAATGATGGTAACTTAAATTTGATCGAAGAAGGACTGAATGTTAAGGTCCATGCTTTTGGTGATCAAATCGATATTGTCGGCAACGGCAGCGATGTTAGCAAAGCTAATTCTCTTATCAGTAAGCTAATTAAGCTGTCTAACACTGGAATAACTTTTGGTTCAGCCGACATCGTCAGTGGTTTGAAAATGGCAGAGATAGGAACTCTGGACTATTTTGATGATCTTTACAAAGAGGAATTGATCAAAGACTTTAGTGGTAAGCCGGTCCGAGTGAGAAATTTTGGTCAAAGGCAATATGTCAACGCTATTCGTCATAACGATATTACTTTCGGTATTGGGCCTGCTGGTACTGGTAAAACGTATGTTGCAGTGGTAATGGCTGTTGCTGCTTTGAAAGCTGGCCGAGTGCAACGGATCGTTTTGACCCGTCCAGCAGTTGAGGCTGGTGAAAGTCTTGGTTTCTTGCCTGGAGATTTAAAAGAAAAAGTCGATCCTTATTTAAGACCAATTTATGATGCTCTTTATGCCATTATGGGTGCCGATCACACTAATCGTCTCTTAGAACGTGGTGTGATCGAAGTGGCACCATTAGCTTATATGAGAGGTCGGACTTTGGATGAATCATTTGTTATTTTGGATGAGGCTCAGAATACTACTCGAGAACAAATGAAGATGTTCTTAACTCGTTTGGGCTTTGACTCAAAGATGATCGTCAATGGTGACGCTACCCAGATCGACATCCCTGGACATGGCCGCAGTGGCTTAGTTCAGGCTGAAAAGATTTTACAAAATTTACCACACATCGAATTTGTGAACTTTACTTCTGCTGACGTTGTAAGACACCCAGTAGTCGCTGAAATTATCGATGCATATGAGGATACAGACTCAAAAGAAAAATAAACGGAGTAAGCTATGGATCTAGAAATATTTAATGATGATAATTTAATTGGTGAAGCTCGGCAAAAGTGGGTCGAAGATTTGGCCGATTTTGCAGCAACTGATCTTGAATTGGCCGACAATACACAGTTGTCGATCCATTTTGTAACAAAGAATGAGATTCACGAGATCAATAAGAAATATCGTGATGTTGATCGTGCAACTGACGTGATTAGTTTTGCCATCAATGATGGTGAGGATTCTCTTGATTATTTAGAACAACAAATCCCCGATTTACCAGTTGATTTGGGAGACTTATTTATTAGTGTTGAAATAGTTAAGGAACATGCCGATGAATATGAACATTCATTTGATCGGGAACTAGGATATACGATCGTCCACGGGATTTTGCATTTAAATGGTTATGACCACATCGAACCTGAAGACGAAAAGGTCATGATCGGATTACAAGAAAAGATACTAAGCGCCTACGGCTTAAAAAAATAAGAGGTAAGTAAAATTGACAATTGATGAAAAAACGTTATTTGCTAAAGCTACTGTAGCAATGGATCAAGCTTATGCACCATATTCTCATTATTCAGTTGGAGCAGCTATAGTTACTGAAGATGATGAGATCTACACTGGTTGTAACATCGAGAACGCTTCATATGGACTGACTAATTGTGCTGAGAGAACGGCCATTTTTAAAGCAGTTTCTGAAGGACATAAGTCAATTAAGACAATTATCATTGTCAATAAGACTTCAGAGATGTCCAAGCCTTGTGGGGCTTGTCGACAAGTAATGAGTGAATTTATGGGACCAAATAGTCAAGTTTATTTGGCCGATAAAGATAATAACTTCAAAGAATATACTTTCAAAGAAATTTTGCCATTAGCATTTAGTGATAAGGACATGGATAAATAATATGGATAATAATTTTCGTTCAGGATTCGTAGCGATCGTTGGTCGTCCAAACGTTGGTAAATCGACATTTATGAATCGGATCATCAAAGAACAAGTGGCAATCACGTCGCCAAAAGCTCAAACAACTCGAAATAAGATCCAGGGTATCTATACTGATGACCAAAGACAAATCGTCTTTTTAGATACACCCGGGATCCATAAGCCACATAATGATTTAGATCAATATATGGATAAAGCAGCTTTGTCAGCCTTAAAAGAAGTTGATGCAGTCTTATTCATGACTGAAGCTGGTCAAAAGGCTGGACCTGGTGATAAATTCATCATCGAAGAATTGGCCAATGTTAAAGCACCTGTCTTTTTGATCTTGAACAAGATCGATTTGATCAATCCTGATGAGATGGCACCCCAAATCGATGAATACAAAGATCTAATTGACTTTGCGGAAGTCATACCGATCTCTGCAACTAATGGTAATAATGTTGAGGATCTAATCGATTCATTGACTAAGCATTTACCGTTAGGACCTAAGTATTACGATGTAGACCAAATCACTGATCATCCAGAGTATTTCATAGTTGGTGAATTGATAAGAGAGAAGATCCTGGATGACACTCGTGATGAGATTCCTCATTCAGTGGCTGTCATTGTTGAATCGATGAATCAACGCAATGAGCGTGGTAAATTGCAAGTTGAAGCAACAATTTATGTTGAACGTGATAGTCAAAAAGCCATTGTCATCGGTAAAGGTGGCAGTATGTTGAAGAATATCGGGATCGGTTCACGGATCAAGATCGAACATTTGCTTGGGGAAAAGATCAATTTGAAGCTTTGGGTCAAGGTCAAGAAGAATTGGCGCGATGATCCGTTATTCCTTTCGAAAGCAGGGTACTCCTTAAAGGACCTCAAGTAATGAATCGTAAAACTAGTAATTTTTTTGGCATGGTGGTTAAACGACAACGATATCGAGAACATGATGCGTTAGTCACAATTTTGACAAAAGAATATGGCTTCAGAACTTTTTTGGTTCGTGCGACTCAAAATGGCAAGTCAAAGATCTCAGGAGCAGTGATCCCTTTTTCTTACGGAGATTACACGGGCGTTGTACGAAAAGACGGTTTGTCTTATCTGAATTCAGCTAGCAATATTAAGCAATTTGAACAAATTATTTTAGATATCGAATTAAACGCCTATGCGACTTTTTTATTTGATCTAGTTCACAATGCTTTTATGGAAGATAAAGTACCGCTTGCTTGGTATACAACAGTCTTTAAAAGCCTGCGCTATATCGACAATGGTTTTGATGCTCAGATAATCGTAAACATTATCCAAATGCACCTGTTAAAGATTTTTGGTGTCGAACCTAATATGCACCAATGTGTCGTAGGTGGCGAGACAGAAGGTAAATTTGATTTTTCCGTCGTCCTTGGTGGTTTATTGTGTTCCAAACACTTCGGTAATGATCCTAATCGACTGCATTTACAACCACAGACTTTGTATTTTTTAAGGTTGTTTAGTCAAATCAGTTTAGATCAAGTACATAGCGTGGAGTTAAAGTCAGAGAACAAGCAATTGATACAAAAAGCTATCGACGCAATTTATTTAGGATCAGTGGGTTATTATCCCAAGAGTAAATCATTTATCGATAAGATGCATAGTTGGCATTTGTAGCGTTGACAAGTGGTTTAAAAGTGACTATCATTATATTTATGTAAACAGCGATGTGGAATAGTGAAAGCCACAATTTTAATGGCGTACTTCTTTAAACTAATAATATAAAAGAGCAGAACTTCGGTTCTGAATAAGGGTGGAACCGCGAGAAATCGTCCCTTGCAACATAAATTTATGTTTGCAAGAGGCGATTTTTTTGTCGCTTTCTATCTGGAGGGAGAAACTATGACAAAGAAGCTTAATATTCAAAACATGATTTTGACACTTCAACGCTTTTGGGGTGAAAAAGGCTGTATGTTAATGCAAGCCTATGATACAGAAAAGGGTGCTGGTACTATGAGTCCTTATACGTTCTTGCGTGCTATTGGACCTGAACCTTGGAACGCTGCCTATGTGGAGCCTTCAAGAAGACCAGCTGATGGACGTTATGGTGAAAATCCTAACCGTCTATACCAACATCATCAATTTCAACTAGTTATGAAGCCAGCTCCAGAAAATATTCAAGAATATTACTTAGATTCTCTTCGTGCTTTAGGAATTGAACCACTAGAACATGATATCCGCTTTGTTGAAGATAACTGGGAAAACCCTTCAATGGGTTGTGCCGGTGTTGGTTGGGAAGTTTGGCTTGATGGAATGGAAGTTACTCAATTTACATACTTCCAACAAGTCGGTGGACTTCAATGTCACCCAGTTACTAGTGAGATCACATACGGTGTTGAACGTTTAGCTGAATACATCCAAGATGTTAATTCGGTATATGACCTTGAATGGGGCGACGGCGTTTTATATGGTGATATTTTCAAAGAACCTGAATACGAACATTCTAAATATTCATTTGAAGAAAGTAATCAAGATATGTTGTTCCAAGCATTTAATGATTATGAAAAAGAAGCTAATCGTTTGATGGATCTAGGTTTGGTTCATCCAGCTTATGATTACATCTTGAAGTGTTCCCACACTTTCAATTTACTAGATGCACGAGGTGCCATTTCTGTTACTGAAAGAGCTGCCTATTTATCACGTATCAGAAGAATGGCTCATAAAGTGGCTGCTGCCTTTGTTGCAGAGCGTGAGAAACTTGGTTTCCCATTGTTAGCCAGCAAAAATGCTAAAGACGCAAAGGAGAAAGCAAATGACTAAAAATTACTTATTAGAAATTGGACTAGAAGAAATGCCAGCTCACGTGGTAACTCCTAGTATCGATCAATTAGCTAAGAAAACTGCCGCATTTTTAAAAGACAATCGTATTTCTTTCTCTAAAATCGAAAAATACTCGACACCAAGAAGATTATCCGTTTTAGTAAAAGATATCGCTGACAAACAAACGGATATTGATGTGAAAGCCAAGGGACCATCAAAGCAGATCGCCCAAGATGACGATGGCAACTGGACCAAAGCTGCTCAAGGATTTGCCCGTGGTCAAGGCATGAGCGCTGATGATATTTTCTTTGAAGATCTCAAAGGTACAGAATATGCATATATTCAAAAGCATGAAACTGGGAAAGATGTTACCGAGATCCTCAAAGAAATCGCTGATGTCATCACATCATTGACTTTCCCAACTAGAATGCGCTGGGATAGTTATGATTTTGAATACATTCGTCCGATCCATTGGATCGTTTCATTATTGGATGATGAAGTTGTTCCCATGAAAGTTTTAGATGTTGAAGCTGGACGCAAGAGTCGTGGTCATCGTTTCCTAGGTAAGACAGCTGAGATCAAAAACGTTCGAGACTATGTTGAAGATCTTCGTAGTCAATTCGTTATTGTTGACGCTAAAGAAAGAAAAGATATAATTAGAGATCAAATTGCAACGATCGCTCAGGATAACAATTGGGTTGTCGATGTGGATGAGGACTTGCTGGAAGAAGTTAATAATTTAGTTGAATTCCCAACAACCTTCCACGGCAAATTTGACAAGAAATACTTAGAGATCCCCGAAGAAGTTTTGATTACTTCGATGAAGGATAACCAAAGATATTTCGACGTTCGCCAAAAAGACGGTAAGTTAGCTCCAGATTTTATTTCTGTTCGTAACGGTAACTCAGAATTCATTGAGAACGTTATTCAAGGTAACGAAAAAGTCCTAGTTGCTCGTCTTGAAGATGCCGACTTCTTCTTTAAAGAAGATCAAAAGAAGACAATTGCTGACTACGTTGAAAAATTAAAGACAGTTAACTTCCACGTTAAAATCGGAACGATGTATGAGAAGATGCAACGAGTTCATCAAATTGCTGACTATTTAGCATCAGTCTTTAATTTATCAGCTACTGACAAAACCGATTTATTACGGGCTAGCGATATTTATAAATTTGACCTAGTAACTAATATGGTTGATGAATTCCCTGAACTACAAGGTGTCATGGGTGAAAAATACTCCAGTATCATGGGAGAAACCGATGGTGTGGCTCGCGCTATCAGAGAACATTACATGCCAGTTTCTTCAGAAGGCGAATTGCCAGATACTAAAGTTGGAGCAACTTTAGCCGTAGCTGATAAATTAGATTCATTGATCACATTCTTCGCTGTTGGTTTGATCCCAAGTGGATCCAATGACCCATACGCTTTGAGACGTCAAGCTTACGGGATCGTACGGATTTTAGATCACGAAGGCTGGGAGTTGAACTTAAATGATCTTCAAGCTTACTTGATCAAGAATTTGAACGTTCCAGAAACTTTGGATCTTAATGCTAACGAAAAGGATCTGGATGGATTTATTATTGACCGTATCCGTCAATTCTTAAATACAAAGGCCATTCGCAATGACATTATTGATGCCGTGACAGATGGTCGTATCTTCGATCCTGTTTCAATGATCAATACAGCTCAAGTACTTCAAAATCACGTTGCCGATGCTGATTTCAAGGTTGTTGTTGAAGCATTGAGTCGTGTCGTCAACTTGGCTCAAAAAGCAGGCATTAAATATTCAGATGATTTACAAATGGATGAGTCATTGTTTGAACATCCATCTGAAAAAGTTTTGAATGATGCCGTAACTGATATTTATCAAAAACAATCAGACGATGCTGAAAAGCTGTTCCAACAATTGGCAACATTGAAAGATTCGATCAACGATTACTTTGAAGAAAACATGATCATGGATAAAGATGAGAAGATCAAAAACAATCGCTTGACTCAATTAGTAATTACAAACAATTTAATTGCAAAATTAGGAGATTTGTCTAAAATTGTAATTAAGTAGAGATTCGACCTTGCAATAATATCCAAAAGATGATATATTGTAATTCACTGTTTTTACATTAATTCGTTGAGGGGGTGATGCGTTTTGGCAACAATGATTCCACAAGAATTTATTGAAGAAGTCTCCTCTAAAACTAATATCGCTGATGTTATTAGCAAATATGTTCAACTGAAGAAGTCGGGGAAGAACTTGTTTGGTCTCTGTCCTTTTCAACCTGAAAAGACTCCGTCTTTCTCAGTATCAGAAGATAAGCAGTTGTTTCATTGCTTTAGTTGTGGCCGTGGTGGAAATGTTTTTAAATTCATCATGGAAATCGAAGACAAGAGTTTTCCCGAGGCAGTAATTGAAGTTGCGGAAATGGGTAACATCACTGTACCTGACAAATTTCAACCTTCTAATTCACCTGTTCAAAACAATAGTCATCGACAACTAATGCAAATGTATGCTGAAGCTGCCAAGTTGTATTCTCACATTTTGACCAAAACAGAAAACGGTGATGTTGCGATGCGTTATTTGACGGATCGTAATATCAACTCTGATTTGATTGAAGAATTCGATTTAGGCTATGCACCTAATAATTCAAATTTATTGTTACAATTTTTTAGAGATCGTTCCATAGATGATACTGTCCTGAAGAAATCTGGATTATTCGCTGAAAATGATTCCGGTGAATTATTTGACCGCTTTCGTGATCGTGTGATGATTCCGATTAAAGATGAAAATGGCAGTATCATTGCCTTTTCTGGACGGATATTGAATAAGACTGAAGGGGTAGCAAAGTATCTCAATAGTCCGGAAACACCAATATTCAACAAGGGAAAAACTATTTTTAACATCAACTTAGCAAAGCACAGTATTCGTGAGAAGAACAATGTGATTTTGTTCGAAGGTTTTATGGATGTCATGAGTGCTTACAAAGCTGGTGTAACTAATGGCGTTGCCTCAATGGGTACCAGTTTGACCGATGATCAACTATACTCATTGAGCAGATTAACCGACCAGATCAACGTTTGTTACGATGGTGATGATCCAGGAGTCAAGGCGACTTATCGAGCGTTAACGCAATTAAATGATGAGCGCTTTACTTATGGAGTGATCAGTATTCCAGATCAAAAAGATCCAGATGAGTACATTCGCAGTGCTGGACCAGATAAGTTTAAGAGCTTAACTGAGAATTCTGTTCAGACATCGATCGCATTTGTTCTTAATTATTTTAAACGGCAGTATAATTTGACTAATCAGCACGATCAGATCGAATTTTTGAAACAAGCCATTAACGAGTTAGTTAAGATCAAATCACCAGTCGAATTGGATATGTACGTGACTCGATTAGCAGACGAGCTGAATATCACTAAGGATTCGATCAATAAAGAACTAGTTACAGCACGACGGAAGAATTCGATCAATCAACCGGCCAATAATTACAAGAATATCGAACATGCCAAGTTGGAACAAACCACGGCCTCCGTTCCGACAAAATTTGACCGAGTTGAAAAGTCTGAGCGTAATTTGATTTATTGGGCACTGAATTTTCCGGAGATACGTTCGATGTTAAAGGGAAATGAGATCAAATTCGTTCATCAAAATTATCAAACGATTTTTGATAAAATGATCGAATATGCTTCAGATCGTGATGTAAATGATGAAATACAAGCAGCAGACTTCATGAACGTACTTGATGAAGAGAATAAAAACGTACTTGCCGATATTGAGATGATGAAAATGCCTCCCGAGTACAATGACGATGAGATCAAAGATTACATCGGCAATATTGAAAACTCGAGTTTGGAATTTAAAATCACAGATATCAATCAACAACTAAAAAAGGCGGCGATGGTGGGTGACAATGAGTTACAGTTACAACTTACCCAAGAGTTGATCAGAGTAAGGAAGTTGTTAGCTAGCAATTAATGCATACTGGAGGAATAATATATATGGCAACAAAGAAAACAACAGTATCAAAAAGCAAAAAGGTCGTTAAATCAAGTAAAGAATTAGAGTCAGCAATTAAAGCTTTAATTAAAGATAAGAAGAAGCAAGGTCAAGTGACTGAAACTGAGTTGACTGAGAAATTGATCAAGCCATTCTCTCTAAAAGATGACACTTTGGATGATACACTGGAACAACTGCAGGACAAGGGTGTTGCTGTTGTCGATGATGACGGTAATCCAAGTAAATTGGCTCTTCTCAAGGAAAAGAAAGATGAGAAGGAACCAAGCTCTAAAGATACTGCTGCTCCAGCTGATATCAAAGTAAATGATCCTGTTCGGATGTATTTAAAAGAAATCGGTCGTGTTCCTCTACTAAACGCTCAACAAGAAGTAGATTTAGCGTTGAAGATCGAACAAGGTGATGAGGAAGCTAAGCAGAGACTAGCAGAAGCTAACTTGCGTTTGGTTGTTTCTATTGCTAAGAGATATGTCGGTCGTGGTATGCAATTTCTTGATTTGATCCAAGAAGGTAACATGGGATTAATGAAAGCCGTTGAGAAATTCGACTACCGTCTTGGTTTTAAGTTTTCTACTTATGCCACATGGTGGATCAGACAAGCTATTACGCGTGCAATCGCTGATCAAGCTAGAACTATTCGGATCCCAGTTCATATGGTCGAAACGATCAACAAATTGATCCGTATCCAACGTCAATTACTTCAAGATTTAGGTCGTGAACCGCTCCCTGAAGAAATTGGTGCTGAAATGGATATGGCAACAACTAAAGTTCGTGACATCTTGAAGATCGCTCAAGAACCAGTTTCTTTGGAAACTCCTATTGGTGAAGAGGATGATTCGCATTTGGGAGACTTCATCGAAGATTCAGATGCAACTAGTCCGGAAGATCATGCCTCATACGAATTGTTGAAGGAACAACTTGAGAATGTTCTTGATACATTGACAGATCGTGAAGAAAACGTCCTTCGTCTACGCTTTGGTTTGGATGATGGTAGGACCAGAACTCTTGAAGAAGTGGGTAAGGTATTTGGTGTTACTCGTGAAAGAATTCGTCAAATCGAAGCAAAAGCACTTCGTAAATTACGTCATCCTTCAAGATCAAAACAATTGAAAGACTTTTTAGAGTAAAAGTATCCTAAAATTCAATTATCAGTTGATATATTAATCATAAAATAACAATGTCTATTTTTGGCATTGTTATTTTTTTTTGGCAATAATATGTAAAAGATCAAATATCAAGCACTAGGCCAAATCAATGGCTTAATAGCAAGCATTGATTAATTGTTTTCTGAAAAAATTAATAATATTTTTGTTTTGATTCATTTTGATTTACAATAAAGTATATTCAATTTTTGGAGGATTTTTATGTTAGATAAAACTATTTACGATCAGATTTTTAAACGGTCGTTTACTATTCCCATAACCATTATTTTCTGGGATGGCAAAGAGAAAAAGTACGGACCAGAAGGAAAATCTGACATAACAATCAAATTCAACAAGGAAGTTCCCATTTCTGAAGTTGTAAAACATGCAACTTTAACATTGGGTGAAGCCTATATGAATAAAGACATTGAGATCGAGGGGTCGATCCAAAAACTTATCACATCAGCCTATACGCAATCAGATAGTTTTATGTCTAGCACTAAATTAAAGAAGATCATTCCTCAATTTAGTCATTCTGAGGAGAATAATAAGAAAGAGATCCAAGAGCATTACGATATCGGTAATGATTTTTACAAGTTATGGTTGGATGATACTATGACTTATTCATGCGCTTACTTCCGGACGCCTGAAGACGATTTAGAAACTGCGCAGATGAACAAGGTTCATCATATTTTAAATAAATTAAATACTAAACCTGGAGAGTCTATCATCGATATCGGTTGTGGCTGGGGCACCATGATGTTCACTGCCGCTAAAGAATATGGATTGAAGGCTAAAGGGGTAACTTTAAGTCAAGAACAATACGATTACGTTAATAACAAGATCCAAGAAGAACATTTGACAGATCAAATGGAAGTTATTTTAGAAGATTATCGTGAAGTCAACGAACAATTCGATCATGTTGTTTCGGTTGGTATGTTTGAACACGTTGGCCAAAAGCATCTTGAGGGTTATTTCCAATCTGTTAAGCGCATGCTCAAACCAAATGGAACTGCTTTGATCCACGGTATTACTGGTCAACACGAGGGACTTGGCGTTGATCCTTGGTTAGTTAAATATATCTTTCCAGGTGGGTACATTCCTGACATTAAAGAAAACATCGGTCATATTATGGACGCCAAACTCCAAATCGATGATATCGAACCACTTAGAAGACATTATCAAAAGACTGTTGAAATTTGGCATCAAAACTTTTTGAAAGTCGAAGATCAAGTTGAAGATATGTTTGATGAGAGATTCGTCAGAATGTGGGATCTTTATTTGCAAGCTTGTGCAGCTTCATTTGAAAGTGGGAACATTGATGTTATACAATATTTATTAACAAACGGTGCCAGCGGTAGCAGTATGCCAATGACTCGTGAGTATATGACTGAAAAAGACAAGCAAACTGCAGAACGGGTGACAGAATAGAGTGACTTTATTATCAAAGCGACTTAGTATCGTTTCAAAAATGGTAGATCAAAATGCGCGGTTGGCCGATATCGGCTCTGACCACGCTTATTTACCAGTGGAATTAGTAAATAATCAAGTAATAAACTTTGCAATTGCCGGCGAAGTGGCAGAGGGACCTCGCGACCGCTCACTAGAAGACATCAAGAAATATCAGCTCGCTGATAAGATCGATGTCAGACTAGGTGACGGTCTGGCCGTGATCAAGCCGGCTGATAAGATCGATACAGTAGTTATTGCAGGAATGGGCGGGATCTTGATCTCGGACATTTTAACGCGTGCTACTCCAGATCAACTAGCAAATGTCCAAACTTTGATCTTGCAGCCAAATATTGGCGAACCTCTGGTTAGACAGTGGTTGATCAAACATCATTTCGCAATCGTTGACGAAGATATCGTGGAAGATGAGCATCACATTTATGAAATTATCAAAGCTAATTTCCAAAACGAGATCGAGCCGCTTTCTGAGGCGGAAATTTTGATGGGTCCAGTGTTGATGCAAAAGAAATCAATGACTTTCGCCCAGAAATGGTCACATAAATTGCAGAACTATCGAAATGCAGTAACAAATATGCAACACGCTAAGAAAATCGATCAAGCCAAAATTGCTCAAATGAATGACTATATTAAGTACATTGAGGAGATTTTGTAATGGTAAAAGTTCAAGATATTTTAAATAAAATAGAAGAGTTTGCTCCATTAAGCATCAAGATGGATGGCGATCCTTCTGGTTTTCAAATCGGTGACCGGAATAAGGAGATCCACACGGTGATGACGACGCTAGATGTGCGGCCTAAAGTGGTTCAAGAGGCAATTGACAACCAGGTCGATTTGATTTTGGCACATCATCCGATCATGTTCCATGCTGCTAGAAATCTAGATCTTTCATCACCACAAAACCAAATGTATCGAGATCTTTTGGCAAATGATATCGCGGTCAATGCCTCTCACACTAACCTCGATAAGGCTCACGGTGGTATGAATGATTGGTTGATGGAACGTCTCCGTGAGAATATTGACATTAAAGATTCAGAGTATCTTGACCCGGATGACGATTACTCAATTGGTCGGGTCGCCGATCTCAACGAACCAATGGAACTTTTAGATTTTGCCAAGAAAGTTCGGGATACTTATGGTCTCCAAAATTTACGTTATGTTAAATCTGAGAAGGGGCAACCAGTAAAACGGGTCGCTTTGATCGGTGGAGATGCTGGTAAATTTTATCCTGAAGTTTTAAGATCAGGAGCAGATACCTTTATTACTGGTGATGTTTACTACCATACCGCTCATGACATGATGTCAGCAGGATTGAATGTGGTTGATCCGGGACATCATATCGAAGCCATTTTTATTGAAAAGATGGCACATAAGCTTTCAGACTGGTCTAACGCTTATCATTGGGACCTTAACATTATCAAATCAAACGTAAACACCGAACCATACAACTTTATTTAAGGGGAGAAGAAAATGACTACTAAATATGAGAAATTACTACCTCGCTTTCTAGGATATGTTAAAGAAAATACTAGATCAGACGAGGATTCAACTACGGTTCCATCAACTTCCAGACAAACTGTATTTTTAAAGAAGCTTGAAGATGAATTAGTTAATATTGGTTTGGAGAATATTCGAATTCATCCAGTAAATTCATATTTAATAGCCGAATTACCTTCAAACCTAGACTACGATGTTCCAGTTTTAGGATTGATCTCACACGTTGATACAGCTGATTTTAATTCAGAGAATATTCAACCTAAAGTGGTTGAAAACTATGACGGTAAAAGTGTGATCGATTTAGATGACAAAGGCGAGTTCAAACTTGATCCAAAAGAATTTTCTTCATTGAAGAAATATGCTGGTCAAACATTGATCACAACTAGTGGTGACACTTTACTAGGGTCTGATGACAAATCTGGAGTTACAGAAATTATTACTGCCATGGAATATTTAGTTGCCCATCCAGAAATCAAACACGGAAAGATCGTCATCGGTCTGGGACCTGATGAAGAAATTGGGACCGGTGCTGATAAATTCGATGTTGCAGATTTCGGTGCTGATTTTGCTTACACAGTCGATGGTGGTCCAGTCGGTCAACTAGAATATGAAACTTTCTCAGCAGCAGCTTTGAAGGTCAAAATCAACGGTAAAGATGTACATCCTGGTTCAGCTAAGGGGATCATGATCAATGCTTTAGGTGTTGCAAATGATTTCCAAAATGCTTTACCAGATGAAGAAATTCCTGAAAAAACTGCTGGTAGACAAGGTTTTTACCATTTGTTGTCACTCAATGGGACTGTCGACAGTGCCAAAATGTCTTACATCATTCGAGATTTTGAACGTGAGGGATTGAATGATCGTAAAGCTAAAGTAGAAGAAATAGTCGATCAATTAAACCAGAAGTATGGTGCCAATACTGTTGAAATCGATATGAAGGATCAATACTACAATATGATCGATGTTATCAAAGATCACATGGATGTAGTTAAAATTGCGGAACAAGCAATGAAGAACTTGAATATCGAGCCAGATGAAGCTCCGGTCCGTGGTGGGACTGATGGTTCCAAGATTTCCTTTATGGGACTTCCTACGCCAAACCTATTTGCCGGTGGCGAAAATATGCATGGTAGATACGAATATGTGGCTGTTGAGTCCATGGAAGCAGCAGTTGATGTTATACTAGAAATTGTTAAACTAAATAACGAACGAAAAAATAATTAAGGAGTGATTGGTTATGCCATTAGTACACATTGATTTGATAGAAGGACGTTCCTCAGAACAATTGAAAGGTTTAGTAAAGGATGTAACAGATGCTATTTCAAAAAATGCTGGTGCGCCTGCTGAACACATCCACATTGTTTTAAATGAAATGTCAAAAGATCATTACTCAGTTGGTGGCGTGCGCGCTAGCGATGAAAAATAATCAAAAAAAATAAGACTTCAACTGAAGCCTTATTTTTTTTGCCCTGATATTAGGGTTTGATTTTTAATTCTCGAATATTATTTTGTTGCATGAAATCGTTGATTTGATCGAGTAAAACTTGATTTTTATTAAAATCCGCAAAGGCAATCGCCATCGTCAGAGAATGGCTGATCTTTGCTTGATAGTTTTGCTCGGCAGGCTTAGCATTTTGTGCTGCAAGAAAAAATAGCTTGTCAGTAAATTCAGCTGAAAGGTATCCGTGACGGGGGTTAATTCCTAGACGAATGTATTTTTCCGCAGTTTCCGAATCATTTTGTGCCGTAAAGTATGCCGCAAGCTCAGTAATTGCACTAAGAAAATAATAAAATTCTAAATCATCGAAGAGATCAAATTCAATGAAGTATTGATCAGCCAATTTCATATAGTATTGTTGCTTATCTACAGCCTCTTTTTTTAAGTAGGCGTTAGCTAATCCAACATAAGCCATGAATTTCCAAAAATTAACACTTTTATTGTCTAGAGATTGTAGCGTGAAGTTAAATTGAAAAATGGCTTCATCTAGATCTTGATCACTTGAAATCAATCCTAATACAAAGTGTATGTGAGTGTTTTGGACCTTAGTTAAGGAACTTATATCTAAAGACAACAAAACATCCTTAGACTGAAGATAATCGCCATTCTGAAACAACAGGTCTGATCGACGGATTTTATCATTGATAAAATTATTTGAAGGAAGATTACTAAACTCGGAAAATAAATCATTTAAAGATAGATCCACTCGCTGACAAAGTTTGAGCAAAACATCGACAGAAGGGGAGATATTTAAATTTTCAATTTTGGAAATAAACGCTTGAGAACAAATCCCTCGACTAACATCTAATTGATTTAATTTTTTTGCCAAGCGATGCTTTTTAAATTCAGATCCTAAAAACATACAAACCACCTTACTAATATTCATATATATTATAATATTAGATTCAAAACGAATATTTATTACATATAGTAATATAACTAGACAACGAATGCAAAATAATCATTTCAAAACGACTTGATTTCACACGTCTTATTTCTTTAGAATTTGAATGATAATTCAAATTCGAACAAGTTCGTCTTCAAATACTCTTGTTGATGTCTATTTAAATTTGGTAATGAGCAGCAATAATAAGTATTCAATTCGTAAGAGAGTGGGGGGAGTACGATTGTTTTTTCTAAATCTAACACGCTTCTATATGATGATAAAAGATAACAAAAAAAATAAGACTGATTAACTCAGTCTTATCGTATAATTCAAAAGCTTAATTCTAAAGATTAACTGTGAAGCTTAATGTATTCAAGAATTACTTTTTCTTCATCAGGAGTTGCTTCGTAACCACCAGATTTGAGGTTATGAACTCTTTCAACTGACAAATGACTTTCAAAAGCAAACTGTGTGTCATTCATATTTTTATTCTTTTCATACTCAATTATCATTTCTGAAATATTAGGTTTATCCATATTCATGACCTCCATAATCAATCATATCATTAAGACTAAATTTCGCACATTATTTTAGAAAACTGTCCATTCGTTTAATGGCCAATAACGCCATTTGACTTCACCTACAACTGAATCTTTCTTGATAAAGCCGATCAAGCGACTATCTTTAGAAACAGTTCGGTGATCTCCCATTACAAAGTAAGTACCAGCGGGAACCTTATTAGTCTTTTTGACTTTGTTTAAATAACTCTTGCTGTAGATTTGTTGATACTCAGGTGATTGAGCCAATTGACTTAATGTGAAATTGTAAGTCCAACCATAACCTTTACCAGCATAGACGTTAGGAGCTTTTTCTTTGATCTTGTTACCAGCATCTAAGAATGATTCCTTGTATCGTTTTCCGTTGATGTACATTTTGTTATTTTTTGATACGATAGTATCTCCGGGCATTCCAATGACACGTTTGATATAAAATGAGCCTGCTTCGTCAGGTGCCTTTAAGATAATGACGTCGCCACGCTGAATGTTGGTATGTTTGACGGCAAGTAATTTCTGGCCATCTTCAAATGTTGGTTGCATTGAAGGGCCGGAGACTCGCTCATTGGCTAACGTAAATTTGAACGCTAGCATAATAATTGCATACAAGACGATAGTTAATAAAATCGTCTGTAGCCAAAACTTCCACCCTGACTCTTCCTTCTCGGGGCGTTTCTTTTGATTATTTTTTGCCATATTTCACCTCAAAGTTGTACTACTTAGAATATTATACTTTTTCGCAATTATTTGAAATAAAATGTAGTATTAGAAATGATAATTTAATAAAAGGACAGTTTATCTTGGATTATATCGACCAATTAAAAGAAATCTCCAAACGATTACCACAATCGCAAGTCTTTAATGCTAGAATCAATTTTATGCAACATATTGTTGATGCTTTAAACGAGGGGCGACTACCGAAGCATCGGTTCATTCATTTTGAATTAACGGAATCCCAGTTAACTAACTATTTGGCCAATTATGCCGATCAAGACACCGGTGATTTGAAACAGATCATTGCAGATCTGGAACTTTTTGATAAAAAAATTGCTGATTTTCGAACTTACTTGCAAGACGAATTCGGCTACTGGGCAACCATTACGGAAGAATTAATGCAGACTTGGGCGCAACTGTTTCCTAATGAAACTTATTTAGAATTGATGGCAGGTAATGGCTATATCTCCAAAGGCTTTAGTGATCAAATGATCAAATCGATTGCAACCGACGATCTGAGTTGGTCGACTGAAAGTCCCACGGGTAAAAATCAATTGACCGCTGTTCAACAATTTGATGCACTTTCTGCGATCCAACATTTTAAAGACCAAGTATCAGCGGTTGTTTTAGCCTGGAGCCCAGACAAAAATACCATCGATACAAAGATCTTGGAACAGATCCGTCAAACTAAACTGAAGTTTTTTGTGATCGGGGAACCATATGGGGCAACCAACAGTCATGAATTTTGGGATAAAATTGATATCGTTGAAGATCCTAGGATCGAGCAATTGAATCAAAAATATCCTCAATATGATTTAGTCAATGATAAAATATTTTTAATTAAGTAAATATAGGTGGAACAATGAAGAAAGTTATTTCTAGCATTATTATCTTTTTGGTAGTGCTTTTAGCAGCAGTAGCAATTTCACGGAATGATTCCGTCAAATACAACAACACGATGAATCGATTAGGTATGAGTGAAAGCGCAACGGTTTTAAAAACGAACTCTAAACAAAATTTGACTAGTGCCGTCAAGAAATTGAGCGATTCAAAATTAGCACATTACCAAATAATCTTTTTTGACAAAGATAATAGTAACTTTGGTTACTTATATAGTAACCATACTTTGCGCAAATTGCCGACTGTCAATGGTCGCTATTTCTCTAAGTCTGATTTTAATTCGGAGATCCCTTTTGCAGTCCGTGGTCAACAAGCTGATGTTCCTAGTTACAAACCGCAAACTCAGCAATACATCAAGACTGGCAAACGTTACGTCTCTGTGATCGGTACGATCGGGTTTAATAATGCTAAGATATTGAACGAGCAAACTTTAGTTTCGATTTCACCAGTCCAAAACCAAGCTAATTTGCAATTAAATGATGTGATCCCGGTAGTAGATGGTCCAATCGTTTCTTCAAAGACAGATCTATCCAAAATGAAGAAAACGTTAAAAGTTAGTTCAACTCATAAATATAGTCCACAAACTGATGATTTCAGTGAGATCAAAACTAACTCAAGCGGTAACATGTATATCATTTCATTATTGTTGACGTTCTTAGTGACCATCGCTGTAGAGATTTATATTTTGTTACCATTGCGTTTTGATGTGAAGAAAACTAATTTGACCGGTGACCTTAAGAATAATTATCGAAATGGGCTTTTGATCCGTTATTTATTATTTACAATGATCCCTTATTTAGCCGCATATTTATGGAGCAAGTGGAAGATCGTTATTATTAGTCATTCGACTTTCAATACTTATTTGATAATATCCATCATTGCCGCCATCGTCGTCGGTATCTACCAAATCTATTTTGTTAAAAAAACGGAGTGACCAGCATCTTATGAGCGTGAATTTAAGTCAAGAATTTAAAAGAAAATACCAACAGTTACTCGGTGATCGTGCCGATAAGCTTTTTACAGCAATGGAGGCAAAGAGCTTGGACTCTTTTCGATTAAACCCGCTAAAAGCTGACTATCAAAATGTTGACTGTGACAAAAGTCAACCGATCGAATATTCCAATATTGGTTATTACGGTAATGTCGATGGGAATAGCATTGATCATCTGGCCGGATATGTCTACTCGCAAGAACCTAGTGCAATGTATGTTTCAGAATTAGTCGATCCTAAACCTTCGGAATCAGTCCTAGATCTCTGCGCGGCTCCAGGAAGCAAGAGTACGTATTTGGCCACTAAAATGGCCTCACAGGGACTTTTGGTAAGTAACGAGATCAATTACAAACGTGCTAAGGTTTTGTCCTCGAACATCGAAAGAATGGGGATATCCAATACAGTAGTGACTAATAACTCGCCACAAGACTTCGAAAAGCCATTTGCTGAATATTTTGACAAGATCTTAGTTGATGCTCCATGTTCTGGAGAAGGAATGTTTCGAAAGGATCCTGATTCAGTCAAATATTGGTCGCAAGAATATGTTGAGCAATGTGCTAACCGGCAAAAACATATCTTGGATTCCGCCTATCAATTATTGAAACCTGGTGGGACGCTCGTCTATTCAACTTGTACTTTTGCGCCAGAAGAAAACGAAATGAATATCGATTATTTTTTGAATAAATATGACGATATTGAATTGCTTCCGGTGACAAAATATCCTGGGATGGAAGACGGAAGACCTGAATGGGGGAACGGCAATCCTGAATTAAGAAAGGCTCTTCGCATGTTTCCAGATCAATTTAAAGGTGAAGGTCATTTTATGTGTAAAATGGTCAAAAAGGGTGAACCAGGCAAACTTCACGTCAAGACTTTTAATGATGGCATCAAGAAAGATGACCTGGCACTAATTCAAAAATTCGCAAAGGCCAACCTCAACCAAACACCAACCAACAACTTGTTTAAACTAAATGATTTCTTGTATCAAGCTGCAAGTTTCGATACTCGCTTTAAAAAATTGCACATTTTACGAAACGGATTGAAACTAGGAGAGTTCAAAAAAAATAGATTGGAACCCGATATCGCAATGATATTGGCGATCCAACCTAATGAACTGAAGACGGTTTATGAATTAAATGATGAGCAATTTAAGAAATATTTACACGGTGAAGCCCTGATATTGCAAGAGACACCGGATTTTTCCAATAAATGGATCGGCCTGAGTTATCGCAATAAACTATTCTCTTGGGGTCGATACAGCAATAAGCAAATAAAAAACGTCTATCCCAAAGGATTAAGACGTTAGATCGATTTTGCGCTGTTTAGCGTAATTTATTAAGTCCTGATCGTAAATGATCGGGGCTTTTTTGATGTCAGAAATTTGTTTGGCGCCAATGGCAGCCATTAGTATTTTTAGCTGAGTTATCATGACTTCAAAGAATATCTTGGTTTCTTCGTATGAGTACTTTTGCAAATGATGTAGGGCTAGTCCTGAGATCCCGACTGACTTAGCTCCCATAGCTAAAGCTTTGATAATATCAAAAGCTTCTTTGATGCCTCCGGAGGCAAATATGTTAGCTTCGCTAGCAAATTGTTTAGCTTCTAGCAATGATTCAACTGTCGAAAGCGAAAGCTGGTCTAAATAAGTTAAATCGAGCTCGTGATTGCGAGCACTTTCGATTTCAGCAAAATCAGTGCCACCAAAGCCAGAGATGTCGATATTTTTAACGCCTAAGGAAATCAGTTTAGCGATAGTTTCTTTGGTCATCCCAAAACCAACTTCTTTGATGATCACGGGCACTGTTAAATTATTGACGATCGATTTAATATTGTCTGCCCAGTAATATTCACGATCACCTTCCGGCATTGCTAATTCTTGTAAGACATTCAAATGGATCTGCAATGCATCGGCATGAATTAACTCAACTGCTTGTTGAGCTTGTTTTTCATTGGCTTTGCCAGAGAGGTTCGCGATAACTACACCATTCGGATTATTTTCACGCAAAATCGTAAAACTGTCTTTCGTCTCTGGGATCCGAAAATAAACCCCCATTGAACCGCTAGATACAGGAATGTTGAATTCAGCTGCTAGTTTGGCAAGTTCAGCGTTGAATTTACCAGACTGCTTGGAACCACCTGTGATCGCATTGAAATAAAACGGATAAGAGACCGTATGGCCTAAAAAGTCCGTTGAGAGATCGATCTTATCAGTCGCTAATTCGGGTAGGGCATCATGTAAAAGTCTGACCTGATCAAATCCGGCAAATGATTCTTGATTATAAAACTTCTCCGCTAAAAACAAATGCTCAACTTTTCGTTGAATTTGTTCATCCTGTTTAGGCATGGTCGATTATTTCTCCGATTTTTAATTTAAGTGGGGTAATGCCAGCTTTTTTCCATTCATTTTTAAGATTCTTTAAATTGAGATCTTTATTGCTGATAACAATGCCGCAATCACCACCGCCGGCACCGGAGGTTTTGGCTGCGCCACCGAGTTTTTCGGCAATATCGCACAACTTGGTAAGTAGTTTAGTCTCGATGTGAACGTCACTGAAATGTGCTAGGTCCGTCAAGACTTTACGATAATCACTGATCATTTTCTTGATCATCTCGGCATCGCTATTTTTGAAGCCCTTGATCAATTGTTCGACGCTGTTACGGCTCGATTTCAAAAAGTGTTGATATTTATCGACTTTTTGAGCTTTAGTCAGTGCTATTCGATCAACTAAAATCGAGGTCGATGCGGGTGAACCAGTCCAACCGACGACCATTTCTAGCTCTTTTGGCAAATGAAGTGGTTCGATTTTCAAGTTAGGCCAATCCAATTTGAGTAGTTTCTTTAAACTGTGGTTTCTCACCATATTAAAAACCCAATTTCGATCAGGCGACTTGTAAGCGATAATGCCACCAAAAGCGCTGGCAGCAATATCGCCAAGGCTACCATTTCCTTGAACCGACAAATGAGCAACTGATGCTAGCTTGTAAACATCCATTTTGGATAAATCGAGGTCATAAAAGGAGCCTAGTGCTTTAACTACGGCAACTGTTATTGCCGCTGAGCTTCCTAGACCAAATTTCTTCCCGTCATCAGAATCAAGTTCACTAGTTACTAGTAGATCGTAATAAGCTAGTTTCTTGTTGTTTTCGATCGCATATCTTTCAACGAATTTGATAGCGGTAAGTATATATGCTAATTGACTTTCGGTGTCGTCAAAGACTAATTTCGTTCCTTGACGATTCCAGTGGATCAATTGTTTATTTAAGTTTTTTGATTGGATCGTTCCGCTACCCTTAGCCTTTGTAACGGTAACTTTGACGTATTGATCGACCGAGGCGATCACAGCAGGGAAGCCAGTTTCTACAACGGCGTATTCTCCTGCTAAATATAGTTTTCCAGGTGCAATTCCAGTGGACAAAATATCATACCTTCCCAAATATCAGATGTATTGTATACCTTTTCCAATATGTGCTTCAAACGTTGAAACATTCTTGATATGTTGCGTGATGTAATCATTAACATGATTAACAGAATTATTATTACAAATTATTTTAACATTTGGACCAGCATCAATAGTAACATATGCGAATACTCCTTGTTGACGCAAATGCTTAACTGCTTGAATAATCTCAACTGTTTCTGGAGCAAAGTAAGTAAAAGGTGGCTGAGCAGAAAGTGTTAAAGCGTGCATTGATAAAGCATTGTGTTCTGCTATCTCGCCAATTTTCGTAATATCTTTTTGAGCAATTGCTTGCTTAATCTCTTGTATCTCTGAAGCCACTAGTGTACTCCAATTTGGATAAAATGGGGAGGTTTTAACTGATAATTCCATCCCAATTGTCGATGAAATTGATTTCTTTTGTTCCGAAATCACGACTGACAGTAAGACTAGGTCAATATCAGGATCTTCATCGATCGGTTCAGAAAATGAAGTTTCGTTGGAATGACCGGCATGCCATTCAACAAATCCACCAAAAATCGAACGACTAGCTGAACCAGAGCCATTTCGAGCTAAGATCGATAGTTCTTTGCGGGTCAATCCTAAGTCTAAACATTCATTGATCGACCCAGCTAATGCAGCAAAACCGGAAGCAGAGGAGGCAAATCCCGCAGATATCGGAACATGATTGACCGATTCGATTTGAAAATGTTGGGCAAGTCCGTACATGTTTCTCACTGTATCTAAATATTTCCTAGTGCGACCGGAAGCTTTGTCGTCAAGGATCGTGTCGTTTAAAGAAATGATATCTTTATCGCTATCGATCACTTTAGCTGTTGTATCGGTATAAAACTTGTCTAACGTTAGCGAAAGGCTATTAGTTTGGGGCAATTTCAGCTGTTGATCTTTTTTACCCCAGTATTTGATCAAGGCAATGTTTGTATATGCTCGTGTAATCCTAGTCAATATTTGCTCCCTCATTTTCGTATATTGATAAAGGTTGGATCCAAGTTTGGGCAGCACCTTGTTTAAGTAACGCCTTTTGGATCATTTGGGCACTAGTCAAGTTCTTAGCCACGCAAATAATGCAGCCACCGCGACCGCCACCTGTCATCTTGCTACCTAAGGCGCCCGCACTGTTAGCAGCTTCGATCATCGTATCGACCTTCGGGATCGATAAATTCAGTTTAGTTAATATTTCATTAGCTTGAGTAAAGATTTGCCCTAGATTCTTCAAATTATTAGTTTTAAGAGCCTTTATAGCCAATTCAGTGCAATTACCTAGGTCAGCTAATTCTTGTCCTACAACGACGCTATTTTCGTCAAATAATCGACGCACATCCCTAACTGTTTGCTTAGTTTTCCCTTTAACATTCGAATCACCAATAACGATGAAGCCATCCGATTCAAATGAAAAATGTTGAAACGAAGTCCCTTGACTATATTTTATCGGAAAGTCGGAGATGACCGTATTGGCATCGAGCCCACTGGCTTTACCGTGGGTAACAGTTTCCGACATGTTGATGTGTTCCAATAAGCGTTCATCACTAAGCGGCCGATCAAAGAAGTCGAAAAAAGCCCTCGTCAATGCTGCGCCGATGGCAGCTGAAGATCCTAATCCGCGTTCGATGGGTAAACCACTGTCGATAAAAATCGAATAGTTGATTTGATCTTGATTCATTTCTTTATCGAGCGTGTCGATCAAATATTTGACGCCTGATAATGATTCAGGTAGATCTGCAAGGCTACCGACAAAATAATTCGACGATAACGTTTTAGTCTTACTTTCTTTGATCCGAATAATGACAGGAATACTGACTAGCGGCAGGGCAATTGCTGGATACCCGTAGACTACCGCGTGTTCTCCCATCATGATCATCTTTCCATGACTTTTTCCAATACCATTCATCACGGCATTCACCTCAGTTTCTCTAAGATTATATTTTATACATACTTCAAACTTATTTCCACTGTATGGCGATTGAACTATGATAGAATTTTTTTATTAGGAGAATAAACATGACACTTAACTTCATTTTAGGTAAAAATCAATTTGATCATCATACAGAAATGATGAAACTATTTAAAGCAGATTTTGAAAGGGACCCAGAAGGGGAATTTTTCTTTATCGTGCCTAATCATATTAAATTTGAATCTGAGATCAAGATGCTGAATGACTTTGGGAAGATCCAGGGTCATCCCGAATTAGTGGCCTCCAGTCGCGTTCAATGCTTTTCACTTTCACGTTTAGCTTGGTATTTTTTGCGTGGAAGTGATGTTTTTAATACCGAAACTTTGACTGACACTAAATCAGCAATGATCATTCGCAACATTATTGCCAAGAATCACCCTGATTTGAAGATCCTCGGTGGTATGGCTGATAAAACTGGTTTCGTACAACAATTAACATCGCAATTCACTGAATTTCAAAATGGCCAAGTTTCACCCGACGATGTTGAGCAAGTCATGCAAAACAACCAGTCGAATTTATTTACTGGAAAGATCGAAGAGGTCAATTTGATCTATCGAGATTATTGTGAGGAGATTGCTAAATTTGCGACGAATAATTTTAAGCTAGATCAATTGGCTCAATTTTTCAATGAAAAAATAAATACTAAGCATTATTACTTTTATGTTGAAGGCTTTTCAACTTTTACAGCATCAGAACTGCAAGTTATCAAATCGATTTTAGTTAATTGTGGTAGCTTAAATATTTCTTTTAATTTGGATCAACCAGCTTTACAGCCCGTTGACAAAACTAGTTTTTATGCACGTCCTGCTGGGACTTATCATCAATTATTGCAACTGGCGCAAGATAATCAGGTGGCGTTCCACAATCTTTTTGCTAAAATGCCACGTGTGGCTGACGATATTGCCAAGCTGGAAAACTACTGGGTCGATTCCAGTCAGGGGAATCCGATCGATCCCGAAAAATTTACAACTAACAACGCGGTGCAGATCTGGAAGAGTACTAATAAGCAAGCTGAACTGTCAGCTACTAGTACTTATATTCGTCAATTGGTAGCTAATCAAGGCTACCGGTATAAAGATTTCTTGATCTTAGCGAGAGATCTTAACCAGTACAGTTCCTTTACAGAGGCTTTCATGGATGAGAACAAAATCCCTTACTTTATCGATCTGCAAAGAAAGATGTCCGATCATCCCTTCAAGAAATTGGTCGACCTCTTATTTGATTTGTATAACAAAGGCTTGCAAAGTGAAGATGCCATAGCTTTGTTGCGGACAGAGTTGCTTCTACCGGATGAATATCAAGAACAAGATGTTTCAAAATTTCGCTCAGCAGTCGATCTGATTGAAAATTATGTTTTGGCCAATGGTTCTACCAAACGTGATTGGCTGGGGGACGACATTGAAGCTGATGCCACTTTGGATGAACAAGTTGACCAGAAGCTGATTTCTGATTATCGATCGATAAATAATATCAGAGCTTTTATCAAGCAAATTTATTCTGAACTGGAAAGTTATTTTAAGAAGCCACACAAAGCCTTACAAGTAGCAGGATTTTTATATCAATTTTTGGAGGATCACGGCGTTTTTCAAGAACTAGTCAATTGGCAAGAATTAGCAATCGACCAAGAAGATTTAACTAGTGCCGATCAACCTGAACAAGTCGTTGATAAATTTAATACTATCTTAGATGAATACGTCAGTGTTTTTGGTGAAGAGAAATTCAATGGGCAAGAATTCATTGAAATTATCGATGCTGCTTTTGAAACGGCTCAATATTCGCAAATTCCTTCAACTTTAGATGCCGTCAATATTTCTGAAATAGGGATGGTCCAACCTAACAATCGAAAGATCACCATCATTTTGGGAGCTACGGTCAACAATATGCCTGGCACCTCAGTGTCTAACGGCATCATAGCCGATGAAGAACGGCAGTTGATCTCAGATAACTTGGACGCTGACAAGTATTTGAATGCTTCTGATGAAGTCATGAACAATTCTGAGCCTTACCTTCATGACTTGACTTTTACTACACCATCACAACGCTTGATTTTTACTTATCCTAACTATACTGAGGATAATAAGCAGCAAGATCTGTCCAGTTACGTGGTGCGGATCGCAAAACATTTTGATATCCCTGAACAAGATATCTTGCTAAATCCAGCACCCGACGAGGTCAAAGAAAATGAGATCTTACGTTACATTGGTTCAGCTGAATCTAGTTTGAATTATTTGATCAGAGTTTCTCGTGCTGCGATCGACAACAAGAGCGAACTTTCTGGTCAGTGGAAATATGTCCAAAAGAAATTGCTTCAAGATGATCAGGCTGATTCGGAGTTTGCTTTAAGTTCTTTGAAATATCAAAACATCCCGACTAATTTGGATCCGGAGACGGTCGAAAAATTGTATGGGGATGACATCAAAGTTTCCATTTCTCGTTTGGAGACTTTTTACCAAAATGAATATGAGTATTTCTTAAAATATGGCTTGCGATTAATGCCACGGAAGATTTTTGAAGTTACTCCAGCGCAAACAGGTTCACTTTATCATGCGGTTCTCGATGGCTTCGTTAAAATGATCAATGATAAAAAAGTTAATATCCGTGATTTGAATGAACAACAATTGGCCGATTTTGTGAAAGATATTTTTGAACAACAAGTTAAACTGCCAGAAAACAAGGTTTTCAACTCCTCAGAGCGAATGGGATACATTTCTAAAAAAGCCCAGAATACTTTGCTCCAACTAGCACGGATAATTCAAAAACAATTATCGAGAAACAGTTTCAATCCCAAGGCAACCGAAGTAGCTTTTGGGAAAATGAACAACACTAAGCAAGATCTGCCAGGATTGAATTATGATATTTCTGGCGGACATCAGATCAAGGTCAGAGGAAAGATCGACCGGATCGATGAGATGAAACTGAATAATGCCGACTATTTAGCCGTCATTGATTATAAATCTAGTGGCCGTAAATTTGATTTTGATGCCTTCTTGAATGGGATCACGATGCAGATGCCGACTTATTTGGAAAACCTTGTCAGCAACAAAGCCTTATTTTCTAATGGTGACGACGTGAAGATCGCTGGAGCCTTTTATGAACACATTCAAAATCCTAAGATCCAGCTAAAAAAGGGCATCGATCTAGAACAAGAACTATTAAAGAAGTTTAAACTTGATGGATTGATCGTCGATGACGAGGAGCTATTAGATAATTTGGACTTGCTAATGGGAAATAATTCTTTGATCCTACCTTTGAAGCAATCTAAAGCCAAAGGTGTTTACATTGATCAGAAACATGCGATTTCTGAAGACGACCTATTTAAGATCTTGAATTATAATCGTCACTTGATCAAACAAGCAGGCGAAAAGATCTATTCCGGTAACTTACAGATCAATCCTTATCGTGACAGCAATAACCAAACTGGTTTACAGTACAGTGATTATCGTCCGATCCTGCAATTTGACGCCATGCTGCCAGAAAACGAATATCATGAGATCATCAATCATGGACGAGAAGCAAAGAAAGAAGTATTGAAACGAATTCAAATGATTTTAGAGGAAAGTAAAGACAATGCCTAAGTGGACAGAAAATCAACAAAAAGCAATTTTTCATCATGGACATGATATCCTGGTTTCCGCAGCTGCTGGATCAGGGAAAACGACTATCTTGATCGAACGGATCATCGAATTGATCAAAAACGGTGAAAATGTCGACAATTTACTAGTTGCCACCTTTACCGATGCGGCCGCTAAAGAAATGAAAGACCGTTTGATCAATCGGATCAAAGAATTAGTTGCCAGTGATTCTCTGAGTGATGAACAACAGCAGCACATGCAATCACAAATTTTCAAAGTCCCCGTTGCTAATATCAGTACATTGCATGCATTTTGCCTCAGTGTGATCAAGAAATATTACTACGTGATCGATTTAGATCCTAATTTTCGACTGTTGAGTGATGATACGGAGAGGACTTTATTACAAGAACAAGCTTTCGACAATGTCAGAAATAAATATTATAACAAAGCTGATCTTGAGTTCCTCGATCTGACTGAGAACTTTTCTAACGATAAGACTGACGATGGTCTGGCTGATACAGTTTATCGACTCTACAATTTTGCCGTGACCAACGAAAACACTGATCTGTGGCTCGATAAACTGGCAGATAGTTATCAAATCGGCGATGACCTAGTGAGTTCTGATTTTTATCAAACTAAAGTCAAGAAGCAATTGCTGAACAATTTGAACAACATGATCTCCGAGATGGAAAGCTTAGCTGAAATTTCTGCTAATGATCTGCTCAGCCAAAATTATGTGGTCGTTTTTAATAATGCAATCGCTAAAATCAAAGTGATCCAAGATGCGATCATCAATGACGCTAAGTTTGACGAAGTCCGTGATATGGTCGCAAATTTCAAGTTTGATCGAGTCAAAGCTGTTTCAAAAGAAATCAAAGCTATGGCAGATGACGAAACTATCGTCGAATCCGTCAAAGATCAACGTAAAAAATTAAAGACAGAAATGGATGAAAAGATCTATGAAGGTTACTTTATCCAAGACGAAGAAAACACCATCAAGACGATCCACAATGCCCAACGATTAGTTAAAAAGCTGGTCGAGGTAGAAGAAGCATTCATCAAAGAATTTACTAAACTTAAAGACCAAGGACACACTTTGGACTTCAATGATCTTGAACATAAAGCCATTGAAATTTTTAATACTGAGGTCGACGGTCAAAAAGTGGCCTTAGATTTTTATCAAAGCCGTTTTCATGAGATCATGATCGATGAGTATCAAGATGTTAACCCAATGCAAGAACAAATCATCCAAACTTTATCAAACGATGATAATCATATGTTCATGGTTGGGGATATCAAACAATCGATCTACGGATTCAGGCAAGCTGCTCCATATATTTTTACGAGCAAATATCAACGTTTCCAGCAAGACGACAATCCTGATGAATTGATCCAGTTGTCCAAGAACTTTCGTTCTTCGGTAGCAGTTGATGACTTTGTAAATGCTATCTTTAAGAGGATCTTAGATCGTAAGATCGGTGATATTGATTACGATCGCAGTGTCCAACTGATCCCGGGGACTAATTTTCCAGATGATGTTGACTCGACCAATGAAGTTTATATTTTAAATCCTAAGGGACCTGAAGAAAATGACGAAAAGAAAACTGAAATTGAAGTCATGGATCCAGCGGTAGTCGACAAGCGGGTCGATAAAATCGAATTTGCTGCTAAGCGGATCAAACAGATGATGTCCGAAAACTTTCAAGTTTATGATGCCAAAAAGAGTAGCTATCGTGATCTGAAATATTCTGACATTGCTATTTTGATGCGGAACAAAAACAGCAATACGGATCTGATATCTTATTTTGCAAATGAAGAGATCCCGGTCATGGTAACTGATGCGCAAAACTACTTCCAAACGACCGAATTGCAGATCATCATGTCCATGCTGAACATCATTGACAATCCACGTCAAGATGTGCCGCTAGTTGCTGTTTTGCGTTCACCGATCGTCGGGCTGGATGAACAGGAATTAGCTTTGATCAGGCTCGCCAACAAGAGGGTAGACTATTATTCAGCAATTTTAGATTTCATTCAGCAACCAGATTCAGATCAACGATTAGTTTCTAAGATGGTTTCTTTCATTGAACGACTTGAAGGATATCGGGATTTTTCGAATAAAAATAGTTTAGTTAAATTGATTTGGAAAGTTTATCAAGAGACAGGGATCTTAGAATACGTTTCAGGGATGCCTGGTGGAAAACAGCGAGCTGCTAATTTACACGCGTTGTATCAACGGGCTAATACTTATGAAAAGAATAATTTCATGGGTCTCCATAAATTCATTAGTTTTATCCAACGTATGCAAGACATGGATCGAGATCTTGCACAGCCTAATAGTATCGAAACGACTGATGATAGTGTCAAAGTCATGACGATTCACGCAAGTAAGGGCCTGGAATTTCCAGTGGTGATATTGCTAAATATCGATGACAAATTTAACAATAAAGATTATATTGCTGATACTTTATATGATGTTCACCAAGGCATCGGGATCAGTGTCTTGGATCAAGTGAGTCGTGCTAATGCTCGGACCATTCAACGAACATTGATCAGCAACGATAAGAAAATTTCCACGGTTTCTGAAGAAATGCGATTATTATATGTTGCCTTGACCAGAGCTAAGCAAAAATTAGTCTTAGTGGGATATGACAAAGATCCCCAAAAAATGATCAACAATTGGGAATACGTTCGTAAAGATGACAATGGCGTGATCAATGAGGGCTTTCGATTAGCAGCCTCCAGTTATCAAAATTTAATCGGTATGAGCCTTATTTCTGATGACAAGACTCAAAATGATTTAGACTTAGAGCACTTTACCAATGACGAAAGCCAGATGCAGCTGACGATCGTTGACACTCATCAATTAAAAGAACTAGAACCAAATAAAGCAACTGCATCAGACGTGAGCGATTCTAAAATCAGTGACCGTTTCAAGACAACAGTTGATAATATTTTAGATTTCCAATATCCTCATGAAGACGCTGTTAATACGACTGCTTATCAGTCCGTTTCTGAGATCAAAGGCCTATTTTCTGACCCTGATGACGAACAAATGGCACCAGCAGAGATCGTATCCCGAGGTCGATATACGCAAAAGCAATTCAAACGTCCACAATTTTTGGCACAAGAAAAGAAAGTTTCTGCTACAGATATTGGCTCAGCAACGCACTTAGTTCTCCAAAAAATCCCTATTGAACAAACTCCGGGTAAATCCGAGTTTGAAGCTTTATTAGAACAGTTGGTAAACACAAAAGTTTTGGATGAACAAGTAGCGCAAAAAATCGATTTGGATAGCTTAGTCAGTTTTTATCAAAGTGACTTGGGCCAAATGATCATTTCAAATCATAAGCAAGTTTTGCGTGAATATCCGTTTTCGATCTTGGCACCAGCAGAAAAATTGTTCAATTCTGCAAAAGATATTGATACTAGTGATGACAAGATCTTAGTTCATGGTATTATTGACGGAGTGATTGAATTAGACGATGAAATAAAAATTTTTGATTATAAAACAGATAACGTTAATACCAACAATATTGATGAAAAGATCAATAATTATTCTGGACAGCTGAATTTGTATGCCAAAGCAATTTCAATTATCAAAAATAAACCAGTGACAGGGAAATATCTTTATTTCCTCAAGATCAATCAAATTGAGAAATTAGACTAGTGGTGATGTAATATTGAAAAACTCATATGCTGTTGTTGATCTCGAGACGACTAATGCTAATTGGCACGATGATGGTCGGATCATTCAATTTGGCTGTGTGTTGATCGAAGATGGTGAGATAACCAAAGTTTTTAACCAAAAGATCAATCCTGAGGTGCCGATCCCAAGTCGGATCACAGCCTTAACAGGATTGAGCGATGAAGATGTCAAAGACGCACCTAAATTTAAAGAACTTGCTCCAGGTATTTTTAAGCTCTTGAAAAATAAGATCTTTATTGCCCACAATGTAAACTTTGACCTGCCATTTTTAAATCGAGAATTAAATCGTGTTGGCTTGAACGAATTGAACGTTAACGCCATCGATACCGTGGAACTTTCACAGATCATGTTTCCCACAGTAAGTAGCTACAAGTTGCAAGACCTCACTAGTTATTTAAGTATTGAGCACGACAATCCGCATAGCGCCGATAGTGACGCTTTAGTAACTGCCAAATTATTTTTAGTTATTCAAAGCCAGATCAGAGATCTACCTCTGACTACCTTAAAGAGCCTAGTTGATCTAGGCAAACACACGATCCGCGAAACGAACCTTGTGTTCAAAGATATTTATCAACGTCGGGTCGATCATAAACGATTATTACCCGATTATCTTTATGAGAAAAATGGATTAGTTTTGCGGAAGAAACAGTTCCACATTACTGAACAAATAGCTCAACACACAAAATATCCTCGATCAAAGCAACAAAAGCAAAAGTTACTGAATGGTAAGTTGCAGTATCGAGAAAACCAAGCTAAATTAATGGATGATATTTACCAAAACGCCAAACAACACAGTACTGACAGCAAGTGGAATTTGATCGAAGCACCAACTGGGTCAGGGAAGACCTTAGGTTATTTGTTGCCGCTATCTTATTTGATCAATGGCGATAAAAAATTGGTTATCGCAACAACGACGAAAGTGTTGCAAAAACAAATAGTTGATCAGTCCATCCCTTTGTTGAATCAAGTTTCACAACACAACTACCATGCTGAAGTAGTGAAGAGTAGTTATAATTTTATTGATATCGATCGCTTTTATGAAGCTATCGAAAACTATCAAGGACATCGTCACACCGCATTATTGAAGATGAAGATGCTAGTTTGGCTAACGATTACTGACACTGGTGATCTTAACGAACTCCATCTGACAAATTATAACAATCCGCTTTTTACGATCATCAGACATCGTGGTGAACCTAAGGAAAATACCTTATTTGCTGACGATGATTTTTGGAAATATCAACTGAACAAGTATCGTGAATCCTTGATCTTGGTCACGAATCAAGCTTATTTAGCTAGAAATATCGATAGTCCTATCTGGGGCAATGACTCATATTTGGTAGTCGACGAAGCTAACCATTTTGATGACAATCTGCGCGATGTTGCTTCGCCGAAGATTGACTTTTTGAAACTGAATGAATACGTGAAGAAACTAAGCGATATCTTGTATCAAAATCGCGTTACTTTACGCTATGCCTTTACCGAAGTGACAACGCAATTGTGGAATTATCAAGATCTCCAAGATATGGAGTCGCACTTTCAAGCAATCGACGAATTAATGGAACGTCTGGAGTTCAACATTTTTGAAAATAGTATTCAAGACAATGTTTCACTCCAGGAGCGCGATCAATTTGTCAATTTGTTACTCAATCAAAATGACTTTAACAAGGGCAATTCTGACTTAGTCGACCTATTATCGGACTTGATCGTCGAATTGACTATGGTCGTTAATCGAATCGATATTTTGTTTGATCAGTACAACTTCCAGAAGAACTTCATTTCCGTAGAACTTTCGCGGATCATTTCGAATTTGATCATTGAGAATTCAAAGATCAGACGCTCCTTGCATGCCATGGACGAATTGCTACAGGTCATTCAACAAGAAGATTCAGACTTTGGCATCGAGCTTGATATGCGTGACTATTATGAGCCGAATACTATCAAAATCAGTTGGCGCCAATATGATATCAAGAGTTTGATCAAGGATACGACTGATTCATTTAGCCAGATATTTGCCATCGGTGCAGCGATCACTATCCAAAAAGATTTTTCACATTTTATCTTAGATCTGCAGCTTGATAGCAATCAGATCAATGAAATGATGATCTTGCCAGATGCTAATAACATGGCTAAAAATAGCAAGATCTATATTCCAGAAGATATTTCAGATATCACTCATTTATCGACTGAGGATTATTATTCAATGGTGACGAGATATATTGTAGAAATCCTGGAAGATCTAGATCGCCAAACAATGATCTTATTCAATTCTTTAACAACACTAGAGGCTGTCTACAATAAGCTGATGGAGACCTCGGTTAAAGAAAAATGGGAAATCTTGGCGCAAGGAGTTACTGGGACTAACGAGAAGATCAAAAAGCGCTTTGCTATCGGTAATCGTTCAGTATTACTCGGGGCGAATTCATTTTGGGAAGGCGTGGATTTTCCAAACAAAATGCTGGAAATATTAATTGTTACGCGCATTCCTTTTGAATCTCCAGAAATGCTTGACGTTAAGGTAAGACAAGAAGTAATGAGTCAAGAGGGTATCAACGTATTTCAGGCTGATACTTTACCCAGAGCTATCTTGCAGCTGCGCCAAGGACTGGGGCGTTTAGTAAGAAATCCTCACGATCGTGGAGTCATCTTATTGCTTGATAACCGGATTTTAACAAAATCATACGGTAAGAAGATCATCGACTCATTGCCACAAGGGATCCACATCGTCCAAGAGAACATGCCCAATATAAAAAAAGATATAAATAAGTTTTTGAATTAACTAAAAATTGCTATACTATGAATGTTGACTAACATTAAGGAAGAACTTATGACTAGAAACACAAAGATTTTATTAGCAATCTCATTAATTGCCTTAGCCGTGGTCTCATTGATCACATATATTAATTTATCTTTTGCTCCTTACTCTAGTGCGAAATCACAATCGTATGATATTGCTCAGACAAGCGCAAAGATCACTCAACCGGATTATTTTGGCAATTTTTCACGTCAAAAACAATATTACTCTGTTGGTGGGCTAACTAATAGCAAGCAATATCGTTACGTAATAATCAACGCCAAAACTGGGAAGACGACTGTCGTTGACAAAGGTAAAGCGCCAGTTCGCCAAACTGTCATCGACGGTGTTGCTACTCGATATGATCCTAGTAAGATCTTGCACATCAATTTAGGGCTCTACAAGAATAAGCCTACTTGGGAAGTGGCATTCAAGAACAAGAATGGTTCGATCGGGTACAATTTAGTCGACTTCAAAACGGGCAAAAGTGTACAATTAATCAATAATATTTAGTGGAACCTCACTTTTTAATGGCAATATTCAATTATGCGAATATTGTCATTTTTACATTGTGGAATAATTTATGATTTTTGGAGTGAAATTAATGGATGAGAAAATGTTTGAGAAATTTCTCAACAGTGGTAGTACCAATATTAGTAATTTGATAATAGCTAATTATCATAATTTAGGGATGAATGAACAAGAATTGATCATCTACTTGAATTTACAAATGTATGCTCAGAAGGGTAACTATTTCCCGATGGTTCAAAACATTGCTCAGAATACTGGATTTGACGAATCGGAAATATATAATTTATTGCAAGAAATGATCAAGCTGGGCATCATTGAATTAAAGACCGTGGTTGAGAATCACCAACAACGAGACATTTACTCATTAACACCAGTATATGAACGATTGAAAGCGCTGTTTATTCAACAAGCAAATAATGACAGTCAGCAAAAGTTAATGTCAGATACCCAAGAATTATTTAAGAAGATCGAAGTGGAATTCGGTCGTCCGATCTCGCCGATCGAGCAAGAACAAGTTCATCAATGGATCGATGATGATCATTATTCGATCCAATTGATCGGCTTGGCATTAAGGGAAGCCGTGCTAAATCAAGCCTATTCTTTGAAGTACATGGATCGGATACTGATCAGTTGGGAAAAGAGTAATATCAAGACGGCTGAGCAACTACAAGAAAGACGAAAGAAGTTGGGATATTAATGTTAACGAATGAACAAATTGTCTGGGCCATTCATCAAATGGAAGAAGACATTGGGCCAGTCGGGCCATCGCTAGATTCGAGAACTCCTTTTCAATACTTAGTTTCGGTCATTTTGAGTGCACAAGCTACGGATGTTTCCGTCAACAAAGTTACGCCTGTGCTATTTTCTAAATACCCTGATCCTATCGATCTGATGGATGCCCCATTAAGTGATGTTGAAGATATCATTAAGAGTGTCGGATTATTTCACAATAAGGCAAAGAATATCATTAGGACGGCAAAAGTGATCCATGAGCAATATAATGATGTTGTTCCATCAGTTCGTAGTGAGATCATGAAATTACCTGGGGCAGGGCGAAAGACCGCTAACGTCGTCTTGAGTGACGTTTTCGATCAACCAACGTTTGCCGTTGATACTCATGTTGCTAAGATCTCTAAGCGACTTCATTTTGTTGAAGAAGATGCTTCCGTTTTACAAGTGGAGAAAAAGATCGTCTCGGTCATGAAGCCTGAAGAGTTGCACCGGGCTCATCACACCATGATCGAATATGGTCGCAAATATTCAATGAAGGTGCCAGTAGACGAAGAAACAAATCAACTGATCATTCAATGTGATGAGTTAAATGAAGCTAACAAATTGAAATAAGATAAGGGACCGCTGCCTTGCACAGCTTTCTTCCAAACAAAAAAGGTCAAAACCAAAAATCGGTTTTGACCTTTTTAAATAGGCTAAACAATTAGTTACTCAAATGTTTGTTCACTACCACTTTGTGTGTTGGAGCCTTGCGTACCTGCTCCATTATTACCAGTGTTGCCGGTAGAACCACCAGTAGTTCCACCGGTGTTGCCAGTGTTACCACCAGGGCTTGTAGAACCACCAGTAGTTCCACCGCCGGTATTGCCACCGGTATTTCCAGTAGTTCCACCAGTATTACCAGTTGTATTGCCGCCAGTATTACCAGTGGTGTTGTTACTGTTGTTTTGATCAGTTTGACTGTTTGTTCCATCACCAGTATCGGTATTGCCGTTCATTTCATTAGTGTTGGAATTTTCGCTAGTTTCGTCATCATCCGAACTTGGACGACGGTTTGGGATGACTTCTTCAGAACTGGATGAAGAACTAGAACTGGATGATCCAGAGTAGTTCTTGTATGGATTAGAAGGTGCATGACCACGGACGAACAATTCAGTTGTGTATGAACTTGAAGAAGATCTAGGGTTCGCTACAATCGGCGTAGTTGAACCGTTATTTCTAATCTTCAAAGATACTACTGAACTAGGCTTCTTCCAATCGGAGTTCGTGACATCACTGCTTAAGTATTGCATTTCAGCTTTGTAGATCTTTCCTGCAACACTTTGGTATGTCGAATCGATCCCATTTTGATTAGGGGAGTCATAACCGGTCCAGACGCTCATCGAATAATTCTTCGTATAACCGTTGTACCAAGAATCCTTAGATTTACCACTTAAACTAGGATTAGAACTGATAGCATCGTCAGAATAATTTGTCGTCCCAGTTTTACCAGCCTGATGCAATCCTGAAATCATTGCGTAGTCGGCAAAGCCAGTGCTAGTTGGCACTTCTTTTAGAATGTCAGTGATCATGTAAGCAGTTGAAGCTTTCATGACACGTTTAGGTTCAGAGTGATATGAGTGGGTGATACCATCTGAAGTCTCGATCTTAGATACATAGCTAGGTTTGTAGTAATTACCGCCATTTGAAAAAGCAGCATAAGCTGCAGCACCTTGAAGACTAGAAGCATCAGCACCGATACCTTGCGAAGTCCCTTTATCTTCAGAAACATTCATACCTAAGTCCTTAGCAAAACCAATGGCTTTCTTAAAGCCGACAGCATCTAAAGTCTTGATCGCAGGGACATTTCTTGAGGTTGCTAAAGCTTCCCGCAAGCTCATTTGTCCTTTGTAAGTCTCATCCCAGTCTTTCAAGACAATATTAGTACCAGGATAAACGTATTTTGTATCATCTAATTGGTGATAAGTCGACCAATTCAAATACTCGATCGCAGGACCGTAATCCATTACTGGTTTCATAGTTGAACCATTACTTCTGGATGTTTGGACCGCTCGATTCAAACCAAACTGGATATTCTTCAAATTACGTCCACCAACCATAGCAACTACTTTACCGTTGCTAGGGTCAACGACCGTGGCACCAACTTGCATCTTGGAATCAGGATATTGGACATAGTTTGAGGAATTGACGATATTGTAGAGACGTTTTTGCGCATTATAATCCATATTGACAGTGATCTTAAGATTATCACGATAAGGATCAAAGCCTTTAGCCCTAACTTCTGAAATAGCTTCTTTAATGTATGGATCGGTGATCATCTTATTCTCGTCATCGCCAGTAGTATTTTCTTTAAATGGCTCTAAACCAGAATCGATCGGCGTGTTGATTGCTTCTTGTTCCTGAGCTTGCGTGATCTTCTTATTGTTGTACATTGCACGTAAGACTAAATCACGGCGCTCTTTGGCAGCTTCTGGGTGGGTATAGGGATCATAATTACTAGGAGCATTAGGAAGACCTGCAAGCATTGCCATCTGTGCTAACGACAGTTTGTCGAGCGACTTACCGTAATAGTATTTTGATCCAGTTTCGATACCGTAAACACCATTATTCATATAAACTTTATTAACATAAAATTCAAGGATCTGCTGTTTAGAAAAGTCATGACTGACTTTCATTGCTAACCAAGCTTCTTGCATTTTCCGCTTGAAAGTTTGATCTTTAGCGTCAGTTGAGAAAACAGTCAGCTTAACTAGTTGTTGCGTCAAAGTACTTCCACCTTGTAATGTATCGTTGGTTACATTGTTGAAAGCAGACTTAACGATCCGCACAGGATCGATACCAAATGTTTCATTGTAAAAGTTCTTATCTTCGATAGAAATTACGGCATCTTGCATTTGTTGAGGAACTTTGTCGATTGTCACGTAATTTCTTTTGTTGGAGCCGAGTGAACCGACTTGGTTTCCTTTAGTATCAACGATGGTCGAAGAACCACCACTTTGCAATAATTCTTGGCTAATTGCAGGAGCCTTGAAAGCGTAAAAAATGAATATTACTAAAAAGACCGTAATTGCAGTCCCTAGCAAGATCCCTAACCATTTCAAAATATTCTTGAAAGGAGAGTTCTTGACTCGAGGTTGATTATTAGGAGTATTATTCATTGTTTCTCCTTCCTTTTTGCGATTAATTTCTTAATAATGTCAACATAGGGTAGTGTGGGATTATAATTTGATTTAATTTCATATGAATCCGCAACTACTTGTGACAATTGGATCGATTTTGGTCCATCATTGCGTTGACCTTCCCAGTATTTAAACAGGTTAGTCGCAGGCATGATAAAATATCTGTTGAGTGTGACATATTTGATGATCACAAAACAAATACCATCTTGCTTTTGACAAGCACGCAAATGATCGATCTGATGTTGATGAAAGTTCTTGAGTGGAAACGTATTCTTATTAGTTGTTTCCTTAGCCTCAAAATCAATATAGTAACCTTGATAAACACCGTTATAATCAGTAGTAGATGCTTGTCGAAAGTAGGCTTCTTTGATTACGGCTCTCGAGCGCTTAGGATAATCTACTTTAACGATCTGTAAAGGTGTTGGTTTCTTGTATATTACCGCAATTTCGTGAGCACGATAATACTTATTGCTTTCATTTATTTCATCTTCCAGTCGCATACCACGATCACCAAAGATAACTTTCTTGGCAGCGGTAGTAGACAACTGAGATGGCTTGGAACGTTGTTCGAATTTTCGGCCATCAGGGTAGTTAAATTTCAAATTATCAACTCCTACTTGAAGAATTATACCATGATAGCAGAAAATAAAATTATTGGAGGGATCTCTGTGATCAAGAATTTATGGATAACCGGGTATAGATCCTACGAATTAGGGATTTTCAAGCCCGATGATCCAAAATCGAAAGTTATCAAAAAATTTCTTGAGGAACGGATAACTAACTATGTTGAAGATGGCTGTGAATGGATCATCACCGGCGCCCAAATGGGAACGGAACAATTTGTGGGTCCAGCAGTGCAATCTATTCAAGAAAAAGGATATAATGTTAAACATGCAGTCATTTTACCATTTGCTAACTTTGGCAGTCAGTGGAATGAGAACAATCAGTCATTACTAAATATTTTTTTAAGAAATGCCGACTACGTAAATAAAATCACTAATTTAGGTTATCATTCAGGTATACAACTAAGAACTTGGCAGAATTTTATGCTGCAACATACTGATGGGGCGCTATTATTTTACGATCCTGATAGTGGAGGGAAGCCAAAGTATGATTATTCTGCAATAGAAAATTATCTCGATAAGGGGAATGACTATTCCTTGGAGTTGGTAGATTTTGATGCAATGCAGGATTTTGCTAATAGTTTGTCGGAAGAGTAATTAAATTTGTCAATAAATAAATAATTGGGGTGCAAATTATGAATAACATGAATCAAATGAATGGAAATGGATTCAATCCACAACAACAACCACAACAACAACCAAACAATAAATTCTTTTTGAACTTCCAACCAAACGATATTTTACAAAAAGAATTCAAGACTAAAATGCGTGGCTACGATCAAGCAGAAGTTGACCAATTTTTAGATGGTATTATTAAAGACTATGAATCATATTCTAATGAGCTAAATCGTCTCAAGGCTGAAAATAATCGTCTTCAACAGCAACTGAATTCGATCCCACAAACCAACCAGCCTAATAACGCTCAAAACAACAATCAAAATGGACGTCAAAGAATGAATCGGACAATTCCTACACAACCAAAGTCCGCTTCTATGCCAAATTACAATAATAATAAGGCTAAGCAAGATGCTTCTACTTATGATATTTTAAGAAGAATTTCCAACTTGGAAAAGCATGTCTTTGGTCATGACTTTGCTAATGGCGTTCCTAATCAAAATGCTGCTGGCAATAAGAATGATGAACCAATCAAACAATTTGCTTCAGCTGCTGTGCCAAATAACAATATGCACAACAGTCAAGCTAATCCATTCGAGTCAGGTCACAACGAGATCAATCCTGATTCAATGCAACAAAATTTGAACAATAATAATAACATGAACAATCCTATTAATAATAGTAATTTGAGCCCAAATCATTTTGATGCTAATCGTCAAAATATGAATGGATTTGGACAAAATTTAAATAATAATGGAAATGTTAACCAATTTTAGGTATAATGAGTAACGTTGTAAATTTTGAGTAATCGCGGTCTAGTTATCTAGGCTGAGGAAGGTCCACGCCAGCACGAGCTGAGATGCTTGTAGTGTTCGTGCTTAGCCTAATAAGCTAAGGTACCTTTTGGTAACGGCAGCGAACGCACTAAGGTTTTCTATGTGTTAATAGCTTGAAAGTGCCACAGAGACGTAGTATCAAGGGAAACCTTGATAGTGGAACGAGGTAAACCCCGCGAGCTGGCAACCCAAACTTTGGTAGGGGCGCTTCATAACGAGAAATGAATCTACTGTGAAGGCTTAATTGTAGATAGATGATTACTAATTGTATCGGTTTACCAGACCGGTACTTGAACAGAACGTGGCCTATAGAAATTTACTTGGTAAGGGACGACTTGCTCGTCCTTTTTTTGTACATAATTTTAACAAAAGAGGAAAAATATGAAATTAATTGCGACGATGTCGAGTGGTTTTGAATCAGTAACTAAACAAGAATTGCAAAACTTAGGCTATGATGTCTCAACCGAAAATGGAAAAGTTTATTTTGAAGGTGATTATGAAGACGTCGCTAAGACTAATTTGTGGTTGCGCAGTGCCGATCGAATCAAAATTGTGATCGATACTTTTGAAGCTAGAAGTTTCGAAGAATTATTTGATAAAGTCAATGCGATCGATTGGGATTATTGGTTGCCTCTCAATGCAGCTTTTCCGATCAAGGCTAGAACTGTCAAGTCTAAGTTACACTCCGAAAGAGACATACAAGCAATTACTAAAAAAGCTATCGTTAATAAAATGTCAGACGTTTATAAGAGACGAGGTCGGTTACCAGAATCTGGTGCAACTTTCCAAATCGAGACTAGGATCCATAAAGATGTTGTTGAGATCACACTGGACACAACAGGAGATTCGCTTTATAAACGAGGATACCGTACAGAACACGGTGCAGCACCTATGAAGGAGAACTTTGCAGCGGCACTGATCATGTTGACTAATTGGCATTCAGACATGCCTTTTGTTGATCCAACGACTGGTTCCGGAACGATTGCCATTGAAGCGGCATTGTTAGCAAAGAACGTAGCTCCTGGGATCTTGCGTCATTTTTCATTTGAAAACTTCGATTGGTTCGATCCAAAGATTTTAGAGCAAGAAAAAGAAGCAGCCAAAGAAGTTCAGACTGCTCCAGAATTAAATATCTTTGCCAGTGATATTGATGGTTCAATGATCGATATTGCTAAGTTGAATGCTCACGCTGCTGGGGTCCTTCACGATGTGACCTTTAAGCAGATTGCTGTAAAAGATCTCAAGATCGAAGGCGACGATGGCGTCATCATTTCAAACCCTCCATACGGACAAAGAATGAGTGATATGGAAGGCGTTCATTTGCTTTACAAACAAATGGGTGAAATCTTTGAAACTTTGCCAACGTGGAGTAAATATATTGTTACTAGTGATCTTGAATTTGAACAATATTACGGTAAAAAAGCCACTAAGAAGCGCAAATTATACAATGGCTCACTCCGAGCAGATTACTATCAATATTGGGCGCAGAGAAGACATTAGAGGCTATTTCGACGATGCAGATCCCAAAGGACGAAGATTATCATGGCGATCGTGACCACGATCGAGAATATCCAAGACCATTTTTGGTCAGCAACTGGTAGAGGCATGTTCATTCCGTAAAAACCAGAAATAATAGTTGGCACACTTAAGACGATGGTATAAATAGTCAGTATTTTCATGGTGTTGTTCATTTGGTTATCAAGAATATTATTGGAAGTATTAGAAACGCGATCAATAATATCTGAGGAAAGGTCGGATTCATCTTTTAGTTGTTCGATCTCAACAACTGAATCATGCAGCCGTTCTTTAGTTTTATCAGTGAGATCGACGGTTTCTGCCTTACTATTAGCGATAATATCGATCTGTTTGATCACGCTATAATCGTTATTAATGGCCGTACTGATATAAATCATAGTGTCTTGCAAATTAGCTAAACTAATAATTTGTTTGTAGGAAGTTCGCCTTTTTTCAATACGATCTTGCATACGATTACGGTGATTATTAATATCGTTGATAGTATCACTGTAGTCATCAGAAATTCGATCGAAGGCATAAAAGATCAAGGCCCAAAGTCGATCTTCAATTTCTCCTTGAAAATGGCTGTCAGCATTCATCAAGTAATCTTTGACGTAATGGGTATATTTGTTAGTGAACAAAAATAGTTGACCATCCTTAATAATAATCGCAATAGGGCGAGTGCTTTTAGAAGCAGATGATTTGATCTCAGTTTGGACGTAGTACACTACTAGCCATATTTGATGATCTTCATCAAATTCTAAACGTGCTCGCTCGTTTTCGTCATCGGCATAATCTAAGAATTCATTAGTTAAGTTGTATTGCTCGATCAACTTTGTACGGTCTTCATCTTGAAGACTAGTCTCAGATTGAATATCGATCAGGCTTAGATTCTGTTTTAGTTGTTCGAATTTGATCATAATTTTTTCCCCTTGTGATTTTTATTTTATCATATAGGGTGTTGTTGGTTGGATGCGGGTTCAAGGTTTGTTCTGTAATAATATGAAATCAATCAAAAAAAGCTAGCGTAAGCTAGCTTTTTTCTTAATCAGTAAATAGTTTTATTAAATCATCATGGTTGATCCCACTAAAATATTGGTCTAAATCGTATTGGTCTAGGACCGATCTTATCGTTGCTGGATCATAATCCATACCGAGTAAGTTTTGTTTGATCTCATTGGAATCCTTTTTCCCAAAATAATCACCGTAGATTTCTAGGTCTTTGATTTTTCCCGATGAAACTTGATATCTGACATCGATGGTACCCATTTGGAAATGCTTGCGGTTTTTTACTGTGAAATCAGGAGATTTTCCATAGATCCAATCCCAATTGTAATAGTAGTCATCATTTAACTTTTGAATAGCTTGTTTATCTTGTTCCGTTAATTGATACTCTTTATCACTGATTTCATCCATTGATCGAGCATGAAATAGTTCTAAGACTAAACGATCTCTGAACTGCTCAGTCGTCAAACTTTGATATTCAGGTTTCAAATATGGTTTGACGTTCGTTACTCTAGATTTGACGGATTTGATTCCCTTAGAAGCTATTTTGTCTTTGGGAACATTAAGCGCCTTTGACAAAACTGTCAGATCGACATCATAGGCTAGGGTACCGTGCGAGAACATCTTGCCATTCTTAGTGTACATGGCGTTGCCTGAGAATTTCTTACCGTCGACCATCAGATCGTTTCTCCCTGAAACCGTGGCCGTGGTTGCCCCCATGTCTTTTAATGCGTCGATGATCGGCTTAGTCAATTTCTTGAAGTCACCAAAATTATCGTTGTCAGAGTTGACCACGAAGCTGAAACTGATATTTCCTAAGTCATCATAAACAGCTCCACCGCCAGAAATCCTTCTTGTTACAGTGATATTGTGTTCTTTGACGTAATCTAAATTGATCTCTTCTAAAGTATTTTGATGACGTCCAACAATGATACATGGCTTTTGAATGTAAAAAAGGACTAACGGTTCATCGAACTCGACGTTATTCATTAAATATTGTTCTGTTGCCAAATTATCACGGATATCAGTTGATCTCATCCGGTAAAAATACATATTATTCTTCGCTTCCTTCAAAAAAAGCTCGAGTTTATTTAAACTCAAGCTTCGGTTTTTATTATGGAGTAAATAATTTTACTAATTCATCTTGTGGGATACCTTTAAAGTAGTCGTCCAAATTAAATTGATCTAGTACTTTCAAGATCTCATCGCGATCGAATTTAGTGCCAGTTAGTTTAGCCTTTACTTCGTTAGCATCTTTCATTCCAAAATAATCGCCGTAGATTTCGGTATTCTCGATTTTACCGTCAACGACATTATATCTAACATCCACAGTACCCATATCGAAGTGCTTGCGTTGTTTGGCAGTAAATTTTGGAGATTTTCCGTAAACCCAATCCCAGTTGTAATAATATTGTTCTTTGATCTTATCAATTTCTTTTTGCTCGTCTGGTGAAACGATGTATTCTTTATCTTTGATCTCATCGATATTATTTGCATGGAACAATTCTAGCAAGAGACGATCTCTAAATTCTTCTGTTGATAATTTTTGATATTTCTCATCTAAATAAGGTCTTAAGTTAGTAACACGACTTCTGATCGACTTGATCCCTTTTGAGGCGATTTTGTCTTCTGGAACATTCAAAGCATCTGTTAGGACTGACAAATCAACGTCCAATGACAATGTACCATGTGAGAAAGTCTTACCATTCTTTGAATACATGGCATTACCGGAGAATTTCTTACCGTCAACTAATAGATCGTTACGGCCGGAAACTTCGGCAGTTGTAGCTCCCATATCATGCAAAGCATCAATAATAGGTTGGGTGAATGACTTAAAATCACCGAAATTCTTGTCGTTAGAATCAACAACAAAGCTAAAACAAAGATTTCCAAGGTCTTGGTAGACTGCTCCCCCTCCAGAGATACGACGAGTAACGGTAATATTGTGATCCTTAACGTAATCACTATTAATTTCCTCGAGTGTATTTTGGTTTCTACCAACGATAATACATGGCTTTTCAATATAGAAAAGGACCAAAGGTTCGTCAAAATCAACGTTGTTCATAAGATATTGTTCAGTGGCAAGATTGTCACGAATATCTCGGTCTTTCATTAGAACATAATACATTTGCGAAAATCCTCCTTGCTTAAATTTATAAGCGATTCAATCGTATCACAAACTTTTAGATTTTGATAATAATGATATTTATGATTTTCTTAAATGTATTAATTCTTGATGTATTAATGAATGTGCAGCTTTATTTTCCTTATCAGAAATATGTTTGACAAAGTAAGCTGGAAATTTTTCTAATAAGGGGATAATTTCGTCGACCATCTCTTGATAATGTTTCGAATATTTCTTCTCGATACTATCAGTGACGATCTGACTATCAGACAGTAGTTGAAGCAAGTCATCATTTAAATTTTGTTGTATCAAAGTCGATAATCCTAATTTGACAGCCAAAAATTCTAGGTAGTGGTTATCAGAACCGTTGACTTGTTTAACGTTACTGTCACGCTTGTTTTCTGTTTGGTAAACAAATGCGATCGCAGCTAAGTTTTGATTAGTATTTAAACCTGCGTCGGTGTACAATTTAATCATGTCAATTAACCTTTCGGGGGTATTTTATGTCGAAAAAGTATTACATTCAGCCCAGCGGGGCCTGGGGTATCATTCTCTGGTCCATTGCTTTGATCATCATTTTCTTTGGAGTGATCTTGCAACTGGAAATATTTAGTTTTAGTGTTATCCCTGTTATTATTTGGATCGTAGGACTGATTTATATTTTTTATATCCTTAGAAGTTCATGGATCAAAGTTTCGGACTCACAAATTGTTATTAAGGAACCTAATTATTATAAAACGAGATCTTTTGACATTGCGGATGTAACTGTTAAATCTTCTCATAAATGGCAATTAGAGTTTGAATTTAAGAATCATGATTACTTTCCAGTCAAAGTTACGTCAACTAGAAAGATTTTAACAGACTTAAAGAAAAGAGTAGGTGGATAAGCATGGCATTTCCTAGTGATATTGAAATAGCACAGATAAATGAGCACGACAAGATGAAAGATATCAATGATATCGCTATTAAGTTAGGCTTAGATTCTCAAGACATCGAGCCTTACGGACATTATAAGGCAAAGATCGGTCAAACTGGTATTTCTAAAGCTATGAAGAACGATGACGGTAAATTGATCTTGGTAACTTCGATCAACCCCACTCCAGCTGGTGAGGGTAAGTCGACTGTCGCTATCGGTTTAGCTGACTCACTTCAATCTTTAGGTAAAAAGACGGTCTTGGCATTGCGTGAACCATCTTTAGGACCAGTGATGGGGATCAAAGGTGGTGCTACTGGTGGTGGTTATGCTCAAGTAGTTCCGATGGAAGATATCAATTTGCACTTTACCGGTGATATGCATGCCTTAACTAGTGCAGTTAATACTTTAGCTGCCTTGATCGATAATCATTTACATCAAGGAAATCAATTAGGCATCGATCCTAGACGGATCATTTGGAAACGAGCTTTAGATATCAATGATCGTTCTTTGAGAAGTACAGTAATTGGTTTAGGTGGTCCTATCAACTCGATCCCACGTGAAGAACATTTTGAGATCACTGTTGCCAGTGAATTAATGGCCATTTTATGTTTAGCTCAAGATCTAGATGACCTAAAGGAACGGATCGCTAGCATTTTGATTGCATATACTTATGATCGAAAACCAGTTTTTGTCCGTGATCTCCAAGTTGAAGGAGCAATCACGATGTTGCTCAAAGATGCTTTAAAACCTAACTTAGTTCAAACTTTAGAGAATACACCGGCAATCATTCATGGTGGTCCTTTCGCAAACATTGCTCACGGATGCAATAGTATTTTAGCAACCAAGTTAGCAATGAAGTTAGGTGACTACACTGTAACAGAAGGTGGCTTTGGTGCTGACCTTGGTGGTGAGAAATTTATGGATATCGTTACTCCTAAATTGAATCATGCACCTAATGCTATTGTTATCGTTGCGACTATCCGTGCCTTGAAATACAATGGTGGTCAAAAATTAGCCGATCTTAAAGATGAAGATCTCAAAGCACTTTCACTCGGATTCAAGAACTTGAAACGACACATTCAAAATATGCGTTATTACAACGTTCCTGTTGTCGTTTCGATCAATAAATTTGCAACTGATACCGAAGATGAGGTCAAATTATTGACGAGTCTTTGTGATGAGGTAGGCGTAACGGTAGAATTAACTGAGATCCATCATAAAGGTAGTGCTGGCGGTACTGGACTCGCTAAAGCTGTCATCAAAGCTTGTGAGCAAGAAGCTAATTACACACGCTTATATGAAGATGAACAAACTACTGAAGAGAAAATTGCGACGATCGCTTCGGAAATTTATGGCGCTAATAATGTTGAGTATTCAGATCAAGCTAAGAAACAACTGAAGTTACTCAAAGATAATGTTTGGGACGATCTGCCAGTATGTATTGCAAAGACGCAATATTCATTAAGTGATGATCCTAAGAAATTGGGTAGCCCTAAAGACTTCACATTACATGTTAAGAGTTTGATACCAAAGCTTGGTGCAGGGTTCATCGTTGTGCTGACAGGAAATGTCTTGACCATGCCAGGATTGCCAAGCAAACCAGCAGCCTTAAATATGGATGTTGATAACTCCGGAAAGATAAGTGGACTCTTCTAATGCCTTTTGTTTATATTATCGTTTTACTCGGCTTAGTCTTTTCTGACCAGGCTCTCAAGTTTTATGTTTTTTATAATATTCCAGCGATGGGGAACCAAGAATTCATCCCCGGGATTTTATCGCTGACTAATATCAGGAATACAGGTGCAGCGTGGAGCATGTTAGAAGGGAAGATGTATTTTTTCTACATCGTTACCGCGATTGCCGTGATCGTTTTAGGATATTTATTTTTTAAAGCTGAAAAAGACCAACATCTCTACCGGTTTTCGCTTTTGTTTTTGTTAGCCGGTACGATCGGTAATGCGATCGACCGATTTACGAGACAATTCGTGATCGATATGTTTAATCTTGAATTCATGAATTTTCCAATTTTCAATTTGGCAGATACTTTTATTACGATCGGCGTTATTTTATTACTGATCTCTTTATTTAAATCGACAGCAGGTGAAAACAATAGTAAATAGTACAATCGAATTAACTTTTGAAGAAAATTCAAAAGCACGTTTAGATAAATTTATTGATGAACAAGTGGATGATCTTTCCAGATCACAGATTTCTAAGTTCATCAAAGATGGCGAAGTTTTTGTTAATGGCAAGATCATTACCAAAACTGGTTTTAAAATAGTTAATGGTGACAAAATTGAATTTACCATTCCGGAAGAACAACCACTCGAAGCTATCCCTCAGGACATTCCCATTGATATCGTGTACGAAGATGAAGACGTCATAGTCGTAAACAAACAGCAGGGGATGGTTGTCCATCCAGCTGCTGGGCATCCTGATCATACATTAGTAAACGCCATTTTATATCATAGTAAGATCAATGATGATGATATGGTGCGACCAGGGATCGTTCATCGGATCGATAAGGATACTTCCGGCTTGTTAATGATCGCTAAAAATAATTTAGCTAAGCAATCATTGATGGAACAATTGAAAGCAAAGACTAACCTTCGAGAGTATCTAGCCATTGTTCATGGAAATTTCAAAGAGAAAAAGGGCGTGATCAATGCGCCGATCGGTCGATCAAAGAGTGATCGGAAGAAACAAGCAATCGTCGATAATGGTCGTCATGCTGTGACTCACTTTGAGGTCTTAGAACAATTTAATGGCTATGCGTTGGTCAAGCTAAAGCTAGAAACGGGCCGCACGCACCAAATCAGAGTACACATGCAATATATCGGTCATCCGGTTGCTGGAGACCCACTTTATGGTCCAAAGAATACACTTGCTGGACATGGACAATTTTTACATGCGCAAACCTTAGGGTTTGATCATCCGAAAACTCATCAGTGGATGGAATTCTCGGTTGAACCTCCTAAGATCTTTGAAGATACCTTGAAAAAATTGCGCAGTTGACATGTTGCGACGGCTAATTTATTCTGAAAATATATTAATATCTTTTTGATCGAGTATTACTCGAATGAATGATGAAAAATCTTTAAGCTAGGGCACCTGTCCTGGCTTTTATTTAGGATAAGGAGTTTTTTTATGGCAAAAGAAATCATTGATGGTCAAACGATGACTAGAGCTTTGACTAGAATAACCTATGAGATAATCGAACGAAACAAAGGGATCGATGACTTAGTATTAGTTGGCATCAAGACTCGAGGCGTATTTGTCGCTCATCGGATCGAATCACGCCTCAAACAGCTGGAAAATATCAGTATCCCTGTTGGGGAATTAGATATCACACCTTATCGTGATGATGTGGCTGTAGATGAAAAAGACGCCCAAGATTTCAAGGCGGAACCACTTAATTTTGACATTAGCAATAAACATGTCATTTTAACAGACGACGTTTTGTACACTGGCAGAACTATACGTGCAGCGATGGATGCATTGATGTCTTCAGGTCGTCCTAAAAAGATTTCCTTAGCTGTCTTGGTCGATCGTGGACACCGTGAATTACCGATCAGAGCTGATTTTGTCGGTAAGAACATTCCAACTTCTCAACGTGAAAAGATCAGAGTATTCATGAAAGAGATCGATGGCGAGGATAAAGTCGAAATTGAATAATTAATTGGAGTTGGGAAAATGAAACGTTATTTAATACTAGAAGACGGGACAGTTTTTCCTGGAGAAGGATTTGGATCTTCCGTCATTACGACGGGACAATTAGTCATCTCTAATAATCGGACTGGTATTGAGCAGTCAGTAACTGATCCTGATGCTGAAGGGCAAATAATTGCTTTCACAATTCCTGGTATTGGTAGTTCTGGGATCAATCGAGATTTTTATGAATCTATCAATTATCAATGCAAGGGTGTCGTGATCGGATCAGCAAGTGCTGAAAGTGTTGATGGTTCGATCCCCTTTGAGGAATGGATCACAACCTTAAAGATCCCCGGCATCAAAAATGTCGATGTTAGAGCACTCTCAAAGTACATTTATGAGCACGGTGAAATGAAGGCCTCGATCATGGATACCCATGATGAGCACGCCATCGATCAGATCAAAGCTTTAGTATTGCCTACAGATCTAGTTAAGCAAGTTTCGACAAAGCAGTCTTATCCCAATCCTAATATTGGGTTAAAAATGGTCATTGTTGATCTGGGATTGAAATATTCAATTTTGAGACAATTATCTTACCGAGACTGTAATTCAGTAATCGTTAATTACAATGCTACGCCAGAAGAAATTGCTGGTTTACATCCCGAAGGGATCATCTTTTCGAATGGACCAGGGGACCCGAAGGACTTACCCAAGACAATTGAGAATATCAAAGTCTTACAAAAGCAATTTCCGATCATGGGCATTGGTTTGGGAAGTTTGTTAGTAGCCATGGCAAATGATTGTCAAATCACCAAATTACCAAATCCACATCACGAATCTTCATTAGCCGTCAAAGAAGTTGCCAGTGGCAAGATCGATTTTGTTAACCACAATCATTCGTATACGATCGATCAAAAATCGATTGGATCATCTGATTTTATCGTGACAAATATTTGTGTAGCTGACGGTAGTATTGAAGGGATCCGTCATGAATTTTTGCCGATAATCAGTGTTTTATTCGAACCTGAAGCGGCACCTGGTCCAACAGATGGCTATTACGTCTTTGATGAATTCATTGATTTGATCAATTCAACAAAGAATCAAGATTGGAGCATCTAGATTGGTAGTAAATGGAATACATAACATTTTGATCATAGGTCCAACAAACAGCGACAAAAATGTCGATTTATCGACTGCACTGTATGACACCGCCCAAATCTTGCATAAATTAGGCTACAAAACTAGCGTCATGGTGGAAAATCCGACATCTTTACTATCCGCAAATGTCCTTTTTGATCGGATCATTGTCGAAAAAGTCAACGGAGAGAATGTCTTAAACTATGTCGATCAATATCATCCCGACGCAATTTTACCCACGGTCGGGGATAAAAATGCTCTCGGGATAATCTCCGGACTAAACGGAAAGATATCTTCGACTAAAGTTTTGGGTACAAATTATTTTGCTTCATTAGCAACATTCAAACGTGAATTATTTATTAGTAAATTAAATAAAAATGATCTCCCAGTGATCAACTTTATCTCGTCAGATGATGAAGAAGAACTCTATGATTTCATCCGTTCGATCGGGTTTCCTATTATCGCTAGAAGAAGATTTTCAAACCGGCATTCAAGCGGCTGGACGAATATCAACAATTTATTTGAACTAGACAACTTTATGGCGCTGGAAGATTCGAACAATGCCAAAATTGAAATTGAACGAAGTATTCGAGGATTTAGTGAATATTCATGTACGATCGTGCGTGATCGTTTCGATAATGCATCATTGATCGGTACGATCGAAGACGTCGAACCGATCGGGGTCCATCACTTAGATTCAAATTTGATTTCACCAGCTTTATCTTTGAATGATTCGAAGCTGCAAAAATTACGCAATCTCGCAATAAAGTTGGCACGTGTTTTTGACGTTATTGGTGTCTGCACGGTACATTTTGCTCTTAATCACAAGACCAACGAGTGTTATATTACAGAATTTATCCCACGTTTGAGTGAAGAAACTAAGTTTTTGGAATATGCCACGAGTTATCCGTTAGCCACAGTTGCCGTAGAATTGAATCTTGGTTTCCAATTAGATAAATTGCAACTGGATTCTGGAAATAGTTTTAATGGAGCCTGTGAACCATTTATGGATCACATTACTTCACGTTTCCCTCAGTGGAATTCTTCTGAACAGAGATATATTGGTCCTTCAAAAACGTCTGATTCAAGCATCATTGTAAGCGGTTTTAGTTTGGAAGAGGTCTTCAATAAAGGACCATTGAACGACAAACTGAATGATACTTTGATTCGCTATGAAAAATTGCATAAATTGGATGATGATCAATTATTCGAGAAGATCATTCATCCGACTAATTGGATGTTAGACGTTTTACTTGAAGCAATTAGACGTGACTTTGAACTTCCAGTACTATCTGAAGTTACTTCTATAAATACCCCTTATTTATTAGCTTTGAAAAATATCAAAAACAATAGTGCCATCATCCGCGACGATGAGATCGATGAAAATAACATCGAAAAATTGGTCTCAATGGGAGTTAAAGGCTTAGGTTATAACAAAGTATTACTGGATCGCGACGATATCGTGACTAAGTCAGTTGTTAAAAGTAAAAAAGCCATTTCCGTTAACATGGATCAAATTACTAACCGCAATTTCTTTGTTACTAGTGGGATCAGCAATGATCTAGAATTTGGTGATCGCAATAAAATTGTTGTTAGATCACCGATCATCACTTCAAAGAAGAATATTATGGTCCGACAATTTGTTTTATTGCAACTAGTCAAGTCGATCCATCAAAATGGTTTAGAGGCTGTTATCCTGGGCCGTGAGCCGTGGAGTTCACCATTAGACGTTCGTAATATTGCCTATGAAATCGCTGATCCGCATATGGAAATGCAGCATCTTAATTTGATCGATACTAAATCGATCTTTAAGATAATTGATTTTTCACAAACTTTGAGTGATGAAGATAAGCAAAGCAATGAGGTGTTCCAGATCAGTGCCAAACCTATCAAATCACTCGATCTTAAATCAGACAAAACAATGCGAGTGATCGTCGTTTCTGATGGTAAGTCATTTACCATCCCATCTGTCATCTATCGACAAGTGATCAACGATAAAAGTTACGAGATCAGCAGCTTTAATAAATTCTTGACTGATTCAGAAAAGTCCGATTTGATCGAAAACATTACGAATGAACTACAGAAGACAGACCAGATCAATACTTACAATTTTGAGTTTTCATATGTTCATGATCACTGGATCATCACTAAGATCTCTTCGGGGATGAATCAAGATATTATCCGTCACGAATTGGCTAGTTCTGTCCACGTGATCGATACTTTAGTCAAACTGATCCTAGGAAACAATTTAGGATCGAATATGTCTTCAGACGAAATATTTAACAATGATGATGAAAACTTTCTTGTGACTGTGAATGATCAAAAGTTTAAAACTTACGATGAGATCGGGTTGAGATTTTTCTTGAATAATACTTTAAAGATTTAAAAAGATCTCGTGTGCATACGTGCATATTGGGAACTAAGTGGAAATTTTTTCTGGTATGAGAATTCCTTGACTTGCATCGATTTGTATTTAATTAGGACATTAAAAAAAGTACTATCCATTTTGGCTTGCGATAATTGCAGCAAATTGGATAGTACTTTTTTATTTTGATCCTCAAGGATGTTGAAACGAGCTCCGCGAGGTAGCGACCTCCGGTTAACACAGGTGGTCGCGGCGCTGCTTCGCAGCACCTTTGTGCTGACTGACCTGAAAAAAATAGTACTATCCATTTTGGGTTGCGGTAAATGCAGCAAATTGGATAGTACTTTTTATTTTTATCCTCAAGGATGTTGAAACGAGCTCCAGGCGACAGCGGCCTCCGGTTAACACAGGTGGTCGCGGCACTGCTTCGCAGCACCTGTGTGCGACCACCCGCGTTAATCCTCAGCAGCTGACCGTCGCCTTGCGCTCTCTGATTTTTTATTTCACGCGTAATTTTTCGACTAATTCTCTATCCGGATCAACTAGGATGGTGGTCTGTCCTTCGAAGATTACGAATCCGGGTTTGGCACCATTTGGTTTTCTGATGTTTCTTACTTGCAAGTAGTCTACCGGAACTTTGCTCGATTCTCTGGCCTTTGAATAGTAAGCTGCTATCATGGCTGCTTCTAGGATCGATTGATCATCTGGTTGGCTTGTTTCTAAAATGACGTGTGATCCGGGTATGTCCTTGACGTGGAACCAATAATGATTCTTTTGAGCCAATTTCATAGTTAATTTGTCGTTTTCAATATTGTTTTTCCCGACGACAACTGGCACACCGGTGGAAGTTTCAAAACGTTCGCCGACTGTTTTCTTTTTCTTACGACGTTTTTGCTTTTTCTTCTTCTTGATATATCCAGATTCTTCTAATTCTTCAATAATACCGTCAACATCTTCAATATCTACGTAATCCAGGGAAGCTAACACTGATTCCAAATAATTTACTTCCGAATTAGTAATATCTAACTGTTCTTGAATGTGAGGGATCGAATTTTGTAACTTGCGGTATTTCTTGTAATAACTTTGAGCATTTTCAGAAGGTGAATACTCAGGATTGAGTTTGATAGCGACTTCTTCATTGTTGTAGTAATTCGTTAAGGTTATCGACTTAGCCCCACGTTTGATCTGCGACATATAAGTTGTCAACAGCTCACCGTAAAGGTTGTACTGATCCATGATCTTAGTTTGTTCTAATTGCTTATTTAGCTTCTTAATCTTAGATCTATCTTTTTTCAAGATAATATTCAAACGGTGTGTTACGTTCTTAGTTTGTTGTTCGATCCGGTCGATCCGTGCACGATCTAGGTAGTAGTTATCCAACAATTGGCCCAGAGTAGGGTAGTAACCGACAATATTAGTGGTCTGGCTGAACTCCACTGCAAAAAAACCTAATTTCTTCTTGCCATTTTGTTTGGCTGTATTGGGAGAAATGACGTCATCAAATTTATTGAAAAATTCCTTCACATCACCATTGCTGCTTAAAATAGATTCAAGTTCTTTGGAAGTATCTAGGCCGATTCCCTCAAACTTATCTCGGATATCGCTGGCTGACAGCGAACTGTCAAAATCAGAACTATTTGCCTTAAAAGGATCGAGCTTATTTTGAGATGGTGGTAATTGGTAAGTATCTCCAGGTAATAGTCCTCGGAAACTATTATTTTCTGGAGAAACACGTTTGATCAGATCGATGATCTTGCCCGTTTCGTTGTTGATCAAGAAAATATTACTGTGACGACTCATGATTTCGATAGTCATCGTATATGAGTGGATATCACCGAGCTCGTTTTTGGCACTCAGATCGATACTTACGACCCGATCGTTATTTAATTGTCGAAAATCTTGAACTATCGCACTAGTTATGTACTTTCTCAGTGACATGACAAATGTGGAAGGCTTTGCAGGATTTTCAAATGGTTGATCAGTAATTTGGATCCGAGCATAATTAGGATGTGCGGACAATAACAGTTGCTGGTTCTTCCTATTAGAACGGATCGTTAAGATCAATTCATTCGCAAAAGGCTGTTGAATTTTAGCGATCCGACCGCCCTTAAGCGTGTTGTTTAATTCATTCACCATTGCATGGGTGAACATTCCGTCAAATGACATTAATGGAAGCTCCTTAATTCTTTTTATGTAAAAATATGTGTATTTCGCTGTAGGAAAGTGTAGAATACTACTCTATACTTAATCCAAAAGGAAATTGTTTTTAGATGCGATAAATATAATATGCCTTTAATATGATATAATCAAATGGTTATACATCCATTATACGTGAGTAAACGAGGAATTGATAAATTTATGAAAATTGCCATTGTTACTGATAGCACATCTTATTTACCTCAAGAAATTGTGGATCGATACAACATTACCGTTGTTCCGATAGAAGTTGTGTTTGATACTAAATCTTATCGTGAAGATATTGATATTACTACTTCAGAGTTTTATGACCTGCTACAAAAATCATCAGAATTACCATCAACGGCTCAACCGCCGATCGGTGAAATGTTGAAATTGTACGATAATCTTGCCAAAGAAGGATATGATGCGGTGATCTCGATCCATTTGGCATCATCGATCTCTGGTTTTGTTAACAACTTAAAGAGCGCCGCTGAAACGGTTGAGAATATCAATGTAGTAGTTTATGACTCATGGATCACAGTAAGATTAATGGGATACTTAGTTCAAGAAGCTGCTGCTATGGCCCAAGACGGTAAAGCTCTAAACGAAATCATCAAACGTTTAAACATTTTAAGAAATACTATGGGTGAATCATTCGTCGTTAGTGATTTGAAAAACCTGGTCAAGGGTGGACGCTTATCTAATGCATCTGCCGTGATCGGAACGATGCTGAACATTAAGCCTTTACTAGAATTTGATTCCGTGAGTCACTACATCATTGCCTATGATAAAGTCCGTTCGCTCAAAAAAGCTAAGGCTAAGGCAGAAGACAAACTCAAACGTGCTATCAAAGATTCAAAATACCCACTCCGCTTATTGGTCATCGATGGTGATGACAAACCAGCTGGAGACGAATGGGCTGAACATTTGCAGCAAAAGTACCCAGATTTAACTTTGGATCGTTCATATTTTGGTCCTGTTATTGGAGCACATTTAGGAAAAGGTGCTCTGACTATTGCTTGGATCCGTGATTTTGAGAAATCATAAAGATGAGTTTTAGGGGGATATTATGAAATTGAATAAAAAGAATCTTGCAGTTTTGTTCTCTAGTGCACTTTTATTAACATCAACGTTTGGTTCAGTCACAACTACCTTTGCTGACTCAACATTGGCTACTGACAATCAATCTACTGAACAAGTGACAAATGATACCACTACAAGATCACAGAACAGTCAAACTACCAATGCTGACAATACTCAGGCCACGACACCGAAAACTCAGGCTAATGCAACAACTGACGTTGCAGCTATCAAGGCAGCTATGCTAACTGAGATCAATAATTTACGTGCTCAAAATAATTTGAACGCATTGACTGAAGTCGGTGTCTTGAACAACTACGCTCAAGAAAGAACTGATCTTTTTGCTTCAAATGGTACGGGGATCGATAACCATGTAGGTTGGAATTCTCAAAAGATGGCACCATACAATTTGACTGCTGAAGAAAACATCGGTCAGTTGCCACTTGGAACATTATCAAATGATCCTTCTGAGATTGCCAAAACGATCATTGCTGAATTTTACAATGAAAACAATGATGCTATTCCTAATTATGGTCATCGCAAGAACATGCTCAACCCATACGTCGGCTATATTGGTTTTGGTGTGACTATTGGTACCAACGGCATGATTTATTTCAGTCAAGAGATCGGTAATGATGCAACATATGCTGCCAAGAGTAGCTACACGGACCGAAATACTTACTATTACACAACTCAAAATGATTATGCTAACGTTTCTCAATATGATGTTGCTGACGCTTCACGTAAAACTTCTAATGCTGCTGCAGATTATGTTCAAAATGGCAACAAGTATATTTACAGTGATGTTCGCGGTGGAGCAAGTACCCGTGATTCATATGTCAACTTATACAACAGAGAAGGAACAATGTACACGAATTTACGACTAGCACCAGGAACTGATTGGGCCTCAGATATCGTTTCAATCATAAATGGTTCTTATTATCTACATGTATCCAATAATGGTTTTGTTCGGGCAGAGGATGTCCTTCCATGGGCTTCGTTCTTAGCAGGACAAGTTATCCAAGTCAAAAATGACAATACAGTCATCTACGATGATTATGGCAAGCCAACGAATCGCAAAGTAATGGCTGGTTCCGCTTGGCAAACTGACCGTCGCTCGATCAACTTTGGCACTAACGTTAAGTATTATCGGATCGGAACTAATGCTTGGCTATTGGAATCAGACTTAGTTAGTCCCTTGAACTAATAAACAACTGAATAATCTATGAATGACAATATTCTATCGAGTATTGTCATTTTTTGATGAATAAATCTGGAGGTCCTTTTGAAAGAAATATTTGACGATTATATAAATAAAAATGTAACTAAATATCGCTTAAATCCCAATATCAAATCGTGGTACATTGCAAATAAGTGGTTGATGATCTTTTTCTTATTGTTCCCACTAATAATGGATCTATTGTTTGGCACTTTTATGATAAACAGCATCGTAAAGAGTATAATTATATTAATAATTGGATCAATCTGGGTCTATTTAAAGTATTTATTTGTTAAACGGGTGTTAGTCTTGCATGAAAAACCACTCAAACCTTGGAAATACAATTTATACAATGCAGTGATTTGGGGATTGTTCGTAGCTGTTTTAGCCATCCCCTCATCAGGTAGCGACTATGCAGGTGGAAATTTCTTAATTAACTGGTTGACGATCTTTATCATCGGAGCGTTGTTTTCTCTATTATTCACCAGTCTCGAAATGGATCGGTTCCGTTTATATTTGAATAAACACAAATAATTCCCAGAAAAGTTCGGGGGGTTATTATGAAAAGAATTCTTACGGCTTTATTTTTCTCTGTGCTAATATTTGTTGGTTTGCTGTCATTTAATGACGAAAGCGTCAACGCAAAGGGGAGTTATGTCGATAATTTTGATACCGATGTGTATATCCAGACTGATGGCAGTGCCAAAATTAAACAATCGATCCGTTTTTATGTTTCTGGTAAGCAAAATCAGTTTAGTTTTACATAACATTTCTCGGATTCCGTTAAAACTAATAATGCTAAACCTAAGGTAATGTTTTACGATGGGAAAAATGAGTTACCGCTGCATTATGGTTCAGGGGATGATAATACTTATGACACTATGGCTGGCCATGGATTGGTTGCCATTGGAGTTTATCATACGATAAATGATGGCTTTGCAAGTGCGAGATATAATTATCATGTCAAAAATTTTGTTGTAAATTATAATGACGTTGCAGAAGTTAATTGGCGTTTAATTGATTCCGATTGGAAGATGTCCTTTAAAAGAATTTCCGTAACTTATCATTTACCAACTGGAGCCAATAAGGACATCTATGCTTATGAAAAAGGACTTGCGAAGTACAACATTCAAATTGATCACAATAGGTCGAAAGTCAGTTTTGTTGCTCATAAAGTTTCTGCTCAACAACTATTTGAAACTAGAATTCTTTTCCCAAATACCGTCACCTATAACAATAAGAACCAGATCAAGAAAAATGCTAAAACTAAAATAATTCATCAAGAACAGCAATACGATCGTCAGCAAACACTTAAGCACGTTATTTTTTATACAATGGGTGTATTTTTTATCCTAATAATTATTTCTTGGTATTACACTCTTTTTCGCAATATCTATCGAAATCCTTACCAGAAGAATTACCCGATTTCGGAGTATTTGCATTGGTTTACAACTCCCAAGTTAGGACCAACCATGACAAAATTACTCTTAAGAAATCAAACTTTGGCTGACTTTAGCTGCTTTGTAAGTGAATTGTTAGTTCAAATAGATCGAGGCAAGCTTCAAATTAAGCGAAACGGTAAAATTATCGAGATAAAGCGTATTGCTCCGATCCACGATAAATTTATCAACTATTTGCTGAATGAAGTAGGAGATAGTCAACAAGTTAAATCTACTGACATTCAAAACTTTAGTGATGATCAACTATATGTGGAATATCATAATTGGCTCATTCGAGCATCCAATGGGAAAAATCGTTTCATTGAACCAATCTCAATCAATCACCGACACAGTTTAGCCAATATTTCATTGTTCACCAGCTTTTTTGCTGTCTTAGTATTGATCTTAGCAGCATTTCTTAACCCAGGGGTGATCTTTACTGTGGCATTCATTTCATTGGGTATTTTAATCTGTAGTTGGTTGGCGTTTGGATTGATTAACCGTTATAGCAAATGCATGACTGATTCCGGAAAAGAGTCGATTTCGCAGTTAAAAGCATTTGACTTAATATTGACAGATCCAGAAAAAATAATCGAGTCTATTACTCATGGTAATATTACTAAATCGAATATTTTACCGTATGTAATTGCTCTTCACAAACAAGAAATTATTGATTTAGATATTTTTAAAGTTGATAAAGAAAACCTAGCACTTTTGGTTGGTGCATTTCAAAATAATCCTGTTTTTAACAAGCATCGCATCAATATTTAAATTACCGCATCAATGCAATAAAAAGTGGATGAAAAACCGTAATCGGCTGTTCATCCACTTTTTTATATCAATATTTATTATTTTTCCAGATAATTCAACGTTGCTGTTCCCATAGCTTTAGCAGCGATCAATAAACAGTCTTCATTCATCATGAAATCAGGGCTATGATGCGGATGATTGGCTCCATCTGGAGTTTGACATCCGACATAGAAGAAACAACTTGGTCGATCATTGGCGAAGTAAGAGAAATCTTCTGAAGGATCCTGTGGTCCACAGTCAAATACTTCGGTAATTTCTGGAATATCCGCATGACTGATCGCGGACATTGCTTTTTCAGTAATTTTGGAATCGTTATATAAGACTGGGTAATTATCGTCATAGTCGACATCAGCTGTAACGTCGAACATGTCACAAATGACGTTAATGATCTTTTGGATCCGGGTGCGGATGACCTTCCGGGTCGATTCCTTCATGATCCTGACGTCTCCTTTTAAGACGACGCTTTCTTTAATGGCATTGTAAGAACCTGCTCCATCAAAAGAGCCGATCGTAACACTAGCAGTATCAAAAGGATCGATGTTTCGTGAAACTACCGTCTGCAGTGCGGTCACAAAGTAGCTTCCTGCAAAACAATTGCATCCTTAGAAAGATGAGGCATTGATGCATGGCCACCTTTACCAGTGAATTTTATCGTAAAATTAGCGCGTCCTGTTTGCGTTTCGTTGGTATGATAGCCAATTGACCCAGTGGGCATAGACGTCATTACATGGGCACCAATGACGTTATCGACGCCTTCTAAAACACCAGCGTCGATCATTGACTTGGCCCCACCAGGAGATACTTCTTCAGCCGGTTGATGGATGATACGGATCTTGCCACGCAGCTTATTTTTCATTTCAAAAAGATTCTTGGCAAGGATCATCATATAAGCGGTATGTCCGTCATGTCCGCATGCGTGCATCACGCCAGAATTCTTAGACTTGAAAGGCAAATCATTATCTTCTTGAATTGCCAGAGCATCAAAGTCAGCACGTAAAGCCAGTGTTTTGCCAGGATGTCCAGAATCGATATCCACAACTAAGCCATAGCCATTGCCAAAGTTCTTAGTTTCGATACCATTTTGATGATAAAAATCTTTGATGTATTTAGCAGTTTCTTGCTCGTGAAAAGATACTTCAGGGTGCTCATGAAGGTGGCGACGAATGTTAATAATATCTGTTTCTGAGTCATTTAGCCTTTGCATTAATTCACTTTGAACTGTCAATTGATCCACTCCTTAACCATTTTTAATACTTTTAGCGTAACACTGTTTGAAGGAAAAAATCAGCCGTATTTCCACCTGAAATATATCTTCTCAGAGCTTTTTGAGACCTTTCTTTTGTTCTTCATCGATCATATGTGTATATAAACTCGTTGCTCCCGTTGAATTTTGTCCTAGTTGCGTGGCAACTAATTGTTCATTTTTAGTGGCAAGATAAAGTTTTGAGGCTAAGGTATGTCGCAGTTTATGTGGGGTGATCCGAACTTTGAAAGCAGCTGAATACTTTGCGACCATCTTTTCAATAGTTGATGATTTGATCCGTGAAGGTTTGCCTCGATATAAAGTCAAGAATAAGGCACGGTCAGCTTTATTAGCATGATACAGTTCTTTTCTTTGTTCAACGTAGTCTTGAATAAATGGCAGAGTCCAGGGTGCAATATGGACGATATCTTTTTGACCACCTTTACGAACGACACCGATAGTGCCTGTTTTTAGATTTAGATGCTGAATATCAGCATTGGCAGCTTCGGAAACTCTGAGACCACTTCCTAATAAGAGAGCGTTTATCGCCAGATCCCGTTTTTTATCACGCAAAAAATAACGTTTTTGATTGGCAGTCAATTTAGTTTCGTATTTCTCGTCAATAAACGACAAGTACTCATGATCAGTATTGCCCAGCATGAGTTTTGTCTTCAAATTAGAAGCTCGAGTTGCAAAAGTTTCGTTAGTTCTAACCAAGGCAATCTTATGCATCACATTGCGGTCAAAATAAGCCTCTCCATTGTCATCTTCGGTATCTTCAGTTAAGTACTTGAAAAGCGATGATAAAGCGTGCAGAGAGCGATTTACCGTTGAATGCGTCTTGCTTTCGTGGGAGCCAGTAGTTTTAGCTTGATTCAGCAATGCTGACTTGTAAAATTCAACCGTTTCTTTCTTGAGATGTTCTAATTCTTCCAACTTGATCTCTGATTGTTTTGTAGCAGGACTGTGGCCTTCAATGATCAACCAGCTAAAAAAGCGACGAAACTCCGTTAAATATTGATATAGTGTGGCAGGGGAGAGCGGTATGGTAGATTTTGCTTGATAATATTCTTTCACGAACCAGGGGGATGTTGATAACTCTTCATCGATCAATTTCAGGTATTGTTGTTTTTCCATAATTAGCTTTCTCCAAACGTATGTTCTATATGTAAATATGATACCTTTTTTATACTGATTTGGAAAATATTAAGAAAAAAGACTCGATTTTTTGAACAATCACTATCGTCCAAGAAGCTCGAGTCTTTTTTCTATTTAATTTTTTTAATTAATTTTGCGGGGTTGCCACCAACAACAGCATAAGATTCAACATCTTTTGTTACCACAGCGCCAGCTCCAACGATCGCATGCTCACCAATTGTTACGCCTGGTAAAAGAATTGCTTTGGCACCGATCCAAGCACCTTCTCGGATGGTTATTGGAGCGGTTTTTAAGATATTCATGTGTTCGATATCATGATTAGCTGTCAACATGGTCACACCTGGAGCAATTTGGACATTGTCCTCAATCGTAATTCCACCAAGTGCTACTGTAATCAAACTGTGATTAATGAAAACATTTTGGCCGATCTGAATTTTATTTCCACGATCAATTTGGGTAGGCGCCCAAATGGTACTATTTTCAGGCAATCTATTTTCGAATAGTTGATTTAAATAATTTCTGATTTGCGAATCGTTAGGATCAAGATTATTGATCTTGAAACAAAGCGATTTGCTACGAGCACTTTCTTTAACATCATCGAGATACTCTTTTGAATTCATATCATATATTTTCATAATTAGTTCACCTTTGAAAGAAATTCTGCACCATCAGCTGTTAAATGATCGATAAAAGTGGACTTCTTTGTATCAAGTTGTTTTATGGTATCCATTTCTTGATTAGTCAAATAAAAATCAAAAATATTAAAATTTTCTTCTAAATGATTTAAGTTACTAGAGCTAGGAATCGTAACAATATTTCTTTGTATTAACCAACGTAAGATAACTTGAGGCACCGTTCTTTGATGATTATCGGCAATTGCTTTTAATGTAGGTAATTTGCTTAATATTTGAATAGATTCACCAAAGGGTGCCCATGATTGTGGCTGAATATCATTTTGTAACGCATAATTTGACTCCGGTATTTCTTGAAAAAAGGGATGTATTTCGATTTGATCGATCATCGGCTTGATTGTGCTATGCATGGTTAAATCAATCAGTTGAAATGGAGCAAAATTCGAAACACCGATAGCCTTGACTTTGCCATCTCGATAAAGTTTTTCCAATGCACGCCACTCACCAAAAACATCACCGTATGGTTGATGGATCAAATAAAGATCTAAATAATCCAAATCTAATTTTTCTAAAGAATCATTGAACGCTTTGAGCGTTCCAAGATACCCATCTGACTGGATCTTTAACTTAGAAGTTATAAATAGGTCTTTTCGATCAATATCACTATTTTTAATGCCTTGACCAACTTCAATTTCATTATCATAGTTGGCAGCAGTATCAATTAATCGATACCCCAAGTCGATTGCCTGCGGTAATAATTGAGGTAGATTTTTAACATTCATTGTTCCTAAGCCTAATTGTGGCATGGATAATTGGTTATTTAAAATTACGTTTTGCATTAAGTCACTCCCAATTTATTGGATAAATTCATCTTAAGAGAGTATCTTAATTATGTAAAATACTTATAATAAAAGGTAAACTATCCATATATTGAATAAGAGAGAAGCAAAAAAGCATGGAAACTAGATTATTTAAATACTTTTTAGCCATTGCTCAAACAGGCACAATTTCTAAAGCATCTCGTGAATTGCATGTCACACAACCGACTCTAAGCCGCCAATTAAAAGAACTTGAAAATGAACTGGGAACAGAACTATTTATTCGAAAACAACGGCAAATGGTTTTAACTAATGCAGGACTGCAGTTCCAAACTGATGCCAAACAAATTTTATCGATGCTTGATCATGCAAAGACCAATGTCCAAGAAATTGATAATAAAGTAGTAGGAACGATTGCTATTGGTTGCATTGAATCCAACGCTGCCGAATTACTTGCTCAAACCATTAGGCTGTATCACGAGCAGTATCCAGGTGTAAAAATCGAGTTGTATGACTTAGATAGTACCGATATCCAAGAACGATTGGATCAAGGGATGTTAGATTTAGGGATTGTATTGAAACCAAGTGAAACTGCTAAATACCATGTTAAAGATTTAAATTTAAAAGATTCCTGGGGATTAGTTGTGTCAAAAAAAGCGTTCTTAAATCAAGATGAAATTTCCAAGGCCGAAATGCGAAAGATTCCTATTTTTGTGACTCGCAATAATTTGATCCAAACTGAGATGACCACTTTACTAGGTATTCCATTATCAGAGTTGAACGTCATCGGTAAGCAAAATTTAGTTTCCAATTCTTTGTATTTAGCGAAGAATCAGACAGCTTATCCACTCTGTGCTAAAGGGGCTTTTATCGGTGCTACCACTGACTTAAAGTTTTTACTTTTAAAAGATGCAAGTTTGATAGAGCAGCAATTAATTTGGAGTAAACAACGAAAAGTTTCAGAAATCGTTCAAAGATTTATTGAATTACTGGTCAAACAAGATCAAAAAAGCAATTAAGATTACCTATCCAAACGTTATCGGTTTAAGATAGAAATTTCATATAATGCTTCCTTACCTAAGGCAGGCTAGTAATCACCATTAATATAAAATAACCTTTCCTAAATATTAATGATAAGGAAAGGTTCTTTTTGTATTTACGAAATTATAATTTGAGGATTTTCGACAGGCTAATCAAAAAATTGTCAACTTTACTTCCGGGAAATTTAGTAGTTAAAATCCCATAGGATACATGGATATCGGTTTTTAAAGGGATTGATACAAGATTAGGATGAATACTTTTCCAAGGAGTCAAAGTTATCAAAGGGATGTTTTCTTCAACAGCCAGATTAAAGGTATTCATATCATAACGGCCACTGGTTGCCACTACTTGAACAGTAGGGTATTTCTCGTGAATGATTTTTCTCACTGACCTTGCATATTCCTAAAATTAATAATTAATTATTAATCACGCTTTAGATTTAGTATGCATTTTTTACTATTCATTTATTCAATTGAATTGACTAAATAATTTCGCCATACTAGGTATATCAATACTCTTTGGAGATAGACATATGAACATGAATGAAGAATTAAGACAACTATTACTAGCGACTAATTTGGGAAAAAGTCGAGACCATCCATTAGCTGGATGGAATATTTTGACGATTCTTTATGGTAATCGAGCAAGTGCCGATATTCCAAGAACATTAGACTTTTTACTTAAACAGTACAATGCCAATTATTTAGATGATAAATCAAACGAAGCACGGATCAGTGATGCAGTATTGAAAAGTGTCTTGGGAACACTAAATGAGCAAGCTAAATTCATTGAAGTTTCACCACGAAAGATACGAGTCCGTATGGAGAGTGGAGCCACTCATATGCAACAAGCCCCCGTTTATCGGATAACTAGTCGTGGAATGGAATATTTAGCAATGCTCCCAAAGGTCCTCGATGCCGAAAGTACCGTTACTGCAAATATTTCACGAATAAATGAATATTGTCAATTAATTGCAAAATTAAATTCTCCAGAGATAGATCCTTCAAACACACAACTATTCAATGATTTCAATAATATAATCTCAGCTTATACTGACGTCATGAAGGGGATGCATAAACTAAGTGAAGACCTAGATGAGGTCTCCAATGATTTAGCATTTAATCACGGTCGATCAACACCATCGGTAAATTCGTTGAACAGGAACAATTAATCGACCAATGGCTTGGCTAACTTATCTAGCAAGTGTAATTTGTGATTTATAAGTTAACAAGTAATAGCTTTGGATTTGGTATATTTAAAGTTTTGAATCAATCGAGATACAATTAAAAAAATCAACTAATTGATGATTATCTATCGTGTTAGTCTATTATCAAATTAAAAGAACTCCACCAGCAAATTGGTAGAGTTCTTTTTTGACTAATTCTGTTCAGCAAAAAAGTTATCTAAAGCAAATCTCAAATTGGTTGATAAAAATTTAAAAGCAGATTTGGTTAATTGAGATTCAGGGGCAGCAATATCAAAGCAGTGGAAGGCCCCTTTGACCTCTAGTAAGTTGGTCCAAATTCCAGCTTTCTTCAGTTTTGTAAAGTATTGAACTGTTTCATCATAAAAAGGGTCGATTGTCCCCACAAATGATATAGCTGGTGGCATATTGGACAAATCTTCGGCTCGATTCGGCGCAGCATAAATCGGTACATTTGCACTGTCGAATTGATTGCCTAAATATATATCCCAAGCATTTTTATTCGAACGCTCACCCCAAACAGGAGCATCGTTATCTTTCATCGACTCTGTGATCATTCTATCATCTAGCATTGGATAAATTGGCAACTGTAAAGCTATATTAACTTCACCTTTATCACGAGCATACAGCGATAATGCTGCGGCAAGCCCACCTCCAGAACTACAACCACCAACGACAATTTGATTTGAACGAAGATTGTATTTATTAATATTGTCCTTGAGCCACAATAAGCTCAAATAAGCATCATTTAGGGCAGCCGGATAGGGAGCTTGCAGTGAAAGAGTATAATCAGGAGCAAAAATTATTCCCCGACTAGCATGTACTAATTGTTCGATCATCGCAATTTCGTCTTCTGGTTGTCCCATAGCATAACCGCCGCCGTGAAACCACAAGATACCAGGAACGGTAGAAGCGGTAGACTTCTTTTCGGAATAGATCAGAATTCTCAATTTACTGGCATCATTTCGCGTTAGATAAACCGTTTGGACGTTTAATCTACGATTGTCCGGAACAACATCATTTCTGGCTGCATTCATTTGCTTAATAATGTCCATCGAAAAATACGGCAAACCTTGGCGGAACTGTTCACCTTGCTGGCGAATTTCTGGATGGATTTGATCGGTTGTGATTTTCATCGTATGCTGTTATCCAATTCTTTGTATTATTTTTAGAATGTTACAATTCAAAAATTTAATGGAATTTATCAAGATAAGTCTAAATACCTAATAGAGGAGCAAATATCAAAACTATTCCAGCAATTAGCAATAGGATGTATACGAGGAGTCTATTTGACCAAATCCTACGACCTAATTGTCTTGAGTTACTGATATTACCGACGACAGCAAAAAGCCCCAAAATTACCAGACCAATTCCTAAAATTACTAACATATAAGAACCCCCATATTCACAAATTAGATATTATTGTTTAATATCAACTTCCTGACGCATATGCTTTAATACGATCTTAGCATATACATTGAGGATCATAAATTAGAGATACCAAAAACTACTACCATATCCTGGACGTGGGAGAGATTAGCTAAATCAGCAATACATGTAGAAAATGGAAACCTAACTTGATCCCACCACATTAACAAGCTTGCCAAGAAAATAATATTGTTCTCGATCCATAGCTAATCTTGGAACAGGGGACAGCTACCTGACATTTATAATTCAATGACGGTAAATTTAGAACTCTTGATCAATATTTTTAAAATTTCCGCAGAAAAGCATAATGTTTTAAGCCTCTACATTGCAATTGCTTGGGCCATTCAAAGGGGAGCCACATCAATTATCTGGTTTAATAAACCTAAATACATGGATGAGACATTGCTACTAATATACAATCATCCAAAAATGAAATGAATATACTAAAAAAATTAGCTGAGCAAATTCAAGAAAATATGCGTGGTAATTAAGATACATATATGAGGCGGATACATATATGAATAAAATCAGTAAAAAAAGTATCTAATTGTAAATTTAGATTCTTTTTAAATATTCAATTATTGGATTGATACTTTCATTAAAATACTAGTTTTAATGAAAGTACTAAATTTGCTATCTTGATTGGCACACAATCGACAAAAATATCTATTAGATAAAATACCTTTATCATTGTATAAATCAACATATTTATTGCATACTCGCAGCAAATTAATTTTTAAAATCATCAATTACATACTGTAGCATTCTAGATTATTAATATTTAATGTTTATTGTTTATATATTACAAATCTAGTGATTTTTAACTGGCATAATCATTCTTACATTTGTTATTGATCAAAATCACCAAATCAATAACACTTAAGAAAAAACAACTGTCGTGAACGTCGTTGCTATTAGGATAATCTCATTACGTAGCAATTGTAGTTTTAATTAGGCGCGTTCTAAGGTCATGTTCAAACATTAAGCGAGTAGTTCTTGGTCAAGATCAATCACAGCACGCAAGTATTTGAGATTAACTGTTACAAACAATCAGTTTTAAGAAAGCATATAAAGGCCTGAGTAATTTATTTGCTACGAATCATTTTACAACCGCTTTAAAACTTTTAATCAACTATGGCAATTAGCAATAAAGTAGTAAATCGCCAAACATATTCTGAAAGACTAAAAAATACCAAACAGGGGATCTATTTTGAAAATAACTGTTATTTGTTCATCTAAGGTTACATAATATATATTATACGAAGTAATGCTTTTAAATAAAAGAGACTACTCTTTCTCAAGTAATCTCTAAAAATGATTTACGCGCAATCTTTTAAAGAAATCTATTACATCTGCGCGATAATTATATTGCTTATTATATTTGGTCAAAGTATCAATATCATGCGTGCTGGCTTTGCCAGTGTGCAATAAATAATCATAAAGTTCCAAGTACGGTAATTTGGCAGCTTTAGCAAGTTTGAGTTCATCATTGATATCATATGACGCGCGTTTAAACGACACGTTCGCCAATCCACTTGAATCGATCTCCATTACGGCATACTCAGCACGCAAATTATCAGCAAATTTTTGCCAACGTGTATATGGTTCACCGATCGATCCCGGATTAACGATCAATTGATCATTTGAAGAAGTTCTCATGATTTGATGATGTGTGTGCCCGTAAAATGCCATATCGATCGATTGGTCTTCAGTTAGTTCGTCAAAGTTTCCCTGTATTTCATATGGAAACAACTCGTGTCCAGAATTCTTCAGTTTGAAGTTATGTGATATTTGAAGATTCAAACCGTTGATCGTAAGATTTTGAAACGTTGGCGCATTTTTTAGCTGTTCAAAATTTGCTGCTGTAATTGTGTCGTCAATGTATTCGATCATTCGTGCAACGTGCACATAACCATCGTTATCGTAATCCAAGAATTGCTCGTTATCAGCTAGTACATGAACAACGATGTCGTCCCAATTTCCACGTATAAACACAGTTGTGTTTAGGTCATTCAAACGATCAAATATTTCATTAACACCGGGTCCAGGAGTCAGCAAGTCGCCTAGATACCAATACTCAGTAATGTTTTCACTTTGCAACTGATTTAAGACTGTTCTTAATGCAGTCACATTGCCGTGAATATCAGATAAAATTGCGATTTTATGCTTCACGTTGAATCCCTCCTAGTTATAGTAGTGTTTTTTATAAGATGTTTTCGTAAAACATTTATTATAACAACTGCTCCCAAAATTCATTTAATTTTCAGCTTGATATTCCTTGATCTCATGAATAAATTTGTCGCCATATCGTTCAAGTTTAGCATGTCCAACTCCGGAGACCGTCAAAAATTCTTCACTATTCTGCGGCAAGATCTGCGCCATATCTTTTAATGTCTTATCAGAGAAGATTACAAACGGTGGCACATCGGCAGCGTGAGCCAAATTCAATCTTAATTGACGCAACTTCTCGAATAATTGTTGATCGTAATTACCATCGTCAATAATTGGACTTTGTTGTTTGGTGATCCGTGTTTCCCGACGCTTGACTTTCAGTTCACTCTTCAAGACTTTTAACCCTTTTTGAGTCAGTTGTAGTACCGGATAACGACCTTGAGACATTTGCAAAAAGTCATTAGCTGTCAAAAAATCAATAAACTCTTCAATATATTTCAACGTCTCATCGTGCATCAATCCAAAAGTCGATAATTTGCCAAAATTTCGCCAATCGTTAGCAATATCAGGCTTCCCTGCCAAGACCCTGGCGACAGTTTTCTTACCATAGCGTTGATCCATGCGTACTACACAGCTAAGAGCTTGTTGCGTTTTAGCTGTTACATCATTAGCCGGACGCTGGTCAAGGCAATTCGAACAGTGACCACAAGGCGTGGTCTTTGTTTCACCAAAATATTTCAAAATATAATTCATCAAACACAATTCGGTCTTGGCATACTGATTCATTTCACGCAGCTTATCATTTAAGCTCTGTTTATAAGCTTCATCAGCTTCTGATTGCTCAATAAAAAATAGATGCAGTCTTAGATCAGCGGGAGAATAAAGTAAAATAGCTTCTGCTTCCAAGCCATCACGACCTGCCCTACCTACTTCTTGGTAATAGCTCTCTATCGTACCCGGCATCGTATAGTGGATCACAAAGCGGACGTTAGTCTTATTTATTCCCATTCCAAAGGCGTTGGTCGCGACCATGACATCGATCTCATCGAATAAAAACTTCTCCTGCATTTCGTGACGGATCGAATCGCTTAAGCCAGCATGATATTTCCCAACTTTGAAGCCTTTTTCTTTTAGTAAATCATATATCTTTTCAACATCTTTTCGACGGCCAGCATAAATGATCCCTGATTCGTTAGGATGAGACTGCACGTATTCAGTTACATAACGTGGCTTGTTGACACCTCGTTCGATTTTTAAAGCTAAATTAGTCCTTTCAAAACCAGTTTTAACAACGTTATCCTCAGAAATATCTAAAATTTGCATCAAATCTTGTTGAACCCGTTGCGTGGCAGTAGCAGTCAACGCTAGTAAAGATGGTTGACTAGGTAACTGGTTCAAGGGATCGATAACGTTTAAATAACTAGGACGAAAATCATGGCCCCACGATGATAAAACGTGAGCTTCATCGATGGCGATCAATTGTATTGGTAGATGAGTTAGCCAATTGTAGAATTCTTCATTTTCAATTTTCTCAGGGGCAACGTAAAGCAATTTTACTGCTCCAGATTCGATGTAACGCATCCGTTCGTTAGCATCAAAATAACTCAAAGTACTATTTATATAAGTTGCTGGGATATTCATCTCGTTAAGACTATCAACTTGATCCTTCATCAAGGAGATCAGTGGGGATACGACTAATGTTAATCCCGACGACATCAAGGCCGGTATCTGATAACAGATCGACTTTCCACCACCAGTTGGCATGATGCCTAAAGTTCTTTTTCCCGCGTTCACCTTTTGGATGATCGACAATTGTCCAGGGCGAAAATCGTCGTAACCAAAGGTGCTCTTCAATATTTCATTTGGACTAGTAATCATGAAAACTCCTTAAAAATAAGTTCATTACTAGGATATCATTAACTGAAAAATCCACCTAATCATGAGCAGTATTTTCATTAATTCTCTCCTTGATATCAAATTACGTTAAAATTGTCTGGATTTTTTTAGATCAACCCAAAATGTTTCAAACCGTGAAGGATACCATTTTGATCGATCGGATCGGTCACAAAATCTGCTGCTTGTTGGACGATTTTTGGAGCATTACCCATCGCTATCGCCATGTGAACGTGTTTGAACATTTCCAAGTCATTTTCCTCATCGCCAAAAGCCATCGTCTGTTGTTGATTAATTTGGCATTCGCTCATAAAAGCTGAGATCCCAACGGCTTTATTTGAAAAATCTTGGGTCACATCATAAACATCATGTGCAACTTTAACCAATTTGACGCCTTTGACTGGCACTTTCAGCTGCTCATTGGTCTCGTTTCTGACAATCAATTGAATGACCTCATCTGGGATCACCGTATCAGAAATTTGTTTGATTGTCATCGAGCTATCTGGAATGAATTTTGAAAATCGGTTTTGGTAAAGCGTTTCAGCGGTCTCATAGCAAAACGGTATATCGCGATTTCTAAAAAAAGTCACGATTTCTTTTAATTGCTGCTGATCAAAAGTATCGTGTTTGATAACTTTACCGTTTACCTCAACGTAACGTCCGTTATTAGCAATTAAATTATTGATCCCTAACTTTTGCAGCACTTGTTCGATCATGCCACGGTTTCTTCCCGTAGCGATCACTGGGATCACCTCAGTCTTTTGTAACAAGTCGATAGCTTGGAAAGTGGAATCTGGGATCCGCTCCAAAATAGATGAATTATTGCCACTATTGTGCTGTGCCAAAGTTCCATCGACATAAAAAAATACTACTTTAATTTCTCCCACAATTAAACTCCTCAAAATATTCATAAATACATTATATACGTAATAATTGCTGAATTAATTGTTTTTAAATTAGTATTTTACTAATCAGGTTGACTTTTATTCTAATTAAGACCACTATAATTTTAATGTTTAAAAAATAAGGGGTGCATTTTATGAGTAAAGTTGCGATCATTGGCCTAAGTCATGTCGGTAGTACGACAGCTTATACATTAGTGAGTCGAGATTTGATCGACCAATTAGTATTGTTCGATAAACATGAAAAAATTGTTACAGCTCAATACAAAGATCTTTATGATGGGCAAGTTGGACTCAATTCACACGTTGAGATCATCAAACCTGATCTAAAGGAATTAAAGGATACTGATATCATTATTTTTTCTGCTGGGAAAATTTCTGTCCAGCAAGATAGCGGTAACCGTTTTGATGAATTGAATTATACGAAAAAGGTAGCTCAAGAATGGGGACCTAAGATCCAACAAGCTGGTTTTCACGGTATCTTGATCAATATCACCAATCCTTGTGATGTCATTACGAGGATGTTGCAAGAAGAAACTGGTTTGCCACATGACCAGGTATTTGGAACAGGAACCTCTTTGGATACTGCCCGCATGAAACAAGCTGTCAGTGCTGAACTAGGCATTCATCCTAACAATATCAACGGTTCAGTCGTTGGCGAACATGGTATGACGCAATTCGTTCCATGGACAAAAGTATCCGTTGGCGACTCTGTCTTGAGCGATACTCTGACTCAAGCTCAGCAAGATGAATTCGAAAATCAAGCTAAACAAAACGGGATCGATATTTTCTTTGGCAAAGGATTTACTTGCTACGGGATCGCTAATCAAACAGCTTTGATCGTTCAAACCGTACTCAGCAATAGTAAAAAGATCATGCCAGTTTCCGTCTACAATGAGAATGAAGGCATCTATATTGGTCAACCTGCCCTCGTGGGATCCGGTATTGAAAAAGTCTATCCTTTAGACTTCAATGACAATGAGCAAGCAAAATGGGAAAAATCTGTCGCCAGCATCAAAGAAATGTATGCGGCTATTTAATTAATGAGATCTACATATGGAAGATATGTAGATCTTTTTTCATGGAAACGAGTTGCAGCGCACAGCGGCCTCCGGTTAACACAGGTGGTCGTGGCACTGCTTCGCAGCACCTTGTGCGACCACCCGCGTTGATCCTCAGCAGCTACCCGTGCACCTCCACTCTCTTTTTTGGAAACGAGTTGCGCTTGATAGCGGCCTCCGGTTTAGAAACTATCAGCGAGCACTGCTTTCGAATAAGTGGATCTTTAAATCTTTAGTAGCAAAATTTGAAGCAAATTGAATAGAGGTTGTTATTTTAATTCTCAAGGATATGGAAACGAGTTCCGGTGCACAGCGGCCTCCGGTTAACACAGGTGGTCGTGGCACTGCTTCGCAGCACCTGTCCGACCACCCGCGTTAATCCTCAGCAGCTACCCGTGCACCTCCACTCTCTTTTTTGTTGAACGGATGTTCGATTTACTTTAACATATAAGTATTAATTGTTTAAGTGAGGTCCGCTATGACAAAGATCCCATATATCACTGGATTTAATGCTTATTTAAAGACACGTCATATTTCAGCGCGTGCACACGATGAATATCTCAATTCACTCCATGATTTTTTGGATTATTTAGTTGAGCACGATCAACTGTTCAAAAGCACGCTCGATACTCACTCGATCCACGATGTTGATGTGCTTGAATACAAGTCCTTTTTAGAACATAAACTGCGTTTGAGTCCTAGTACGATCAATAAAGTTCTTAGCAATTTGAATATTTATTTCAAATATCTATTTGCCAATAAGTTGATCGACGATTTGCCGACGTTAAATATCAATAGTTTAAAAGTCCCTCTCCAAGACAACTTTCCTGTCGAAATATTCTTGAATCTCGACGATTATTTAACAAATCAAAATCTCCACGTCTACCCTCGTTTATTAATGTTGATAATTTCTAAGGGATTCCATTACCAGACAGCTTTGTCAGACGGATTCTATCAAACTTTCACCTCACTTAAATTTTCATCCAGGCAGCGCCAATTTCTCCAAGAATATCATGATTTCATCGAACCTTGGCAATCGTATTGGAATACGAAAAATCTCTTTTTGAGTCGAAATAAAGGTGCTAAATCGCCTCTCTTAAGTACCGCTGCGTTACATCGAGATTTAAAAAAAGATAGTGAGAAATTAGATTTAGAACTTACACCAAAAAAACTATACACGACTTTCATCCTGATTTTACTTTCGAAAAGAGAACCAACCGATGATGATTTAGCGATCATTGATCAACTCAGTGCAAGTTCTTTACTCTACTATCGTCGATTACTTCGTGAAACTGACTTTGAAATTTAATATTAATTTTGTTTATAGTCAAAGAATTTTTGTTGCTTTTGAATTATAATGTTGATATTGATTATAAAAGGGGAACAAAAATGTTCAAACATAAATTATTTAAAACGACTGTTTTAACATTAGGCTTAACCATGCTCTCAATCGGCCTAAGTAACAATTCTGTCCAAGCTACCACCACTGAAACTAATGATTCTGATCTGATCTATCAACCATTTCCAATTGATTACCTAAATTCATTCCTAGATAATTTAAACGACAATGTCACTATCCCAAGCTATGAACTTGCTGAAGAAGTTGATGGTTATTATCGAACTTTTGATCAATTCGTTGCCGGTGACATGCCTCTCTGGCTCGGTGAAGCCAATACTAACTATGCTAAAGCAACGAGAAATGATGCCTTAGCAAATCATTACAAGTATCGTTTGAGTCCAGCAGACGACGATTTTTGGACTTTTAAGACCCAAACTGTCCCTGATCTCAAAAAAAATGGCGGAACTGCGCAACTAAAACTACAGATTTTAAACAACTTTAACTACAGTCAAACACTGATTGAAAAGCCGATCACGATCACCGTTCCAGCTTTAAATTCTTTAAATGTCGACTTCCAAGATACGATCACAACAACTAACGCTACACCAAATGTCTTTACAAACATTTATCAGATCCCGAACTTCACTATTACTGATAGCCAAGGCAAAACTTATCAGGCTAAAAATATTGCCCCAGTAAGTAATGTTTATCAAGATGGTAAAAAAGTGGCGATTAGTGCTTTACCTAAGACATTAAAAGCTGGTACCTATGCTCAAAGTATTTTCTTTGATGTAAGTAATATGAGTCAAGCTGAATTAAAACTATTATCTACCAACGGTCTTATTACTGGTAACAATGGCAATGACACTATCCGTTACTCCAACGGTCAGTTGATCGCTGCTAGAACAGTAATTGTAAAATAAATCAACTTTTTATTTAACAATTGTACTTATTGGACCTATGATGAAGATGTCAGGTAGGTATTGGTGATTTCCCTATTTGACACTCCTTAGATTTCGGTAACATTAGACTCATCACTAATAATTACCGAGATCCCCCACATTATTGGATAGAAGTATTCTGAGACCTAGTCTCAAAAAAGCGCTCCAGGAAAATTCCTGGAGCGCTTTTTCTCTATTATGAAACGAATTCTTGCAAAAAAAATATGCAACGACCATAGTCATTGCATAACATTAGACACATAAGATTACTTGATAAATGCTGTAATGATACCAGCGATAACAACTAAAGCTAAACCACTAAGTACAGCGACCATTTCTTTTGATGTCTTCTTTTCATGAAGAACGTAAATTCCACCAAGTGTAGCAAGGATAACGTTCATTTGTGAAAGTGTGAATCCTGTAGCTAAACCATTAACTTCTGGACGTGCAGAAATCAAATATGATAAGGCAGCTAAGGCAAAGAACAAACCACTGATGATATTAGTGTATGAACTCTTAGTTCTGTAAGGTTTTGAAGATCTGTTTGATTTAGTTGCAAATGCAAAAATCGTTGCCACAACAGCCATACCTAAACCTTGTGGTAGAAAGGCTTCAAATCCTGAAACTTCAACTGCTTGTGGGAAGGCTGAGTATGCTAAGTAACCAACTTCAGCGATCAATACTAAACCTACACCCTTTAATGCTTTACTGCCATTAGTACCAGTTGATGTCTGATTCTTATTCTCAGTATAAGTAGTCAAGTAAACACCAATGATGATCAAGAAAATAGCGAAAAAGCCGATTGCTTTAGCCATTCCGGTTGACCATTCACCTAAGACGAAGACGCCCCAGAGAGAAGCACCGATCAATTGGAAACCAGTTGAAATAGGCATTGTTCTTGAAACACCCATTTCCGTAAAGGCATAGAACACAAAGATCTGACCAAAGGACCAGGCTGCACCAGAAAGGAAGGTAAATAAGAATTCCTTTCCAGATAGTAGAGGTGTTTGCGTAAATAGTGCAACAACAATAGCACCAAGCAAAGTACCATATGTTGCACCAATAATTTGGTTAACTGGCTTTCCACCGAAGTATCCTGTCAAGACTGGGAAAACACCCCAGCCGATCATAGGCAGAAGACCAATTAGTATGTTTGTAACGCTCATTGTAAATCCCCTTTATTTAAGAAAGTATCTAAAACACCAAAACTGCCGGCAGTCAAAAAACCACCAGCAGTTTTAATGATATATAGATTATACAAGAGCAAGCGAACGTTTTCAATGAAAACGATTAACAAAAAGTAAATTCTTTTAATTAAAATTTACTCTTATTTTACTAAAAGTTTTCGTTAAGTGGAGGTACGATTTGCTTCTTACGTGAAACAACGCCAGGTAATGCAGCTTTGTTATCATCAACCTTAGTATTTAAGGCTTTTTCAAAGGTAGCAACGTCAGCATCATCACCAATAATGATACCAGTTGTATCACTTGTCATGATATTTGTGATCAATAAGACAAATAGGTTGTAACCATTATCTTGGTTTTCAGCCTTAATATCTTTGACAAAATCTGCTTCACGTTCAAGCGTATGATCGACATCAACGGTATTAACTTGAGCAACACGCACGCTGTGACCGTTCATATCAAAACTCTTAGCATCCATGTCAAGAAGTTCCTTCGTCGACTTGTCATCTAAGTCAGTTCCTGCTTTAAGCATGTCCATACCGTATGACTTGTAGTCGATACCAGCTGTTGTAGCTAAGCTCTTAACAGCAGCAACGTCTTGATCAGTGGTTGTAGGTGATTTTAGTAAAAGTGTATCTGAGATAATAGCTGAAGCCATCATTCCAGCTAAATTAGCTGGGATCTCAACATCATGTTCATTGAACATCTTCCAAAGGATCGTACTTGTACACCCTAGTGGTTCAGCACGATAGTAAAGAGGTTGGTCAGTTTGGAAATTAGCAATACGGTGGTGGTCAACTACATGTGTTACTTGAACATCATCGATATCGTCAAAACTTTGTTGTGCTTCGTTGTGATCGACCAACATAACTTTTTTAACTTCATCACTAGCTTTAGTAGTAATACGTGGGTACTTATAGTCAAATTTATCAAAAACAAATTTTGTTTCTTTGTTAGGTTCACCTTGAGCAACTGCTTCGGTATTGAACCCTGTTTGATTCTTAAAATATGAAAATGCAATTGCTGCCACGACAGCGTCAGTATCTGGACTCTTGTGTCCAACTACTAATTCTTTTTCTTTTGCCATTAGTACGTTACTCCTTTGTTTTATAAAGATTTCAAACGATCGATATAACTCTTCTTACTTAAAAAGCCATCCCACTCAGTAAAGAATTCTTTGATCCGTGGGATCTTATCTTTGTCATCACGATAAACAAATGTTAAATCAGCTGAAATAGCTGGCTCGAGTGGTGTCTGATAATACTTAAACATTTGCTCATTAGCTAAGCAAAAGCTCAATGGCAGACCAGTATAGACGCCATCTGAATCTTGTACGAACTTCAACAATTGATAAGGTGAAGAAAATCTTGCGACTACTTTAGGCACATCGACTAATGAATTCTTGAACTTCTCGATCATCAAGTCTGTAAAGTAATATCCTCGCAAATAAGAAACCCACGGTGTGGTGATAGCTTCTTTGTAAGTAGCTTTGCCACGTTTGGCGATCTTTTCATTATTGTGCACCAACATTATCGTATCATTAATAATCTTCTTTGACTTATAAGATTTCCAATTTTTGATAGTATTGTCAGGCAAATACATTACAGCAATATCGATCTTATTGTTTTGGATCTGGTCCCAGATCTCATTACGAGTCAGCAAGACTAGATCGATCTCGATATTCGGATTGATCCGATTGAACTCAACAATAAAGTCTTCAAGAACTTTTGGTTCAACTGAATTCAAAATACCGATACTGATCGTACCTGAACTTTCGGAAGATTTTTGCTGAATTTGGTCTGTAACGGTATTGATCACATCAAATATTTCGTGAGTCGCACTTAATAAAACAGATCCGGCATCAGTTAAATAGATTTTCTTACCAACGCTGTAAAACAACGGGGCACCTACTACCTTTTCTATTTTTTTGATCTGTTGAGTTAATGCTGGTTGCGTAATCCCTAAGGATTGAGCCGTTTTGGTATAACTCATGTTCTTAGATAACTCATCAAAATAATTTAACGCTTTGGAACTAAATACACGTCTAGCATCTTCATCTAACAAAAAATCACTTCCTTTCACTGTCTAAATTAAACACTCTATAGGTCAATGATACTATATATAATAAATTAATTATAGCATTGCTTATTTATTAATATAATTTATTTCAAATCTGATAGGATCACCGTCAGAATCAGGATCTAAAATGAATGATCCATTAGAATAACGGTCAGTATCACTATGAGCGTTGAAATCAATTGAGACGTGTTGGTTAGTATCAGTGATAACTTCTAGCTGGATATTTTGGTTAGTCTTAGCAACTAAACATATACGATGTGGTGATCGCTTAAGTTCTCGTAAGGTCAAGACCCCTCTTCTAGCACGGCTAGTGATCGGGATCTCTGATAGTTTCATTTGCTTGTATGAACCACGCTGGGTCAAGACAGCAATTTTATCTTCAGTATCGTCTTTATCGGCGATAAAGTATCCAGCAACTTCATCATCTGGTTTCAGACTGACAAATTTAACACCGACAGCTTTACTACCAACGACTGGAACCTCTTCTAGTGGGAAAGCTGAAGCATAAGAATGTTTAGTAAATACATAGACTAATTGATTGTTAGCTTGATCTGCAGGGATATAATCTACGTCAAAAACATGCTGGTCGTCATTTTTTAGCTTAATGTAGCGGCTGGCACGTGATTTATAAGTTCGTCCCGGTAATAAATCAGAAAAGTCGATCTGTTTGATGTAATTACCGTCAGTTCCGGTTACAAATGTTCCTGTTTGCTTCAGATCTTTGAAGACGAATGCCTTCAGAACTGATTCATTATTAGCTAAGCCAACTTCTTGCGACAAGTGGGAACCCGTTTCTTTCCACTTAGTATCTTCTAATTCAAAAATCTGCCGGTAGATCAAATTACCCTTATCCGTAAAGATAAAGAGATGATCCAAGGTGTTAGCTTCAATGTTTAAGACTGGATAATCTTCGTCCTTGAGGCCATTCTCGCCCTCGTCTGAAGCCATATACGAACGTTGGCTGCTACGTTTAACGTAACCATCGTGACTAACTAGTACTCGGACGTCTTCACTAGCGACCAAGACAGTTGTATCAACTTTGATCTCGTCAACTTTTGCCTCGATCTTAGTTCTACGATCATCCCCATAAGTATCTTTGACCTTAGAAAGTTCTTCTTTGATGACCCACATTAATTCATGATGATCATTAATGATCTTGTCTAATTGTTTGATCAGAGCATTCAGATCTTTATCTTCTTTTTCTAATTCAGTGACATCAGTATTAGTCAAACGATAAAGCTGTAAAGAAACAATAGCCTCAGCTTGAGCTTCAGTGAATTTATACTCTTTCACTAAGTTGTTCTTGGCATCGGACTTATTCTTACTTGCACGAATAGTCTTGATCACCTTATCTAAGATCGAGAGTGCCTTGATCAAGCCTTCAACGATGTGAAGACGCTTCTTAGCTTTATCTCGATCAAAATGTGAACGTCGCAAAACTACGTCTTCTTGATGCTTGATATACTCTTTGAGCATCTTGATCAAGCCAACTTGTTGTGGTGTCATTTCGGCAATAGCGACCATGTTGAAATTGTAAGAGATCTGTAAATCGGTATTTTTCAATAAGTAATTTAAGATCCCTTGAGCATCAACATCGCGTTTTAGCTCAACGACGATCGAGAGACCTTGTCGATCACTTTCATCACGAACTTCAGCGATACCCTCGACCTTTTTCATCACACGAACTTCATCCATTTTCTTGACCAGTTGTGCTTTGTTGACTTCATAAGGTATCTCAGTGATAACGATCTGTGACTTGTGACCACGAAGTTCTTGGATCGAAGTCTTTGAACGTAAATAAACCTTACCACGACCAGTTTCGTATGCTTCTTTGATACCGGAAGCTCCCTGGAGGATACCACCAGTAGGAAAGTCAGGTCCCTTAACGATCTTCATGAGCTCTTCTAAAGAAGTATCTGGTTCATCGATCAACTTGATAGTTGCTTCAATGACTTCGCCTAAGTTATGTGGTGGGATCTCTGTCGCATAACCAGCTGAGATACCAGTTGCTCCATTGACTAACAAATTGGGGAAGCGAGCTGGTAAAACTTTTGGTTCCTTTTCAGTATCATCAAAATTCCACTCTTCATCAACAGTATTCTTGTTGATATCGCGGAGCATTTCTGTGGAGATCTTGCTTAATCGTGCTTCGGTATAACGCATCGCTGCCGGTGGGTCACCGTCCATCGATCCGTTATTTCCGTGCATCTCGATCAGCGGCTCACGTAATTTCCAATCTTGTGACAAGCGGACCATGGCTTCGTAAATGGAGGAATCACCATGTGGGTGAAAGTTACCCATGACATTACCGACACCTTTGGCCGACTTTCTAAAACCTTTATCGAAAGTATTCCCGTCCAAAAACATTGAATATAAAATTCTTCGTTGAACCGGTTTCAAGCCATCTCGAATATCAGGTAGTGCTCTTTCCTGAATAATCGATTTTGAATATCTCTCGAAACGGTCCCCCATGATCTTCTCTAATGGGATATCTTGGATTTTAGGAGAATTATTTGCCAATATCTATCACCTATTCCTTATTCAATAAATCATCAACAATTTGGCTGTCCATATGATCGGTATCATCGACTTTTTCCAAAATGTTGTCGCCTTCTTCAGTTCCGTTAAAGCGAACGTTCTTTTCGATCCACTCACGTCTTGGCTTAACTTTATCGCCCATGAGTGTTGTAACTCGACGTTCTGCCAAGGCAGCATCATCGATATTAACTCTGATCAAGATCCGATTTTCGGGGTCCATAGTTGTCTTCCAAAGTTGGTCGGCGTTCATTTCACCCAGACCTTTAAATCTTTGCAAGTCATATCCTTTACCTGCTTCTTTGATGGCATCTTTTAATTCCTCAGGCGTCCAAGCATAACAATTGTAGATCTTTGATCCACGGCCCTTTTGAACCCGATAAAGCGGTGGTAAAGCAATATAAACGTGTCCAGATTCAACTAATGGACGCATGTAACGATAGAAGAATGTTAGAAGTAAGATCTGGATATGCGAACCATCATCATCGGCATCGGTCATAATGATAATTTTGTCGTAATTACGATCTTCTAGTTTGAAGTCGGCACCGACTCCCGCACCGATCGTATAGATCATCGTATTGATCTCTTCATTCTTATATATTTCTTCTAATTTGGCCTTTTGGGTATTCAACACTTTACCACGTAAAGGTAAGATAGCTTGAAATTTACGATCTCGTCCTTGCTTAGCAGAACCACCGGCTGAATCACCCTCAACTAAAAAGAGCTCATTTTTAGCAGAATTCTTGGATTGAGCTGGTGTCAATTTACCAGACAAGAGACCGTCATTTTTCTTGTTCTTTTTACCATTACGACTCGATTCACGTGCTTTTCGAGCTGCATTACGTGCCTCACGTGCCTTGAGAGCCTTTTTCACCAATGTTTGGGCTTGTTCCCCATTTTCCATCAAATAAAAGCTCATTTGCTCGTATACAAGCTGATCGACGGCAGAACGTGCCTGAGGTGTTCCCAATTTACCTTTAGTTTGACCTTCAAATTGTAAGATCTCTTCAGGGATACGCACAGAAATAATGGCAGACAATCCTTCACGGACATCGCTACCTTCGAGATTCTTACTATTCTCTTTGAGCAGACCGACCTTTTTAGCGTAGTCATTGAAAGCTTTAGTAAGTCCTGACTTCATTCCTGCTTCATGAGTACCACCATCAGCAGTTCGAACATTGTTAACAAACGAAATAATATTTTCCGAATAGCCATCATTGTATTGACCGGAGAACTCGATCTCGATACCGGAATTTTCACCTTCAACGTAAAAGATCCCACCTAACGCATCTTTTCCTTCGTTCAAGTACTTGACGAAAGATTGGATCCCATCTTCATAGTGAAATACTTCTTCACGGTCTTCTTCACCACGTTTGTCAGTGATGGTAAATTTAACACCTTTGAGTAAGAAAGCTGATTCACGAAGTCTCTCAGCTAAGGTGTCAAAATTAAATTTAGTAGTTTGGAAGATGCTTTCGTCAGGCTTAAAGCTGATAGTAGTTCCACTATCTTCTTTAGTCTTACCAGTCATCTTCAGAGTACCTTTAGGATGACCACCATTTTCAAAGCGTTCTTCGTAAATCTTATGATCTCGAACAACGCGGACAGTCATCCATTCAGATAAGGCATTTACGACCGAGGAGCCGACCCCATGCAATCCACCAGAGGTCTTATAACTGTTCTCTGAGAACTTTCCTCCGGCATGCAATACGGTCAAAATAACTTCGATCGTTGGTTTTCCTGAAGAATGCATCCCTGTTGGCATTCCTCGTCCGTGATCGACCACAGTGATACTGTTGTCCTTATTGATTGATACATTTATCTCTTTACCATATCCTGAAAGAGCTTCATCGACAGCATTGTCGACAATTTCGTAAACCAAATGATGCAGTCCACGTGAATCGGTCGAACCGATGTACATACCTGGACGTTTACGAACAGCTTCTAATCCTTCGAGGATCTGGATAGAAGAATCATCATAAGATGATTTAGGCATTTAAATCATTCCTTTTTAAATTAAGCTTAGTAACAGTGTTTAATTATAGCATGGAAAGCAAAAACAAACATATGTTCTTTTTTAAAAGTTAAGTTTTATTAAATTTCATAATTCTCTAAATTATTTTAGCAAAAACGGGTATTATGATGTACATTAGTGGTTTAAACTAATTGAATTTGATGTACACTTAAACAAATATGAAATGAGAGTGATATTTATGTTTATTACCAAACTCGTTATCTGTATCATACTAGCATACTTGATAGGATCGTTTCCGACGGCGTACATCGTTGGTAAAGTCTTCTTCCACAAGAACATCTTTGATTATGGTAGTGGTAACGTTGGTACAACTAATGCTTACCGGGTCTTTGGACCGATCGCCGGTACCTCGGTGCTCTTCATCGATATCTTGAAAGGTACCTTAGGTGCATTTCTTCCGATCTTTGCAGGCATCGATCGTCCATGGATGCTCTTCGTGGGATTATTCGCTGTTATCGGACACGTCTTCTCTATTTTCTTGAAGTTCAAAGGTGGTAAGGCGGTCGCTACTAGTGCCGGGATCTTACTAGCATACAGTCCGATCCTATTCTTCGTCTGTTTTGCCTGCTTCGCCTTGATCGTTTATTTAACTAGTATGGTCAGTGTTGCCAGTTTGATCACCATCGTCGTCTTCACTGTTGCGTCTGGTTTTATGCACGATTGGATCTTAACTACAGTAGCATGTGTCGTCACGGTGATAATTTACGTTAAACACATCCCTAACATCAAACGATTAATCAAAGGAAAAGAAAATCTAGTTTCCATTGGCTTAGCTTATAAGCGTCAACAAAAGAATCTGAAACAAAAAGACGACCATTAAAGGTCGTCTTTTTTGTAGCTTGTAAATAATTTACTTGATCGAAATACTGTAATAAGCATCGAAACTTTCTTTAGGACCTAATTGATTGATACCATATTTGTTCGTTAATTGGTGATCAGTATCGATCTTATCAGCGATCCCCCACCAAGGTTCGATACAAACGAAGTCACCTTTTTCAGGGTATTGCGACCAAATACCGACAAATTTAGCATTTCCAGTGTCTAACTGGATCTTACGCGTAGTTTTTGGCGAACTGACCTCAACAGTCGTTGGTTCACTCAAACTGTAGATCAAGGCATCATCAACGAATGCTTCATGATCTAAAGCAAAATCTTGATCTTCGACACGGTGTTCTTGACTCAGATCAATGTTGGCATCTTTTAGAGAAATCTGCGAGCGAACTTCCTTTGGAGATAGTTTCACTTGGTAGTCTTCATAATTAGTTCCTGGGGCAAATGGTACTTTAAACCCAGGATGAGCACCGATCGAGAAATAAAGATCGTTTTCTTCATCAGTATTATCAACGATATAACTGATCTGAATCGAGTCTTTGACTAATTGATAAATGACCTTAAGTTGAAAATGAAAAGGATAGATCTCTTGCGTCGATTTATCATCAACTAAAGTAAGGACCAATTTATTGTCATTTTGCGACTCTAACTGGAATTCTTTATCTCGAGCAAAGCCATGTTGCGTCATTTGATACTTAGTATCTTGATAATAGTAATGATCACCGTTTAAACGTCCAACGATAGGAAATAATACAGGGGCATGGCGATTCCAAACATCAGGGTCGGCTTGCCAAATATATTCTTCACTAGAATTGTCTTGAATACTAATGATCTCAGCACCAGCTGCTTTGACCTGTAACTTTAAAAAATCGTTTTGAACAGTGTATATTTCCATCACTTTCACCTCTATAGGATATAACGTGAAAGGTCTTTGTCGGAAGCGATCTTACCAACTTGTTCTTTGACGTATTCACGAGTAATTGTAATATCACCCATTTGCATATCTGGGCCCTCAAATAAGATATCGCTTAAGATCTTTTCAAGAACAGTTGAAAGTCTTCTGGCACCAATATTTTGATTAGTGTTATTAAGATCAAAGGCAACCTTAGCAATTTCTTCAACTGATTCTTTAGTGAATACTAGGTTGATGCCATCTGCTTTTGTCAAAGCTATATACTGCTTAGTCAAAGCATTATCGGGAACAGTCAAGATCTTAACAAAATCATCTTCAGTTAAGTCTTTCAATTCAACTCTGATCGGGAAACGTCCTTGAAGTTCAGCGATCAGATCACTAGGCTTGCTTTCAGCAAAGGCACCAGAAGCAATGAATAACATGTGATCCGTTCTAACAGCACCGTATTTTGTATTAACTTGTGACCCTTCAACGATCGGCAAGATGTCACGTTGGACACCTTCACGAGAAACTTCACCGGAAGTACGTTTGTCACCAGGTGCGATCTTATCAAACTCATCAATGAAAATGATCCCATTGTTTTCAGCACGATCGATCGCACCTTGATAGATCTCATCGTGGTCGACACGCTTAGATGATTCTTCACGGATCAATACTTCACGTGCCTCTTTAACTGGCAAAGTTCTTGAGATCATTTTCTTAGGCATCAATTGATCCATCATGCCACTCATATCAACGCCCATTTGCTGCATTTGGTCATTCATAGGAGCTTTTCTTGATTCTTGGACTTTGATAGTCACCTCTTGGTCTTCCAAAAGTCGTTTGTCCAGTTGTTCCTTGATCGATAGTCGTTTATTTCTGATATCATCAGTCACGTCGCGACCTTCATCAGGATCTTCATTCTCAGCTTGATCACCAGTTCTTAGCATGTCGCCAAGATTAGATGAATTTCCCATATTTTGCAACATGGACATAAAGTCGTTCATGCCATTTTCTTGTTTAGTTTCTTTCTTGATAGCGGGAACGAGCAATTTAACTAACTTCTTGTCTACTTTTCGCTTAACTTCTGGTCTGATCTCAGCGAATTTCTCGTCCTCTTCCATTGTGACAGAAACATCCATTAGATCACGGACCATTGATTCTACATCACGTCCAACGTAACCAACTTCAGTAAACTTGGTTGCTTCAACCTTAACGAATGGTGCATGGACCACTTTGGCTAGTCGACGAGCGATTTCTGTCTTACCTACACCGGTAGGTCCGATCATCATTAAGTTCTTAGGCGTGATCTCTTTTTGCATTTTATCAGGAACTTGCATTCTGCGGTAACGGTTGTACAAGGCAATAGCCACTGAACGTTTGGCATCATCCTGTCCAATAATGTACTTGTCAAGTGCTGAAACTATCTCTCTTGGAGTTAAATTTTCCATTTATGAATCTCCTCTAAAATTTATCTGTAATGATATTTGTGTTAGTAAAGATATCGATGCCTGAAGCGATCTTAACACCCTCGCGTGCGATCTCTTCGGCAGTCATGTCTTTGGCGTGTCTTTGCATAGCCACAGCAGCAGCTTGAGCAAAATTACCACCGGAACCGATCGAAATGACATCTTCATCTGGTTCGATCACTTCACCACTACCAGAGATCAGCAAAACGTTGTCCTTATCTAAAGCGATAAGCATAGCTTCTAGCTTTTGTAGCTGTGGATCTTTACGCCAATCTTGGGCTAATTCGACTGCCGCACGCTTCAAGTTACCAGAATAGGCCTTTAACTTCTTCTCGAGCCAATCTTGCAAAGTAATAGCATCAGCCACACCACCAGCGAATCCGATGATCACTTGGTCATCAAAAATTCTTCTGATCTTGTGAGCTGAACCTTTCATGATAAATTTCTCGCTAAGTGTGACTTGTCCATCACCGGCAATAGCAGTTTTTCCATTATGTTTTACAGCTAAAATAGTTGTCATTAATTATATCCTCTCTTATCTGGGAAAGTATTTCTTGTAATCTTTTTGCAAATGATCCATCGTCACGTGCGTATAGATCTGAGTCGTTGACAAGCTGGAATGTCCTAGCATTTCTTGAACTGTTCGCAAGTCAGCTCCATTATCTAACAAATGTGTGGCGAAAGTGTGACGGATCATATGGGGATGAATATCAGCAGTTAGACTTGTTTTCTTAATGATCCGATCCAAAACGTATTCGATGCCACGACTAGTTATTTGTTTTCCTCGATTATTAACAAATACAAAATCGTGATGCTGCTGATATTTATCCATCAGTTGTTTACGTGAATCATCCAAATATTTATGCAACGCCGTTTGCGCATACTCACCAAATGGCACGTAGCGATCTTTATCGCCTTTACCGTGGATCAACACGATGCCATTATTAAAATCCAATTGGGAAAGAGTCAAATTAGCACACTCGCTAACACGCATCCCTGTTGCATATAATAATTCTAACAAAGCAGAGTTTCTTAGGGAAAGAATGTCGTCTCCTTGGACAGCTTTAAATAGTTGGTCCATTTCTTTTTCGTAGAAAAACCGTGGGAGTTTTCGACCCTTTCGTCGTAACTGAACTAACTCGAAAGGATTTTGACTCACGAAGTCGTTCTTTACCAAAAAGTTATAAAACGAACGCAGAGAAGACATCCGTCGAGCAATTGTTTCATCAGAATAATTGTGTTCATCAACATAAGTCAAATAAGTCTCAACATCAAATCGATCGACATCGGTAAATCCTTTGAAACCACCGTTTTCTTCGAGTGATTTTACAAAATTATCAATATCTTCTAAATAGGATCTTTTGGTATCTTCTGAATAGTGGCGATTGATCATCAAATAGTCAACGAATTTATCGACTAAGTCTTGTTGTAACATTATTTCTGTACGTCTTCTTCATAGTCACCATTTGGACAGACTACTTGACGGCCACCCTTGACCTTTTTCTCAACTAAGTAATGTTGGTCTTTTGGACAGTTTCTGTTGATCGGCTTGTCCCATGAGACGAAGTCGCACTCTGGATATCTCGAACAACCATAAAAAATCCGATTCTTCTTAGATTTTCTTTCGATAACTTGACCTTTTTTACACTTGGGACAAGTTACACCGATCTCTTTGACTATCGGCTTGGTATTTCGACAATCCGGGAATCTAGAACAAGCATAAAACTTACCATAACGTCCTAGTTTGATGACCATTGGAGCACCACAGATATCACAATCGATCCCAGCAGGTTCGTCTTTGATCTGAACCTTTTCGATCTTATCTTCAGCTGATTTAAGTTCTTTTTCAAATGGACGATAATAGCGATCGACTACTTTGACCCAGTTCTCTTTGCCTTCTTCGATGTTATCTAATTCGTCTTCCAAATTAGCAGTAAAATCGACGTTGACGATATCAGGGAAATAATCTTGGATCAAATTATCGACGATGCCACCTAGCTCTGTTGGTTCAAAGCTCTTACCATTCAATTTAACGTAATATCTTCTTTGAATAGTGTCGATAGTTGGAGCATAGGTTGATGGACGACCAACGCCATTTTCTTCCAAAGCTTTAACAAGCGAAGCTTCAGTATATCTGGCTGGTGGTTGTGTAAAGTGTTGCGAAGGATCATTTGATTGCAGTTGAACTTTGTCGCCTTCAGCTAGTTCTGGCAAGATATTGTCTTTACTGTTAGCTTCAGCAGTACTTTGGTAGACCTTGCGGTAACCTTCAAACTTCATCTTTGAACCATTTGCTCTAAACATGACATCATTTTGAGTAATGTCAACTGACATCGTATCAAAGACTGCTGGTGTCATTTGACTAGCGGCAAATCTGGACCAGATCAAACTATAAAGGCGGAATTGATCACGGCTTAAGATTTCTTTGAGAGATTTAGGTGTCCGATAGATCGATGAAGGACGAATAGCCTCATGGGCATCTTGGGCACCTTCTTGGTTCTTATCATTGCGTTTCTTTACAGCTGCGAATGGTTCACCATATTCTTCATGAATGAATTGCGAAGCCTCATGAATGGCAACTTTAGAAACACGCTTGGAATCGGTACGCATATATGTGATCAAACCAACGGTTCCTTCTTTTTTGCCCAAATAAATTCCTTCATACAATTGTTGGGCGATCATCATAGTCTTTCTAGTCTTGAAGTTTAACTTACGGTTAGCTTCTTGTTGCAGCGAACTAGTAGTAAATGGAGCTTGAGGGAATCGCTTCCGTTCTTTCTTTGTGACCTTTTCAACGTCGAAGTCAGATTTCTTATCGATCTTGCTTAAGACATCTTGGACTTGTTCGTTATTTTTCAAAGCTAGTTTCTTGTGGTTAACACCGTAAAAGTTTGCTTTGAATTTGTTACGTTTGTGCTTGAACATTGATTCGATCGTCCAATATTCTTCAGGGACGAACTTGTTGATCTCATTTTCACGCTCGATAACTAATTTCAATGCGATCGATTGAACACGTCCGGCACTGAGACCCTTTTTAACTTTTGCCCAAAGGATCGGCGAGATCGAATATCCCACTAACCGATCCAAAACTCGACGAGCTTGCTGAGCATCAACTAGGTTCATGTCGATACTTCTTGGACTCTTGAATGCTTGCTTAACAGTATCCTTGGTGATCTCGTTGAAAACCACACGATTCTTTCCTTCAACGTCTAGTCCTAAAATATGGGAAACATGCCATGCAATGGCTTCCCCTTCACGATCCGGATCGGCTGCGAGGTAAACTCGTTTAGCTTTCTTAGCTTCTTTTTTGAGATCCTTGATAACGGGACCTTTTCCACGGATCGAGATATATTTAGGTTCGTAATCGTGTTCAACATCGACACCCATTTGACTCTTAGGCAAGTCACGAACGTGACCTAAACTAGCAACTACGTGGTAATTTCTACCTAGGTATTTTTCAATAGTCTTTGCTTTAGATGGTGACTCTACGATCACCAGATTTTTTGATGATGGCACGTAGTGTGCTCCTTTCTACTTGACGATAATTCAAATGAAAAACTGAACTTATATTAAATATCAATTTTCGTTTTGTCAAACAAATCATACATTTAATTTGATAATAAAAAAAGCGTTCTCTAAATTTCAGTGAAATTTGTTAAAGGGATAGCCCCTTCTTTGATCAGCTCATTACAACCTGTCGAATAAGTTGACATGATCGGACCGGGGATGGCGTAAACATCACGATTGGAGTCTAAAGCCATCTGGGCCGTGATCAAAGAACCGCTTCTCTGACGTGCTTCAGTGATAATAACCTTCTCAGATAATCCAGCAATGATCCGATTTCGTTGTGGAAAATGCCATTTCTGTGCCTGATCCCCCGGTGGATATTCACTGATCAAAAGACCAGCAGTAGCAATTTGTCGCTGCAAGCTTTGGTTAGCTTTGGGGTAACACATTTCGACACTATTTCCGAGCACCGCGATCGTTTGACCGTGATTATCTAGGCAAGCCTTATGAGCCATCATATCGGCTCCTAAAGCTAGCCCGCTTACAACAGTATATCTGTCGACTATTTGTGGAACAAGACCTCTTATGCAGTTATAGCTATATTCAGTCGCATTCCTAGAACCAACAATAGCCAAACAACGATTTAAAAGCAAATTTTTATTTCCTTTGTAAAACAATAAAGCAGGTGGATCATAAATATTTCGCAACTGTTGTGGATAAGACGGATCCATAAACGACAAAGCGTTTACACCATTCAATTCTACACCTCTTATTAATAGTAGAAACTGGTTATATTTTTCTTTACCCAATCTTATTTTCATATAATGACAACATTCGTGATAAAAATCAGTTTTTTTGAACGATATTTGAATCATTTTTAATAGGTCACGATTTGATACTAGTCGACTCATTCGACATTTGACTAAAAACTTTGTAATTTTGTCCATAAAAAAACCACCTTCGTAATTTAAATTACGCAAGTGGTCCATATAATTTCGAAATATCTTTTACAGGAGAAAAACTTTCTCGGTGGATCGGAGTTTTCCCATATTGCTTTAGTGCTTCTAAGTGTTTTTTGGTGCCATAACCATCATTATGCAAGAAATCAAATTCAGGATATTTACGGTCATATTCTTCCATCAATCGATCACGAGCAACTTTTGCGACAATGCTGGCTGCCCCGATACTTAAGGACTTAGCATCCCCTTTGATCAATTTAGTTTGTGGAATGTTAACTGGTATAGTCATTGCATCCACTAAAATATGATCAGGCAATAAATACATGTTATCGATCGACTGCTTCATAACTAATTCAGTTGCATGGTAAATATTTTCTTTATCGATCAATCGAGGAGAGCCAACGGCCACGCTAATATCGATCGCTTGATCACAGATCTTAGCATATAACTCACTGCGTTTTGAAATAGATAACTTCTTCGAATCATCGACTTCATAAAGCGTATTATCACTGGGCAAAACAACTGCAGCAACAACTACTGGTCCAGCAAGTGGTCCACGTCCGACCTCATCCACACCAGCCACATATTGACCTTGTGCCCAAAAGGGATGTTCCAATCGTTGTTTTTGCGAAAAGATCTGCATTTGTTCCTGAAAAGCCTGGTGTCTTTTATCATATTGAGTCAATAATTTTTGAACGCCTTTTCGCTCATCTTGTGCCAATTCGCTTAAAACGCTTGGTTGCACGTCTTTTGATAAAAGTTCTTTGATATCACTAATGGTGCGTTTATTCTTCATAAAATTCACCAGGAACATCGAAAGTCAGTCGTCCAAATTTGAGATTACGGACATCCATGATGACTTTTCTCGCTGCCCGATCGTAATCTTCCTTGTAGCCAAACTGTTTAGTCAAATGCATCAACAGCTCAGCCGTCGTATGATTGTAAATATCGGCTTTTTCGAGGTTATAAAACGAAACTACGCGATCAAGATAATTGGTCAGTAAGAAATTGAGCGCATAAATCGCAACATCATCAGGTGGATAGATCTTATCTTTGATGGCGCCTGATAATGCTAATTTCATACCGACTTTGGGGTCAGTGATCTTAGGCCATAAAATACCTGGAGTATCGAGCAAATCGATCCCATAGTTAGTTTTTAGCCAATTTTGATTCTTGGTCACGCCTGGTTTATTGCCAGTAACGGCCACGTTTTTACCGACCATTTTATTCAAGATAGTTGACTTGCCAACGTTGGGTATCCCCACGCACATAGCTTTGATCTGATAGTTCTTGACGCCATTTCGTTCATATTTAGCAATTTTCTCAGACAATTCGGAACGGATCATCGTATTTAACTTTTGCAACTTGTTGTGCTTAGCATCAGATTCAATCGAAGCCGTACCTTCTTGTTTAAAATTAAGTTTCCAATCCTCAGTTAATTTAGGGTCAGCCAAATCAGCCTTGTTTAAAATAATAATGTGTTTCTTCTGATTGATGATCTGTTCCAAAACTGGATTTCTTGAGGAATATGGTAATCTAGCATCTACGATCTCTAAAACTATGTCCACAACTTTTAATCGATCTTGAACTTGGTTTTTAGCCTTGTTCATATGACCGGGGTACCATTGTAACGCCATAATTATCACCTATTTTCTGTCAATGTCTTTATATTTCTCATAAATCTCATCAAAAATCGTCATACTCGGTAAATACCCAGCATTCAATTCTAGATATTCTGATAGTTTCTCATAATCAGTTTCTTGCTTAGGAAACGATTGATCATGAAATGCATTGTTTGCAAACTGTGCGTCCGGTTCAACACTTTCTGGATTTCTCAATGTCATCAGAAATTCAAAAAAACTTCTTCTCATCTTCTACCCCATTTCTTATTGATCGACCGTCATTTTCTTGTTCATAACGTCAAACACGAGGTCATCATGTTTAAGATCAATTTTCTTAGCACGAATGCTATACCCTTCTTTAGTTGTAAATTTAGTAAATTTGAGCAAGATAGTCTTGTCTTTACTATTTACATCGACCCATTTAGGGAACTTAAAGCTATTTTTAGCATAATTCATTACAAATTTTATTGGTAGTGATAACGCTCCAACTTTGATCTTTTTTGCTTTTAAAAGGACATCCCCATTGGTTTTGGCATAAGGTTCCATTTCTAGATCAAAGTGGATCTTAGCTCCTAAAAAGCCAACTTTACCAGATAAGACAGCATCGTCTTTTAATTTCAACTGATATTGCGCCTCACCATTGTTAAGCGTGTGCTTGAGATAATAAGCCGACATTTCGTTAGCTTGTTTCTTATTCATATTTACTGTGAAAACTTTTTGATCAGTTGATTCGATCTTTGATGAAACTCGATAAGTCTCGTTTGGAGCACTTAAGATCTTGGAAGTCAGTAGACCGCCAAATATCAAAATCAATCCTAGCAAAACTAAAAAAGCATACATCCAATAATTTTTCTTCTTCATATACTACTTATTAAGCCACTCTTTCTTGGTATTTTGCACTTGAGCAAAAATTTGATCCGTCATCATGTCGTAACCCGTTCCGTTAGGATGGAAATGATCCTCATTAGATAGATAAGGATTCGTTCCCGTCTTTTTGGCTTTTTTCTGAACATACTTAGTCTCATATAAATCATTGATATCGACATAGTAAGTATTCTTGACCGATTTGGCAACCGCTTTAGATCCCTCGCCCCAGTCAATGAATGCTTGCGTCGCATCTTCTACGTTTGATAAATAAATGCTGAAAGGATTATAGATGCCGACTAAATAAATCGGTGCATTAGCGTTGTAATGACGAATATCGGCTAATAATACGCCAAGTCGCCGGTCAAATGCAACTTGTTCCTTCTGGATGTCTTTTTGAGTCAGATCCATGCCTTTCTTCTTTAACAAGTGCATGAAGTCATTTCCACCAACCGTTACGGTAATAATATCAGCCTTTGGCAATGCTTTATGGATCTTTTGATCAAATGAGATCCGATCGATGATCTGACTACTAGTATTACCAGAAACTCCAAAATTATCCGAAGTGGCTTTTACATCATATTTTGAAGCCACCCTCTTAGTCAAGCGAGTGACGTATCCTCCACCGACAGACTTAGAATCACCGATCCCTTCTGTTAATGAATCACCGATAGCGACGATCTGAATGTTGGACTTCTTTGGTACGACCTTTTTCTTTTGACTTAATTCGTTGGTTTTTAGATTATCCTTTTTTACTTGTTGCTGACTTAAATTTGTTTGTTGATTAAAAACATAGTATCCACCCGTACCAGCAACTAATAAGATAACGACAACTATTACAAAAATCCACAATTTCTTTTTCTTCATATAAATCCATCTTTCAAAAAAAGCTGATGTCTAAACATCAGCTTTACTTGGTATAAAATTCGATTGCAAAAGCACCAGAACCTGCATGAGTAGCGATAACTGGACTTGTAACTCTGATGAGGAGAGGAACGTTAGGAACGATTTGTTTGAGGTGTTCCTTCAATTCATTGACATAATCCATATTGTCGACATATGAGATCCCGATTGCTTGAATATCTTCTTTTAATTCTTCAATTTCAGCAAGGACATTTTTCATATATTTTTCAATCGTTTTGCGTCCACGTCCACGCTTTGCGATGTCTAAACTGTTATTTTTTAATGTTAAAACGAGGTTCAGGTTCAAAAGTGTTGATAATGTCCCGGCGAAACGGCTCAATCGACCGCCTCGAAGGATATTTTCAATACTAGTTACACCCATATACAAATATGTGTGATCACGAACATTATTGATGGCAGTTTTGATTTCGTCAACAGATTTGCCTTCTTGAGCTAACTTAGCAGCTGTGATGACTTGAAAAGCTAAAGCACGATCAGTAAATTCTGTGTCGATCGCTTCAAAATTGCGGTCAGTCATAGTGCTGATCTGTCTAGCAGCATTGATCGTCCCACTGATAGCTTCTGTCATGTTCAAAGAGAGAATGTCCGTATAGTCTGAAGGTACTTCTTCAATAATTTTCATGAAAGTACCGATCGAAGGTTGCGATGTTTTAGGCAATTCCTTTGAAGAGTCCATCTCCCTTACAAATTCCTCGCGACTAATATCCTCGCCATCAATGTATGTATTACCATCGATCTCGATCGTCAAAGGAACTACTCCGATATTGTATTCTTTGATTTCTTCATCTGTAAGTTGTACAGACGAATCAGTGATAATTTTAACCTTGCTCATGTTCTCCCTCTTTCATAGGGTTTTTAATGCTTAATTGTTTAAATTATACCAGATTTATTAACAATGTATTAACATTAAGATAAAGTATTAATATGTACTTAAACAATTAGAAAGTTGAGATTCATTTTGAAAAACAATCTTGCACAAAAAAACGATCCAACTCAAAAATTTTCACGAACATATCAAATACTCAATGAAATTTTCAGTGCTGTCACCCATGGGATCGGCATCATTTTAGCGATAATCGCCGCTATTTTCTTGATGATCAAAGGCTATAAGACCGGCGACCCACTAACGATCACGGCATTCTCGATCTACGCTTTTACACTGTTCTTTCTTTATTTAAGCTCCACTTTGTTTCACAGCTTGTACTTTACAAAAGCCAAAGGTGTCTTTCAAATATTCGATCACAGTTCAATTTTCTTGATGATCGCCGGGACCTACACTCCCTACTGCTTAGTAGCCTTAAAGAGTACCCCATTTGCGATCACTTTATTATCGATCATATGGGCCTTAGCCATTGGCGGTATCCTCTACAAAATATTCAACGTTGGTCGTTTTAAATACTTTGAGACTTTATTGTATGTCTTAATGGGTTGGGCGATCATTATCGCAATGAAGCCACTTTATCTAGAGGTCGGATCCGTTGGTACTTGGCTTCTGTTCTTCGGTGGAGTCGCCTTTACACTTGGTGCTGGAGTATATTTGATCAAAAATCTTCGCTTCGTCCACGTCATCTGGCACATCTTCGTCATGTTAGGAACAGCGTTAATGTTTTTCTCGGTATACTTATACGTGGGCTGATCGTTGATAAGTTTCGAAGGTATATGGATAGATATTTTTCTCATCCACAATGCCTTCTTTTTTTTCGATCAATTTAAAGTCGTCATAATTCAATGGTGTCATTTTCGTATCTCCGGAAAAATCATGGTGGATCTTGGTGACATATAGAGTATCAACATCATCTTTAAATAGCTTAAAAATAGTGCTGCCACCGATCACCATGATCTTGTCGTCAGGATCAACGTGATCGAAAAGTTGTTTTTTATCGTTGATCAAAATAGCTGGTTGTTGCACCGGATAATTCTTATCGCGCGAGATCACGATATTTAACCGATTTGGCAATGGTCCATTAGGAAAACTTTCGTAAGTCTTACGTCCCATTACGATAACGTTGTTAGTCGTTAGATCCTTGAAACGTTTCATATCATTTGGCAAATTCCATGGCAAATGACCATTGATACCTATATTTTGGTTTGAGTCTTCGGCCCAAACAAATCCGATCATAAGAAATCTCCTTTATTATTAATTCTTTAGACAGCTACGGGAGCTTTAATAGCAGGTAATGGTTGATAATTTTGAACTACGATATCTTTGACATCTAAGTCAAAAATACTCTTATCTGAGTTTATTTGAAGTTGCGGTGAACCCTGTGGCTTTCTCGACAATTGTTCGTGGACTTGATCCAAATGGTTCAAATAAATGTGGGCATCTCCAAACGTATGAATAAATTCGCCAACTTCTAGTCCTGTCTCTCGTGCGATCAAATGGGTCAATAAAGCATAACTAGCAATATTGAACGGAACTCCTAAAAATAAGTCAGCACTGCGTTGGTATAGCTGACAAGACAACTTGCCATCGTTAACATAAAATTGGAATAAAGTATGACAAGGTGGCAATGCCATCGTTGGCACATCCTCAGGGTTCCAAGCAGAGACGATCATTCTTCTTGAGTCGGGCGTCTCTTTGATCTGCTGGATCACATTTTTGATCTGGTCGATGATACCACCATCACGTCGTTGCCAGTGGCGCCATTGAGCACCATAAACAAAACCCAAGTCACCATACTTCTTAGCAAACTGATCATCATTTAAGATCAATTGATCAAATTTAGTCTTTTCTTCTTTGTATGCAGCGGCAAAATCTTGATCAACTAAAGAGCGACGACCAAAATCTGTCATATCTGGTCCTGAATAGTCAGGACTTTCAATATATTTCTTAAAAGCCCATTCATCCCAAATATGATTCTTGTGCTGCAACAAATATCTAATATTGGTATCACCATGCAAAAACCAAAGTAATTCGCTTTTGATCAAACCAAAGGGAACTTTCTTCGTGGTCAAGAGTGGAAATGATCGTTGTAGATCAAATCTAGCTTGATAGCCAAAAACACTGATCGTACCAGTGCCTGTTCGGTCTGACTTCTTATGACCGTGATCCAAAACGTACTGTAATAAATCTAGATACTGCTGTTCGTTATTCATTTTGTGCTCCTATTCGAATTGACTCAAATATTCCCAACGTTCCATCATTTTATCGGCTTCTTGATTAGCCTCGTCTAATTCACGTTGATAATCCATTAATTTCGTATAGTCATTACTATCATTATTGAGTTGAGCTTTCAGATTTGAGATCTTGTCATCGAGTTTTTCAATTTGTGGTTCCAATTTCTCTAATTCTTTTTGCTCAGCATAAGTTAGTTTTGTTTTTTCCTTAGGCTTAGAATCTTCGACCTTTTTTTGTTCAGCAACTTTCTTTTCTTTAACTTGATGGTGCTTTTCTTGCTCTTTTTGGTCCATTTTCTTTAAGTATCCAGAGTATGAATCATAGCTTTCTTGAATGATCCCCTGACCTTGAAAAATCAACAGTTTTGAAGCTACTTTATCAAGAAAATAACGATCATGAGAAACTGCTAAAACCGTTCCTTTAAATTCATCCAAGTAGTTTTCTAAGATAGTCAATGTCTCAATATCTAAGTTGTTAGTTGGCTCATCTAGCAATAAAACGTTAGGTTGTTGGATCAAGATAGCCAATAAGTACAAACGACGTTTTTCACCACCAGAAAGTTCACGAATGAAGGCACCTTGCATTTGGTGATCAAACTTGAATGTGTCTAGTAATTGTGAAGCAGACATCATCTCACCGTCAGTATTACGGACATTTTGACCGATCCCTTCTAGATAACGAATAACACGCTTATCAGGATCCATATCTTGCGTATATTGAGTATAATATCCTAGTTGAACGGTTTGACCAGTCTTAACTGAGCCTGAATCGAGTGGGACCTTTCCAGCTAAAACATTCAAGAAAGTCGTTTTACCTGAACCGTTGGCTCCAGTGATCCCGATCCGATCACCTTTAGAAACTAAGTAGCTGAAGTCATCGATGATATCTTTATTTTCAAAATGGAGTTTCGCATCTTCAATTGAAAAAACATCATTTCCCAGACGTTGCTGCGCAATATCGATCGACATTTCCGATTGCTCTTGAGGTTTATTTTGCAGATCTTCCTTAAGATCTTTAAAACGATCAACTCGAGCTTGTTGTCTAGTACCACGGGCTTTGACCCCCGCTCTCATCCACTCAAGCTCTTTCTTGTACAATTGTGTCTTATGCTGCTGAACGGCCGCCATCGTTGCTTCATTGGCAGCTTTTTGCTGCAAGTACTTCTCATAATTACCAGCATACTCAGTCACATTTTGATGTTCTAATTCAAATATCCGATTGGCCACTTTATTCAAGAAGTAGCGATCGTGGGTCACAAACATCACTGAACCCTTAAATTTATTCAAATAGCCTTCGAGCCAATCGATTGCTTGATAATCCAAGTGATTAGTTGGCTCATCTAAGATCAACAAATCGGCATCAGAAATCAAGGTTTGAGCAAGCGCAACACGCCTTTGCTGGCCGCCAGAAAGTTCTTTGACTAATTTATCCAACTCGGTGATCCCTAATTTATTCAAAATTGCCTTAACATCAGACTCCATTTGCCAAGCATCAGCCGCATTCATTTTCTCCTGAAGCTCAAAAAATTCTGATTGGATCTGATCATCATCAGGGTGACTATTGAATTTCAATAATGATTGCTCATATTTGCGGATCAACTTGAACAAAGGATTTTCTCCAGCAAAAACCGAGTCGATCACTGAAAGGTCCTCATCAAGTTCTGGCTGCTGAGTCAAATAGTTGATCTTGTAGTCTTTAGGTTTGTCGATCTCGATAGAATTAAGATCTTCATTGTTAACTAATCCATCAAGCAAGGTCGTTTTACCGACACCGTTCAATCCTAAAAGACCGATCCGGTCGTTTTCATTGATAGTAAAAGAAACGTCTTTAAATAAAGTTCTTTCACCAAAACTCTTTGATGCATTTGTTACGTTTAATGTTTTCAAATAACTCACCACATATTTTCAAAGTTACTTAATATTTTAGTCGAAAACTAAGATTAAGCAAAGCTAATTGTCATAATTTGTATGATTGAAAATGTTTGTTTGCTTCAATAAAACTGCAAAAAAACACGATCCGCGTCCGCAAAACTTCACACAATATTTCGTTCTTTAACTTTCTCCATTCAAAAAGGCAGATCCACTGATGTACGGATCTGCCTTTTTGCAACTTGCAGTAAACTTAAACTGTAGTTAATTTTATAATTCTTCTTTGTATACGTCGTATACAGTCTTTTCTTTGTTAACAGTCAAGTATAGCTTACCTGTTTTCTTTGAGATAGCTGAAGTTTGATATGCATTGTCTAATCCTTCAGCATCTTTTTGCTTGAATGGGAAGTAGATTTGCATTGGTTCTTTTCCTTCTTCTTCACCGAAGATGATGTCTACTTTTTCAAGGTCTTGATATTTGATGATCCGGTTGAACATACCATCTGCCATGGCAGCTGTTGATACATCAGTATCCTTGATGTAATCAGCTTCTGGTAAAATCTCAACTCTGAAACTCTTGCATGGATGGATCTCTTCCATACGTCCACCATTGATACGTCCAAAGCTAGTTGTAACACGTGAAATCCAAACGTCACTCATTTCACCGTGATTTACTGTCCAAGTATCATCATTTCTGAAATAAAACTTCAATTCCTTAAATACGTGTTTCATAATACCACCCTTTCGAAATACCATTTCTACATTCATATGATAACACGTACGTTACATTTTTAACAAATATCTTTTAAGTTCTTTGAAAGAATTTACGACCTGCCCTTCTACGACGGCTTTTTCAAGTGCAGTCATGTATTGGCCTATTTGAGGACCTGGTTTTATCGCCAATATATCAATAACATCTTTACCAGTAATTTTCATATCATGTGAACTTTTTATCGGAATTTCTGAAATCGTTTTCTCGATCTCAGTCTGATCAATTTCAATTCCAAACAATCCACAAAGACTGATGACTCGCGAAAAGTTATCAACACCATTAGTATAAATATTCCAAATATCAAAATTTCCAGTTTGAAAATCTAGTAGCATTCTTTCAGTAGCTAAACAATCTTCTCTGACTTTATTGGAGACTTTCCACTGCCTCATAAAATGGTTGAAGTCGTCATCATACAAGGAAAGAACGTATCCTAAGGCAGTCCAGGCCATTTCTTCATCAGTAAAAAGGATATTTTCATCATTTATTAGTTTAGTTAATTCTTTCTGTTTGTTTTCAAAACCAGGGCAATGTTGGGATAATCCTAATTCGACAAAATTGGTCAAACCTTTTTTCCACGAGTGACCATAGAGCATTTTTAAAAATTCCTCGTGGATCCGCTCAATGGCGATTTTCTCAAGCAATGTCGAATTATCTTTAATGGCAGCTTTCGTCTTCTCTTCGATCTTAAAGTCTAATTGAGCTTGGAATCTGACTGCCCGCATCATTCGCAGAGCATCTTCATGGAACCTTTCCTCAGCGACTCCGACCGCCTTGATCAACTTATTTCTCAGATCAGTTAAACCGTCAAAATTATCAACTACATTTCCCTTATGATCGACAGCTAAGGCATTGATAGTAAAATCCCGACGTTTTAAATCATCAGTTAGTGAACGGACAAATGTTACCTTGTCCGGACGTCGATAATCTTGGTAGCCCGACTCAGTTCGAAAAGTTGTGATCTCGTAAGAATCGTCATTGACTAAAACAGTCACTGTGCCATGCTTGATCCCAGTATCGACTGTATGTTTGAATATCGACTTAATTTCTTCCGGATAAGCACTAGTTGCAATATCGACATCGTGGATCGGCAGACCTAAAATATGGTCCCGGACACTGCCGCCAACAAAATAAGCTTGAAAACCAGCTTGCTCAATACTCTTTAAAATCGGTAGTGCTTTTTTAAAATCTTCTGGAAGTTGTTTAAGTTGCATTTAATTACCTCATTTGATCTAAAAGATCTTGCATGTCCTCGTCATCAGGATTTTTCCGCAAGTACAACTGAAGAGCTGCCTTTAGTGCATCTTTATCCCCGGCACTTCTTAAAATATCGATCATATCATTCAAAAAGTCGAGATTGTCTTTATATTCATCAAAAACTAAGCCAATGTTCTCTTGAGCTTGAGCAATATCATCAGTTTCATAATATGATTTAGACAAATTCCAGATCAGCTTAGGATTATTGTTGATATCTGTATTCTCCAAGAGATCCAAATTATTCTTATATTGACCATGAGTAACATAAAAATCACTGAGACGGATGACTAATGTCAGTGGGTGCTCCACTGTCTTGATCCCCTTTTCGATGATCTTGATGGCTTCTTTTGGATCTTCTGAAATACCAGAGTCAAAAGCAGTTTCGTAGAGTTTTTCATCAAGTTCATTGAGATTCAATCCCAATTGAGCATATTTGAAGGCTTGCTGATTATCTTTGATATTCAAATAATCATCAGCCAAGACAACATAAGCGGTTGGATAATCACGATTAGTATCGAGCAGTTTCTCCAAAGTTGTAATAGATTTATTATAGTTCTTAACTTGATTATAGAGAAATCCTAATTGATATTGAGCATCCTCATTCAATTCAATAGCATTTAGTTGTTCAAACTCACTGATGGCTTCTTCATATTTTCCCATACCGGCGAGCGAACTAGCTTTACGCAGCTTTAAAGAGATACCAGAGTACTCTTCGATACCATCGTCAAGCAAAAAGTTATAAAAAACGATTGCTTTGCTGAACTTATTTTCATCAAAGTAAAGTTCGGCGATGGCAAATCTGAAGACATCTTCTTCAGGATAAGTTCTAACGCCCTCTAAGAGCTTTTGTTCACTAACTTCATACATTCCTTGCGATTGATAAATATCAGCGGAAACCAATAAATTTTCTGCATATGAGGGAGAACTAGGAGTTATCTGTGATATGTAGTTCAATGCTAAGTCGCTGTCGCCGTCAGAAACAGCAATCTCAGCCAAGCGGGATAAAATTTGTCCCTCATCTGGATATAACTTAAGCAAGTGCTCATAAACCACCTTAGCTTGAACAGACAGTCCACGACTCAATAAAGTTTCCGCTAAGGAAAATTTTGTTTGATCATCATCTTGTTGTAACGATTCGTTTATCAAGTGATCTACATTCGAGAAATCACCTGCGTCAATTGTTTCAATAACTTCTTCTGCTTTACTCAAATTCTTTCCTCCAAAAAGTAATTTTTTCGATAAAAAAAGCGGTCAATCGACCGCCCCCAAGAAATAACTATTATTTAACTGAGTCCTTCAAAGCTTTACCAGGTTTGAATGCAGGTACTTTGCTTGCAGGGATCTTGATTTCTTCACCAGTTTGTGGGTTACGTCCTTTACGTGCGGCACGTTGACGTACTTCGAAGTTACCAAAGCCGATCAATTGAACTTTGTTTCCTTCTGATAAGTTTTCTTGAATTGATTCAAAGACAGCATCTACTGCTGAAGTTGCATCTTTCTTTGTCAATCCTGTTTTGCTAGCAACACTATCGATAAGTTCTGCTTTGTTTGCCATGTTTGATAACCTCCGGAGATAAAAAAATTTTTTTAGAAAATATGAACAATTGACGTATGTGTTCATCATTCCAATTACAAAAATACCATAGCGACGGGCATTGGGCAAGCCTTTAACCTCTGAAAGTCTATAATTTGTGGATTTTTACAAGTATTTTAATAAAAAAATGACTATTTGGGCTAAAATCCCCTATTTCCGCTTTCTAGGCAGTATCTTGATCGGAGTCCCTTCAAAATCAAAAGTCTCTCGCAATTGATTCTTCAAGAAACGTTCATATGAGAAATGCAATAATTCATTATCATTTACGAAAACTACAAATGTTGGTGGTTGGATCGCAACTTGAGTCATATAGTAGATCCGCAAACGTTTGCCGTTAACAACTGGAGTTGGTGCGATCGATGTTGCCCGTAGCAATAAATCATTTAGCATAGCTGATTGGATCCGACGATGACGATTGTCATATACGCGAGTGACCAATTCAGGGATCTTATCAAGTCTTTGTCCTTTAACCGCCGATGTAAAGAGGATCGGTGCATATGATAAATATTGGAATTCAGCTCTGATCTGGGTTTCAAAATCATGCATCGTGTGATTATCTTTTTTCAGCGTATCCCATTTATTGACCACAATAATCACGCCCTTGCCGGCATTATGAGCATAACCAGCAACTCTTTTATCTTGTTCTCTGATTCCTTCTTCAGCGTTCAATACGACACAGACTACATCAGACTTGTCGATGGCACTCAGCGCTCTTAAAACTGAATATTTCTCAGTATTTTCATAGACTTTACCACGTTTTCTGATACCTGCCGTATCGATCATGGTAAATTCTTTATCTAAACGCTCATCAAAATATTTGGTATCGATAGCATCACGTGTAGTTCCCTCCATGTTGGAAACAATCACACGCTGATCCCCTAAAATAGCATTAACTAGTGAAGATTTTCCAACATTAGGACGACCGATAAAACTGAACTTGATCGAATCGTCAACATCATGAGTATCTTCATTAGGGAATGCTTTGACTATCTCATCTAATAAATCACCGATACCGGTACCTTGTGAACCAGAGACCGGATTAGGATCCCCGAATCCAAGTGAATAAAAATCATAGATATTTTCACGCTGTTCAGGATTATCTGCTTTATTAACTGCCAAGATCACCGGCTTTTTAGTCCGGTACAAAATCTTAGCAACGTCTTCATCTTCTTTAGTCACACTATTTTGACCATTTACGATGAAGACGATCACGTCTGCTTCATCAATGGCGATCTCTGCTTGATTCTTGATCTGAACAGTCAGTGGTTCGTCCGACATATCGATACCACCAGTATCGATCAAACGAAATTCTTTGCCGAGCCAACTAGCACGGGCATAAATTCGATCACGGGTAACTCCTGGTGTATCTTCAACGATCGAAAGACGTTCGTTAATAATTCTATTAAAAATCGTAGACTTGCCGACATTAGGTCGACCTACGAGCGCTACTACTGGCACTGCCATGAGCATGCCTCCTTATTTATTTGCTTGAACAATTTCTAAAACCTTGGCTACTACTTCTTCAATTGTCATATCAGATGTATCGACTTCGATAGCATCATCAGCCTTTTGTAATGGTGAGATCTCTCGGTGAGAGTCTTTATAATCACGGGCAGCGATTTCTTGTTCCAAAGTCTTCAATGATGTCTCGATCCCACGTTCAACATTTTCCTTATATCTTCTTTGCGCACGAACTTCCACACTGGCGATCAAGAAAATTTTGACCTCTGCATTGGGAAGGACTGTTGTTCCAATATCACGTCCATCCATTACAATATCAGTATCATTAGCTAATTGACGTTGCAATTCAACCAACTTCTCACGGACCTCTTTAATAGCAGACACTTGAGAGACATTATTAGTGACCGCTTCACTTCTGATCTCTTCTGAGACATTGTGACCGTCTAATAAGACAACTTGGCCATCATCTTTGTTAATGAATTTGATCTCATGTTCATCCATTAATTTTACAATACTAGACACATCACCATAATCTATTTGATGATTTTTTGCAAGTAAAGTCACCGTTCGATACATTGCTCCTGTATCACAATACACGAATTTAAGTCTTTTGGCGATCAATTTAGCGATCGTACTCTTACCAGCTGATGCTGGACCATCAATTGCAATTTGCATTTCATTACCCCACTATAAAAAAATAAGAGAGTGGAAGAAGATGGGCAGTTGCTGAGGATTTAGGGACTATCAGCACAGAATACTGCAACGCAGGACTCACTGATAGTTTCTAAACCGCAGGCCGCTATCTTCTGCAACTCGTTTCAATATCAAGAAGATCGGCAGCTGCTGAGGATTTAGGGACTATCAGCACAGAATACTGCAACGCAGGAATCGCTGATAGGCTCTAAACCGCAGGCCAATATCTTCTGCAACTCGTTTCAACATTAAGAAGATGGACAGACACAGGAGCCGGATACTTCCAGAATTAAATTGCTTTTTGGAAGTTTGGCCCAATGATCTGTCATCTTCTACAATTCATTTCAAATAAAAAAGACAGGAATACACCTGTCTTTTATTTTACATTATTTTGTACGTAATTGTGTACCTGGAGACAAAGTTGATACTCCTGGATTCAATCCTTTAAGAGCCTCGATCGTCGTTCCGCTATTTACTGCAGCACGATACCAGCCTTCACCTTGTTTAACGGTATAAGTCGATGTGCCTGTTGAAGCAGTTTGACCGGCAGTTGAACTTGACGCTTGAGAAGAAGTAGCTGAAGATGCTTGATTGTTTTGAGAAGCATTGGCTGAAGTAGTAGTATCAGTTGCTTGGCTTGTCTGACTTGATGTGTCAGCAGTTGTATCTGAAGCAGCTTCATCGCTAGTTTGGTTCACAGTTCCAGAACCGTTTGAGTCTGATTTATTCTTACTACTGGCCTTCTTCTTATCAGAGGATTTCTTCTTGTTATCAGACGACTTCTTCTTGTTTGAATTTGAAGATGACTTTGAATTAGACTTCTTGGCAGTGTCTTTATCTTGTTTCTCAACTGATTGTTCAGTTTGTCCACTTCCAAGATTATTCGAATCATCATCGCCCTTAAAGAAATACATTGTTGCAGGTATAAACATCAAAGCAATCAAGATAATTACTAAGATAGCCACAAGGGTATGATTACCACGCTGTTTACTCTTACTTACGGCGCGAGAAACGTGACCTGATTCATCTTCATCAGAATCAAAGGTCTTCTCCCATGGTTTCTCTTCAGAATCACGAGCAGCCTCTTCACGAGTCTTAGCTTCATTAGCGCTTGCATTATTATCATTTTGCATCGAAGAAGCCATCCCAGCTCCTACACCAGCACCGACGGCCGCACCTGTAGCAGCTTTTTCGTCATTTTGCTTGCTAGCTTGTAAATGATCAACATTTTCAGGATCAGATACTGGTCGATTTGGTTGACTAGGCTCAGAAGTTGGGACATTGTTAACAAAATCGGAACTTGTGCCAACATCTTTACCCACAACACTATCAGAGTTTGCAGGGATCGACTCATTTTCTGATGGTGCTAAATTATACTTTCTTAAATCTTCCGGGCTAACTGAACCTTTACGGCTCAGACCTTCCGTTGATGCGGGGATTTTTGAACCAGAAGTGTTTTTGTTATTATTCTCGGGCATTAAAATCCAACCTCCTAATTTCTATCCTTTTAAGGATAGCATATTAAGTTAAATTTTTTCTTAAAAGATTTATAAATACACCTTAATTTAATGTTTGAAATTAAAATGCCCGTTGATCCGAGGATAAATCAGCAATACCCCAGCACAAGTCAATAGTGCCTTAATAATATTGAATGGAACGACTCCTGTAGCAACATATTGTGGAAGTCCCATATTAAGTTGCATTCCAATAACGCCCATATATAAAGGCATAACAACAAATAAATTCAACAACGACATAACAATTGTCATAACTAAAACGCCAGAAACGATCGCCATAACCTTCTTACCTTGTTTCCAAAAGTAAGTAAATGGCAAAAGCAAACTAACCGCACCGACAAAATTAGCAAAATTTCCGATCAGACCAGCAGCACCAGATCCAGTAATGATCCAATGACAGACCGATTTAATAAAAGCAATAGCGATACCACCGACTGGTCCAAAAATCAAAGAGCCGATCAACGTCACAATATCACTTAAATCAACCTTTAAAAAAGGCAACCAGATCAACACTGGAAATTCAAAAAACATAATAATGACTGCCAGTGCTGACAAAATAGAAACTCCGATCAATGAATGAAATTTATAAGTACTTCTTCCCATAAAAATCAACCCCTCCGTTGATTCCCGAAGAAAAAAGGCCTACTTTGGGCATACCAAAACAGACCTTCTCTGTTTTCTTCCATCTAGACTTTAACTATCGGTTTAGGAATTTCACCTAATCAACCAGTAAAACTGGGTAGCGGACTATACCGCCGGTCGGGAATTACACCCTGCCCTGAAAACCAACTATTTAATTTATATTTTCACTATAGCAAACTATTGACGTTCCTTCAATAGGGCAACTTCTTGTCTAGTCAAATTGCGATATTTTCCCGAAACCAAACCATCCAAAGTCAAAAATCCATACTTTTCACGTGATAGCTTAGTAACAGCATGTCCAACAGCTTGAAACATATTCTTAACTTGATGATTGTGACCTTCATGGATCGTCAAACGAACCAGCGAAGTATTCTTCTTAGCATCCTTTGACAACACCTTAGCCTTAGCAGGAGCCGACTTATAATCCTTAAACTTAATACCACTCTCAAGCTTCTTGATCTCTTCAGTAGTCAAAACACCTTCGATCTTAGCGAAATAAGTCTTATCAACATGATAACGAGGATGCATCAATTGATTAGCAAACTCACCATCATTGGTCAACAAAATCAAGCCAGAAGTATCGTAATCAAGCCTACCAATGGGATAAACACGCTCTTCAACATCTTCCTTCAAAAAGTCAGTAATAACCTTACGACCCTTATCATCCTTAACTGCAGAAATCACACCACGAGGTTTATACATCAAAATATAACGTTTCTTTTCAGAACGAAGAGGCACGCCATTAACTTCGATCTTGTCAGAATGATCAACCTTAACACCCATCTCCGTCACGATCTTACCATTGACCGAAACTTCTCCATCAGCGATCATCTGTTCAGACTTACGGCGAGAAGCCACACCAGCATCAGACATAGCCTTCTGCAACCGAACCTTATTAGAATTAGAATTCATCAAAAAATCTCCTTATAAAAAAACTGAACTAATCTCGAACCTTATTGTATAGATAGAATAAAATAAGTGCAACAAAACATTGATCGATTCACAATTACCAACTACTGATCATTTGTACATTTACAAATGCGAGTACACGAGCAACGAGTGTTCGAGCAAGAAGGTAATTAAAAATTGCCAAAAAATCAAGGAGAAAGTATGAGGAACGAATAAGTGAGCCAGAAAAAAGAAATAGAAAACGGCAACTTATTTCTTATATAACAAAAAAAGAAACAAATAGTCACAACACCAATGTAAGCCGGGAAACAAAATGAGCGGAGCAAAGTCCCGCGAACCGAGAAAAATATTGGTGATCAAAACAGATAAAATAGAAGAACAAAGTAAGAAAACTCCTACTCCCCACCAGAACAGATGGAGCCTGAGATAGACATGTGAGAAATAGGACGAGCAAAAAGTGCCAACTTGATCAAAATAAATCGGTAAAGCTCAAAAAAATAGAGAAGAATCGATTACTATATAGACGGAGGGGCCCGGAGTCGGCATTGAACCTCAACACAAACTACTACCTCTATCCCACTAACTAAACTAACAGACCTCCAGCAAAGGAAAACGCTTCTGTCTGCCATAGCTCTCTCACATCAACAAAAAAAGCGTCGCCAAAATGGCAAAACGCTAAGCATCCCCCATAGAAACATCATCAAACAAATCAATATTCCCTTCAGGAGTTTCAAAATCTTCGATCTTAGGCAATTCCTTAAGATCCTTGATCCCAAAATAATCATAAAAATAATCAGTAACCACATACAAGTTAGGATGCCCAGGAACGTCTTTCTTCCCAGCTTCCTTGATAAGCTTGCGAGCGATCAAAGTATTAACGCTACCAGAACTCTGCACTCCACGAATATCATCGATCTCGATCCGAGTGATCGGCTGCTTATAAGCAACGATCGACAACACCTCAAGTGCCGCCTGCGAAAGCTTAGTACCCAAACCAGACTTAAAATATCTAGTCAAAACATCAGAAAACTCACTCTTAGTAACTAGTTTGAAGATCTTATCAAACCTAACCAGTTGCAATCCAGAATCTTTATCTGCTTGTAATTTAATTTCTAATTGTTCAATATTTTGTCGTATTGCTGACTTTTCAATACCTAATAAAGTAGAAAGGTCAGCTTCAGTGATCCCCTGATCACCAGCAACGAATAATAAGGCCATAATTTCTGCTTGATACAATCTTTAATTCCTCAATTCAATGAAAAGTTCACTTTGAAAATCCTCTTGGTGGGCAAGTACTTGTTGATTACGGACCATTTCCAAAATCGCCATAAAATCAGTAACGACCTCTTCGATACCATGACCCACTTTTAAAAGCGACTTAAAAGTAATGATCTTGTGTTTCTTAAGTTTAGATAAAATTGTCTCTTGGGCCATTTCGATCGAAATTTCTTCATCTTCGATCATTTCGGTCTTAGGACCATGTTTGATCTGATTTTGCAAGATCTCTGTATATACACTGGCAAGATCTGATAATACGACCGAACCTGGTAATAAAAACTGTTCCAGCTGTTTGCTGGAAACGCTAGGCTCCTTGTCGAATGAACGAGCCCGTTGTTTTTCTTTATCGCTAAAGTAATCGGCAACACGTTTAAATGTTTGGTAGGTCAAAAGCTGCGAAACTAGCTCATCCCGCGGATCTTCCTCAAAAACATCATCTTCCATTTCATCAGGTGCTTTAGGAAGGAGCATTTTACTCTTGATCGACATCAAAGTAGAAGCCATTACTAAATAATCCCCAGCAATATCTAACTGCAATACCTTCATATTATTCAAATAATCCAAATATTGCTGAGTAATGTCAGCGATGGGAATATCATAAATATCGATCTTTGACTCCTTGATCAAATGAAGCAAGAGATCGATCGGTCCTTGAAAATCCGTCAGGACTAATTTTAATTTTTCCATTAATTATCTTCCACTTCGTTATGGTCACTTTCACTCCAGGTCCGCAGATCATCCACTAGATCAAAACTTCCCAAAATAGTGTACTCAGGAAATTTCCGGGCGATATCGTCAAATATCTTAAAACGATTAGTTTGTGAACGATACGAAGGTGAAAGTGAGATATATTCAATAAAAACTGTTTTTTTAGAAAAAGACAAAGCTACGACACCAGAAAAATCTTCAACATTACTCTTCCATAAATAAAGTTGTCGACTCTCATCTTCGTCGTAAAGCTTTAATTCTGATTCTAAATTCGACATATCTTTTAAATCGGAGATGTAGGACAGAAAACCCATCGTGATCTTTTGATTTTCTTCCTTATTATATTTAGTTAACACAATAACCTCCTATGCTCGTGGATGAGCTTGCTCATAAACTTGTTTCATATGAGTTTGATTAATATGAGTATAAATCTGAGTTGTCGAAATATCCGAGTGTCCCAATAACTCTTGAACGACTCTTAGATCGGCACCATTGGCCAATAAATTAGTTGCAAATGAATGCCGCAGCGTATGAGGTGTGACATCTTTCTTAATGCCGACTTTTGCAATATATTTCTTGATCATCCGCCAAATCGATTGACGAGTCAGTTGTTGGCCACGGAAATTCAAAAAGACAAACGGCTTTTGTCCGTACTTATTCACCAGATCATTGCGAGTATCATGGAAATACTTGTTCAACCATTCAATGGCCGTTTTGCCAATAGGTAAAAGCCTTTCTTTATCACCTTTACCCATTGTCTTGATCAACCCTAATTCTAAGTGTAAATCATCCATGGACAAGTTGATCAATTCACTGACCCGCAAGCCCGTAGCATACATCACTTCAAAAATGGCCCGATCTCTAACACCTAATGGTTTCTCCACATTGGGAGATTCGATCAACGAGACCACTTCATCCATCGACAAAACAACTGGCAAATGTTGTGACTTCTTAGGGGCGTCCAATTGCGACATAGGATTAGTCTGAATATTGCCAATGAGTTCCATCCACTGATAAAACTTCTTTAACGTAGAAAAAATCCGGATCTGTGAAGTCTTTGATTTGCCCAGTTCATCTTGTGATGCAAAAAAATTTGTGATCTGAAAGTGATCTTCTGGATATTTCTCTATTTTGTTTTTCTCTAAATAGTGGCTGAATTCCAAAAGATCTTGTCGATAAGATAAAATCGTATTTTGAGATAAACCGCGGTCAAGTCTCAAATATCGAGAATAATCATTAATAATATCTTTCATGTACTGGTTTTCCACTTTAACCTTGTCGCTCACTCAAAACACTCCTAGCTCTTACTTCAAATATGTGTAGCCATCCTTTTGTTCGATCTTACCCTGTTTCATCAAATTACCTAACGCACGCTTAAAACTACCTTTGCTTATACCAAAATATTCTTTGATATCATCAGGAGCACTCTTGTCGGTGTATGGGATTCTTTTATCCCGAGCATGTTCCAACACTGCCATGATCATTTCTGCATCCGGAGTGATCTCTTCGAAGGCACGGGGACGCATGGACAAGTTAAGTCGTCTGTGACTTGAACCGATCACACGAGCTGTAAGTTCTTGACCGATACGTAAAGGCCCATCTTGTTCGTTTGCATGGATGAAACCAATGTAATAACTGTCAGTCATCACAAATGTCCCCGAATTGCGGATAGCAATAACGCGACATTTCTCATCCCGATTCTTCTCTTTATCACTAGCACTTCTGGCCAACTGCATATACAAGTTAAGATCAGCCAACTTGCCCCAAAGGCGACCTTTGTGGTCAACTGTAAGCTCAACCATGACCTTGTCACCCTTCTTGGGCCATTCAGAATGTTCTAATGGTAGATCATCTAAAGAAACTACAATATCTTTATCCTTTAAACCAGAGTCAACAAAGACACCTAGATCTGTCCGAACAACTTTAACCTCGGCATAATCCCAAATACCTTGCATGACTTTTGGCATGATGGTTGTGATCTTGTTCTTATGACTCTGAGTCTCGTAAACAAAACCAGCCAGTTCATCACCGATTTCTGGGATCTCATCGAGTTCAGATAAATCCATTGCAAAAGTGATCCCAGAGATCTGAACAAAAGCTTCATCTTTATTTAAGTCTGTAACTGTACCTGAAAGCACGTTACCATACATAGCTGCCGTTTCCATAATTCACCAATTTTCTTTTATTTGCTATTTCATTTTAACAGTAAAATTGCGGATTTTAACAATTTAACAAAAATGTTAAAAGATATTAATATTGTAACCTTATTCAGGGCCAAAAATAAAATCTGATCATAAATAATTTTTGCAGCAAAAAAACAACCAAGTGGTTGGCTTGGTTGCTTGCAAAAGCTTTTTGGTCTATGACGGAACCAAATATTTTTAAAGGGATAATACTTATAGAGCGCTTAGTTATTTACAGTGTCCATCGATAAGAAATCAGGATTTGGTGTGACACCAAATGACTTAGCAAGATCTCTTAAATCGTCATCAGTAATACTTTGTTCAATATTACCGCCTTGGCTCTTGATAGCTGTGTAGATCTGGCAAGCTTTTTCAACTGTCTCGATCAATCCGTATACTTCGTCCATGCTATCACCACAGGCAAAGATACCATGATGTGGCCACATAACGACACGATATTCACTCATCTTATCGGCTGTTGCTTGACCGATTTCATTTGTTCCTGGTGTCATGTATGGAATAATACCAACACCTTCTGGGAATACAACAAGCGATTCAGCTTGCATCTTCCACAAGAGACGAGAAACAGAAGCTTCATCAAGATCATGCGTAAATGATAGAGCAATCAAATTAGTTGGATGACAGTGCATAACCACACGTTGATTTGAGTCGATCTTTTGACGTTGGATATGTGTCATTAAGTGTGATGGGAATTCACTTGTAGGTTGTCCGCCATCATTGAAGCCCCACAAAAGATCAACTGAATTTCCTTCATCAGTGATCCGAACTAATCCAGCATCACGTTCTGGATAGTTATGAACATTCTTGAAGTAGCGTCCTGTCCCGGTTACTAAATAATATTGTCCAGCTAGAGGGGATGCATCAAATTTGATTGGAATATTTCTGATAGTCTTACCTAAATCGTCGAACTGGTCGACTTCTTCTTGAGTCAAACGAAGACTGACATTTCCTCCGTTTCTTTCATCCCATCCGTGTTTGTATAACTCATTAGTTATTTCAGACATCTTTTCAACAAATTTTGAATCAATAAACTTCATAATATAATAGCTTCCCTTCTAAACTTTCCCAATTATTTTTTAGTCATTTACTAAGTTAGTATCACGTTTGAATTGAACGTCTTTTTCATATTGATGAATGTTGTTCAACCAGTCTGTTCCAACAGGTACGTTGTTTTGGAAGCAGAATTCATCACAAACAGCACCGAATGGATATGACTTGAGTTCTTCTGTTTCGGCCAATCTTGTCGTAAAGTCGAAATTCAATTCAGCTTTCTTCAATTGATCGATAGGTTCGAGCATTGCTTGCAAGATAGCCTTTTGTGTAGCACGTGCACCAACGACCCAAGCAGCAACACGGTTGATCGTAGCATCAAAGAAGTCAAGTCCGATATTTGTCTTACTCAATTCGTTATCACGAACTAATGAACGAGCAATACGTACTAATGCTTCATCAAAGATAACTACGTGGTCAGAATCCCAACGAACAGGACGTGAAACGTGTAGCATCAAACCTTTACCAAATGGTAAAAAGGCTGAGAACTTATCAGAAACATCTTCTGTTGGGTGCCAGTGTCCAGCATCGATTGTCCATAGCTTGTTTCTACTGATAGCATAGTTGTTGTAGAACAAGTGTGAACCAACTGTGTATGATTCGATTCCTGTACCGAACAGCTTACCTTCAAAGGCTTCAATCGTATTCTTTTCATCGTATTTCTTCTCGATGATTTGATCTAATGAATCGATCAGACGTTCACGAGGAGTAGCCTTATCAATAGGGTTATCTTTGAAGCCATCTGGGATCCAGAAGTTATTAACTGACTGTTGACCTAATTCTTTACCAAAGTAGTTTGAAATTTCACGGCTGATCTTACCATGTTGGATCCAGAAATCACGGACATCTTTGTCAGGACTTGCCAAGGTGAAATTATCTTTAACCATTGGATGTGAGAAGAAGGTTCCATTCATATCAAGACCAACGCCTTCTTTTTTAGCCCAGTCTACCCAATAGCTGAAGTCTTCAGGTTCTAGCTCATCAAGATCTTTCTTCTTGTCAGTTACAGCATAAATTGCGTGCAATTGAACTTTATGATCACCAGGGATCAATGATAATGCTTCACTTAAATCACCTGATAATTCGTCAGGGGTTCCAGCGATTCCTGGATAATTACCACTAACACCAATACCACCTGTTAATTCTTGGTTAGGGAATAAGAATCCATGAATATCATCACCTTGCCAGCAATGAACTGAAAGTTTAACTTTCTTTAGATCCTTTAATACTTTATCTGTATCAACGCCAAGTTCAGCATAACGTTCTTTGGCAACTTGGTAAGCTTTTTCAACAGTTTCTGATTTTGTCATTTTGTAACTCTCCTCCATTTTTAATCTAAGTGAAATACTTCATCCAAATCGACAGTAACGGGACTTTTATCTGGATTAGTATCCATCAAAGGTTACATATATGCCCACCACTTTTTGGCAGCATCCGTCTTGGCAATATCGTTATATTTCTCGATATTGTCAACTTCCAAATAAGCAAACAACTCACCATTTTCTTTGTTTAAGAAAATCGAATAATTGTGGGCTCCAGCTTCCTTCAATGCCTTTCTCATCTCTGGGAAAAGATTGTTGTGGCGTTTAGCATATTCTTCATATGCATCTTTATGTAAATACATGATTTGACCTAATCTTTTCATTTCACCGTCTCCCTTTCTCCATTATTAAGAAATTCTTGATAGCGCTTTAGTACATCGCCGTATTTATTAGTTTCTGGATGGAATGTCTTCAATCCGAATGAATCTCTGATCAATTTACGACCTTCAGCGATATTGTTGACGTCATTCATGGTGATCATTTGCACGATCAAATTTCCAATAGCGGTAGCTTCGCTAGGTCCAGCGTAAACATCAATGTTGGCGAGTGTTGCTGTCAATTGATTCATCAATTTCACATTTGAACCTCCACCAACAATGTTCAAGGCTTCTAACTTACAACCCAAGATCTTGTTGAGTTCTTGGATCTCGTTAGCATAGTACAAAGCTAAGTTTGAATAAATTGCCATTGCTAACTCACCAGGAGTTTCTGGGACTTTCTGACCTGATTGACGACAGTAGGTCTGGATTTCATCGACCATACTATCTGGATTAGTGAACCGATCATCGTTAACATTGATAAATTGCTGGAATGGTGTGACTTCACCAGCTAATTTAGCTAGATCAGCAAAACTATATTCGTCATTTAATTCACGCTTGAGACATTGAACCATCCATAGTCCCATAATGTTCTTTAAGAAACGATAAGTTCCATAGGCACCCCATTCATTGGTGTAATTGCCTTTGAAAGCTAGCTCGCCGTTTTCGGGAACATTTAATTCTGTTCCTAACAATGACCAAGTACCTGAACTCAAGAAAGCCCAGTTCTCACCTTCACCAGGAGTTCCCAAAACAGCTGAAGCAGTGTCGTGTGTTGCCACGGTGATCACTTGTGTTTCCGGAAGATCGTACAACGTATGCCACTTGTGACGAATGTTTCCTAAAACTGTCCCTGACTCGACCAAACGTGGGAATTGATCTTGCGAAACATTGACCTTGTTCAAAAGATTTTTGTCGAACAAGCCCTCACGTAAGTTCAGCATTTGTGTTGTTGAAGCATTAGTTACTTCTGTAACAGCGTTGCCCGTTAACACATAACCAATATAATCAGGGATCATCATAATCTTGTCAGTCTTTTCAAGATCTTTCTTACTCTCTTCATACAGTTGATACAACGTATTGAAGTTTAAGAATTGGATACCAGTTTTCTTGTAAATGTAACTCTTAGGAAGATCTGAAGTTAATTCTTTCATAGCATTCTTAGTTCTTGCATCACGATAGCTAATTGGATTTTGAATCTTTTCACCATCCATGCCAACAAGAACATAGTCAACTGCCCAAGTATCGATCCCTAAGGTTACTTCGTCATAACCGGCGGCCTTGATTTTTTCCAATCCTTTGAAAATTTCATTCAGGATCGAATCAATTGCCCATCTGTCATGACCATTTTCTTTTGAAAAACCATTTTTGAAACGGTGCATTTCTTGAAGCTCTAATTTATGATCGTTAATGGTACCTAACATCAAACGTCCACTTGAAGCACCAATATCGACAGCTACATATGCTTTTGCCATTAATTAGACCCTCTTTTCCTCTGATGAACTACTCATTGATGAAGTAGTTGTTGTTTTTTCAACTGATTCCTTGCCATATCTTTCTTCAGTGATCTCATCCAATGACTTGCCACGTGTTTGTGGTGTCCAAATTGTACCGATGACCAATGATACTAATAGTAAGCCGATCATGAACAATCCGGCTGTCTTGAAGCCCATTGTTGAAAGGATGGTTGGGAAAATAATTGACCAAACACCAGCTGAGGCACGAACAACGAAGAACATAACACCTTGTGATCCAGCACGATATTTAGTTGGGAACAATTCTGTTGCCCATAATGCGTACCAAGCTTGTGCACCGATTCCGGCTGAAACACCCCAAAGGATTACGAAGAACCAGAGACTTGACCAACCCATGCCGGTGAAAGTCAAGATGATCCATGAGGCAGCACCCATAGCGGCTCCAACAAAATAAAAGATTCTGTGATTTGCTTTGTCACCATATTTGGCAAAACCAAAGTATGTTGCCAAGGCTGTGAAGATCCAAAGAATAGCTTGCAATAAGTTAGCTTGCATATTGGACAAGCCACCAGCTGTTTCGTATACGTAAGGCATAAAGAAGCCCATTGCTCCGGCTACTAAGTTCCAGAACATGTAAACGCCAATCAAGAACAAGAGTGATTTAACACTAACTTTGCTGGAGAACAAATCTTTATAAGGATGTGGTTTTTCACCAGTAAGTTTCTCCTTAGCTTTTTGCTCTTCCCACTCTTCTGATTCGTGAAGCTTTCTTTGTAAGCTCCATGCGATAAATGCAATAACGAACAAAATTCCAAATAAGATCCGGTTACCTAATAATCCAAGTGGTGATAAGACAACACCTAGGATAAAGATGATCGCTGGTCCCATTGACCAAGCAAATTGTGAAATACGAATATTCTTTGCCCGATCATTACTTCCAGAAGTTTCTGAAATGTAAGTCCATGAAGCTGGAACACCAGCACCAACAGCAACACCAGTAACGGTGAATCCTAATAGCAACATTGGGAAATTCATTGAGAACATAACGATCAATGCTCCCAACATGTAAACTAACATGTCATATGTATAAATGATTTTACGTCCAAACTTATCTGATAGATGTCCACCAAATAAAGCACCAATAGCAGCACCGAATGCGTTAGCACTTAATGCTCCTAATAATCCAACTTGAAAACTGCTGAGGTTCAATTCGCTTGTCCAAAGCGTCAATCCACTCGCTCCGGCAACGATACAGCCAGAATCCAAGAAATTAGTCAATGAAACTGTAAACGTTGATTTCAATGACCCTTTTTTTGAATCACTCATAAGTACACCCCTTAATTCTTATTTTTGAAGAAAGCGCTATCACCAAATTGCAATTCCAATATAACCGCTTACAGGTTAGTGATACAATGTCAGTTGAACAGATTCTTAGTAACAATTTTACAGGGGGAATGCTCATGGATTCACGAATCATCGCACGTTTGAAGCAACATGAACTAATTGAAAATAAACAATTAGAAACCGGTCATCACGTCGATGACCTTCCTAACAAAGCCATCAGTAAAGAGAAATCAACTACTAAGATCAAAGTTTTGAATAATTATTTCTTTCGAAACCGTGAAGTCTACATCAGCAAACATGATCGCTTCGCTGACTACCCAGAACACTCGCATCAATTTCTAGAGATGAACTACATGCTTAGTGGCAGCTGCGATCAAATAGTTAACGGTAAACATATTCATTTGAATAAAGGGGACCTTTTATTGATCGATGTGGGATGCCCTCATTCAATCAAAAAATTAAACGAAAATGATTTATTGATAAATTTATTGTTCCGTGATCAGTCGATCAATATCGATATGTTAGATGATATGAGACGCTCAAATTCCGTCTTATACGAATTTTTGATCAATCGTGTTTCCGGCGAAGGTAACAGTTTACCATATATCGTTTTTCCAAATAATATCGATCACGATATCAGATATACCATGGAAGATATCATCACTGAATACTATTCCAAGCGTGAATTTTCTGATTCGATCATTAAATCTTATCTATCGATCTTATTGACCAAACTCGTGCGGCATTACCACGTTCCTATCAACAAAAAAGATCCCAAGCAATTACTGATCATCAAAATACTAAAGGACATTTCTGTATACTACAAAACCATCGATCTACCTACTTTAGCGAAAAAGTACGGCTACAATAAAAACTATCTCAGTAATTTCATCAAAAAAGAATCCGGCAAATCATTCAGTGAATTAGTGATGAATCAACGACTGATCCAAGCACATTCTTTGATCACTACCACTACGATGCCGATTTCTGAAATTATTTACGCCATTGGCATGAAAAATAAAACTAGTTTTTATAAAAAATATAAATCATACTACTTAATGATGCCTGGGGATGAAAGAAAATAACGAAAATGGGTTTGCATTTTCTGAATAAACGTGAAATAATTAACAACCGAAGAAAGCGATACCATATTAATTTTAATTTGAGGTGGAATTATATTATGAAAATCAAAGCAGCAGTTGTTGATAAAGTTAACGATCCATTCGTTATCAAAGATGACGTTGAGTTAGCAGATATACAAGACGACGGTTTACAAGTTAAACTAGTTGCCTCAGGAATTTGTCATTCTGATGAAGCTTTAAGAAAAGGTGACGCAGCTTTCAGTTTCCCAGTAATCCTTGGACACGAAGGTTCAGGTATTGTTGAAAAAGTTGGTAAGAACGTTAAAAACTTCAAACCTGGCGATCACATTATCATGTCATTTTATTCATGTGGTGAATGTGATAACTGTCTAAAAGGTAAACCAACACAATGCCGTAATTATGCAGCATCAAATTTGAGTGGTACACGTCCTGATGGATCAGATCATTTCACAGAAGACGGTCATCATGTCAGTGATATGTTCAACCAATCATCGTTCACGACTCACACAGTTATCAGCCAAAGAAATGCTGTTAAAGTTCCTAAGGACCTTGACTTAAGAAAACTTGGACCTCTTGGCTGTGGTTACGTTACAGGTAGTGGTACTGTCTTTAACACACTCCAACCAAAACCTGGTGACACAATTGCCGTCTTCGGTACAGGTGCCGTTGGTCTTGCAGCTATGATGTCAGGTAAAATTTCTGGATGTGTCAATGTTATCGCTGTCGACATCGTTGAATCACGTCTAGAATTGGCTAAGAAGTTAGGTGCTACTGACGTTGTAAACAGTTCAAAAGAAGATGCTGTTGAAGCTATCAAGAAAATCACAGGTGGCTTAGGTGTTGACTGGGCCGTTGATACAACAGGTGTTTCAAAAGTCATGATGGACTCGATCACTGCCCTAACACAAGGTGGTACATCAGCTACTATTGCTGTAACACCACACAATATCGATTTGAGCACATGGAATGACCTTTGTGTTGACGACAAAAAAGTCGTTGGTGTCAACATGGGTGACTCAATTCCACAAATTGATATCCCTCGTTTGATCAAGTTCTATCAAATGGGTCTCTTCCCATTCGATCTAACTGAAAAATTCTTTGACTTTGATCAAATCAACGAAGCTGACGCAGAATCAGTTAGTGGTAAGACAATCAAACCTGTCTTGATTATTGACAAAGACTACGAACCAGGCAAATAATTTTAAATACCGTTTTTAGAATACATCGATAGTTAAAAATATGGCTCCAACTCTTTTGACGAGTTGAAGCTTTTTTGTTTGGAAACGAGTTCCAGACGACAACGGCTTCCGATTTAGCAATTGTCAGCAGGCACGGATTTTGAATTAGTGGAGCTATAAATGTTTAGTCACAAAAATTTGCGGCAAATTTAATAGTGGTTGTAATTTTTATCCTCAAGGATGTGAAAACGAGTTCCAGTGCACAGCGGCCTCCGGTTAACACGGGTGGTCGAGGCACGACTTCGTCGCACCTGGTTCGACCACCCGCGTTAATCCTCAGCAGCTACCCGTGCACCTCCACTCTCTTATTACAAAAAAAGCCTCACGACTGTGAGACTTTTACAAATAGTTAATCTTTAATCAATTTAACTTTATTATCTTTCATCTGATAGATTTTTGTGGCCACCGATTCAACGAAATATCGGTCATGTGAGGTAAAAATCACCATCCCAGGATAGTCTTTGATAAATTTTTGCAGAGCAATGACCGTATTCAAGTCAATGAAACTAGTAGGTTCATCCAAAATCAAAACATTGGCTGGTCGCAAAAAAACTAACGCTAAAGCAATTTTGGTAGCTTCCCCACCACTTAGCTTTTTCACTGGTTCTAAGGCCTGCTGATAAGTAAAGTCTAAATTATGCAAGACACTACGAATGATCGGTTCTTGATAATCACTTCGTTTCTCAATGAATCGTAATAAACTCAAATCACTCTTTAACTGATAAGCAAATTGCTGATAACTTGAAAATTTTACCTTCGGAGATAAGGTAATACCTGCTCCGCTTTCTTGAATATAATTTAAAAGCGTTGTTTTTCCAATAGCATTTTCACCTGTAATAGCGATCTTTTGCCCATTAGGAAATTGAAAACTGGTATCTTTTAAAATAGATTTATTCCCACGTTTTATGGTGAGTTCTTCAGCCATAACTGGATAAGGGTTGTGCATCAGTAAGGACTTTGGCAGCGTAAAGCGAATTTTTGTTTCTTTTTCTGGCATTGAAACTGATTCCAAACGCGTGAGTTTGCCTTCGAGGACTTTAGCAGTTTTTTGAAAATTCTTTTGAACGGTATCTTTTTGTTTTGACGAAGAATAACGATCAGGCTTAATGTTTCGTTTGCGCTGCTTGGCTGAAACTTTTGACATGCGTGATACTTGAGCTTGCTTCTTTGCAAGAGATTCCGTTAATTGTTGTTTATCTCTTTGATAATTTTCAAATTTTCGTTCTTGTTCGATAGTTTCAGCTTTTTTCAGTTGTAAATAATTTGAATAATTCCCGGGATATTCAATAATTTTTCCGTCAGAAATTTCCCAGATCTTCGTTGCTAATTGATCTAAGAAATAGCGATCATGAGAGACAAATAATAAAGTCGCATAATAATAACGTAATTCTTCAATTAAAATCTCAACACCAGAAGAATCAATATGAGTAGTGGGCTCGTCTAAGAGTATTCCTGGAGAATAATTAGACAAGGTTTGCGTGAGACGATATTTAGCAGCTTCACCGCCACTTAAATCATGGCGCCCTACTTGGGGCACATTAAAGCGGGAAAGTAAACCACCATCCAGCTTAGGATCATCTGAATTCAAATTTGCTACTTGTTGGTAATAAGTAAAATCCACTTGATTTTGAATATGTCCTGTATCAGGTAACAATTCTTTGCTGATCAATTTAAGCAAAGTAGATTTACCAACACCATTTTTACCAATAATGCCAATTCGATCATTTTCGTAAACAGTTAAATTAGGGATCGATAATACTTTCCGAGATCCCAAAGTCTTACTAACATCTTGAAATTTAATAATTAAGTTTTCCATAGTTTTAACCACTCCCATTGGAGTCGGCAAACCAAAAACAAAGTAGAGAGTGGAGGTGCACGGGTAGCTGCTGAGGATTAACGCAGGTGGTCGAACCAGGTGCGACGAAGTCGTGCCTCGACCACCTGTGTTAACCGGAGGCCGCTGTGCACCGAAACTCGTTTTCAAATCCTTGAGGATAACAATTACAACTACTATTTAATTTGCTGCAAATTTTTGTTAGTAAAGATTTAAAGCTCCACTAATTCAAAATCCGTGCCTGCTGACAGTTCCAAAAAAGTCCCCCCACCGTCCACCTAGGCCTTGTTTCATTTCCATGAGAATACAAATATTCAGCATTATCTGATCATGAGAAAATTACTCAACATCAGATAATATGCAGTACCATCAAGACTTACATCCAATAGCCCACCGCGATTCATTGCAACAAAAAAGAGCAGTCGATGACTGCCCTTGACATTTTATTTGATTAATAAAAAAGGATAGACTTCACCCCTGAAATTGTCTCGGTTCACCGAACTTTCTAAATTTTATTTAATTAATGATTTAAAAAGTTAAGACGTAATTTCATTGATGCAGTCATTAGATAAAAGTCCTCTTTTCATAATTATTGTAGATATACAATATCATATTAATAATACAGATTCAACTTTAACTAAACAGTCGATAAATTATAAAGCATTATAGTGTTTTTACAGAAAACCTCACACTATTTTCTGTAAAATACAAAATTTAATCCAACATTCCATTACTATTTAATTTTTCTCGCAGAACATCACGAATACCACTTACTTGTTTATCGCCATCTCTTTGTGATAGACGATAACCAACAAAATACGGCGAAACAACATATCTAGGCACGACTTTGCAGATGATCTTAGAATATTCCTTATAGAAGAAGATATTATAGGAATCAAACTTGCCTCCATAAAAATCATCCAAAGTATACTGAACAGTGGTTTGAACAAAATCGGCCAGTTTATCAATTTTCTTTGGATCCGTAATTACAATATTAAATTCTACAAACCCCATGATCGGTTTTTCCGATATATTTAATTCAATCTCATCGTCCTGATAAACCTCCATCCCAGTAAAATTCTCAGCTTCAACATGTTTATACCCATTTACTTTTTCAAGCCCAATGATTTGAAAATGAGGATGTTTCAAACTGCCACCAGAAAGCGGGCCCACATTCTTATACATTAAGACACTCGTATATTTACCAGATTTGATCATTTGATTCCAGCATTGATAAATATATTCAAAAACTTGTCGGTTCTTACTTTGCGCATAAGTCGAAATATCACCATTATGATCACTTAATTCGATAAGAACGGTTTGATAAGTATCCTGTAATGTCCTAAATTTATTGTCCAGCCAGATCATATCGTCTTTTTGGTCAATGATGTTGACTAAATGATCGGTATCACAGAAGGGACAGTAGCCGTCTGGATGTTTGATATTTTCTGGTTTTCCTTTAGCTTGTTCAATTTCAAAAACTAATACATCTTTATTTGACAAAATTTCACCTCAGTTTGATCACAATGAAAATTATCATTGTTTTACCTAAAAATAATAACTCAATTATCATTGGAAAGCGAAAACATTTATTTCAATATTGATATTTTTGCATAAAAAAAAGAGGCTCGTCAGCCTCTTTTTGTGTTTCATTAAATATTAAAGTGAACGTGAAGCACCCTTGTATACAACACCACGTCTTGAATCAACAGTAATTGTTTCATTATCTGTGATTGACTTAGTAGCGTCTGCAGCACCAACAACAACAGGTAGACCCATTGCGATACCAACAACAGCTGCGTGTGAAGTTAGACCACCGTTTTCAACAACAACGGCACTAGCTTTTTCAAGAGCTGGTAAGTAATCCTTGTCTGTTGTTTCTGTTACAAGAATATCTCCTTCTTCGACCTTCTTGTTAGCTTCATTTGCTGAGTGAGCAACAACTGCTTTACCAACAACTGATTCTTCGCCAACACCTTGGCCCTTAACTAGTTGTGAACCGATCAATTGAACCTTCATAACGTTTGTAGCACCTGATTCACCAACAGGAACACCAGCAACGATAAGGATCAAGTCGCCTTCTTTAGCAAATCCTAGTTCTTGAGCTTTGTTTGCTGCCAAGTCGAACATTTCATCAGTACTTTGTGGCTTTTCAGTAACGATAGGATCTACACCCCAGTTAACTGTTAATCCACGTTGTGTCTTTTCGTCAAATGTGATAGCTAAGATATCAGCACTTGGACGGTATTTTGAGATCATACGTGCAGTATAACCTGAAGCAGTTGCAGTAACGATTGTGCTGATATTTAATTCTTCAGCAGTTCTAACAACTGATTCACCGATTGATTCTGTAACGTTTGAACCTTTGTATTCTTCGAAACGTTGGATAGCTAATTGGTTCTTTTCATCCAATTGTTTTTCTGTACGTTCGTCAATGTTAGCCATTGCAGCAACAGATTCAACTGGGTAATCACCATTAGCACTTTCACCAGAAAGCATTGTTGCATCTGTACCATCAAGAACAGAGTTAGCAACGTCAGTAACTTCGGCACGTGTAGGACGTGGGTTTTCTTGCATTGAATCAAGCATTTGTGTAGCTGTGATAACTGGTTTACCTAAAGCATTACACTTCTTGATCAAATCTTTTTGTACGAAAGGTACGTTTTCAAATGGAATCTCAACACCCATGTCACCACGAGCAATCATCAAACCATCTGAAACTTGCATGATTGAATCGATGTTGTCGATACCTTCTTGTGATTCGATCTTAGGGAAGATTTGAACATATTCGCAATGTTTTTCTTCAAGAATTTCACGAATATCAAGAACGTCTTGGGCTTTACGAACGAATGAAGCTGAAATGAAGTTGATTCCGTTGTCACAACCAAAACGAATATCTGAAGCATCTTTTTCAGTGATACCTGGTAGGCGGATCTCAACACCAGGTGCGTTAACACCTTTTCTTGAGCCGATCATACCTTCGTTTTGAACTTCTGTAACTAATTCACGATGTTCGTCGTCTTTTTCTGTGATCTTCAAGTCAACAAGACCATCATCGATCAATACGTGACCACCAACATGTGTATCATCATATAGTCCTGGGTAAGTAACAGCGATCTTTTCAGGGTTACCTGTAAGTGAATCATCCATTGAAATACGGATAACGTCACCGATCTTAGCTTCAAACTTGCCACCTTCTTGAGGTGTTGTACGGATCTCAGCACCCTTAGTATCAAGAACGATACCAACAGTCTTACCTGTGATCTTTTCTGCTTCGTGAACCATCTTCATACGTGAAAGGTGTTCTTCGTGATCACCGTGTGAGAAGTTGAAACGGAAAATGTTTGCGCCAGCTTCGATCAATTTTGTAATTGTTTCAACGTCGTTACTAGCAGGTCCAAGTGTACTTACAATTTTTGTTCTTTTCATTAGAATCCTCTTTCCAATTATTATTAGATGAAATATTTAATTACTTTATCTACTCAATGACTTGTTCAAATCATATAAATCAAGATCAGGTTTGTGCTTACCGTCGAATAAATCAAGCATGTTATGGTATGTCAATTGGTTATTTTCGATACCAATAGCAACGCCACCCTTGCCATCTTCAAGCAAATCAACAGCATAAGCACCCATTTTACTTGCTAAGACACGATCTCTGGCAGTTGGTGAACCACCACGTTGAACGTGACCTAACACAGTTGCACGGGCTTGGAAATCACCATATTGATTAAGCTTGTCCATGAACTCATCAGCATGCATAACACCTTCAGCTAAAACAACTAGCATGTGTTTCTTGCCTTTTTCACGGCCACGTTTAATTCTATCAGCGATCTCTGAAACGTCAAATTCTCTTTCAGGAACGACGATTTCTTCAGCACCACCAGCAACACCGGCCCAAAGTGCGATATCTCCAGCACCACGACCCATTACTTCAATGACGAAAGTTCTTTCGTGAGAAGTAGCTGTATCTCTGATCTTATCGATCGATTCAATAACTGTCGAAACAGCTGTATCAAAACCGATAGTAAAGTCTGTATATGGAATATCATTGTCGATAGTTCCAGGTAAACCAACTGCATTATAACCGTGCTCAGTTAAACGCAAGGCACCATGGTAAGAACCGTCACCACCGATAACAACTAACGCATCAATTCCGAATTTCTTAAGTTGTTCGATACCCTTAAGTTGACCTTCTTCTTTGGCGAATTCTGGATATCTTGCTGAATACAAGAAAGTTCCACCACGTTGAATACGGTCAGATACGTCTGAAGCAGTTAAAGGAAAAATATCTCCAGCAACTAATCCAGCATATCCATAATTGATACCAAACACTTCTAAGCCCTTATCTAGAGCTCTACGTGTGACTGCTCTAATAGCAGCGTTCATGCCAGGGGCGTCTCCACCACTGGTCAATATACCAATACGCTTCATTTATTCACACTCCAAATTTATTTGATTCTAAAACAAAACCTTATAAAATATAACATTTTTTTCACATTCTTTGTAGCATTGAAAACGTTTTAAACAAAAATTAGTTACCTTTTTTAAGAAAAACGTTCTTTTGCCCCAAAAATTGGATCAATTTTGCCTGAATTTCCTTATTAAAATCGATCCAGCGATTATTTTTTAATAAAACTGCCCGTTTCTTGGTTTCCCGATAAACAATGACTGGAACTTTACCACGTGATGTCTCGATCAGATTATACAAATCCGTTAGTTTCTGCGGACTATCTAATTGCTTTGGGACTTTAAGGTATAAGACTTGATCCGGTAATGTACGAAGATATTGTTTAGGATCATTTACCCGATCAGCAATAACTTCTAGATCACCGCGCCGGCCAACATTAGGCTTTCCGACGACCACCTTGATCTGGTTCATCAAATCTAAATCTTGGATCTGACTAAAGAGTTGAGGAAAGATCGTGACCGAGATAGATCCTGTTTCATCCTCCAAAGTAGCAAAAGCCATCTGCTGTCCTTTTTTAGTACGGATAACTCGCATGTTTCTGATCAGACCGATCATATAAAGATTTTGACCAAGGTGTTGGTCAAGTTGATTGATTTTAGTCGTGCTCAAATTCAGCAACTTTTGGCGGATCTTCTCGACCGGATGTCCGGAGACGTAAATTCCAAGAAATTCCTTTTCCTGGTTAAGTTTCTCCGTCAATGTATAATCATCAACTTCATGCTTTTTCGGCTCCAAGGTATCAAACAACGAAATACTATTACCCGCCAGTTTGATGCTATCGACTAGATCTCTTACGTCCAACAAAGTTTCTTTACGATTGCGATTGAATTGATCAAATGCTCCAGTAAAAACTAATGGCTCAATATAATCTGCCTTGACAAAACGGGTGTCGATCCGCTGCAAAAAATTCAAGATACTATTGAATTGCCCTTTTTGGCTCCGCTCATTGATGATCGCTTGTGAGAAATCACGACGCATCCCTTTGATACTCAAAAAGCCAAAACGAATACTTGAATCTTCAACTTGAAATTCATAGCCACTCAAATTAAGATCAACATTTAAAATCTTGATCTGACGATCCTTAGCTGCCTGAATGTAGTTGGCCGTCTTCGTCTCATTATTCAAATTGGAATTCATCAAACAAGTAAAAAACACACTGGGAAAATGTACTTTAATGTAAGCTAGCCAAAAAGCGATCATCGAATAAGCCACTGAATGTGACTTATTAAAGCCATAATTACCAAAAGTTTCAATATAATCGTACACATTTTCAGCTGCTTGCCGATCATGCCCTAATTTAACTGCACCTTCGACAAACTTTTGATGGTTTTCGTTCATCAATTTTTCATTTTTCTTGCTGATCGCCCGACGTAATAAGTCCGCATCAGCCAATGAGAATCCAGCCATCTTTGATGATGCCTGCATGACTTGCTCTTGATATACTAAGACTCCATAAGTTGGCTTAAGAATCTCTTCCAGAGAAGGGTCAGGATATTCAACCGGTTCATCACCATGCTTACGTTTGATAAAGATATCGATATTTTGCATTGGTCCTGGACGATACAAGGCATTTGTTGCCACGATATCATTAAATGCGGTGGGTTTTAATCTACGTAAAACACTCTTGATACCATCAGATTCAAATTGAAAAACTCCATCCGTGTCTGCCCGCTGAAATAGCTGTAACGTTGGCTGGTCATCCAAAGGGATCTGCTCCGGATGAAAATTCTTGCCTGTCATATTCGAGATCATCTGGATCGACTTATCGAGGATGGTCAAATTCTTCAACCCTAAAAAGTCCATCTTCAAAAGTCCTAGGTTTTCAACGTTATTCTTCGTTTGCTGCGTTAAATTGATCCCGTCATCTTCCAATTGAACAGCGACGATTTCCGTCATCGGTTTCTTACTGAGGACGATCCCAGCAGCATGAGTCGAATAATGTCTCGGGATCCCCTCGATCTGTTTGGCGATCTCAAAAATCAGTTTATTCTCTTTCGACTCATTTATCAATTGACGCAAGGATTCGGATTCATCAAATGAAGCTTTTAGAGTGACATTTAGTACTTTGGGAATTGCATTTGACCACTTCGATAATTGAAAAGTTGACTGTCCAAAAGTTCTGGCAATATCTCGAAGAGCCATCTTAGCACCTAATGTTCCAAAAGTAATGATCTGCGCCATGTGGTCAGCTCCATACTTGTCATGCATGTATTGCACCATTTCGTCCCTACGGTCGTCAGGTAAGTCCAAGTCGATATCTGGCATATTTACCCGTTGAGGATTCAAAAAGCGCTCAAACAGCAAATCATACTTGATTGGGTCAACTTGCGTGATGCCTAACGTGTAAGAAACTAAAGAACCAGCAGCTGATCCTCTTCCGGGGCCAGTTTTGATATCAACGTCATGAGCATGCTTGATCACATCCCAAACGATCAAAAAGTAATCAGAAAAGCCCATTTCATCGATAACATTTAATTCGTAAGTTAGACGATCGACATATTGCTGCGAAACTTGACCATTCATTCTTTTTGCCAAGCCTCTCGTAGCCAATTGTTTCAAGAAACTAGCCGAAGAAATGTTATTGGGCGTCTGAAACTCTGGTAACTCGGTTGACTTAAACTCAATCTTAACATTGCAAAGGTCAGCAATTTTATCAGCGTTTTGGATCGGTTCATCCAAGTCATAATTATCAAACTCAGCGGCCACTTCTTCTGGAGGTCGTAAATACAGTTGCCCTGACTGATCAGAAGCTTCAATGTCGATCTTCTCGCCAGTTCTAATGTGGTTCAAAACCTGGTACGGCAAGACATCATCCGGCGCCAAATAACGTACATCGTTAACAGAAACTAAGGGAGTAGTGGTCTCTTTTGCAACTCGACGGATCCTAGCGACATTTGCAATTTGTTTCGAAAATAAATTGATCCCTAGATAGAGGGAATCGGCGTCTAGTAAATGCTTGATATTTTGAACAAACCCAACGCCAAATTCTTCATTTAACAATTCAGCATCATCGCCTGGGGTAATTACGAAAAGATCGTGCAAATAATCAGTTAGATCTGCAAGTTTAAGATGATCCTTGCTTGATAAAACTAACGATGAGATTTTGATCAAATGATGATAACCTAAATCTGATTTAGCCAACAAGATCAAGGGATAGACCGACTCGTCATCCATTAATCCTAAGGTATGGATCGTTATTCCGATGATCGGCTTGACCCCTACTTTGCGACAGTAAGTATAAAAATCGATAGATCCATACAAATTGTCGTTATCTGTCAAAGCCAATGAAGAATAGCCTAATTGCTTGGCACGATCCACTAGTTCATAAAGTTTAATGGGACTTTGCAGTAAACTATAACTGCTCATAACTTGTAATTGTGTTTGCAATATGAGGCCCCCTTCAGTTAAAATTATAACAAAATTAATTCAAAGTTTATTGGGCAAAGTCTTAATTTATGCTAAACTATCATAGAAAGCGAGATGGACAAAATGAAATATATAGCAGCTATATTCTGGGCAATTGTCTTAGGTCAAGTTGCTGGTTTCATTGGTGGAGCTTTAAACCAACAAACCTACAATTTCCAAATGACATTGATTGTTTCAATCGTATTTGCCGTAATATTTATGATCGTGCCACTAATGTTAAAAGATAACAGTAAAGATGTACAAAAAAAGGATGCTTAAAATCGAACGATTTTAAACATCCTTTTTTATTTTGGTCAAAATAAAAAGCCAAGAACACGGCTTTCATTATTCTTTTGTTACATATACATAAAAGTCTTCACTCGACAAATTGATATCAAATTTCACGCCATGCGACTTGATCGGTTTTAAATTAGTCTTATTGCCATCTTTAGCGTTCTTGAGCTGTTTTTGCAAATTAGACATAACCTTTTTCCCGTTAGCTTCAGTTAAATTAGAGATCGAATATAATGTCTGTCCAAAGCTTTTGATGCCATCTTTCGTCTTAAATGATGTCAAAGAATCTTGAATGGCGATCCCCATTAAGGCTGAATTTTGCACATTAAAATGAAGAATGGTGTTCTCATTCTTCTTATAATTAAATATCCCATTTTGGGCTACCAATGGAATTTGATCCGTCGGCTGTCCAGCTAACAAAGTAAAATAATTATACATTTGAGCGAATTGAGTATAATCAGCTAGACGCTTAGCTTTCTTGATCGTGACGATCTTCGTTGCTGACTCGTTCCCGTCAGAAGCTACGATTTTAACATCTTGGTTCCGATCAGAAACCGGGATCGACAAAGCAAACTCATGATTGTGCATTTTGATATTATGCTTTTGCCCATTTAGCGTGTAAACCAACTTAGTAGCTTTAGTAGCTTTCCCTTTGATCACGGCGACTAAGCCAGATGCTTGATATTGGTCCTTAGTAGTTGTTAAAGATAGTTTTGAACAACCACTCAGCACCATGAAGAAAATTGGAATCAGTAAAATCAGAAAGTATTTTATCTTTTTCATAGTAATTCCCCATTAATTTATACAAAAAAAGCCAAGCCATATAGACTCGACTTCTTTAATTAAGCTTGTGCATCATTTTTAGTATCGACAACTTTGTTGCCTTTGTACATACCTGATGGTGAAACGTGGTGACTCAAACGATATTCACCTGTTGATACGTCAAATTGCATGTTAGGAACATTCAACTTGATATGTCCACGTCTTTGACGCTTCTTTTGTTTTGATGTTTTTCTTGCTGGTACTGCCATATTTAAAAAGCTCCTTTATATTTATATTACTTAATCAAATCTAACGTTTAATATAATACTATCATAATACCGTTACGGCAAGCAAAAATCTAATTTTGTTTGTTTTTTGTTTGATTATCTTTCAAGGCATTCGCTATTTGGTTATCATTTGAAATCTTAACATTAGATAATTCCTTCTTAGCTGAACGAGTCAACTTCTGATCGTCTTTTTTCTTTGAACCAGTATTTGCTAACAAAACTGTGATCAAAGCTCCTAATAACAAGGTCACGATGATCAAGACGATCAACGGTAATTTAACACGTGTAAATCCAAAACTGATCGTTACTGGATCAATATTCAAAATAGCAAAAATTACCACGATCAAAGCAATGATCAGACCTATAACAAATCTCCATTGTCTTTTCTTATCCATAATGAAAATCCCCTATTTTCGATTTCCTAGCGTCCCTGCTAAATAGTCTCCCACACTTGGTGCCATTTTGTAAAGCACACTGGCTAATTCCATGTAACGTGGTCGATTGATCTCGCGTTTCTTTTTGTTGAAAGTTGAGACGATATCACTCGCAAGTTTTTCAGGATCGATAATGAATCGTTTCACTGAATTGATATAGCTTCCCGTGTGATCAGCAATATCAAAAAAGTTGGTTGCAACTGGTCCTGGATTAACAGTCGTGACTAAGACATTGAATGGTTTGAGTTCGAGTCTTAAACCATCTGAAAAGCCAATAACAGCAGCCTTAGTAGCTGAATAAGCAGCCGACTTAGGTGTTGTGATCTTTCCTGCCATTGAACCGATATTGAAAATGTGTCCTGAGCCATTCTCGATCATTTTACTAGCAACTAGTCTAGTCATCAACATCAAGCCAAGCACATTTACCCGAAACATCTTTTCGACAGTCGAAAAGTCAGTATCTAAATAATTTGAAAAATCTCCAAAACCGGCTGCATTGACTAAAACGTCAACTTTTTCGAAATTATCGTAGACTGTTTCTACACCTTGTTCGATAGCTTCTGGATCACTCATATCGATGGATAAATAAAAATGGTTCGAATACTCACTTCCCACGGCAACGCATTCCTGCTTGACTTTTGCTAGCTTTTCAGTGTTCCTAGCGACCAAAATCAAATTTGCTCCGGCTGATGCAGCCTGAATGGCAACATCCTTACCAATACCGGAAGAAGCTCCAGTGACTAAAACTGTTTTTTCTAATAAATTAACCATGACAAATCCTCATTTCTGTGATTAGTTGAATGGCACCTCATAAATATCAAAATCATTGACGACTCGACTATTGTCAAAAATCTTTCTAGCTTCATTTTGCAAGGCTAAGGCCGACTTTCCCGTATAACGAGCGGAAATGTGAGTCAGTAATAAACCTTTGGCATGACACTTCTTCGCCACTCGAGCAGCTTGAGAAGCAGTTGAGTGGAAATAATTATAAGCCATCTTCTTCTCTTCTTCAGAAAAAGTTGACTCATGAACGATCACATCAGCGTGATCGACTAATTTATCGATTTCTGGCGTATATCTAGTATCGGAGATCACAGCAACCGTTTTTCCTGGCTTGTCAGGACCGATAAAGTCCGCACCATTAAGTTTTGTACCATCTTCCAAGGTAACTTCTTGGCCAGCTTTGAGCTTGCCGTAGATCGGTCCGTTAGGAATATGATACTGTTTCAATTTATCGACCAACAATTCACCAGTCCGCGGTTTCTCCACGATCCGATAGCCAAAACAAGTGATCCGATGCTCAAGTTTTCCAGCATAGACTGAGAAAGTCTTGTCATTAAAAATTTCTCCACCGTTTTTCATTTCGATATATTTGATCTTGTAACCTAATTTTGTACCTGTCACTGCCAAAGATGTCTCAACAAAGCTTTTTAGGCCTACGGGACCATATAGTTCCAACGGACTTTCTCCGCCTTGATTAGCACGACTAGACAATAAACCAGGTAAACCAAAAATATGATCTCCGTGCAAATGCGTGATAAAAATCTTTGTGATCTTTCTTGGCCGAATTGTCGTTTGTAGTATTTGATGTTGCGTTGCTTCACCGACGTCAAATAGCCAAACTTCATTTCGTTCATCAAGTAATTTCAAAGCTGTACTTGAAACGTTTCTTCCTTTGGAAGGAACTCCAGCTCCTGTTCCTAAAAATTCTAATTCCATAAAAAAATCCTATCTATTATTTATCTAAGTCGGCCAATATCTCTTTGACTACAAATGAAGAATAATACATTGAACCATCCGGATTTGGATGAACTTGGTCATCATAGAACCAATCAGGATGTCCTTTAGCATAACCATTCCAGTCAATGACTGAAAGGTTCTTATACTTCTTCTGTGATTTCGCCAAGAGCTCATTAACTGGTTTTTCCCATGGCTTAGTTGGTACGAAAACATTGATCCAGAAGACATGTGTCTTCGGTCCAACTAACTTCATAACTTCGTCCAATTGCTCATCAGTGAAAGGTCCATTAGTTCCCAGTCCTACTAAGACGTTAGGAGCTAAGACGCCTTGATCTTTGTATTGACGTAAAATATCAACACTAGCCGACAGTTGACGGCTAACTTCAGCATTGATGACCACTTTGTCATCACTAAACAGCTTATTAAAGTTGTCCAAGCCATCAGCCATGACGGAATCTCCGACACCGGTAAGTTTGAGATCTTTTAGGCGTTGAAGATCAAATTGAGAAAGTCCATACTTCTCAAATTCTTCATTGACTGGATGAGTCTTAGCCAATTTCTTATATTTAGCTTTTTGCTCAGAAGTGAGTTCACCAGTACTACCCTTATCTTTGTTCTTCTTAAGATTCTCGATAGCTTTCTTGTTGCGCTTATCATTTTTCTTAGTATTCTTATTGATCGTCTTAGCCAACTTACTATTATTAGCATCTGGTTTTGGTGCTGACGTAGCTTTGACGACCCCATAGCCACCAGTAGCTACGATCAAGGCAATGACGATCGCCAAAACGCGGCTAGTAGCTGTTGATGAGGTGAAGAAACGTTTAACATCTTGCCAACTAGCTTTGGCAAGTGGTCTTTCAACGAAACGATAAGAAAATTCAGTAATAAGGAAAATCAAGATCACTTCAATGACTGGATAGAGGACCGGATGATCAGCGATATTCTTGAATTTTGATTCAAAGAAAATCATTACTGGAAATTGATACAAATAAAGGCCATAACTTCTAGCTCCAATATAATGGAAAAGCTTATTAGATAATAGCTTATCCCAAATAGCACTTGGATGAGCAATCACTGCAATAAAGATACTTGTGACCACAGAGAAAATAAACATACCGCCACGATACAAGAAGGCAGATGAATCCTTGACTGTAAAAATCATGAATACCATCAAAGCAAACGACAGTAAGCCAATAATATTCAATATAGCCTTATCACCCTTCATAACGCCAACCTTCAGTTTCTCAGCTGGCCAAATGATAGCTAATCCACAACCTAACAAGATGGAGAACAATCTAGTATCGGTTCCGTAATAAACACGACTAGGATCAACACCAGGTTGATATAAAATAGCCATCCAAATAGCTGAGATAACTGACACGATCATTGCAAACCAAAAAATACGACTCTTCTTCATTCCTAGTTTGATGAAAAGTAATAAAAGCAAAGGCCAAACAATGTAGAATTGACCTTCGATCGATAAAGTCCACAAATGAGTAAATGGTGACTCATTGTTAGCAAATCTTTCAAAATATGATTGACCATTGAAAATTTGCCACCAATTGTAAACATTGAGGACGTTCGTTACAAAAATTTGATCCAAATGATAGAGCAAATTCTTCAGGAACAAGACAATGTATGCTCCTGATGCCAATAGAACGAATAACAATCCCGGATACAAGCGGCGGACACGTTTAATGTAAAAGTTACTCAAAGAAAATTTCTCACCCGCATCGACGGTGTTAAAGAAATGATCTGTGATCAAATAACCTGAAATTAAGAAAAAGATAGGTACACCCAAGTACCCACCAGAAAAGACAGTTGGATTCAAATGGTACATAATGACGCCAATTACACCTAATGTCCGTAGTCCATCAAATCCACCAATGAATCTTCTTTTTGGTGATTTATTCATAATATAATTACCCCTAAATAACTAAATAAACTCGAAAGTAAAGTCGAGTATCGTGACAGAATCTCCTGTTTGAGCGCCAGCATCGATCAAGGCTTCTTCGATGCCCATACCCTTAAGCTTTCTAGCAAATCTCATAATTCCATCTTGATGATCCAAATTACTGATTTGTAGAAGTCTCTCAACTTCGTCACCAGTAACTTCAAAGTCATGTTCACCAGTCCGGTGTACCTTAAACTTATCAGCCTTAGGTTGATAATTATACTCAACGGTTTCATCGCTTTGAACATCAAAATGAATTGGTGCTGTCTTGGACAATACTTCACTAGTGTGATCAAGTAATGCTTTGATCCCGATATGTTGAATACTAGAAATAGCAAAAATATCACTATCCTCAGGTAACTTTTGCTCAAATTCAGCTAATCTTTCATCAGCACCTGAAACATCTAATTTAGTAGGAACGATTATTTCTGGCCGACTTAAAATATTCTCATCGTAAGTCCCTAGTTCTTTACGGATCGCCAAGTAATCAGTGTATGGATCTCGACCGTTTTCTGGATCCATATCTACTAGATGCAAAATAACTCGAGTTCTCTCTACGTGCCGTAAAAATTGGATTCCTAATCCAACTCCATTGGAAGCTCCTTCGATCAATCCTGGAAGATCAGCAATAACGAAGTCATTACCATTATCTAGTTTAACCATTCCTAAGTTAGGATTTAACGTTGTGAAACGATATGCAGCAATTTTAGGCTTAGCTGAAGTTGCAACTGACAATAGCGTTGATTTACCAACAGAAGGAAAACCAACAAGACCGACATCAGCAATCAATCTTAATTCTAAGCGGATTTGTTTTTCTTGTCCTGGTTCACCATTTTCGGCGATCTCAGGAGCACGATTCTTGGAATTGGCAAAGTGAATGTTTCCACGTCCACCTTTTCCACCTTTTGCAACAACTAATTCTTGCTTATTATCAACCAAGTCTCCGATCAATTGACCAGTTTCTTCGTCAAATACTGCGGTACCAGTCGGTACAGCAATATAAACAGGATCAGCTTTACGTCCATACATCCCTTTGATCTGACCATTTTGACCAGGATCAGCCTTAAAGATACGTTTGTATCTAAAGTCCATTAAAGTATTCATGCCTTCATCAGCACGTAAGATAATGTCACCGCCGCGGCCTCCATCGCCACCAGCAGGTCCACCAAGGGGAACATATTTTTCATGTCGAAAAGCGACCGAACCGTCGCCACCTTTACCGGAACGAACGGTAATTTTTACATTATCAACAAACATCTGACCCCTCCTTTCTACCTATTGTTATTAATTTGATTATCATTTTTAAATTCTAGCACAAAAACACTATTCATAATACTTCAAAACACAAATGCCTGTCTACAATTTTAATTTATTCGTGAAGGTATTTGAAATACTTTGAATGTTTTTGAAAGATTATGATTGATTTTGAACGAATTTGATGTATTATTATTTCAGGAGGTGTGTGTAAGTGCTTACCGAAGAAAGACATCAAATTATTCTTCAACAACTACAGCTTCATAATATTGTGAAGCTGCAAGATTTAATCCCGTTGACTGGTGCATCAGAGTCTACCTTGCGAAGAGATTTACAAGATCTTGAGGAATGCCATAAGTTGCTCCGCATTTATGGCGGTGCTCAAAGTATTGTCTCGTTACATGATGAACCCGCTCTATCGCAAAAGATCGCAGCTCACCCAGATGAAAAAGCTCAGATCGGCCGACTCGCTGGTGAACTAGTACAAAGTAACGAAATTATTTTTCTCGATGCCGGTACTACTGTGCAAGCTCTTATCCCATACCTGGCAAAGGCGTCTAATTTGTTAGTCGTCACTAACAGTGTCGATAATGCCTCGACATTAGCTGATTACCAAGTTGAGACCTTTGTTCCTGGCGGCCGTCTCAAAGCTAGCACGAAGGCGCTAGTTGGCTCTAGTATGACCAAGGCTTTAGGAAACTACCACTTTGATAAAGCCTTTATCGGAACTAACGGTTTCTCGATCAAAGACGGTTTTACGACTCCAGATCCCGAGGAATCAGCGACTAAAGAAATTGCTTTACAAAATTCTCACGAGCAGTTCATCGTAGCAGATAGCTCCAAATGTGGCCAAGTCAGTTTCAGTCGTTTTGCAAATTTGAATGAAGCGACCTTGATCACCAATGAATTGCCAAGCAATACTTTAGAAAAAATCAAAAAATACACCAAAGTTTTGGAGGCTAAATAATTGATTTACACTATCACAGCTAACCCATCTATCGACTATGTTTTGCAACTCGACAAGATGAACGTTGGCGAAGTCAATCGCACGAAAAGCGATGTGAAATTACCTGGAGGAAAAGGCGTTAACGTTTCTCGTATCTTAAACGAACTAGCACTTCAATCAACCGCCTTAGGCTTTGTTGGTGGCGCAACTGGTCAAATGTTTGAAAATCTGTTGCAGCAGCATCAATTGAAAACCAGCTTCACTCAAGTCAAAGACGATACACGGATCAACGTGAAAATTAATGCTGTGAAGCAAAATGAAGAAACTGAGATCAACGGTACTGGTCCAGAAATCACAGATTTAGAAAAAGAACAATTCCTCAATCAACTTAAATCAGTTGGTCAAGGTGACGTGGTGATCATGTCAGGCAGTTTGCCAAAAAACGTTGAAACTACTTTTTACTTGGATATCGCCAAAATGATTCAAGAACAAGGCGCCGATTTCGTGATCGATACTACTGGTCAAGCGTTGCTCGACACTCTGCCACTTCATCCCCTAGTAGTTAAACCTAACAATCATGAATTAGCAGACTTATTCAATACTACCTTTAAAGACGAACAAGATATCGTTGAAAATGCTCGAAAACTTCTTGATAAGGGCGCAAAACACGTGCTCGTTTCAATGGCTGGAGATGGAGCTTTGTTAGTTACAAACGATAAAGTCTTCAAAGCTAACGCACCTAAAGGAACAGTCATCAATTCAGTTGGTGCCGGAGATTCGATGATTGCTGGTTTTGTGGGTACATTTATGAAAACTAACGATCCGATCGAAAGTTTCCACATTGGAGCTGCTTGCGGATCTGCTACAGCATTCAGTCAAGATATTGCAATAAAATCAAAAATTGACGAAGTTTATCAAGCTATTAATATAACTGAAGTTAATTAGGAGGAGAAATCGATGGATCTTAAGGAATTACTTCTAAAAGATGCTATGATCATGGATCTTAAGGCTACCACTAAAGAAGAAGCTATAGATGAAATGGTCAGCAAATATTATGACGTTGGGGTCATTGATGATAAAGAATTATACAAAAGCGACATTTTAAAACGTGAAGCACAAACTAGTACCGGTATTGGTGATGGGATCGCCATGCCCCATGCTCGTGATAAAGCAGTTAAACGTGCAACAGTACTTTTTGCCAAAAGTCAAGCTGGGATCGACTATCAATCACTGGATGGACAGCCAACTTTCTTATTCTTCATGATTGCCGCACCAGATGGCGCCGACAACTTGCATTTGCAAGCTTTGGCCGCTCTCTCATCACTACTGATCAATCCTGACCTCGTAGCTAACTTAAAAAAGGCTACCACTGCTGATGAAGTTCAAAAATTATTCAGCGACGCTATGGATGAAAAAGAAGCCAAGGAAAAAGCCAAAGAAGAAAAAGAAAAAGCTAAACAAGCAGCTGCAGCTAAAGCAGCCCAAGAAACAGCAAACTCAGCCGATAAAAAGCCTTTTATTGTCGCTGTTACCGCCTGCCCTACCGGAATCGCTCACACGTACATGGCGGAAGCCGCTTTGAAAGAACATGCCGAAAAATTAGGCGTTGACATCAAAGTTGAAACCAACGGTTCAGAAGGTGTTAAACATCTGTTGACCGCTGATGATATCAAACGGGCAGATGGTGTTATCATTGCTGCTGATAAGAAAGTTGACATGCCAAGATTTGATGGCAAGCATTTAGTCAATCGTCCGGTAACTGATGGTATCAACAAATCTGATGAATTGATCAACCTTGCCGTTGAACAAAAAGCTCCTGTTTTCCATTCAGAAGGTGGTAGTAGCGAAACAGAACAATCAACCGAGAAGAAGTCGCTCTGGTCTAAGATCTATGCCGATCTAATGAATGGTATTTCTAATATGCTTCCATTCGTTGTCGGTGGTGGTATTTTAATGGCACTTTCGTTCTTGCTTGAACCTGCCGTTGGTTCTAATTCACAGTGGTTCTTATTCTTTAATCACGTTGGTAACTATGCATTTAGCTTCTTGATCCCTGTTTTAGCAGCTTACATCGCCGAGTCGATCGGTGATCGTCCTGCCCTCCTACCAGGTTTTGTAGGTGGATATATGGCTTCTCAAGTTAGTGCTTCAGTTGTTGCTTCAAAGAGTCCTGCCGGATTCATCGGTGGTCTTTTAGCTGGTTTTATTGCTGGTTGGATCGTCGTTTTACTAAAGAAGTTGCTGAAGAACTTGCCTAAGTCACTGGATGGCCTTAAACCTATCTTGCTTTATCCAGTGCTTGGTCTACTAGCTACCGGTGCTATTATGTACTTCGCTGTTGACCCAGTCTTTGCTATCGTCAACCATGCAATTACTAGTTTCCTTGAATCTATGGGTACTGGAAATGCCGTTATCCTCGGTGCATTGCTTGCCGGAATGATGTCGGTTGATATGGGTGGTCCTTTCAATAAAGCTGCTTATACTTTTGCGATCGGTACATTTACTGCTACACAAGATGGTGCACTAATGGCCGCCGTAATGGTTGGTGGTATGATCCCACCTCTTGCAATTGCGATCGCAACAACTTTCTGGAAGAATAAATTTACTGAACAAGAAAGACAAGCTGGTCTTTCTAACTACGTATTGGGTATTTCCTTCATCACTGAAGGTGCTATCCCATTTGCTGCTGCTGATCCACTTCACGTTATCGTCTCAAGTGTGATCGGTTCAGCCATCGGTGGTGGCTTGACGCAATTATGGCACGTAAATGTCCCAGCTCCACATGGTGGTATTTTCGTAACCTTGTTAGCAAATCACCCACTACTTTATGTCGTTGCAGTCTTGATCGGTGCTATTATCGCCGGTGTTATCTATGGAATTTGGAAACCTGCCAAAAATCCTGCAACAGCAAACAAATAATCTATCATGTTAAAAAAAGTCAGCGATCTCATTTTGAGAAAGCTGACTTTTTTACATTTTTTTGTACTTCTTATGTGTCTCAATATTACTCAAAGTGATCTTAATAGTTTGAGCAGTGGTTTGTGGGATACCGAGATCAATAATATCTTGTAAGGGAGCTTCTTTGATTTTTTTGACGGAACCATACTTCTTCAACAATTTAGTCCGCGTCTTTGGACCTACTCCTTGGATATTATCAAGTTGTGATGATAAAGCATTTTTGCTGCGTGTCTTTCTTTGGAAGGTAATGGCAAAACGATGGACTTCATCTTGGATCCGTTGTAACAAGTAAAATCCTTGGCTCTTTTGGTCTAAAGTAACAGCATGGCCTTCCTCACCATAAATCAAATGCGAAGTATTATGGTGGTTATCTTTGACCATCCCGGCAACCGGAATGTTGATCCCGAGTTCATTGTTCAAGACATCCATGACTGCCCGTAATTCGATGATACCACCATCCATCAAAATGAGGTCAGGCAAATTCTTCTCTTCTTTCAAGAGACGTGAATATCGACGATAAATGACCTCACGCGTATTGGCAGCTTCATCGGCCCCAGAATGGTCTTCTAATTCATCCTTGATCTTATATTTTCGGTACATACTCTTCTCAGGGCGACCATCCTGAAAAACGACCATCGCTGAAACAGGATTAGTTCCTTGAATGTGTGAGTGGTCAAATGATTCGATCACATGACCATAAGGTAATCCTAAAGCTTGAAAAATTTGTTCTTGAGCTCCGTACGTTTGGCGATTGTCTAATTCCATCAAGCGGAACTTCTCTTGTAAAACTAATTTAGAATTATCGGCTGCCATATCCATCAAGGCTTTCTTTTGACCACGCTGTGGAGTTCTAAAAGGAACGTCTAGAACTTCTGACAGCGTATCTTTATCAATATTGTCAGGGACTAAGATCTCTCTAGGCAAAACTTGATTTTTACGGTTATAAAACTGCAGGATGAAAGTCGACAATTCTTCTTCAGGTGAATTAACACACGCAAAGATACGTTTCTCTCGTTTCATTAAACGTGCTTGGCGAATGAAAAATACTTGGATCGAGATCCAGCCTTTTTCCACGTAATAATTAAATATATCTCTTGGTGTCGAATCATTAGAGATGATCTTCTGCTTTTCAACCGTGGCTTCGATATACTGTATTTGATCGCGTAATTCGGCTGCCCGTTCATATTCACGGTTCTTAGCTGCTGTCATCATCTTTTGCTTCAAGGAAGCCTTCACTTCACCGACATTGCCATCGAGAAATCGTTTGATCTTTTCAATTTGTTTCTGGTATTTTTCTTCAGGAACTTCTTTAAAACAAGCTCCTAAACATTGTCCCATGTGATAATAAAGGCACGGACGTCCCAGATGACCTTGACATCTTCTTAATGGATAAACTTTTTGTAAGAAATTCAAAGTTCCTGATGCTGCATAAACATTAGGATATGGTCCAAAATAATAAGCTCCGTCCTTTTTGATCTGACCGGTGATCTCCATCTTCGGATCACGCTCATTAGTTATCTTAATGTATGGATAACCAGTTCCCTTTTTCAAACGAATATTGTAATAAGGTTGGTGTTTTTGGATCAAAGTGATTTCTAGCAAAAACGCTTCTTTATCGTTTGAAGTAATGATGGTTTCAAAATCTCTGATCTCTGAAACTAATTTTGCTGTCTTTCCCTCGTGTGAGCTCTTAAAATATGAGCGGACACGATTCTTGAGATTTTTAGCCTTTCCAACATAAATGATCTTGGAATTGATATCCTTCATCAGGTAACAACCGGGACGAGCGGGCAAGAGACTTAATTTGTGTTCAAGATATTCAGTTGCCAATTTGTTCCCTCATTTCATAATTAACTTAAATACGCTTATATTATTTTAATCTTATCTAAGATAGTTGCAAGCAATTGAGATTTTTCGCCAAACGGTCTATAATGACTTTAAAGATAAAGAAAAGCTAATAAACCTGAAAGGGGCTGATACCGATGGGCTTAACAGTGAAACGTGAAAATGATTTTGGAAGTTTATTTGATAAATTTGCCTCACTTCCCGATGATGTTAAAGAAAATGTAGAACGTGTAGATTCTGCAGATAAGAAATCTTCTAAAAAAACAAAAGATTCAAAAGAAAAAGAATAATTTTGAAAACACTGCAACCTGCCTGAATTGCACTGTATTTCAATAATTACACTAATTCTAAACACAAAACCCTTTTGATAGTTTTCAAGGACACCATTCAATTTTTGAACGGTGTTTTGTTTTGCCTAAATCTGGAGTACCATTGACTTGAGGTAGAAGTAAAACGATTTCAAGGGAGTGTAATTATGGATTTTGTAGATAGAAATTTAAGCAGGCATTTTGAAGAGATGGTTAAATCATCAACTAAAGGCATCAATTTGTATCAACATACTGACTTAACAGACTTTCCCTACGCAAATATCGTTATCGCGCACGGATTAGCCGAACATTCGGGAAGATATGAGACTTTGGCAAATTTCTTCTTGACTCATCACATGAATGTCTTCCGGTATGATCAAAGAGGACACGGTAAATCAGAAGGCAAACGTGGCGACTTGACCTCCACTGAGGAATTGCCCGACGATTGCAAGATCATTGTCGACATCGCCAAAGAACAATTCCCTGACCTACCAACGTTTCTTCTCGGCCACAGTATGGGAGGATATACAGTTTTAAAATTTGCTGCTAAATATCCTGGAGTTGTCGATGGCATTATCGCTACTGATCCACTATCGATCGAGTTTGGCGAAAAATTGCCAGGCGATCCTGACACATACGTTAAAAATCAATTGGGCGACGGCGTGAACTCAGATCCGACCGTAACTAAGAAGTACAATGAGGATCCACGTAATTTGAAAGAATATACCGTCAGATTGATGAATACCTTGATCGACAGCTCAAAACAACTTAAAAGTGATCTAGGAAAGATCACTGATCCGATTTTACTATTGCATGGTTTAAACGATGGGATCATCCCTATGACTGATTCTTTATCGATCTATCCACAATTTGGATCAACCGATAAAGAATTGCACGTCTACCCACATTTAATGCATGAAATTTTGAATGAACCCAGCCGCAAGTGGGAAATTTATGAAGAAATATTATATTGGATCAAAAAACACAGCAATTAAAAGGCTAAATAAAAAAGTACCCGATTAAGGGGTACTTTTTTTATTTAGCGACTTCACATACATGAAGTCATGATTATTCATATTTGATGAAGTGAGCATTTATTACCGGCTTGCCATTACCATTTTCCTGTGAAGAGCCTTCACCGAAAACTTTGATGCGATCATTCACTTTCACATTCGGTATGCCTTTAGCTAAATCGCTCAAGTGATAATCAACCAGGATCAAACTGGATGAATTCGATTCATCTAGATCTAATACTAGTTCACGACCAACATGATTATTAGCAATAACCTTCTTGACTCTACCCCACTGGTTGATCATTTTCCCTTGATAGAGCGAATTATTTTGACTTAACTCAGTGTAAGTAACGTAATCATAATCTTTGGCACTCTCTTTAAAATCATCAACCGACAATTGGACTTTTTTATCATTCAGATCTGCCTTGACAGTGTCTATTTTCTCGACATATGGAAAAGTCGAAGTGAATTGGATCATAGTTGGATTGATAGTGTAATAAGCGGCAAAGAAGAAGCTCAATACTATCAAAACAAAAGCTGTAACTTGGATCCACTTTATTTTGATGACCAATACTAGTAACAATAATATCGAAATAATTAGTAATTCCCCGAATAAAACCGTGAGTAACATAAAATCCCCTAATCTAAAAGTCTAAAAATATTTAACCAGGTGTAACTGCGTTGACCCTCGTAATATTGTTGTTCATTGACAAATCTTCAACAACTTTAACATAAGTTAATTTACGGGGCAATTTTACTTCAAAGGTACTGGTGTATAAATAGCGTTCATCATGCTTATTAGCTTTAAAGCTGACATTGTTAACGACAATATCTTGCTCAGCAAAATATGTTTTGATAAATTGCTTGAACTCCGCTTTGTCCAAATATTGGATCTCCAAATTACGAACAGGACTCACACGAACGATCCTTTTTAAAAAAGCGATCACGCCATAGACTACGACAAAACTAGCTATGGCAATGATATAGTTACCCATACCCACTGCCAATCCTAAGCAGGCTACGACCCAAAGACTTGCTGCAGTTGTTAAACCCTTGATCGAATGATGTTCAACGATAATAGTACCTGCACCCAAAAAGCCAATACCACTGACTACTTGAGCTATCAGACGAGCATCATCTGCACGGACTATTCCTTTATATTGAGGATATTGCTTGGCAATTTCCAATGCATTGAAGCCAATTTCTTTTTGGATCAAAGCAATAATACAAGCCCCTAGACAAACTAGGATATGGGTTCTGATCCCGGCTGGACGATGTTTCTGAGCCCGATCATATCCGATCACTCCAGAAATAATCGTTGCTAACACTAAACGAGCGATAACAGTTATTGCATCTAATTGAAATGACAATGTACAATCGCCTCTTTCGTTAAAAATCTCCAACAAAAAAATTCAATAAAAATTTCTATTGAATTTCTCGATTTTATTTAGTCAATTCTTTTAGCCAAGCTGGTAAAACTTCTGATAACTCAGCATATGTTCGATCAAATTTATGATCGTACCATGGATCTTTGATAGCTTTGTGGAAGCCAAGAACATCGTAAGCCATTTTGATCTTGTCCTCAGTTCCAGCAGGTGCCATGTGTTTCAGATCGGTAATATTTTGCTCATCCATGCCAATTATAATATCAGCATCTAAAAAATCCTGCTTACTGATTTGAGCACCGACATGATCAATTAAGGGAACTTGTTGCTTATTCAATTCAGCGATCGCTCCCTCATGTGGTGGATTACCGATCTCGTAATTGGAAGTAGCCATTGATGAAATATCAAACTGGTCGCTTAATCCGGCTTGATCGACCATATCAGTAAACATCATTTCTGCCATCGGTGAACGGCAGATATTTCCAAGACAAACAAAAATAACTTTCACCATATTATCCACCTTTATTTAATCAATCCCAAACGTCGCTTGACGTCTTCTAATTGTTTTTCTAGTACTGGATCTCGACGACTCAAAACATCCAATGTCGATGTCTTTTCTTCAGTCTCGGTTGGTTCATCATCCACTTTTGAAGGTCTTTTAACTGATGATTTCTGAGATTTCTTAGCACTCTTTACTGACTTCTTCTTAGTCGGATCCTTGGTCTTTTGGGCTGAAGGGTCGTATATTCTGACCCAGGCTGCGACTTGTTGGTAAGAAATATCATACTTTTTGCCAGTTGCTTTAAAATCACGTTCATGATCAATTGCATACTGGGCTATTTCTTGTTGTTGTTCAGTAGTGTATTTCATTTAATTAATGCTCCTAATTGCTTTGTAGTGAAAATTATACCATAACCAAATAAATAATTAGTTAGCAAATCAAATACCATGAATATATGATAATAGATTTTGCGTGACTAAGAAATGAATATTTGAAAATACGATGAAAATGATTAAACGATAACAACTTATTGATCATTTTCAATTTATCATCGTTATTTAAAAGTAGAATTTTTTTATCTTAAAATGTAATAAATGCTGACATACGATCACCATTTGTTTGAAAAGTATCCAATAAAATATCTTTAAATTATCATGATCTTCCATCTATATTTCACAAAGTTTTGTTGATCTATAAATTGAACTATCGTTTAAATTTCATTCACATTTGCACTGTACTGACAAATGTAATATGATTGTCGTGTATCAAGTTTCATTTGATTTTTTAGTGTAAAATCCTTGTATATCAGCTAGTTATGGCTGTAATAACTAATTGTAATACGCCGTAATTCATTTTACTCTTTGATTATATTTATCGACATCCATATTTGCAATTTATCATTTATTTTTGATGTTATTTATGAAATTTCACAAATCAACCTTGTCCTTAATATCCAACAATGAGACTATATTACAAGATTAAAATTATATTTTTTAAACAACCGTTTGATTATTGAAGGGGTCATACATGGATATCCATCAAATTAAATATTTAATTACTATTGTTAATAACGATTTCAACTTAACACGAAGCGCCAGGATCTTAGGTGTCTCGCAACCCGCACTTAGCAAGCTGATCAATGAAGTAGAAAAATCCGAACAAATTCAAATTTTTACTCACGGTAAAGGCCGTATCACTGGCTTAACCCCTTTAGGTGACGATTTGATCGCTAATGGACGTCAAGTAAGTGCCGACTTTGATAAAATGATCCAAAGTATGCGCGATAATTCCAATTTAAAACGGGGGACCGTAAAGATCGGGATCCCTTCTATTGTTTTATCAACAATTTTTAACGAAGCGATCCCTAAATTCATTCAAGTAAATCCCGATATCAATCTACAGATTGTTGAACGTGGTGGCTTCGAATTAAAGAAATTGTTGATTAGTCAAGAAATAGATTTGGCAATCATCCCTTCTCCAATATCAGATCCAGCCATCGAATCTCACGAGATCTATCAAGATACAGTTTCTGTCTGGTTCAACGAAAATTACCGCTTTAATCAGACCAAGAATCCTATTTCGATCGAAGATATCAGTAATGAGAAAATCGTTACCTTTAACGATGATTTTATCCTAGCTCACGAACTACGTAATATCCTTCAACAACATCACATCCACAAAGAATTTTATTTCCAAACTAGCGCCTGGGATCTGATACTAAACATGTGCAAGGAGTGTAAGGACTCTATCGGGATCGTGCCCTCGCCGATTATTAATAATTATTCTGGAAAAATCGGTCATCATAATTTACAGCCAACGTATCCGTGGACCATTAATATTTGTAATTTAAATAATACGTATTCTAGTAATATTGTTAAATATACCAAAAATTGGTTTGTTGATTTTTTCAAGGGTAATGAAATAATTAAATCACCGGTTAAAAATTAAAAATATTTCCTATTAATAATAAAAGCCAGCATTCAATTGATTGAATGCTGGCTTATTTTCTGGCATCGCATGTAATTTGTAATAGTTATCCCATTCAAAACTGATCTCGTAATGAAAATTTGATAGCGATGCCTATCCAAATGATCATAGTACCCACAGTATAGTTTATAGTCTTACGAACAGACTCATGATCACTAGGTCTATACCAGTATATTATTTATAAACAATTTTGTATAGAGTGAATAAAGAATATCTTATAATTTATATATTTATAAAAACAAAAAACCGTCATCTTTCGATGGCGGCTAAACGGTCTGTTATCTGATATTGATTATGAAATAGATTATATAGGAGTTAGTATTGTTTTCTATATCTGTAATGTAGTCATCTCTGACTACATCTATATAGTACAAGCATTGTTTGCTGTTATCAAACAATTAGATTTAGTTATTAGCACTATCTGTAACCGTATCAAAGATGTCGATCAATTTGTGAAACATTGGACCTTTATTAGTTGAGGCTCGATAAACCAGCATCAAATAAAATGGCGGGAAATCCACATCAGAGAGCTCCAATTGCTGGATCCCGCTCTCCCCATGTAAAGCTGTTTCCGTGATCAAACTGATCCCTTTATTTTGGCGAACCAAATCGATCAAGAGCTTATAGTCGCTCGTTTGATAAATAACATTCGTGAAGACACTGTAGCGCTCGATCATACCATTAATGATCGTTTGGTGGACCGAACTACTATCTAAGATCAGAAAATCTTCATCCTTTAATGCCGAAACCGATAACGGCTGCTCAAACTTGCGTTTATCGCTAGCAATAATTTTGAATTGATGCGTCTTTAATATTTTAAAATCAAAATTGGCCACATTAGGAAAACTGGTCGTTCCTAACAAGGAAATATCGATTTTGCCATCATAAAGTTGATCTAACAATTCCTTAGAGCCTGACCTAACAGGCGTGATCTGTGGCAATAAATGGGAATCATTCAATTGATCAAAAATCTGCGGAATCAAATAGTCACTAATAATTGGTGGAAAGCCCATTTTGATCTTGTCGGTTTTAATTCGTAATAGATCCTTTTGCATCAAATCATTTTCACGCAGGATTTTTCGAGCATGGATCAAAAATTGTTCTCCAGCAGAAGTTAAAGTGATCGAATTCGCATAACTTTTTCGAATGATCAGTTCAGAATCAAATTCACGCTCAAGTCTTTTGACAGCATAAGTAATGGTCGGTTGACTAACTGAAAAGTAAAGAGCTGTATCAGAATAACTTTTCAACTGAGTCAATTTGACAAAGTATTGGATATCTTTAATATTCATGTTCTCACCTATAAATACTTTTTATTGATTATACCATATTTGACTATATTTTTTATAGGGGTGTATAGTCACTTACGTAATCTAATTGGAGGCATTAATAAATGGTTGAAAAAGGTTTTAATGTTTTAAATAACCCCTTTTTAAATAAGGGTACTGCTTTTACTGAACAAGAAAGAATCAATTTAGGACTTGAAGGATTATTACCTCCTTTTGTCCAAACACTCGATGAGCAAGTTGAACAAACTTATGCACAATATCAAGACAGAGACTCTGCCTTAGCAAAACGTTTGTTCCTAATGGATGTATTTAATGAGAACCGGGTTTTATTTTATAAGTTATTCAGCGAACATGTGAATGAATTTATGCCAGTTGTTTATGACCCAACAATTGCTGACACGATCGAAAACTATAGTCGATTATTCATTGACCCACAAAATGCGGCCTACTTATCAATTGATAAACCAGAAGAGATCAGAAGTACTTTGGAAAACGCTGCTGGTGGTCGTGAGATCAAATTGATCGTTGTTACTGATGGCGAAGGTATCCTCGGAATTGGTGACTGGGGAACACAAGGTGTCGATATTTCCGTTGGTAAATTAATGGTTTACACTGCCGCTGCCGGTATCGATCCTCAAAATGTCTTACCAGTAGTCCTTGATGTCGGTACTAATAATAAAGATTTATTAGCTGATAAATTATATCTTGGAAATCATCACGAACGTGTTACTGGCGACAATTATTATGACTTCGTTGATCAATTCGTTGGCACAGCTGAAGAATTCTTCCCTAATATGTATCTTCATTTTGAAGATTTTGGTCGTAGCAATGCTGCCAACATCTTGAACAAATATAAAGATAAGATCTTAACATTTAATGATGATATCCAAGGAACAGGTATTATCACTCTAGCAGGTATCTTAGGTGCCTTGAACATTTCTCATCAAAAATTAAGTGACCAAGTTTACTTATCATTTGGTGCTGGTACTGCCGGTGCTGGTATTTTGAAACGTATCTACGACGCAATGGTCGAAGATGGTTTAAGTCCAAAAGAAGCTAAGAAACGCTTCTACATGGTCGACAAGCAAGGACTACTCTTCACTGATACAAAAGGATTAACACCTGAACAAAAACCATTTGCTAGAGATCGTAGCGAATTTGATAATGCTGATGAGCTAACTAACTTAGAAGCCGTAATGAAGGCAGTTCATCCAACGATCATGGTCGGAACTTCAACTCAACCTAAGAGCTTTACTAAAGAGATCATTCAAGAAATGGCTGCTCATACTGAACGTCCAATCATTTTCCCACTTTCAAATCCTACTAAATTAGCTGAAGCTTCAGCAGAAGATTTGATCAAATGGACTGATGGTAAAGCATTAGTTGCCACAGGTGTTCCTGCTGGTCCAGTTGAATATAACGGCGTTCAATACCACATTGGTCAAGCTAATAACGCTTTAGTTTACCCAGGTCTTGGTCTCGGTGCTTTAGCCGTCAATGCTAAATTATTGTCTGACGGAATGATCAATCGTGCTGCCCATTCATTAGGCGGTATCGTTGATCCTAGCCAACCAGGTGCTGCAGTCTTACCTCCTGTTACTAAATTGGACAAATTTAGTATGACAGTTGCTGAAGGCGTCGCTGATGAAGCTATCAAAGAAAAATTAAGTGATGCCAAAGATGCCCATGAAGCAGTGATCAACATGAAATGGGAACCAAAATACTAATATATAAGTAAGAGGGATATTTATGAGTGCTTTTATTACATCAGTCGAAAGTGTAGCCGAAATTGTGATCGTTATCGCATTGGGGTTCTGGCTACGTAACTCCGGCCGTTTAGGCGATGAATTCAAAGGAAACATTTCCTTTATCATCATGAACATCGCCCTACCAGCTTCAATCTTCGTTTCAGTTTTGAAATATTTAACTCGAGACACTTTAGCAAGCTTGTCTGGTGGACTAGTTTTCGCCTTTGGAAGTTTTGCTATTAGTTACATTATTGCTTGGCTTATGACTAAGATTTTGAAAATTAGAAAAGGCCGTCGTGGTACCTTTATTAACATGTTTGCCAACGCAAATACAATTTTTATCGGACTACCACTCAACATGGCCTTGTTTGGAACTAAGAGTTTGCCATACTTCTTGGTTTACTATGTTATGAATACTATTTCTACATGGGCTATCGGTGTCTTCTTCATTTCCAGCGATGATCCAACCGTTGATAAAAGTGAAAAGAAAGATTTCAATTGGAAAAAACTTTTACCAGCTCCCTTAGTTGGTTTCTTAGTTTCACTAGTTTTCTTACTACTAGCTATTCCTATTCCCGACTGGATCACTAAAACATTAGATATGGTCGGTGGGATCGTTACTCCGATGTCATTGATCTACATTGGTATTATTTTAGCCGATGCTGGCTTGAAGTCGATCAGATTTGATCGTGATACTATCTGGGCTTTGATCGGTAGATTCATCTTTGCTCCAGCAATTATGATCGGTTTAGTTTCATTAGGTGCTTCAGCTGGTCATGGTCTACCTAACTTGGAAGCAAGTACTTTGATCATCCAAGCCGCCGCCCCTGGTTTAGCCATATTGCCAATCTTAGTTGACCAATCGCATGGTGATGTCGACTACGCTACTAACTTAGTTACAACTTCAACAGTATTATTCGTTGTCGTGGTACCTATCTTGATGCAAGTTATCAACTTTATTTAACTATTAAAAAGCTTCGAATTAACCGAAGCTTTTTTATTTTGCATTCAATTTGGGTACAGCTCTAATTTTATTTCTGCATAAATTATAACGAATGTTTAGTGATCACGTTTGCAGTCTCCATTTTAATCAAATACTGAATATGCGTCCGATGCAACGAGAAATATTTCCCTGAGAGTATCAATTTCCAACTGATACTCTTTCTATAATTATTTAAAAAAGGATGTCATATGAGAATTTTCCTTCCCAGAATGACACCCTTTTTTGGTAATTTTTGTAATTGTCATTTTTCGATTTATTAATTGATTTTATTTATCGATGTATTCTATGATGTCTCCAGGTTGACACTTTAAAACTTCACAGATTTTCTCGAGCGTTGAAAATCTGATTGCCTTTGCTTTGTTATTTTTTAAGATGGAGATATTAGCTTGAGTGATGCCTACTTTTTCAGCCAGTTCGGTCACCGTCATTTGGTGTTTAAGGAGCAAGAGGTCTAAATTAATTTTGATCATATTGTTAAATCGTTTTCGGCTTTCATATTGATAGCTTTGATCAAGATTTGTTGCATTGCTGAAATAAAGGCTGAGATTGCCAATGGCAGGAATACGACTGCGCCGACGATAATTATTATTCCTGGTGCATCCCCATCATCAGCTAAATAATATACAAATGGCATGATTCCTAACAAGTCAACAAACTCCCCTATGAATAAATTTCTGATCATCTTAACAGCGTGTAAAGACGTTTGGGTGAAAAATTGTTGTTTATCCATGAGGTGGAATACTTTGAACAAATAATAGCTAATCACGAAGACGATCAAGGCACCGATGAATAAAAATCCAGCCGTTATTAATTGTAGCTTAAAAACTGATCCTTTGATTATCGATGAAATAACGCCCCAACCTAAGATGAAAACAAAAAAGAGCACGAATAAATCTAAAATAGCTGTAACTATTTTTAAAAAGGTAGTATTTATTTTCATATGCATGGCTCCAATCGATTATTACAGATAATATAACACTTTTCATATCGATTAACAATATGTGTTTATCGATTATCAATATACTATCATCAAAAATGGTGTTCATTTATCTGGTAGCCAACAGTAGCATCGTTTGTAAAATTTTGTCTTTAGCCATTTTTACATGGTCAATATCAGTTGTAATCGTCAATGTTTGATTATCAAAATCTACACCAAATTTGGTGGCACATTCTTGGACTTGATTCAAACCGATCCCTGCTAAAATCAATTCCCGGACTACTTTGCCATCATCCGTCAATGAAATTTGATCACCGGAAATGATCTTTCTGATTTTTATTTCTTTTAAAGTCCCCATTTCAAATGGGAATGTTAAATAACTATCATTGTCCATCTTGCTTTCCCTCTTTTTCTTGTCATTTGCTATACTGGTCATGAACATATTTCAGGAGGTTTTCCTATTGTCATTAATAAACTTAAGCTATCGTACAAATTATTTACATACCTATTTTAAAACTACAATCGTCATTCCGGATACAAATGAAACATCTTATAAAAATCTTTGGCTTTTACACGGTTACACTGGTGACGACTCAGCTTGGATAAGGCATAAAAATATCGAAAAGTTAGCCCGAACATACAATATCGCTGTCATCATGCCCGAAGCAAGAAACGCTTTTTACACTGACTCTGATTTTATTCCATACTACACCTACTTCGTAGAAGAATTGATACCCAAAGTACGTTCCCTCTTCCCCATTTCCAACCAGGCTGAAGACACCTTCATCGCCGGCTCAAGCATGGGAGGCTATGGCGCCTTAAAAATTGGACTAAAGAATCCACAAACCTTCAGCAAAGTAGCGGCCCTTTCACCAATAACCGACATACTCCACTTCCGCAACAATCCCGACGCCCCAATGGCGCACAACACATTCGACACAATCTTTGACAGCCCCCAAAAGATCAAAGAAAATCAATTACCAAACCTAGTAACATCCAAAAACGACCAACAAAAATTCATGACCATCTGTGGACACGACGACTACATGTTCCAAGACAATGTAGACTTCGCAAACTACATGACCGAAAAATTCAGCCACAACTTCACCTTCGACAAAGTATCCGGCAACCACTCCTGGGACACCTGGACAGCCAACGTCGAAAAAATCTTCAAATGGCTATAAGTACCAATCAAAAGTATCTTTAAAATTAATCCACCCTACCCAAATGCAATTCTAAATAATATTTAAAATTAACTCGACACTATATCTCAAGAAAATTTAAGTAAGTTTCTACCTACTTAAGATTAATATACTCAGCAACAGAATCTGAGAAAGACATGTGAGAAATAGGACGCGCAAACAGTGCCAACTTGCTCAAAATTAGTCGGTAAATCTCACCACAAGGGGGGATATTGTCTCCATCTAGACGGAGGGGCCCAGGGATACAGCCCTCAGCCGCCAAATTTCTCTTGGCGACAAAGGAGCTTAGAGAAAGACCGAGTTTTGAGATGCCTGGGCGAGCTTCCCAGGTAGCTCAAAATCGCGTCGAGTCGGCAGCGTTCCAGTGGCTGTATCCCCGGGCCCCGGAGTCGGCATTGAACGTAACAATCAAAATTCTACCTCCACACCCAACCACTAAAAATCACAAACTCCAGCACAAGAAAAACGCTTCTGTCTGCCATAGCTCTCTTACATTTTTATTAGAAATAAAAAAAACGATGCCCAATAAGCATCGTTTTTCATATACAAAATTACCAAACGAACAATCCCACGAATCCTGCTGATAGGAGTGATACTAGGATCCCTGAAAGTAGCATATAACCTACATTCTTAGAGATAATATCGTTCTTTTCTTTATCCACGATCCCCTTGAAACAGCCAATGATCATCCCTAAAGTTGAGAAGTTAGCGAATGATGTGACGAAGACCGTCAAGACAGCCTTAAAGTGAGGATCGAATTTGTTGATGATACTTGTAACCTTACCCATAACAACAAATTCATTTGTTACTAATTTAGTACCCATGTATTGAGCCATTTGGAATGAATCATGACTATTAAGACCTAACAACCAAGCAAATGGATACATGATAATACCTAAAATATGTTCAAGTGTTAACCAAGGGTTAACTAATTGCAACACTTTATCGATCAAGGCTGCTAATGCAACGAAAGCGATAACGTTAGCTGCAATGATCAAAATTAATCTTCCTGCTCCTAGGATCGAATCACCTAAGAATGAGAAGAATGGTTCTTTTTTGCCATCGTCTGCTGTACTACTGATCGTAGCAACAGTATCTTCTTCAGGTTCAACTGTGACGGGATTTATTAAACTAGTTACGATAATGGCGTTAATAATATTAATAGGTATAGCAGTTAAGATGAATTGTCCCGGCATCATTTGGATATAAGCACCGATGATCGAAGCTGTAACACAACTCATTGACATCATCGCGAGCGTTACATTACGTTCTGCTTTCATCTTTTTCAATTGTAAACTTGAAACAGCTAATGCTTCAGTATTTCCTAAAAACATCATTTCAACCGCGAAGAAAGATTCAAACTTTGGCTGACCGGTGATGAATGATAAACCTTTTCCGATCCATTTAATAATAAATGGTAAAACACCGATATAAGTTAAAATATCGAATAGTGGAACGATCAATAAAATTGGCAATAAAGCACTAGTTACAAAGTCCATGCTCTTAACGTGGACCCAACTAGGTAATGCAAATTCAATTCCAACATAAGCTACTTGGACTAACCAATCAAAACCAGCAGCGGCACCTGAAACGATGTCTCTACCAATACTCATGCTAGTCAAGAACCATGCAAGAACTAAATTTAGTACAACCATGATCAAAATCGATTTCCATTGGATCTTTTTACGGTTCTTAGAGAACAAGACACCGATGGCTAAAAAGACAACCAAACCGATAATGTTGACAAGTAAATACATACTCATAATATTTAATCTCCTTTTTTACCCCTCCAGCTATATAAATGATATCATCAAATGCCTGCAAAATTGACTTAATTGTACATTTAAATTTAAATAGCATGATATAAATTTATTGTAAAAAAAATACTAGTCAGCAAACTAGTATTTTATTTAAAATTCTACGTTATCATTAATGATCTTATCGATTTTTTGGTACATCTCTGCTAATGAATGATTTTGATCCTTTTTACATTCTTTAGCTGATTTGTCGTCGATAATACATTTTCTATCCGGCAAGCCTAACTCCTTTCGAGTGATCGGCGAAACCTGATCATCTTCCACAGCAAAGACGTTCACATCACTAATCAAACCTAGTGGGTCAGAAGCTTCATATTCGATCGTCTCCTGTTTCAGGATCCCAGGATCTTTTTCAATGATCAAAAAAGCTTGTGGACCAGTTGAGAGGTCCCACAATACTTCCTTAATTATCTTGTATTTTTGTCGAAATCTCTCAACTACCAAGTTAAAAACTCGACTAATGTAACGATTATTTTTGATTTGTCCCGGAATCCGCATTGTAATATTGACCAATGAACAGTTCTCAGGAATTTCATCGATCAAATAATTTTCTTCCTCAAGAGCTGATTGCTGGGCGCTCTTTATTTCTTCAGCAGTTTTCTTGTATCCTTCAGAAAATACATCAACCATATTAAGACTCCCGTTTTTATTTGGATTATAAGCATTATTATTCTAAAATCATTAACATTATTTTACCACGAATGAAAAGTCATTCCTGACCAACCTGCCTATATTTACAGATATTTAAATATCCTGCAATCATTCAGTCATATTTGACGTATTAAAAAATGTCTCGTTGATAAGGGGTGGTTTATCAGCGAGACATTTTATTATTTTTGGGGTTGAAACATCGAAATACGTATAAAAGTGATTAAAGTGATTAATTTAATGAATGTAATTTTTGAATAATATCAGAGTAGAACGAAATCATAGGTTGTTTGAGACTTGCAGCTTGGTCTGGATCGGCCAAAATGAAGTCTTTATGATCCCAACCTTGTTGAGGATCATTGTATTGCCAAATACCGGTTTGATTATCGGGGGCACCATCATCACGTGTTGCTTGTTGATTTAATGGATACTGTGCTGAAATAACAGGTACCTCACCATCATTAGGCCACCATCTTGGATCATTTCCATGAGAGCCGATGAAAGCTGAACCGACTACATCGACCGAGTTCATGGTTGAAATTGGTCTGTAATGACCTAGTGAATCTGGTTTAGATGCTAAACCTGAATACGTGAAATAATGTTCATCAGGAGCTAGATCTGTCCTAGCATTAATAGCATTTGCTCCTTTGGTCGTTAGATCATAAAGAGAGTTATCAGTAGTCTTCCAAACCTTACTATTAACAGCTGACTTCAAATAGCTCAGAGTTGATTGTCCTTGCTGACGTGTTAGTCCCCATTGATCGAGTTTGTAATCATTAGAAATAACGATCTTTGGAACTTTCACACCCATAATGGCACCAGTGTAAAGCAAGTTTCTAACGACTTTTAGATTACCAACGTCGGTAGCAGTTGGGGTACCATTTGATGGAGCAGCGACTGTAACGACTGAGTTGACCCAATCTTTACCGCCTTGGAATAATGAACTCGTATCTGCACCAGTTGCTTGCACTTCCTCGGGACTTCCATTACGGAGCAAAGTATCAAGCTCACGTACTGTCTGGCCACCCATGGAGTGTCCTAGTAAATGAACCTTGTTAGTAGAATCCCATTTTGGATAAATACCTGGGAAAGTTCTACCGTAACGGGCATGACCATATTTTTCAGAGTGAACTTTACCATAGTCGACGGTACCACCTTTGATATAGTAGTAAAGTTCGACGGCGCGATCATAGTTTGAACTAAAGGGACTGACCGTACCTTCTAAGGCATTAGGCTGGTCTGCCGGAGCCTCGGTATTCAAATCACTGACTAGATCAGTTTCTGTACCTCCCCAGTACAGGTTATTACCGTCTTCGCCACGGCCCCAACCAGTAAGACCATTCACGAAAACAACGGGATAGTCATTTGATGCATTGATCGTATTAGTCGTACTAGCAAAACCGATCGTTGCAAAAAACAGACCAAATAATAACGCAATTATTGATTTTCGTTTCATTGTGAAATCATCTCCTTCCCTATGTACCTTAGAATACCGCATGTAAGCGGTTTCTACAAGAGTTTTCACAATTTTTTTCGTTTCCATTTTACAAATAATATTTTCTATTTTTTGGTCCTCTACTACTTGCCCAGTTTTAAAAAAATTTATGACAGCAAAAAAGCCTCATCGCTGAGGTTTTTTATTTTATCTTTAATTTTGCCAAGCTTTGTTCGATCGATGCCAGTGGTGACTCGATTTCGGCTAAAGTTGCCGCGGTATAAGCTCCTTCAACCAATGCCACATCGTACTTATGGATATTTAGATCCGTCATCTCCATATACATTTCCAAGTTCATTTTTGAACTGCCTAAATCATAAAATGCTAAGAGTTGATCTCCCTGGTTATCTTCAAATGCTTTTTGGATCTTTTCTAAAGATGAACCAATTTCATTATCTTCAGTACCTCCGGCAAACGTTATCGAGATGCTAGGAGCAGCTTGTTCGATCAGATCGTGGACTCCTGCGGCAATTTTTGGTGAATGCGATAATATGACGATTCCGTATTTCATAATTATGCCCCCATCGCTTCTAATAAGGCATCAAATAAATAAGCACTAGATTGTGAGCCCGGGTCCAAATGTCCCTTTGATTTTTGTTCTAAATAACTAGCACGGCCTTTAGTTGCTACCATATCTTTAGTTGAATTCAAATAATTATTTACATCTTCTTTGGTCAGTTGACCATTTGCCAGGGCTTGACTAGTTGGATCCCAAACGTCGATCATCGTTTTCATTTTCACATCCGATTGACCGCGGCGCTTAATTCCGTCACTACCCACGCCGATCAATTTAGCCAAGTCTGATTCACTTTTTGCTTCCTTGGACATGTCTAAAAAGGCAGTCCCGTAAAGTGGTCCTGATGCTCCGCCAACTTTTTGAATGATCGCAAAAGCTACCGTTTTGAATAATTCAGATAGATCTGCTGGTGTTTTTTTGGCCAGTGCTTCCTTGATAGCTTTAGCCCCGCGGTCCATATTAGTTCCATGATCACCGTCGCCAATTGCCGTATCTAATTCATTCAATGTTGAGCGGTTTTGTTCCAATTTCTCTATAAATAAATTGATCCATTTGGTTGCCTGTTCTAATGTTATTGTCATATTTTATCTACCATCCAATCGTTTCAACTGGTTCGTTCAGCCATTTGATCCATTCGTTGTCCACTTTCGTGATCGTCAATGAAACACCCAACATATCCAGTGATGTTACTAAATTACCAACTTTGCTGAAGTCGACTGTGACGTTCTTTTCTTTTAATAGATCAAGGACATCATTGGCAAAAATGTATTGCTCCATCAAAGGCGTACTACCCATACCATTAACTAAAACAGCATACTTACCTTCAGTTTCGTCAAAATCTCCCATGATTTTGTCGACTAATTGTTGAGCAAGTTGTTTGGACGGAGCAATTTTCTCAATTGAATAGCCCCGTTCGTTGTGGATCCCGATCCCAAATTCGATTTCATCATCTTTTAATTCAAAACCTGGGTGACCAACTGCTGGCACAGTTGCGGCCCGCAATGAAATACCGATCGTTTTCGTATTAGCAATAACTTGCTGACCTAGTTTGACCAATTCCTCTAAGCTTTTACCCTCACGTGCAGCCGCACCAAGGATCTTTTCAACAAAAACAGTCCCAGCAACGCCACGTTTTCCTTGCGTAAATTCACTGTTCTCAACGGCAATGTCATCGTCTACTAAAACTGATTCTACTTTAATGTCATCAGCTTCAGCCATTTCCTTTGCCATGTCAAAATTCATGACATCACCAGAATAATTCTTCACGATCAAAAGGACACCTTCACCACTATCAACAGCTTTGATGGCTTCATAAATTTGATCAGGTGTTGGTGAAGTAAATATTTGTCCGGCCACAGCAGCACTCAACATACCATCACCAACAAAACCTGCATGAAGCGGTTCATGGCCACTACCACCACCAGATACGATACCAACTTGCTTTTCCTCAGAAAATTTAGCATCATTTCTGACAACTGCAGTAGTATCAGGAATTTGTCTGACTAAATTTGAATTAGTTCTGACTAATCCAGAAATCATTTCTGGAACAATATTATCAACATTATTAATTATTTTTTTCATGCCATCCTCCTCGATACATTTACAACAATTTCATTATAACGTAAACGCTTTATTTTTTTATTTGGAAATAAAAAAACTCAGGAATTATCCCGAGTTTTTTCAATAAAATTGTCTTCAGTTATCTAATTTCACCGCGTAAAACTTTATTTATCATTAAGGAGACTCCGTGCTGATTGTTCGTTTTCGTAATATAATCAGCGACATTCTTGATCTCTTCACGTGCATTATCTACTGCAACACCATAGCCAACGCGGTCAATCATTTCCAGATCATTACCATAGTCACCAAAACACATAAAAGACGTTAACGGCAGCTTGGTGATTGCTGAAATACGTTGTAGTGCCGCTAATTTGGTGCAATCTAAGGCATTTATTTCATAATAATTTTCCCCTGAACGAGTGATGACGATAGGCAATGACGTAATCCGTTCCATTTTCTTCATCAATTTAGCATTGTCATCCGTGCTGAAACTGATCTTGTAAAAAATATTGCGTGGATCATCGTTGATCTTGCGTAAATCCTTTATCGAAGAGACAATCACATTCTTTGGGTCCTCCCCTTCGTAGTATGTGGTGCCACTTCGTTGTTGATCATAAACGAAAGTTTGATCCATTGAGTCTACTACCACTTTAAAATCCGTTTGCTCTACGCTCATTAAAATATGCTCGATGGTAGCTTTTGCGAGCGGACGATCTGAGATCTTGCGGTTATTAGGATCTAAGACGATAGCTCCATTAAGGACCATTTTATATCCAGGAACTTGTAAAATATCATCCAAATAATGACTAACTGATCTCAAAGAGCGTCCGGAACAAATGCCAAATCTGATCCCTTGAGAAACGGCCATTTTAATAGCACGACTATTTTCAAGCGATATCTCTTGGTTGCTGTTTAATAAAGTACCATCTAAATCAGTTCCAAGAAAGCTGATCATGTTAATTCCTCTATTCTTCATATCCGCAAGCGGTGTGTTGTACTATTAATTGTATATTCAAATATATTTTAGTCAATATCTAGCAATATTTTTTTAAAAATATCTGGTTTTTCAAAATGAATATTATGACCTACATTCTGAACGACCAGAAGCTTGCTCCCCCTGATCTTTTGATGTAGCTTTGAGCCAATTTTAACAAATTTTTTATCCTCATCACCAGCAATAACTACCACAGACAATTTGCTAAGAGGATCGAGCTTGTCCCAATAATTTGGCTGTTTGCCAGTTCCCATCATCAATAGTGAATTCGCCGCATTTTGCGGATTTTGTTGAATTCTTTGTTGATGCATAAAGGAAATTTTAGCTGGTGAAGCAGTTTGCTGTGAAGCAAACAAAGGCAACTTTTCCCAATCGCTGACGAATTTTTCCATCCCTGAATTCATTAATTTCTCAGCCAGCTTTGCATCGTGCTGTTGTCTTTTTTGACGCAATTTTTCGTCACTGATCCCCGCTGTAGTGCTTTCTAATACTAAATGATCAAGCGTGTTAGGATATTTCAGCGCATAAGCTATAGCGATCCGTCCACCCATTGAATAACCAACTAAAATTATTTTTGAAAGATGTAGTCTTTGAAAAATTTGATGTAATTCATCAACTTGCTTAGTTTGAGTGAAGTCATCAGGTAAAACGTCACATGTCCGGTTTTCACCAAATCCTAGCAGATCTAATGCCAAATATTGCTGAGGGAAATCGGTCAACAACGGTTGATAATCCTCTTTACTGCCAAGGAAGCCATGCAAGAAAACATAGACTGTTTCCTTCGGGTCACTGATCGATGCTTGAAAATGATAAGTATTTTGATTAATGCTGATTTCTGACAAAATCATTCAATTCCTTTTGCAGTGTTTTTTCCAAATCTTGATGTTGTTGCAGATTGTTATTTCGGTCGCTAGTTACTTCAATGATCTTTTGCTGATTTTGGCTTGCTAGGGCCTGTTTAAACTTCTCCGATGTCGAACCGTCGAAGTAAGAGAAGTCGTAAAGATAAGCCATTTTTTCAATATTGATATCTTGCGGCGTACCAAACAGCATCTCAAAATAATCTTTCGCAGTAGCTTGAGGTAGAAATGAGAAAATCCCCCCACCATCATTATTCACGACAACGATGGTGATCGGTATTTGATAACGCTTAGCCATCATCAAGCCGTTCATATCATGAAACATTGCCAGATCACCGATCAACAAATAATTTTCTAAATGTCTCATAGCAGTTCCTAGTGCCGTCGAGACCACTCCGTCGATCCCGTTTGCACCGCGATTGCAATAAATAGATTGTCCAGCTTTAGCAGCAAAGTAATTTTCAAAATCTCTAACTGGCATACTGTTGCTGATGAAGAAATTCGCTTGATCACTACTGTGTTCTCCCATGATCTTTGGAAGCGACATTTCCGAAAATTGTTGGTCAACTATCTTCGTTTTCAAAGCAGAAGTTTCTTGATCTAATTGTTCCATCGCCTCAAAATACGCTTTTGATCCAATAACATCTGTCTCAAGCAATGAAGTAACGATCGTTTTGGGATCATCGAACAATACTTTATTTGAGCTTAATGTGTGGTCTGATAAACCATTATTACTACAGTTAACGATCGTAACTGCAGTCGGTAAATTTTTGAGCCAATTAGAAATATTGGCTGAGACTAAGGTTGCGCCGAATTTAAGGACCAAATCTGGTTGATAATTCGATATTGAATCACTATCCAGCAATTTAGTAGTTAAGTCAAAATTTTCAATAACCTCAAAACCTCTAGTATTAGATAAAATATCACTCACTAATGGCCAATTTTTATGATGACTCAATTGAACTAATTCATCTGCAATAGTTGTATTAGTTGGGCCAGCTATAAGCATGACTTTTTTATTTTGAAATTGTTTTAACCATGAAAAATCAATTTTCGTTGGATTTGAAAGATCTTCCAGCTTTTGAAAAGTTGGATCAGGTGTTTCAAATTCAGGCATTAGTGGCTTTCTTAAAGGAAGATTGATCTGGACTGGAGCTTTTGGATCTTGTTTAGCTAACAAAACAATTCTTTGCGACTCAAAGCTAATAAAGTCTGAGACACTTTCGGCGTTATCTTGAACTTGCAGCTGTGTAAAGTACTTAGTATTATTTCCGTACAAATCAACTTGATCGATTGCTTGTGGAGCACCAATATTAGTCAATTCCATTGGTCGATCAGTCGTAATTACGATCAGTGGCAAGTTGGACAATTTGGCCTCAGCAACAGCAGAACTGTATTCAGTTGCTGCCGTCCCAGAAGTACAGATCAATGCAACTGGCTGATGAGAATCTTTCGCCAATCCTAGTCCAAAAAAACTAGCACTGCGTTCATCGACGTCAACAAATAATTTAACGTTTGCCTTCTTTTTGGCTAATTCTGCCAATATTAAAACGACGGGAGTCGAGCGGGAACCTGGTGAGATCACAAATTGTTCAACGCCTTGTTGGATCAGTCCCAATAACAGCAATTTGATGTTCTTCGTCATGACGCCTGACATTACTTATCCTCCAAATAATTTAATAATTTAATCATCGGTTGAAATTTCAGTTCAGTCTCGGTTTGTTCAGCTTTACCGATCGAATCTGGCATGATCCCCGCACCGGCAAACATCAATATTTGTGACTGATTCAAGTACAGTGAACGAATACCGACAATCATTTCCGAATCACCATCAAAGCTCAAATAGCCGATCGGTGCCCCAAATAACCCCCGAGAACGTGACTCTGTTCGAGCAATTATTTGCATTGCTTCATTTTTAGGCATCCCTCCCAAAGCTGGAGTTGGATGCATCTTTTCAATCAACGAACAAATATCGACCGTTTGTTTCAAGGTCCCTTTGATCGGCGTGAACAAATGTTGAACCGTCTGATTCTTTAATATCATGGGCTCTTTTTCATTTTGTAAATTATCGGTCAACGACTTAAGTTGATCAGTTATTTGCTGAACGACGATTTGATGCTCGCGCCGATTCTTCTTATCTCCAAAAAGTTCCAGGGCGAGATGATTATCTTCGCTATTAGTGGCCCCTCTTTTGATCGTACCCGCAATGGCTGCCGTTGAAAATTGTTTTTCTTCAACTTTAAATAACCGTTCGGGGGTAGCGCTAATGAACATTTGGTCATGATATTTGAGCATGAAATGATAGGTTGTTTTATTCAACGAACGAAGAGCTTTCAAAGCCAAAGATGGATCAATGTCACCAGTTATCTCACCTTGTTTAAAACGCCCTAATACTACCTTTTGTAAAGTCTGGGAAACTTTGATTTTCTTTGCAACTTGATCAACTTTCTTAGACCAATCAGTGTCTAGATCAGTTAGTTTTACTTTGGTCCAGCTGATTTTCTCAGTCGATAGATCGATCAACTGCTCGATTGTTTCCTCTAATGAAACTTCGGTGAAACGATGTTTCTTGATCTCGGTTATGGCCACTTGGTGACCAGTTATTTTAAAAACCAGTCTTGGCAAGAAGAAAAAACCATTTGACCAGTCTCCAAATAAATCATCGTCAACTGTTTGATCAAAAGAAAAGCCTCCCATGATTGAAACAACGCTCAGGTCGGTTTTTTGCGGTAGTTTTTGCTTGATCTGCTTGAACCATGAATCAACTTGTTTAAATCGGTTACCTTGTTCGCTGGGATTTATCTTATCGGTACAGCCGATGCCGACCCAGGTAGTTGTCCTATCAGATGATTCAAAAAAGCTAAAAATCTCTTGTTTCAATGCCACCTTCAATAAAGCTTCGATCCGCTCGTCATTGAAAGATGTCTTAATTTGACGCACATTTAACATGATCCCACTCCATTTGATTACTGTAATTTGCTCAATTAAAAACCGGCAAATTCACAGCGTGAGTTTGTCGGTCTTTGATTGAAATTAAGCTATTATCTTACCAGCATTAATTATCATTTCTAAAATCGATCAATTCATGATTCATCTCTTTAGTTTGGCCATAAACTTTAGAATAAATGCTATAAAGCTTTTGATATTGTTCGACCTTTTCTGGCTCTGGCCAGTAACTCTTGCCTTTTTGAACGAATTGCTCAGCACAACTCTTGAAATCATCGAACCATTTTACACCAACAGCAGCGATCATAGCTGCTCCGATACCTGTTTCTTGATCATTCTTGATCGTTGAGACTTTAGTATTAAACACATTAGCTTGGATCTGTAACCATTCTGGACTTCTTGCTCCCCCACCGATCGAATAAACTGTATCGAAATGTTTACCGTATTCATGGTAGATCTTCAAAATATCAGCGTAAGAGAAAATCACACCTTCAAGAACTGCCCGCACAAAATCGGCCTTAGTATTCAAACTTGAAACACCAATGAAACTACCACGGATCTTACTATCAGCATATGGTGTTCTTTCACCAACTATATAAGGCGTAAATAGCAAACCGTGTGCACCAACAGGTGCCTCATTAGCACGCTTCACAAAATCTTGTAAAGGCTCATTTTCTCCGAAGGTATAATAAAGCCACTTAAAACTATGTCCAGCAGCTAAAGTGACCCCCATGGAATAATATTTATCTGGGATCGCATGGTTAAAGAAATGCAACTGTCCATCATAAGCCTTAGTATCATTCTCAAATTTCAAGACCACTCCAGAAGTACCGGTACTGATCATTACTTGATCCTCTTCCAGAATACCTGCTCCAATAGCGCCGGCAGCATTGTCAGCAGCTCCAGCGAACACCTTAGTATCTTCTGACATTCCTGAATATTCCGCATAACGGCTACTAATAGTACCGATTTGATCGATCGATCTAACTAGTGGTGGGCAAAGATCAATATCTATCCCTAACTTATCGCAGATCTCCTGACTCCATTTTTGATTCACTACATCTAATAAAACTGTACCCGCGGCATCAGAATATTCCATATTAATGACTCCAGTCATCTGATAACGCAAATAATCCTTTGGTAATAAGAAAGTCTTAGCTTGTTTAAAGATCTCAGGCTCATTTTCTTTCACCCACATGATCTTCGGCAAAGTAAAGCCTTCTAGAGGTCTATTCTTAGTGATCTTAACAAAATCATCACCGCAAATATCCATGATCTCTTGGCATTGCTTAGTCGTTCGTGTGTCATCCCACAAAATTGCTGGACGAAGCACTTGATTCTCAGCTCCTAAAAGTACTAATCCGTGCATTTGACCGGAATAGCTGATCCCTTCGATTTGATTAAGGTCAACGTGGTCCTTTAGTGCAAGATTGACAATAGCCACTGTCGTGGCTGTCACCCAATCTTCAGGATTTTGTTCACTATAACCTGGTTGCTCTTGGATCAATGAAAGACTCGCGCTTTCCTGTGATACTATCTGACCAGTTTTGTCTACAACAGAAACTTTAACAGAACTAGTTCCAAGATCGACGCCCATTACATAACTCATTTATTTAATTAACTCCTCAAAAAAAACTAGGTTTCTACCTAGTTTTATATCTTTATAACGTTAAGTGTATAACATATAACTATTTAACACAAAGGCGATATACTGCTTCAGCCAAAATTTTCATAGAAAGTTTCATATCAGCCAAACTCCAACGTTCATCAACTTGGTGCATATGATCTGGTGTAGTCGGCAGCATCGCTCCAAAAGCCACCGTATTCGGCATTGTTCTAGCAAAAGTTGCTCCACCAGAAATTTGGGGTTTAGATGTCATATCTTTTGAAACAGCTTGATAGCTCGCCATTAAAGTTTTGACTAAATAACTATCAGTTTTGACATACAAAGGCTTCAAGTAGTCAAAATCAACATACTTCAAATTAAACGGTGCAACCACCCGCGATAGTTTAGCGATCAACTCATCATGATCGACCGTCACCGGGATCCGCAGATCAATTTGAATCTTGGACTCAGCAGGATCGATCTGCAAACTAGAAATATTAAAAGTCAGCTGCCCAGATACTTCATCAGAAACGTCACCTAATAGATTAAATCCATGAGCTTCCTCACCATATTTTTTAAAAAATTGTAGCACCGAAACTTCAGGAAAAACATCAGCCAACGCAATAGCCAAACGATCAATAGCATTGACCCCGAACGGTGCATTCATCGCATGAACAGATCTGCCTACCACCGTCAATCCCGGATCATCATCCAAAAAATCAAAATCATGTTCCTTCAGCGCCTGCTTAACTCCAGCTAATTTAGGGCCGTCATAAAAAGCCGCACTAGGCACAGCATTAAATGAATCAACCACATCCACAAACAGCTCACTCGAACCTTCACCAACTAAATACGACTGCTGCAAACCTTTTTCAGCATAAATCAGTGGAAATTCAGCATCTGGGGCGATCCCCAAATCGATCGGAACTTCCTTCTTATTATACTCAGCTAAACAACGCCACAAAATCTCTTCATCAGTCCCAAAAATAAAGCGGATCTTACGGTCAAACGAAAAGCCAGCATCCAAAATAGCCTTAACTGCAAACAAAGCAGCCACCGTAGGCCCCTTATCATCTTGGACACCACGTCCATATAAAACCCCAGCAGATCGATGCAATTCAAATGGAGGAAACGACCAAGCTGAAGCATCGCCAGCAGGAACCGTATCAACATGGCAAACAATCCCAAAAATCGAATCACCAGAACCAACATCAGCATAACCATAATAGCCATCTGGATCACAAAAAGTAGCAAATCCCAAATCAGCAGCAATCTCCAAAACAGAATCCAAAGCAGCCCGGGGCCCAGCACCAAAAGGAGCCCCGGAAAAACCAGAATCCTCAGTATTAAACGATGGAACAGCCACCAACTTCTCCAAAGAAGCAACCGCAGAATCCAACACAGAATCAGATATAAAATCAATCATAACAGACCCACCCAACTTTATAGATAAGTACTATTTTAATGAAGGAGGATCCGATAATCAAAAATAAATGCACTATCCATTCAAGAACAATAGACAAAAGTCATCATACTCTACCTAACAGATAAAGCACCTGTAAAGAACAAAATGAGGTAGAATTCGAGGAACAAGAATTTAAGAAAGAATCAGACAAAAAGAGAAAAAAATCATGGCAAGAGTGCAAGGAACGAGCACGCGAGCAAGAAGCGAAGGCTAGATAAGAAAAAAGAATATTAGCTCTTATCTAACAAGCAAAACAAAGAAAAACCAAAACAGCAATATAAGTCAGGAAACAAAAATGAGCGGAGCAAAGTCCCGCGAACCGAGAAAAGGGTCAGTAATCAAGAAAGAGAATATATCTAAACAAGAAAAGGAAGCCCCTACTCCCACCAGAATAGATGGAGCCTGAGATAGACATGTGAGAAATAGGACGAGCAAACAGTGCCAATTTCAACAAAATAAATCGGTAAAACTCAAACCAAGGGGGGATTATGTCACTATTTAGACGGAGGGGCCCGGGGAGTCGGCATTGAACGTACCAACCAAACTACTACACCCCCACAAAAAAAACAATAAAAAAAGCCCGCAAAAAGCGGACAAAAAAACTCAAAGCTTCAAATAAGAACAAACCACCAAAAACAAAATAGTAAACAAAAACAAAATCAACATCAACTTCCACATATACTTCAACCAAGTAACAATAGAAACATGCCCAACAGCCAAAGACCCCATCACAATAGCAGAAGTAGGCGTAATCAAATTAACAAAGCCAGAAGCCGACTGATAAGCAGTAACAATCAAAGAACCACTAACACCGGAAAAATGGCCCAGAGGTCCCATAATACCCATCGTAGCAGCAGCACAACCTGAACTAGATGGGATCAAAAATGACATCGGGATATAGAAAATGTAAGTCAAGACAATAAACACAGCCGATGACAAACCATGTAAACCAACTTCACCAGCATGGAGAACCGTTGCAGTAATATTACCATCGTTCATCACTACTTGAATACCACGAGCAACAGCAACAATAATCGCAACATTGAGCAGATCACTCATGCCACCCATGAAACTATTAATAAAGTCAGTTTCACTCATCTTATAAATAAATTTGATCAAAATTGAACCGATCAAGAAAAGCGTAGTAATTTCAGTGAAGTACCAATTACCTAATGGTAAAAGACTTTTACCCACAAACGAGCCGACAAATGGGATATGTGTTAGCCATTTTGTGAAATCAACGAAGAAAGTAAAATTCTTATTCAAACTAGTCCAAGGGATCAAACTGAAAATCATGACCACGAAAATCAAGATAAAAGCCACAAAGACATGTTTTTGTTTTTTCGATAATCCTTCAACTATTTCTTGTTGACCATTCATAAATTCTTCTAGATCACGTTGACGGCGTTCAAAAACATATGAATTCTTAGGATCTTTTTTAACTTTGACTGCATAATGCATGACATACACAATTGCAATGATCAAAATCATAACGAAAAAGATCAAACGGGGAATGATCCCATCACCAGGAGAAATTCCAATTGTCTCTGATGCGACACCAGTAGCAAACGGGTTAACCGTTGATGCAATACAACCGATCTGCGAGCCGATCAATGAGATCGAAATTGCAGTAATACTGTCGTACCCTACTCGAACCATTATTGGTACCAAAATTGGAACAAAGGCAATCGTTTCTTCACCCATACCAAAGGTCGTTCCACCAATGGCGAATAATGTCATTAAAAATGGAATCAGGATTTTTTCTCGGCCAGCATATTTTTTAACAACGGAACCGATCCCGTTATCAAGCATTTTAGTCTTAGTGGTAACTCCTAAAAATCCACCGATGACCATGATGAATAACGATACGGAGATGGCCCCGTCCGTCGATTTAGTACCGATCATACCATTGATCGGTGCTTCGAAAATATTCCATAATCCTTGCGGAGAACTGGCACGTCTTTGATAAGTACCTGCAATAACATTTCCAGCCTTAGTAGTCTCATACTGACCAGCAGGAATGATCCAGGTCAAGATGGCAACTAAGATAATTAATATGAATAAAATTGTAAATGCCGACGGCATCCGCAATCTCTTATTTAGATTAAGCATAAGCAAATCCCCTATTCTACAATGTTTCCATGATACGAGTTATTGCCCTAAAATACAATAACAATATTAGATAATTTCTAATAAACTCAAGTATCCTTAGTTGGATGCTAATTGTTATTACATCTTAGCAAAGTAATCCTTCAATTTTCAATCCATTGTAAAAATTTGCAAGATTACTTATCTAACGATAAATGACCGACAAAATCCTTAGCCTCACTCAATTGTGACCGACGTTTTTCCAATCGTTCACCATATCCAGACAATAAGAACTTTGCTTCTTCATCTGGTGCCAACAATTTGGGAAAATCAATTTGGCCAAACTGTCTCAAAGTTACTAAGGTACAAAAACTGGTAAAAGCCAATTTCGTTTCATTAGTTTTCAAATCAGTCTTCAGGATCTTCGTAAAAACTTCGATGGAACGACCTGAAGCACCAGTAACTATTGATTCTATTTTGATCGAATCTTTTGTCGTGATCGGGTTCCAAAAATTCATATGGTCATAATTTGCGGTAGCAAACTTTACGTTGACGTATTTAAATGCTGCCAAGCCAGCGTTTTCATCCAATAAACTTAAAATTTTTCCGCCGAACAACGTCCCCTTGTCATTCAGATCACCGTCAAAGACTAGTCGTTCGCTGATGGCACGAGTTTGATCCACATTTATTTCTTTCATAAATTTACTCCTTTGTAAATATTTCTTCTATTATATTTGTAGCAGATTTAATTTCATGGATTTTTCCAGCAATTTGTCCAGCCATAAATGAACCTTGTTCAACATTACCGTCAAAAACTGCTTTTTCCAGTGCTCCACTTAGTTGCTCTTTGATTTCAGTCGGATCGATTTTCTTTGCCTCCATTGCTAAGACCTTATTAGTCAATGGGCTCTTCAAACCTCTGACTGGATCTTTAAAAGTCATCCCGGTGACAACCGTATCAGTATCACTGGCTGCCAGTACCATATTCTTATATTCAGCTGAAATCGGTGTTTCCTTAGCAGCCAAAAATGCCGTACCCACTTGCACACCACTAGCTCCTAAAACAAAACTAGCAGCCACAGCTCTTTTATCAGCGATACCTCCGGCAGCAATGACAGGAATATTCACAGCGTCGACGACTTGAGGAACTAAACTCATCGTCGTTGTTTGGCCAATGTGCCCACCGGATTCCATTCCTTCAGCAACGACGGCATCGACACCTAATAGTTCCATTTTTTTGGCGATCGAAACATTTGGGATAACTGGTATTACCTTGATTCCTGCTTGGTGCAACTGTTTAAAGTAAGGCTTAGGAGTCCCTGCTCCTGTCGTGACTGCCGCGATTTGCTTACTGACGATAACGTTAACTAATTCTGGGATATTATTTTGCTGAAGCATCAAATTGACGGCAAAAGGCTTAGTTGTCTCAGTTTTAACTAGATCGATCTGACGACTCAATTCAGCAGCATCCATCCCTACTGATGTTAATACCCCCAAACCTCCAGCATTTGAGACCGCCGAAACTAACTGATGTCTAGAGATCCTTGCCATTGATCCTTGGATAAGTGGATATTTGATATTTAATAAATTTGTGATATTCATCGGTTCATCCTCTTTAATAAATTAATTTAAGAATATCACAAATATGGTAATGTTACCGGCCAGCATTCTTGAAAATAAGAGAGCGTAGCGAGGTTGGTCAGCTGCTGAGGATTAACGCGGGTGGTCGCACAAGGGTGCTGCGAAGCAGTGCCGCGACCACCCGTGTTAACCGGAGGCCGCTACCTCGCGGAGCTCGTTTCAACATCCTTGAGGATAAATATAAAAAGCACCATCCAAATTGCAGCAAGTTTAGCTACACAAAATGGATAGTACAATCTTTTATCTTTAAATCACCTTTCCGACGGTTGCTAAACCGGAGGCCGCTGTCGTCTGAAACTAGTTTTCAAAGACACAAAAAAAATCATGTCGGATAAGGATCGACATGAGATTTTCTTTTTTCTCAATAAGTTTATTCGTTTTTAAAATCTGAAATTACTCTAGTTTCAGATAGATGACGATTAATATTTTCAATTTGGCTCGGTCCATTATAAATAAATCCTGTGTAGACCTGAACTAAACTAGCTCCAGCATCCAACGCTTGTTCAGCATCGTGATAGTCAAAAATACCACCAGAAAAAATGATCGGCAGATCGGTTCCATATTTAGCAAAGACCGCCTTTGTTAGCTTCAAAGAGCTGGCAAATAGTGGTTTGCCACTTAAACCACCTTTCTCATCTTTGTTGGCAGATGTTAATCCCTTTCGACGTAATGAAGTATTCGAAAGGATCACACCATCCATTAATGATTCCGTCTCAGCCAAAATATCTAGCACTTGGTCAACCGTTAAATCGGAACTGAATTTGCAAAAAACAGGTTCGTCGATCATTAAGTCTTTAATTTTGGTCAACAATTCTAACAAGACTTCAGTCTTTTGCAAAGATACAACACCAGCTTGGTTGGGACAACTTAAATTTAAGGCAATATAATCTGCAGAATCGTGCGATAGCTTCACGTCCTCAACTAATTCATCGATCATTTGCTGAGTGTCTAAACCATGACTAGGAGCCAGACTTAAACCGACTTTAGTATGATGCTGACCTTGCAAATTGGAAATTGCTTTTTTTAGGCCAATATTGTTTAAACCCATACGATTAATGATTGCTTGATCTTCTGGCAAACGGAAGACCCGCTTCTTTGGATTACCTGCTTGGGGAGATTTGGTGATCGATCCCACTTCAACAAAGCCAGCACCCAATCCACCTAAGCTATTGTAAAATTCAGCATTCTTATCAAATCCAGCAGCGATGCCGATCGGTGAGTCAAAAGTGATTCCCTTGATAGTTGTTTGTAAATTTTGTCTTTTCTTAGCATAAAAAAGCTTTTGTAACACCTGGGGTGTTTTGTTAAATAGCTTTAAACCATTAGCAACGATATGATGATCAACCTCTGGATCAATGGCAAAAATCGCCGGACGAGCTAAATGATACCAATCCACTATTTACACCAGCTCTCTGGATCTTTGTACCATTGATGGAGGAGCTCCGTATCTTCTGCTTCAACATAGCCGAGTTTCTGTGCTTGTTCGATCATGACGGGATAGTTCGTTAATGTTTTTAAGGTAGTTTGATGCTTAGCGACATTTTCATCTGCTTCAGGCAAATTATAAGTGAAAATTGCGGCTGTACCTACAACTTCTGCTCCGGCATTACGTACTACATCAACTGCTTCTAAAACACTGCCACCTGTAGAGATCAAGTCGTCAATGACTACGACTTTGTCGCCTTTTTGTAAGCGACCTTCGATCTGTCTTTTCGTTCCGTGCCCTTTTGGCTTAGAACGCACATAATTCATTGGCAAATTCAAAATATTGGCCACGCCGGCAGCGTGTGGGATACCTGCTGTGGCAACCCCGCTGATGACATTTGCTTCAGGATAATTTTCTTTGATCAAATCAGCCAGATCCTGAGCAATTTGTTGACGGAATTCTGGATATGCTATTGTCATACGATTATCAGTATAAATTGGCGACTTAATACCGCTGATCCAAGTAAAAGGTTCCTTGGGACTTAACTTTACAGCTTTGATCTTTAATAAATGACTAGCAATATTTTCGGCAACTTTTGTATTTTCCATTATTTCCACTCCTGATAAATATCTTTATATGCAAAAAATCCGTCTGATGCTTGGGTGATCGGACGACCAACGACGATCGCATCACTACCTAGTTCACGTGCCTGGCTAGGCGTAGCTACACGTTTTTGATCACCAATTTGAGCTGATTTTGGACGAATACCTGGTGTTACGCAGAGAAAATCTGGTGAAGTAACTTCTTTGATCATCGGAACTTCCAAGGCTGAAGAAATGACACCATCGGCACCATTGTCAAAAGCCAATTTGGCCAAATGCGTTACGTAATCTTGTGAACGCAATGGAATCTGGAGTTCATCTTTTAATTCGGATTGACCTAAAGAAGTCAATTGAGTTACAGCAAGCAATTTTGTGTTGCTGGAAGCTAAGCCTTGTTTGGCAGCAGCGATCATTTCGGAACCACCACTAGCATGGACAGTCAACATTTGGACATCCCACTTCGCGATCATTTCACAAGTTCTTCGAACTGTATTCGGAATGTCATGTAATTTTAAGTCTAAGAAAATCTTATAGCCACGGTTTCTCAAACTGCGGACGAATGGATAGCCGAATTGGCAAAACATTTCTAGACCGATCTTCAAAAACAGATCGGTATCCTTAGGAAATTGACTTAAAAATTGGATACATTCAAAGTCATCTGCAAAATCTAACGCTACTATTACTGGTTTATTCATATGTTCCCCCATCTTCTTAATCTTCTAATATACTTGTTTGCCTGCTACAAAGGTCTTCAAAATCTTTCCACGAACTAGATCTCCCATGAATGGACTATTGGTGCCTTTAGAAATGAAATCATTTTTTGCGATTTCAAAAGGCTGATTCAGATCAATGATCGTAAAGTCAGCTGGCTTATTGAAGTCGATTTCACCAGCGTTTTGTAAGCCAAAGAGCTTAGCCGGCTTAATACACATCACTTGCAACAAACCTTCCAAAGTCATAACCCCTTGTTCAACTAAGTTGGTGTACATCAATGGAAATGACGTTTCGATACCAGTGATACCAAAAGCACTGTTCAAAAATCCTTGATTCTTTTCATTAGCTGCATGTGGAGCATGGTCCGTGGCAATCATATCGATGGTGCCATCTTGCAAACCTTCGATCAATGCCGTTCGGTCTTTCTGACTCCGTAGCGGTGGATTCATTTTGAAGTTGGCATCATCGTCAACAATATCTGCATCGCTAAGTAATAAATGGTGTGGTGTTACTTCAGCCGTAACGTTGATACCTGCATCTTTAGCAAGGCGAACTAAGTTGACACTATCAGCTGTCGAGATATGGCAAACATGATAATGGACACCTGTATCTTTGGCCAACAATAAATCACGAGCGAGTTGAGAAGTCTCAGCCGCTTGATTGATCGCCGGTAAGCCTAATCTAGTGGCCGTCTTCCCTGAGTTGATCACCCCATGATCAAACAGATCTTGATCTTCCACATGCGCTGCTAACGTTGATTTTATCGAGGCAATTTCAGACATTGCATCAAACATTGACTTAGCATTTTGGATCCCATGACCATCATTTGAAAAAGCAAAAGCACCGTTTTTGGCCAAATCAGTGATAGATACTACTTCAGTGCCAGTTTCTTCCTTAGTTACGGGTGCGTATTGCAAAGTGTTGATAACTGATTCGGTTTTATTCAATTCCATTTGATGTTGGAATTTTTCAACAGTATCAGGAACTGGCGTGACGTTGGGCATGGCACCGACTGTGGTAAAGCCACCGTGCGCCGAAGCCTTCGATCCAGTTTGAATAGTTTCTTTATGCGTTTGACCAGGTTCACGGAAGTGCACGTGTACATCTACCAATCCTGGTATGACCAAATTACCGCAAGCGTCGATCACATCTGAATCGAGTGGCTCTAATTTGTCTTGAACTTGATCGAACTTCCCATCCTTGATCAATAGATCTTTGTTTTGAATTTTATTATCGTAAAATAATTTGGCGTTTTTTATTAATAAGCTCATCTGAAGTTTTCTCCCCACTTAATACAGCTTCGATCATCGCCATTCTCATAAATACACCATTTTGCATTTGCTTGAAAATATATGATTTGTCGCACTCAACAACATCATCGGCAATTTCTACCCCGCGATTTACCGGAGCTGGATGCATGATCATTGCATCTTCTTTCATCATATCGACACGACGCATATCTAATCCATATTCCTTAAAATAATCTTCTTTTGAAAAATTCTTATTCTCATCGGCAGAAAGACGCTCATGTTGTACTCTGAGCAACATTACAACATCCATTTCTCGGCATAGATCATCGACCGGCATATGTGGTCCGATTTGAGCAAATTCAGGGCTATACCATGAATCTAAGCCACCAAAACTTACTTCAGCACCTAAGCGAGTTAAAATTTCAGCGTTTGAGTGTGCCACACGTGAATGTGACAAATCGCCGATAATCCCCACTTTTAATCCTTCAAATTGACCAAAATGTTCTGAGATAGTCATCAGGTCTAAAAGCGATTGTGATGGATGTTGTCCAGCGCCATCTCCGGCATTGATGATCGGAATATTGATATTCTTGTTGAGTAATTCGTTATAGTAAGCATCTTGACTATGACGGATCACTGCAACGCTTGCGCCAATGCTTTCAACAGTTCTAACTGTATCATACAACGATTCTCCCTTAGTTGTAGAGGAAGTTTTGGCATCAAACATGATTTCTTTCATACCTAAGTTCATTTCAGCAACTTGGAAACTAGATTTGGTGCGAGTACTATTTTCAAAAAATAAATTAATTGCATATTTGTTAGCACCGACGGTTGACTTTTCGCCCTCTTTAAAAGCGATGGCACGATCGATCAGATCGTAGACTTCTTGATTCGAAAATTGTGACATAGAAAGTATATTTTTCATTGTTTTCCTCCAAATAAAAAGGACCCTAGTTTTCACCAGCGTCCTCAGGTAGAGTTTACCCCTACAAAAATCTTTGAGACCTCACTGGATCTGATTAAAAATTCCTTTTATTTTATTTTTAGTAAACAAAAAACTTCCTATCCCACAAGGTTAGGAAGTTTACACTTTTAGCACAAATGTATTTTAATCTTCCAAGCCTCACAGGACTTGCTTAAAAGTTTTCGTTGCAATTAATATAATAAACTTTAACTGTTTAGTCAAGGTTTTTTGCCAGTTTTTCGCTAGGTATTGCCTGATTATCTTTCTGGTAATTTTTACCAAAAATGAATCCAAAGATAACGGTCAATAGTGGATTTAGCCAAACATAAAAAGCGAATGGGATAAATACTAAGGGACTGACGCCTAATACTCCGGAAATAAAAATACCACTAACGCCCCATGGTACTAAGGCATTGATATCAGCTCCGCCGGTCGCAAGCACTCGGGACAAATATTGCCCCTTGATATTTTGCTCTTCGAAATTCTTTCTAAAAGTCGTTCCTGGCAAAATAATCGAAATGTATTGTTCACCGACCAAAAAATTAACACCAATAGCTGACAGGATCGAAGTTAAGATAACTTTTCCTGGAGTATTCACTTGTTGTTGAAGTTTACCGATCAAATTATCGACAACTCCTAGTTTTAACAAAACACCACCAAGCGTTAAGGCTACCAAGATCAAAGAGATACTATCAAGCATACTTGAAACACCGCCACCAGAAACAATGGCATTGATTTTCTTATCTGATGAATGCAAAGTGTATCCCTGCATAATTTGATTACTGATCTCGGAAAATTTAGGATGGTCAATAAAAATATGCATCACGATCGCCGTGATCGATCCCGCCAATAATGTTGGAATAGCAGGTACTTGTAAAGCGGCACATAAAATCAATATTGCAATCGGGATCAACATCCAAGCTGAAACGAAAAAGTTACTCTGTAAGGAATTGATAATGTGCTGAACTAAAGACATGTCAGGATCAGCACCAGTATGGCCAGCAACTAAGAAGATGATAGCTGCGATCGCTGCTGATGGTAACGCAGTGTGTGAAATAGTTTTGATGTGATCAAACACATTATCGACCCCTGCGATACCAGTCGATAAATTAGTCGTTCCTGATAATGGCGAAATATTGTTACCAAATAGTGATCCCGAAACGATCGAACCAGCTGTTAAAGCAGTGTTAATATCCATTACTTGACCAATTCCCATAAAGACAATTCCTAATGTACTGATCGTAGTAAACGAACTACCAACGATCACACCGACCAAACAGCAAGAAACAAAGACTGTAAAAAGAAAGAAGCGAACATTCAACAGTTCCAATCCATAAACCATGATCGTCGGGATCACGCCTGACATTAACCATGAGGATACTAAGACCCCGATCATGACGAAAATTATCATCGGCACTATACCAGGTTTGACCCCATCGATGATCCCTTGCTGCAATTCATTCCAAGAAAAGCCTCGGGATTTTCCATAAAACAGAAGCAAAGTAAACGTTAATAAAATTGGAATTTGGGGAGTCATTTTGTATTTGATCATCATCGTCCCTAGAAGACCAAACATCACTAACATGATTATCAAACTTTCCCAAAATGTTAATCGACTTTCTTTTTTCATATCTGCCATCGCCTATATCTATTTAATTTTAGCTAGGAAGTACTTTTTCTTACCGCGTCGAATGACGATATATTTACCATCGAATGAAGCCTTAGGATCGATATCTAACGAAGTATCTGTTAGTTTTTCACCATTGATCCGAATGGCTCCATTTTGAATATCTTCACGTGCTTGACGTTTTGATTTATCTACATTAGCAGCAATCAATAGATCGACCAAGTTGATCTTCTCATTTGCAATTTCAGCACTTGGTACGCCATTGAATGCTTGTGAAACTTCTTCAGTAGTCAATTCTTTGATCTCACCAGAGAACAATACTTCAGTAATCTTTTGAGCCACTGCAAGAGCTTCTTTTCCGTGGACAAAGGTAGTAACTTCTACAGCTAATTTCTTTTGTGCCTCACGTTTTTCAGGTTGAGTCTTGACCTTTTCTGCTAATTCATCGATCTCTTCTTTAGTTAAGAAAGTAAATTTCTTGAGAAGATTGATGACATCCTTATCGTCTTGGTTGAACCAGAATTGATAAAATTCATAAGGTGAAGTCTTGTCGGCATCGAGCCAAACAGCACCACCAGCAGTTTTACCAAATTTAGTTCCATCTGCTTTAAGCAACAGTGGGATCGTCAAAGCATAAACATCAGCATCTTGACCTTCAGCTTTATGGATCAAAACAAGACCAGCTGTCAAATTACCCCATTGATCGCCACCACCAACTTGCAATTTCACATTATGCTTACGATAAAGTGTCAAGAAATCAAGTGATTGTAAAATCTGATAAGTAAATTCTGTAAAGGAGATCCCCGTCTCCAAACGACTGGAAACGATCTCCTTATTGAGCATTGTGTTAACGTTAAATAACTTTCCGTAATCACGAAGAAAGTCCAGAATACCAATTTGAGCGATCCAGTCATAATTGTTGACCATTGTAAAACTAGGGAAAATCCGTTTAGCCTGTGAACTTAAAGCATCAACATTATGTTGGACTTGCTCCATCGTTTGCATAGGACGCTCAGCCTTTTTACCACTAGGATCACCGATCGAACCAGTAGCGCCACCAATAACGATATAGGGATGATTACCTGCATTTGCAAAACGTTGCAAAGTCATAAATGGCAACAAATGACCAATATGCATAGAATCACCAGTAGGATCCATACCACAATAAAGAGAAATAGCCTCTTCATCAGTCAACTTCTTCAAACCTTCTTCATCGGAAGTCTGGTTGACCAAACCTCGCCATTTGAGTTCATCAATAATGTTCATCAAAAAAATCCTCCTAAAATAATCGTCCCGAATATAAAAGTAAAGAATAAATCGGAAAGCACAGCTACCAAAAGCTTAACCGTTGAATTAATTTCAATAAAAAAAGCGCCCCTGCAAAAAATGCAGGGACGCCAATGCGCGGTACCACCCAAAATTCGAATGAAAAAATCATTCGCTCTTCACTCCCATAACGTAGGACACGAGATTCTAATCTAGTATTTCAAAAATTTATCCTGCATGGCTCGCACCAACCGCCAATTCTCTTAACACCCAGATAAATCATTACTTCGTCAAAGATTAAAATCATTTAATAAATTAATAATAGCAAAAAAAAATAAAAATGCAAGAAAAAAAGAAAACATAATATGCGCACGATCATTCACCGAAAAACACTGAATAACTGGGCCTGTACTCATTAGCAAGTGAAAAACATTTGGAAAAAATGAAACAACTTTGGGATCAACAAAATATTTCCTTTGCTCATTTAACCAGTAAAATTCGAGGCAAATGTGCGAGAAAAGAACCAGGAAGCAAAAAAGATACCTTAGAACAACGAGGAACGAGTGCGCAAGCAAGAAGTGAAAGCAAAAGAAGAAAAAATGTATCAACTCTTATCTAACCAACAAAACAAAAGAAAGCATCAACAACAATGTAAGTCAGGAAGCAAAATGAGCGGAGCAAAGTCCCGCGAACTGAGAAAGAAATCAGTGATCCGAATAGAGAAAACAGAAGAATAAAACCAGGAAGCCCCTACTCCCACCAAAATAGATAAAACCTGAGATAGACATGTTGGAAATAGGACGCGCAAACAGTGCCAATCTGTACAAAATAAATCGGTAAATCTCAACATAAAAGGGGGATATTGTCCCTATCTAGACGGAGGGGCCCGGGGATACAGACCTCAGTACCCAAATTCCTCTTGGCGACTAAGGAGCTTAGAGGAAGACCGAGTTTTGAGATGCCTGGGTGAACTTCCCAGGTAGCTCAAAATCGCGTCGGGTACGTTCCCGACCCTAGTTGTTCGGTGGCGTAGCCACCACCATAACCGGTTGCGCAAGTGCGTTAGCACTTACGTTCCTTTAGTGTATCCCCGGGCCCCGGAGTCGGCATTGAACGTACAAACAAAATACCACCTCAACCCAACCACCAAAAATCCCAAACATCCATCCAAGAAAAACGCCACTGTCTGCCATAGCTCACTTACATCTATATAAAAAAAGCGATGTTCAAAATGAACAACGCAAAACAAATTAAAACACCCGAACTCCAAAAGAAGGAGCAAACGAACTAGAAATACTATCAATTTTAACATTAGTTCCAGGACGCAAAGCATTCAAGTATTGATTATCACCGATATACAATCCAACATGATAAGTTGCACCTGGATCGCCCCAGAATACTAGATCACCGGGCTGAAGGTCACTGATGGCTACATGAGAGCCAATGGATTCCTGAGGAACAGTCCAGCCACCAATGTTTTGTCCGGTTACTTGCTTAAATACATACTGCATTAAGCCTGAACAATCAAAATTATCAGGACCTTTACCGTTCCAAACATAAGGTTTCCCTAATTGTTCTTTTGCGACTGAGATCAGTTCACTAACAACTTGATCTTTTGACTTTCCATTCAAACTAACTGGATTACGTTTGACAGATATTTCACTCACATCAGTCGAAGGTAACCAGCCTCAATCACTGATCTCATACCAAATTGTATTGCCATTTAGGACCGTTGAAACGACCTGGACTAATTTGCCAGAAGGTAGACTTTGGTTTGTGGCAGTATTGAAGTTACTGTCTGAATAAACTGGTGTATCCCCATTAACACGAACAGCAGCATAGTTAGGATCCCATACTGAGGCAGCTGTCTCATCAAACGATTCATTCGAGATCTTTGAGTGGCACCATTTAACCATTGATTTTGACCAACTTCATACCAAGCATCACCATTGGTATCAATTACCTTCAAATCAAATTTCCAGCTAGTTCCGTTAGAAAGTTTATCTCCAGTAACATTTCCATTGGGTGCATCATATACATCTGCCCCATAATCGGATGCATAAGTAACATGGGCAACGCCAGTATTATTTACGGTAGTTCCGTCATAAACTTTATCCTGCTTAACGGTAACGTCGCTAGCCTTTACGAATTCATTAGTTGAAACACGATATACAGGCCCAACATTATCCATTTGAACATATTGATCAGTATACCAATCCGAATTCTCAGCTAAAGCACGATTGGAAACTAGTTTACCTTTATTGTCATATAATTTTGAAAGATTTTTAGTGGTTATTACACTTTTAATATTTGTGACATTTGCGGCATCAGTTGTTTGGGCACTAAACCCCAATGAAGCTAAAACTCCAGCACTAACTGATACTAAAGCAATTAATTTCTTTTTCATATTTTTCCCTCGTCAATTAACAATTCATTGATAATTCTAGAGGTAAATCTTTAACGTGACAAGATAATTACGTCATGTTACATAAACTTAATAAATCAGTAAATAAGATTATAGAAATAAAAACATAAAAAAAGCAATCCAGTCATAAAAACTAGATTGCAAAATATTATTTAACCAACTGTGCCTTCCATTTCGTAGCTGATCAAACGGTTAAGCTCAACCGCATATTCCATTGGAAGTTCTTTCGTAAATGGTTCCACGAATCCCATGATGATCATCTCAGTTGCCTTAGCTTCGCTAAGACCACGACTCATCAAGTAATAAAGTTGTTCCTCGGAAACTTTGGAAACTTTAGCTTCATGTTCCATCGAGACGTTCCCATTTAAAATTTGGTTATAAGGGATCGTATCTGAACTGGATTCTTCATCCATGATGATCGTATCACACTCAACGTGAGCTTTTGAGCCATCAGAGTTACGTTCAAAACGAACAGTCCCACGATAGTCAACTGCTCCACCATCTTTAGAGATCGACTTAGAAACGATCGATGAAGAGGTATTTTTGGCATTGTGGATCATTCTAGCACCAGCGTCTTGATCGACGTTATGCCCAGCAACCGCGATCGAAAGCATAGTTCCCCGTGCACCTTCACCATCAAGGTAAACACTTGGATATTTCATTGTGATCTTGGAACCTAAATTACCATCGACCCACTCCATCGTGGCATTTTCCATGGCTTGAGCACGTTTTGTCTCAAGACTGTAAACATTATTCGACCAGTTTTGAATCGTCGTGTAGCGCACATAAGCGTCTTTTTGAGCATATACTTCAACGACGGCAGCATGCAAACTGTCTGATGAGTAATTTGGTGCTGTACATCCCTCAACGTATTGAATGCTAGCGCCTTCGTCAACAATGATCAAAGTTCTTTCGAATTGACCAGTATTTTCAGCATTCAATCTGAAATAAGACTGAATCGGAATGTCAAGCTTAACACCCTTTGGTACGTAGATGAACGAACCACCTGACCAAACAGCACCATTCAAAGCAGCAAATTTATTGTCATTGGGATGGACTAATTTACCGAACCACTTCTTAAATAATTCTGGATACTCCTTTAAAGCTGAATCCGTGTCAGTAAAAATGATCCCTAGTTTGTCGAATTCTTTTTTCATATTGTGGTAAACCACTTCTGACTCATACTGAGCTGACGATCCAGCTAAATACTTGCGCTCAGCTTCGGGAACACCGAGACGATCAAACGTGTTCTTGATATCTTCTGGAACGTCTTCCCAGTCTCGATATTTCTTGTCAGTTGGTTTTTGATAATACAACATGTTCTTTAGATCCAACCCAGAAAGATCAGGTCCAAAATCTGGCATTGGCATTCGTTTGTATGTTTCATAACATTTTAAACGGAAATCCAACATCCATTGAGGTTCGCCCTTCTCTTTGGAAATTTGACGAACGACATCTTCAGTCAAACCTCTACCCGTAGAAAAAACTGGTTTAACGTCATCATGAAAACCAAAATCGTAATCTTTATCTAAATCTAACGCTTCAACTGAAGAAGCAGCTTCTTCGTTATTTTTCGTATTTTCTGTTTCCGGCATAATTAACCTCCCACTATTGTTTATTATTTAAAGCTTTATGTAATGCTTTCCAGGCAAGTGTGGCACATTTTATCCGTGCAGGAAATTGTGAGACACCCTTTAAAATTGCGGCATCCTGCAAAATGCCTGTATCCGTTTTTTCACCTAAAATCATATTTGAAAAATCCTCAACCATATCTTCTGCTACCGAAACATCTTTATTGAGTACAGCGTCAGTCATCATACTTGCTGAAGCTTGACTGATCGTACAGCCGTATCCACTAAAAGCAATGTCTGTGATCTTGTTATCTTCGACTTTGACATCAAGTTGCAAGACGTCTCCACAAGTGGGATTTTTCAATTCGATTTGATTAGTTGAGTCATCTAGTTGCCCGTGATGATGCGGATGGGCTGAATGATCAAGGATCACTTGTCGATATAAGTTGTCCAATTTAGATAGTGCCATTTTGAAAGAACTCCTTTGTTGCGACAATTGAATTAACTAAAGTATCAGCGTCTTCTTTAGTATTGTAAAAATAAAAACTAGCTCTTGCTGTGGCTTTGATACCGAGATATTCCATCAAAGGCTGTGCACAGTGGTGCCCCGCTCTTACGGCAACGCCTTCCATATCTAAGCCTGTTGCTAGATCATGAGGATGAAGTCCCTTAAGGTTAAAGGAAATGACACTCGTGTGCTTTTGAGGATCACGGGGACCATAAATGATCAGGTCATCAATAGCCTGCAGCTTTGGCAAGACGTAGTCGACTAGCTGGTTTTCATAATCAAGGATCTTATCCATACCAATGCTGTTCAAATAATCCACTGCATGACCTAAAGCAATCGCTCCGGCAATATTTGGCGTCCCAGCCTCAAATTTCCAAGGCAAGTCATTCCAAGTAGTATCGAATAGATGAACGAAACTGATCATTTCACCACCGTAATCAACTGGTGGCATTGAATTTAGCAAATCTTCTTTACCATATAAAATACCGAGCCCCGTTGGTCCTAACATTTTGTGTCCGGAAAAAGCCAAAAAATCGCAATCTAGGTCTTGAACATCTACTGGCATGTAGGGAACAGATTGTGCTCCATCGACAACCATGACGGCACCATGTTGATGTGCCAACTTAGCTAATTGCTTGATAGGATTAATAACACCCAAAACGTTAGACACGTGAGCTATCGATACGATTTTTGTCTTGTCAGTGATCTTTTTCTTAGCATCATTAAGATCAACGAAACCATCTTCGTCTAAATCAATGTACTTTAATGTGGCATGTTTTTTTAATGCGAGTTGTTGCCATGGGATCAGATTGCTGTGATGTTCCAAATAAGAGATCACGATCTCATCACCAGCTTGAATATTTTGTTCGCCATAGCTTCGAGCAATGATATTCAATGAATCGGTGGTGCCTTTAGTATAAATGATCTCGTCACTGTGTTTAGCATTAATAAATTGTTGGATCTTACTACGAGCTTCTTCAAACTGCTCAGTTGACCGTTCCGCCAAAGTATGGACCCCTCGGTGAACATTGGCGTTATCGTTTTGATAAAAAGCCATAATGTCATCAATAATTTGTTGTGGTTTTTGAGTCGTGGCTGCATTGTCAAGATAAACTAACTGCTCATCATTAACAACTTGATCAAGGATGGGAAAATCTTTTCTCCATTGATTATTTTTGTTGTCCATTGATCAATTTCCTTTCGATCATATTGGTCAATCTGACACGAACTTCTTTTTCAGGGATCTCGGTGATCACTGAACTCAAGAATCCTCGAATAACCAAACGTTGAGCGGTTGGCTTATCGATCCCACGACTCATTAAATAGTACATTTGTTCTTCATTTACCCGGCCAACACTAGCAGCATGTCCGGCAGTAACGTCATTTTCATCGATCAATAAGATTGGGTTAGCATCGCCACGAGCAGTTCTTGAGAGCATTAAAACACGACTTTCTTGCTGAGCATCAGAACCTCGAGCACCTTTGACGATGTGTCCGACACCATTGAAGGTTAATGATGAAGACTGCAAAATAACTCCGTGTTGTAAAATATGCCCAATTGAATGTTGACCATAATTGGTGATCTTCGTATCGATACCGCTTACTTGCTCACCAGTAGTAATTGCCACGACTTTGGCTTCTGAATGTGATCCTTCACCACGTAAGTCGGTTCCAAAGTCACCAACGACTTGGTTATCATTCATTAAGCCGATGGCCCAATCAAGTCGAGCATTATCCCCCACATAACCGTGACGATTAATGTAAGTAGAAACATGTTCACCAAATTGATCCAAGGCCGAAAAATGGACGCGACTATTAGCGCAAGCCACTACCTCAACTACAATATTAGCAATATTGTCGGCCGAGTCTCCTTGGCTCAAAAAATTCTCCAAATACGTCACTTCACTACCTTGGTCTGCTACGACAAGGACGTGATGAACATAATCTTTCTTTTGATTGTTGTCTTGCAAATAAATCGATTGAATTGACGAGTCAACTTTGACATTCTTTGGCACATATAAAAAGGCTCCACCATTCATCAAAGCTAAATTCAAAGCAACTAATCTATTATCTGTAGGCTTGATCGATGTTGATAATAAATATTTCTGGACTAGCTTTGGATATTCTTTCATAGCTGTCCAAATATCAGTGAAAATGACTCCTTGTTCACTCAATTTAGGATCTAATTTGTTAGTCAGTGTCTGATCGCCGTTTTGAATCAACAAGTTATCAGTATCTGGCACATCAAAATTATTATCTCTAGTAGCAGTTGCGAATGGATCTTTAGGACGGTCCAATCTCCAACCACGATAATTTATTTTCTCAAATACAGGTAATTCTAATTCGCTGGCATGACTTAATGCTTCTTCACGCATTTTTTGAAACCATAAGGGTTCTTCATGATTTTTTGAAAAAGCTATCGTGTCATCCATAAAATCATCTTTTATACTTGGTCGCATAATAATCCCCCTTAAATTTCGTCCGTTAATTTAACATCTAAGCCTAAATCGTCACGTAGTCCGGCATAACCTTCATCTTCTAGTTTCTTAGCTAAATCTGGTCCACCACTCTTAACGATCCGTCCATCCATCATGACATGAACTTGATCAGGAATAATATAGTTCAAAAGTCTTTGATAGTGAGTAATGATCAATGAGCCAAAGTTATCTCCACGCATTGAATTGACTCCACGAGAAACAACTTTCAAGGCATCGATATCAAGTCCTGAATCGATCTCATCTAAAATGGCAAATTTTGGCTCGATCATTAACAATTGCAGGATCTCGTTACGTTTCTTTTCACCACCAGAAAAGCCTTCGTTTAAGTATCTTTCGGACATTTCATCAGTCATATCTAAAATTGCTTGTTTATCATCGAGTTTCTTCATAAATTCCATTACCGGGATCTGATCATTTTCATCACGACGAGCATTGATTGCCGCACGCATGAATTCAATATTAGTTACACCGGCAATTTCAGCTGGATATTGCATTGCTAAAAACAATCCCGCACGAGCTCTTTCATCAACCGGCATGTCCAAGATGCTCTTACCATCCAATAGAACATCCCCTTGTGTCACTTTATAAGCTGAGTTGCCCATGATTGCTTGTGATAATGTTGATTTACCAGTACCATTGGGTCCCATGATCGCATGAATCTCACCTGTGCTCATCTTCAAATTGACCCCTTTTAGGATCTCTTGACCTTTTGCTTCATCATCATCATCAACGACTGAAACGTGTAAATCTTTAACTTCTAATGTTGACATCATTTTCCCTCCGTTACTAATAAATAGTTATGGTTTCATTATGCGCTTTCATTCACAAAAATAACAATTGGATATAAAAAATATTCCCTAATTAAATTTTCCATATTCAAAGATTATATTCATCATAAAAATGAAATTACTTACATTCTATACCAAAACTTACTGAACATTAAGTGCAGTAATTAATTTTGTTTAACAGTAATAACCTGAATGTAACAATTCAAGGGTCTCATCCTATTTTTCATTCTTAACAAACTTCCATTTACGAAAAAAAAGCAAATCCAAACTTGCGGATTTGCCCTTTTTGACTTATAGACGGTTTATTATCTAATTCTTACACCCATCTGCAACATTACTTCATATGTTGTTCGATCCAATCCCAAACTTGTTCTTTGCCGGCTTTAGTCTCAGCGCTGAAAAGTTGCAATTGATCAGTTTGATTGATGTTCATTGCTTTGTTCACTTGACTAGTTGTTTTATTCCATTGATTCTTTTTCACTTTATCCATCTTAGTTGCAACGATCAGTGTCGGCAAATGATAATAGCTTACGAATTGATACATAGAAATATCATCATCACTAGGGGCGTGTCGCCCATCAACTAAAATGATCACACCCTTGAGAACTTTTCTCGTCGTCAAATATTCCTCGATCATGACACCAAACTCTTCACGTTGCTTCTTAGAGACTTTGGCAAAACCATAACCAGGAACATCAACTAAATATAGGAGATCTTCAATATTGTAAAAATTCAAAGTTTGGGTCTTTCCTGGAGTACTCGACGTCCGGGCAAAACTCTTGCGATTGATCAAAGCATTGATCAACGATGACTTACCAACATTGGAGCGACCAAGTAGAGCAATTTCCGGATAACCTTCATCCGGATATTGTTTCGAGCTTACAGCACTTAAATTCATCGATACGTTGTTTACTTGCATAATTCACCTCAGTGCAATTATTTTATCATCACTCGGGCAATAAAAAAAGGCTACCATTAGGCAACCTTTCCATCTTTCAAGATCAGATCTGGCTTTTTCAGTTTACGAACAGCATCTTTCGTTACTTTAACGCCCTTGACGTCGTCACGGCCGGGCACTTCATACATTGTATCCAACATAGTCTCTTCGACGATTGAACGCAATCCACGAGCCCCAGTATTTCGTTCGATCGACATCTTAGCAATTTCTTGAAGTGCCCCAGCAGTAAACTCAAGATCGACATCATCGATGCCCATCAATTCCTTATACTGCTTGATCAGAGCATTCTTAGGCTTAGTTAAGATGTTAACGAGGTCATCTTCTGTCAATTTATCCAATGCTGTTACGATCGGAATACGACCGATAAATTCAGGAATAATACCGAATTTCATCAAGTCTTCAGGAATGATCTGTTGCATCAAACTCTTTTGTTCGTCAATTGATTCTTGTTGTTCGGCACCGAAACCGATCGTCTTATCGCCGAGACGATTCTTTACGATCGTTTCAATACCGTCAAAAGCACCACCGACGACAAAAAGGATGTTAGTCGTATCGATCTGGATCAACTCTTGTTGAGGGTGTTTTCTACCACCTTGTGGTGGCACACTAGCGACTGTTCCTTCAAGGATCTTCAACAATGCTTGCTGAACACCTTCACCTGAAACGTCACGTGTGATCGAAACATTTTCACTCTTCTTAGCGATCTTATCGATCTCATCAATATAAACGATACCATGCTCAGCTTTCTCCACGTCAAAATCAGCATTTTGCAAAAGCTTAAGCAAAATATTTTCAACGTCTTCACCAACATAACCTGCTTCAGTCAAAGTTGTAGCGTCTGCAATAGCAAATGGCACTTTCAAAATACGAGCCAACGTTTGAGCTAAGAAAGTCTTACCTGAACCAGTAGGACCGATCAAAGCAATATTACTCTTTTGGAGTTCTGTTTCTCCATCTTTTGAATGTTCCATCTTATTAATTCGTTTATAGTGATTATAAACGGCCACCGACAATGATCTCTTTGCATTGTACTGACCAATTACATATTCATCAAGGATCTTCTTGATCTCAATAGGTGTGGGAATGTTTTCAAGATCTAATGGAGTATCTTCTCCAAGCTCTTCATCGATAATTTCTTTGCATAAATCGATACATTCGTTACAGATGTACACACCAGGTCCAGCCACGATCTTTTTAACTTGATCTTGTGTCTTTCCGCAGAAAGAACAACTTATTGTACCTGTAGTTTCTGTACTATCAAACATTTATTCATTTCTCCTTAAGTAGTTCCAATACTTTGAAAAGCTTAGCATTGACGGCGATAAGAGTAAAGTATTTAGCCCAAATCAGAGATTACAAAGACGCAAATAGCTGCTGAAGATCAACTAAGATTATCGAACAAGGGGCTGCGAAATTTGGCCACACCCATTCGTATTGATCAAAGACCGCTATCGCCTATAACTCATTACCATAAAAAAATAAGAAGCATATTAGCTTCTTATTTATTAATTATTTTTCAACAGCTGAATCAACGATCAATTCAATAGCCTTCTTAGCAGCAATATCATGAGCAAGCATGTCATCAGTTAAAGCACCGCGAACAGCTTTTTCATCCATGTTGTATTCGTCAGCCAATGACTTGATTTCGTCTTTGATTTCATCTTCTGTTGGTTTGATATCTTCTTTAGCAACAATTGCTTCGATAACTAAGTCAGTTTTAACACGTTCTTCAGCATCTTTAGCAAATTGTTTCTTAAGATCTTCTTCGTTTGTACCTGTCATTTGATAGTACAACTTAGGATCGATTCCTTGACGACGTAAGTTAGCCAAGTATTGGTTCATTTGGTTATCAACTTCTGTGTCGATCATTGCTTGAGGAATTTCGTCGATCTTAGCATTCTTAACTGCACCAGAAATAGCTTCTTCTTGAATGTTTTCTTCAGCAGTTTCTTTCTTTTGTTCCTTGATCTCGTCGTGGATCTTCTTCTTCAAGTCGTCAAGTGTGTCAACATTTTCGTCAACATCCTTAGCAAAGTCGTCATCTAACTTAGGAAGTTCCTTTGATTTGATTTCATGAACAGTTGTCTTGAAAATAGCATCCTTACCAGCTAGATCTTTAGCTTGGTAGTCTTCAGGGAATGTAACTTTAACATCAACAACATCACCCTTACTTGCACCGATCAAACCATCTTCAAAGCCAGGAATGAATGTCTTTGAACCTAACTCAAGTGAGTAGTTTTGGGCGCTGCCACCTTCAAATTCTTTGCCATCAACTGTACCAACGTAGTCGATAACAACTGTGTCGCCTTCTTCAGCCTTACCATCTTTAAGAACTAATTCAGCTTGTTGCTTTTGTAATTCTTCAAGTCTCTTCTCAGTATCAGCCTTCAAAACGTTACGTTTTTGTTTTTTAACTTCAATTCCTGTGTAGTCACCAAGTTCAACTTCTGGCTTAACAGTAATTGTAGCCGAAATTGCCCAAGGTTGGCCCTTTTCCATTGATTTAACAGAAATTTGTGGTTGATCAACAGGATCAACCTTTGCTTCATTAACAGCCTTTTCGTAAGCTGTTGGTAATACAGCATTCAAAGCATCTTCATAAAGAGCTTCTTCACCATACATACGGTTGAAAATTTGACGAGGAACTTTTCCTTTTCTAAAGCCAGGAACGTTCAAGCTCTTCTTAACACGGTTAAAAGCAGTGTCTAATCCTTGCTTGATAGTGTCTTGGTCAATTTCAAATTTTAATTCACCTGTATTTTTTTCTTTTTTTGTAAATTTAGCCTTAGCAGACATTTTATCCCTCCGGTATTTCACGATCTCATACTTTGTAATGTTACCCTAAAAAGCCTATCTTGTAAATATTTTAGGGTATATTCGTGAGTTTTGGGTCCATTTTTTAAGATTTTTATCGTAAAAAAAAGACGAGACTAAAGTCTCGTCTTTTTAAAATACAAGTTTAATCTCAGATTAGTCCATGATTTCTGTAACGACTCCGGCACCAACAGTACGGCCACCTTCACGAACAGTAAATCTTGTACCTTCTTCAATAGCAACTGGAGCGATCAAGTCAACTTCAAATGTAACTTGGTCACCAGGCATAACCATTTCAACGCCATCTGGCAATTCGATAACACCTGTAACATCAGTTGTATGGAAGTAGAATTGAGGACGATAGTTTGAGAAGAATGGAGTATGACGTCCACCTTCTTCTTTTGTCAAGATATAAACTTCACCCTTGAATTTTGTATGTGTTTGGATTGAACCTGGCTTAGCAAGAACTTGTCCACGTTCGATTTGATCACGGTTGATACCACGTAGAAGTGCACCAACGTTATCTCCAGCTTCACCAAGATCCAATGTCTTACGGAACATTTCAAGACCTGTAACAGTTGTCTTTTCGATATCTTCCTTCAAACCAACGATTTCAACTTCATCACCGACTTTAACTTCACCACGGTCGATACGACCAGAAGCAACAGTACCACGTCCTGTGATTGTAAATACGTCTTCAACAGGCATCAAGAAAGGCTTGTCGTTTTCACGTTTTGGTGTTGGGATGTATTCGTCAATAATATCAAGCAATTCTTCGATATTCTTGATTTGTTCTGCATCACCTTCAAGAGCTTTCAAAGCTGAACCACGGACTACAGGAATGTCATCCCCTGGGTAATCGTATTCTGAAAGTAATTCACGAACTTCCATCTCAACCAAGTCAACCAATTCAGGGTCATCAACAAGGTCAGTCTTGTTTAAGAAGACAACGATGTATTCAACACCAACTTGGTGAGCAAGCAAGATATGTTCACGTGTTTGTGGCATAGGACCATCAGTAGCAGCAACAACAAGGATAGCACCATCCATTTGAGCAGCACCAGTGATCATATTCTTAACGTAGTCAGCATGTCCTGGAGCATCAATATGTGCATAGTGACGCTTATCAGTTTCATACTCAACGTGAGCAGTATTGATTGTGATCCCACGTTCTTTTTCTTCTGGGGCCTTATCAATATCAGCGTAATCTTCAGCTTTAGCTAAACCTTTGTCAGCTAAAACCTTTGTAATTGCGGCTGTAAGTGTTGTTTTACCGTGGTCAACGTGACCAATTGTCCCAATATTTACATGGGGCTTAGTTCTCTCATAATGTTCTTTTTCTGCCATTACAAAGAATCCTCCTAAAATTTCATTTCATAAGATTATCCAAAGAAAATGTTCTCTAGACGGCTCTTTACTGAAAAATTATACTACTTTCAGAGGTGAAAGCAAAGGTATTCAGCTCAAATCACCAACTAAAAATATACTCTTTGGATTATACTGGGCGAGTTTTGAATTGTAAACACCCTTTTTGCAAAAACTCTTAATTATTGTTGAAAAGAGTTTATTAACGAATCAAATCGTTCGATCCAGTTGTCGACTTCTTTACGTTCTAAACTATCTCCTACTTGTGATTCGTCCAATAAACCATACCGCAACAGGAACACTTTTGTCCATAGTATTGGCGTTTTTATTATTTCAGAACCAAAAGGATAAACCAATGCGGCGTACAAGGATAACTCGCTTCTCAAGTTTTCAAGCTGAACTTGATTTTCAGTATCAACTAAGATCTTTTCAAGTTCATCGCACATTTCCAAGTATACATCCGTTGACATGATAGGCTTAAGCTTAGTTGGGTCCACTACTTTGTTTTCACCATAAAATGAAATTTGCAATTTTTCAGTCGTACCTAACTTAAAGACATTCTCCAGCACTTCACTTTTCAACAGTGGATGCAATAACGGGTTCTCTAACAATATCTTAACGCATTGTAAATAATGATCTCGATCGAATTCACGTAAAGATCTGATCAATTGGATCTGATCAACAACGCTCATAGTGACGATCGAGTTCAATTCTTTGATTATTTTCGACATTTTTGGTTTGAATGAACGATTGTGTCGTTCTTCTGATAATTTCACCCGCGCTTTAAAGTCATCAATGAATTCTTGTTTGATCGTTGATAGTTTGTTTTCTTCATAAAAATGAAGCATCTGATTTGCTAGCAAATAATCATTATTTTCAACGACGATATCTACTGCTAGCTTAGCAGCTTCAGGATCGCTCAAATAATAGTTGAAATAGTCTAGGATGACTGCTTCAGCTTGATCAGCATTCTTTTGATTCAAAAGTGCGGAAGCTAGACCTTGATTGATCGAGAACGTCTGCTTGATACTGTACGCTTGCGAATACAGATCGATTGCATCTTCCCAATCTCCCTTTTCAAAGGCATCGTCAGCTTGTTCTAAAATCCTTTTTAAGTTGTTTGATTCATCCATTTTCTACCTCGTTATAATAAAAGACCGTTCATTGACGGTCTATTTCTTTGCCTTACGATGTCTATTTTGGTTAACTTCCATGATCACCGGCAAAATAACTGGGTGACGATTAGTTTGTTCATATAAGAAATGATTTAACTTATCACGAACTCCTTGTTTCAAGTCAGACCAATCAAAGTCTTTACTGTTTTGTAAATAATCAGTGATCTCTTTAACGATTAAATCAGAACTCTCGCTGAGCAAGTCACGGCTAGTTCTCATATAAACGAATCCACGTGCGGTGATCTTTGGTTTAGCAACTACCTTTTTCTTCTTACGGTCGATAGTAGCTACCGCGATAAACACACCATCTTCAGCCAACAATTCACGGTCACGTAGTACGATACTTCCAATATCACCAATACCGATACCATCGATCATAGTATCTCCCGCATCGATACCCTTACCGATATAAAATTGACCATTTTCATAGTTTAATACGTCACCTTTTTTAGTCAAAAAGATATTTTGATAAGGTAGACCAGTTTCGTGGGCAATGCGTGCATGCGAATCTAAAAGTCGGTATTCACCTTGAACAGGGATCAAATTCTTTGGTTTCAATAAATTGATCATCAGTTGTAGATCACGCTTATTGGCATTACCAGAAGGATGCATATCATCACCCAAAGCCTTCACTTCGGCATCTGTCCGATAGATCATGTCACGTGTCTTAGCAAAAGTAGTATCAAGTGAATGTGATGGAGTTGTAGCAATAAAGACTAAATCGCCTTTTTCAACGTTAAATTTGGTCTTAGTAGCTGGATTAGCCATTTTTTGTAGCAATTTAATAGGCTCGCCCATTTTTCCAGTTTCAATGATCACAAGATCCTTTGGATCGACCTTGCTAAGTTCCTTGTTAGTGACTAATAATTCCTTATCATCAATTTCCAAGTAACCCAACTTCATAGCCGTCTTCAGGATCTTTTCAGCATCCATTCCCGATAAATAAACACGACGATGAGTCTTTTCTGAGGCATCTAAGATCTGTTGCATTCTCTGAATATTGGAAGCAACCTGTGCAACAATGATCCGACCATCATGATACATAAAAGTATCCAAGATATAATCATAAATATCCGTTTCATTTGAATTCTCATATGGAGATTCCGCATTAGCAGAATCACTCAGCAAAGCAATAACATTATCATTACCGATCTCAGCGATCCGACCCAGATCAGTCTTATACAATGGCAAAGCAGCTTGATCAAATTTAAAATCACCAGTATAGACAATAGAACCTTCTTGAGTCTTAATAACAGTTCCTAATGAATCTGGCACAGAGTGCGTAGTCTTAAAAAATGAAACCGTAGCTTCATTAAAGTCGATCGCAGTCTTCTCATCAATAACATGGAAATTATTAAACTTCTTACTCCGCTTATCGTTAGAACAAACGATCTTAGCAAGTTCGATCGTCATCTTGGCACCAAAGACAGGAATATCATAATCCCCCACCAAATAAGGCAAAGCACCAATAGCATCAGCATGTCCGTGTGACAAGAAAATACCAACAACTTTATCAATATTGTCCTTCAAATAAGTCATATCAGGAACAACAACATCAATACCATACAAATCGTTATCAGGATACTGCAAACCAATATCCAAAATAAAAATCTCGTCATTCACTTCAACAGCATACATATTCTTACCGGTTTCACGAACACCACTAAGAATCATTATTTTAATTTTCTGGCTCATATTTTCATCTCTCATTTCATAAAAATAGCATAGATCACAATGTAAATTGCGTTATTTTAAGTCCAAAGTGGACTACTTGAGCTATACCTGATTTTCATTTTATCACAATGTAATAGAAGAATAAAACAAGAGCCTGTCCAGAGACCATATAAGAGATAAAAAAGAATCATGCAAAAATTTTGATTAAAATTCAAAAGCAAATTCAAATCAATGAAAGGAAAAAATAATTGGTGAGGCAGGCTTAAAAATAAGAAAAAAGAGAAAAAGCCAAGCAAGAGCACGAGGAACGAGAGCGCGAGCAAGAAATAAATAGATAGACCAGAAAGAAAAATTCAGAATCAAGCAAGAGCATGAGGAACGAGTACGCGAGCATGAAGCGAAAGCAAAGGAAGCAAACATATACTTCTTCTTATCTAACCAAGAAATAATGAAAAATTACAACAGCAATGTAAGTCAGGAAACAAAATGAGCGGAGCAAAGTCCCGCGAACCGAGCAAAGAGTCAGTAATCTAGAAAGAGAACATATCCTAACAGGAAAAGGAAGCTCCTACTCCCCACCAGAATAGATAAATCCTGAGATAGACATGTGAGAAATAGGACGAGCAAAAAGTGCCAATTTGTACAAAATAAATCGGTAAATCTCACCAAAAAGGGGGGATATTGTCTCCATCTAGACGGAGGGGCCCGGGGATACAGACCTCAGTACCCAAATTCCTCTTGGCGACGAAGGAGCTTAGAGGAAGACCGAGTTTTGAGATGCCTGGGCGAATTTCCCAGGTAGCTCAAAATCGCGTCGGGTACGTTCCAGCGTCTGTATCCCCGGGCCCCGGAGTCGGCATTGAACGTAGCACCAAAATACTACCTCCATCCCAGCTAACCAAACAAACTATCAACCTCCAGCAAAATAAAACGCTTCTGTCTGCCATAGCTCTCTTACATCTAGACAAAAAAAGACCCCCAACAAAATGGGAGTCCATAAATATCCAAATATTAACGACGCAAACCAAGTGACTTGATCAACTCACGGTAACGTTGAACATCCTTGTTTCTCAAGTATGATAACAAGTTACGACGGTGACCGATCTTCTTCAACAAACCAACATATGAATGGTGGTCTTTCTTGTTAGCCTTCAAATGTTCGTTCAAAGCGTTGATGTCATAAGTTAAAACAGCAACTTGAACTTCTGGAGAACCTGTGTCTCCATCTTTACGAGCGTATTGTTTGATAATTTCGTTCTTTTTCTCTTTTGAAATAGCCATGCTTTTCACCTTTTCCTTTATAATTTAGCCGTACTATGCAGAACGTTGGTGATTCGTTCAACAGAGCAACGGTTAACACAGCTATTAAGGTTACTATATAAATGCATTTTTTTCAAGTGAAGTTTTTTTAGAACAATGCATTGCAATGACGATAAACGTTAGGTATAATATGCGTATTGTGTTTATAACAAACAATTAATCGGAGGTGAAATCAATGCCACAAATCAAATCAGCTATCAAACGTGTAAAGACTGCCGAAAAAGCTAACCTTCGCAACAATTCACAAAGAAGTGCTATGCGTTCTGCAATCAAGGACTTCGAAACAGTTGTTGCAAACAATGGTGATAACAAAGAAGCTTCATACAAGAACGCTGCTCGCGCAATTGACATGGCCAAATCAAAAGGCTTGATCAAAGCAAATAAAGCTGCACGTGACAAGTCACGTCTTTCAAAGAAACTTAAATAAAAATTTCTTAAGCAACTCAGGTTGCTTATTTTTTTTACCCAAAATTTCAATCGCTAATACAAAAAGAGGCCAAGACAGACATCTTGACCTCTTTTTATGTTGCTCAAAACACAAATAATTAAGCAAATTTAGCAATGAATAGATCAAACAACAGTTCCTTATCACCCTGCCCTGATTTAACTTGAAAATCTAGATCGACAATCTCTTGAAACATCTTAGACAATGACGAAAGTTTCAAATTACGAGATTGTTTGAGTGACATTTTCACCCGATAAGGATGGATCTTCAATTGTTTGGCAATGGTTGCTTCACTCAAACCCTTTTTGCTTAAAATCTTCGTTTGGATCAAAGACCTTAACTGCGACGTAAAAATAGCCGTTAGTAAAATTGGATCGATCTTCTGAAGTGAAAATTGATGATACAGTTCTTCTGCCTGGTAAATATTGCGATTGAGAATTTGATTCATTAAATCAAACACATTATCATCCAAGCTTTGTGGAACTAGTTCATTTACAGCTTGACTATCGATCATTTTAGTTTTCATCGCATAAAGTTTTAACTTATCTAATTGATTCAATGCTAGCGAATAGCTGCCCTTGGTTTTATTGACCAACAATTCCATTGCACCTTGATCTATATTAAATCCCTCATCATTTAACTGCTTAGACAATGCTTTAGCCAATAAATGACTGTCTAATTTACCGGCATCGATTTCTGTGGCAGTTTTCTTCAACTGCTTAGTAATTTTCTTTCGTTGATCCAACTTCTCATAAGTAGCAAAAATTACCAAAATAGTAGATGGAGCTGGATCTTTTAAATATTCGACTAGCAAATCAACATTTTGTTCAACTGAATGCTTGATCTTTTCACCAGTCAAAAAGTAAGGATCTTCGGCAAATACGAGACGACGTTCCCCAAAAAACGGTGCGGAAATGGCTTCACCGATCATATCTTCCAAAGAAACATTCGTTAAGTCAAAACTAGCAAAATTCATCTCCGCTTCTTCGGGAGTTAATAACGCTTTGAAAAGCTTTTGGACTGATTGAATAAATGCTGTCTCTTGCCCAGTAACATAATAGACATTATCGATTTTACCAGCATTTAGTTGTTTTTTTAGTTCATTTATCTTCAATTACTTCACCTTAAAAAAGTCTCTAACTTCTGATAGTTACTAAATGGAAAATAGTACCAAGTAATCATACCATAATCTGCCGTATTAAGATGTGGTATTCGGTGGTCATCAAGTCGTTGGATAGTTTCTTTATTTGGATGTCCGTAACGATTATTAATACCTGCTGAAATCAAAGCCAGATCCGGCTTAGTTTTATCTAGTAGCTCATTACTAGTTGAAGTTTTAGATCCATGATGGCCGGCTTTTAACATATCCACCTTAAATGAATGATCCTGTAAGATCTTTTTCTCACTAGATTGATCGAGATCACCAGTAAATAACCAATTAGTTTGACCAATGTGCGCTAAAAGTGTCAATGAGTCTTGGTTTTCACCAATACTAACTTTTTTCGGCCAAAGAACTTGCCAGTTGATCGGCCAAGTCGAAAAATTATCCCCCTGTTTCAAGTGAGTAAAAATGGTGTGCGGATTATCTTTGACCAAATCACTGATCTGTTTATTTTGCTCCAAACCGATCCCAAAATTTACTTGTGCAACCGGAAATTTGGCTAATAAAGTTTCGATATTACCGATATGATCAGAATCCTTGTGAGACAAGAACACTTGATCTATTTGACTAACCCCCAGCGATTTCAAATATGGTATTGTTGATTTTTCTACTTGAGTCACTATCTTTTTCTTTTGCCAAGGTTGCTTAGGAAAAGTCAGCATCCCCCCAGTATCGATCAAAATTACTTTGCGAATCAAAGGAGTAGTAACTAGAATACTATCCCCCTGCCCGACATCAATAATCGAAACACTACCAAAGAGCGGCACTTTTACGAAAACTAATGAAACAGCAAAAATTAGCAGATACTTATAAAAATACGAATTGAGTAACTTTGGATGCTCAATATTAAACAGTGCCAAATAAACTAACAATAATATAGAAATAACTGGAAATTTTCCCACGATCACATTTAATTGAGACATTTTTGCCAGACCATCTAAAATATTATACATACTATCAAATACTTGATTAATGATTTGCCACATCCCAGGAAAATAATTCAAGAACAAGGTCGATACGACTACTGTTGGAATGATCAAGTAATTAAATATCGGAACAAAGATCAAATTCATCAAGATGATCAACAGATTCAGTTGAAAAGCATTAAAAACAATGATCGGTAAACTCAACAAATTCATTTTGACAGTCGTCAAGATAAGCTTTGTTGACTTCAAAAACAATAAAGCCCCTGACAAAACAAAACTTAGTTGGCCTCCCATCTCGATCAAACAAAAAGGATCGAGCAGCAGGCAGATCATTACAGTAATACTAAATAAATCTAGCCCAGTGATTTTGATCTTCAATTTATTAAATATGATCACTAATAAAGCCAGGACTATCGCTCGACTGATCCCGGTCTTTAACCCGACAAAAGCACCATACAGCGGCAGTATCCCTAGCAAAAGCCAATCGATCCACTCCTTAGGTATTCGCAAAAATGAACTCATTTTATACAACACCGTGATCAAGATAAAGACGTGCAGCCCCGATAAACTAAATAAATGGATCACCCCGAGCACACTCAAAGTTTGATACAGCAAGCGCGCATCTTGACTAGTATAACCAACTAATAATCCTTGAGCATGGATCTTGAGCCACTTAGGTAAATGTCCCAGATAGTTCAAAAAATCGATCTTAGCCAAGTGGATCTGATCAGCGATGTTTGAAGCCCGATGGCGTGTTATCGATTTAATATCTTTGGCCTTGACCATCTCAAAAATGCCGCGATGATTAAGATATCGCTTAAAATCAAACTCACCAGGATTGCGTGGACCCCTAACAAAATCAATTCCACCATTACCGATCTGACAATCAATAGGATGCTCTAAGTTTTGCCAAAATTTTTGCGTCCTTTGATCTTTGATCCTCGAAAAAAATTGATAACGTTTACCATTAGAAATTAATTGGCCACTCAAACTATCGCCCTCAACATGGATCTCATCCGGATAAATACTGGCTGTTTTAAGTGATCGGCTGACCTCTGGATGCTCAATTTTTTGCTCTGCTATAAAAAAGAAGCTCCCAAAACAGATAGCGATAACTATTGTTCCGATCATCATGGGCAAATTTTTCAAATAATAGATCCTGATAAAGAAAGCCAACAAAATCAAACTACTTAAAAAAATGTGTTGCGTAAATATTAAAAAAGACATCCCACTGGCAATGATCGCAAAAAATACTAACTTATCGCGCATCAGACAGTTAATGAATCACGCAAAGAATCAATTGTCTTCGGACCAAATCCCCCAACTTTAGAAAGATCGTCAATTTTTTGAAATGGCCCATTTTTCTCTCGATAAGCAATTATTTTCTCAGCCTTTTTAGGTCCGATCCCTTTGACATCTTTAAAATCTTCAACCACAGCCGAATTCAAATTAACGACAGAGTTATTAGCACCTTTGTCCGCAGATTTATTAGACGACACCGTCTTTATTTCACCAACTCTAGGCACATAGATCTGCATTGCATCAGTTAATTTCTGAGCACGATTTATTTGTTTGACATCCGCATCATCTTTCATACCACCAGCAGTTTGAATGACATCAAAAACGATTGATTTATCTTTCATATGATAGACACCAGGTTTATTGACTGCACCTTGAATATCAACGACCACTTCTTTGCTAGAAGCTCGACCTTCTGGATGTTTTTCTCTGTTAGCAGTCTTCTGACTGACTTTTTCAGAGTGCACAACATTATTGTTATTAATAGCTTGATGAGCCTGCATACTATGATAAATAAATATCCCACTCAGTAGCAGCACAAGCGCCAGAATAGCAAATTTGAACTGTTTGATTTTTTCCAAAATATTATCCATTATTATCACCTCAAACTAAAGTACGCAAAAAAAAGCCATTCTCACGTCGAATGTGAAAATGACTTATTTATTAAGATAGTTGATCGCATCGTCTAAAGTTTTGACTGGTACGATCTTCATCTTTGTATTGATCTTCTTAGCAGCTTTTTTGGCTAAATGATAATTATTGACGTAATTTGGATCATACTTCTTGATCTCCTTAGTAACTGGATCATCTGGCGCAAAGAAAATCGTGGCCCCTTCTGCAGAAGCAGCGACTACTTTCTTATCTATCCCTCCGATCGGTCCAACTGTTCCATCAGGACTGATCGTGCCGGTCCCGGCAATTGTACGACCTTGCTTTAGATCTTTGTGTGCCACTTGAGAATATACTTGCAATGTGAACATCAATCCAGCAGAAGGACCACCAATATCGCCGGCATCGATCGAAGCCTTAGGAGTACCAGTAGCCACAGTATCGTCGATCAAAGTGATACCTAGTCCGTAACGTTTAGTTTGCTCAAGCTTGACTAAACTACCCGTGGCCGATTTCTGTTTACCGTTATGCAAAAAGTCGATCGTCACTTTTGCATCCTTGTCCAATTTCTTAACGTAATTGATGAATTGCGTCGAACTCTTAAACTTGTAGCCATTGATAGAATGAATCGTATCTCCAACACTCAGTTTACCTTTGAAGTCTGAATTATCCATCAGCTCCATAACGTAAACACCTTTGTATACTTTCTTAAAGGGCTTCTTAGCTTTATCATATGCTGCCTGGATAGCACTGTTAGTAGCTGATCTCATGTAGTATTGTTGCACCTGAAAGTATTGACTAGTACTTTCATCACCCATCAGCTCTTCACGAGGATAGATCGTCTCAAAATCATTCCCCAACGATTTTACTAACAAAAATGGTGTCGCCTGTTCAATACCAACAGTCGTCAACAACAGGTTTCCTTTGGATTTATCTTGTTTACCGTCAACCTTGACATACTGAGCAGTAGATTCCGCACTACCGGGAACTTCTAAGAAGTAATTTGTTGGTAAAAAGAAAAATAACAATACCAGTATAAATAGAAAAATCCCGCCAAGTAGCTTATTTCTGGATTTATTGAATTTCAAGCGTTTAATTTCCCTTCTGCAATCGTTTTATCAATTCAGGAGCTACCGAACTTGGTACGAATTTAGAAATATTGCCATTGAATTTAGCAACTTCTTTGATCATTGACGAAGAAATTGTACTGTACTTACTATCAGATATCAAAAATACTGTTTCGATATCTTCATCTAGTGCTTTGTTGATGGAAGATACTCCCGACTCATAGCCAAAATCATCAGCATTACGCATCGATCTTACTAAAAATGTTGCATGATGTTTCTTTGCTAGCTCTGTCGATAACATGTTTTCTCCATCGACTACGATGACATTCTTTAAGTCTGACACTTCATCTTCGATAAAGGACTTTTTTTCTTCATACGAAAATAAGTATTTTTTTGATGTATTCGTCATAGGTGCAACGATCAATTTATCAAAAAGTTTAGCGGCCCGCCGAATAATATCAATATGTCCATTAGTAATAGGATCAAAACTACCTGCATAAAGTCCGATTTTCTCTGACATTATTTACCTCCATATTGGTAAAGTGCAACTTGGGTATCTTTATAATCTTTTTGCTTGATCAATCGTAATGACGTCAAACTACTGAGATCGATCTCGTAATCAGTTTCATCCACAATTATTGCTCCATCTACCAACAATCCGTGGTCGATCATATCTTTGATCAACGTCTCAGTGATCTTCATTCGGTATGGAGGATCAAGAAAGACTAGTCCAAACTGGACTTGGTCGTCAACGAACTTATTAAGAGCCTCAGTTGCAGCCATTTTTAAAATAGTGAATTCAGCTTCACTTTTGGTCTTCTCGACATTTTCTTTGATAATATTGACGGCTTTGTATGCTTTATCAACTAAATACGCATGATCGTAGCCACGAGAGATAGCTTCGATACCTAATGAGCCAGTACCTGCGAAGAGATCCAAAACATTTCCGCCATTGAAATAAGGTGTGATCATACTAAACATCGCTTCTTTTACTTTACCAGAAGTTGGTCGGGTATTCTTACCCGGTACCGGCTTGAGATTCAAGCCACGAAATGTTCCAGATATTACTTTCATTTTTCCTCTTCCTCAGTATCTTTATTCGATACTTTCATTTCAAAATGTTCATCTAATTCTTTACGATGGGCCATAGAAATGCGTTTAACGAATTTCTTCGAAAGCAATTCCTTTTTTACCTCTGGAGCACGTGTCGAATTGAAGTATAACATTACATATTTCATCTTGGGTGAAGTGTAATAAATCGTTCCATAATGTTGCAACTTCTTCTTCCACTTCATTGAATAAAGCCAAACGTACATCGCTTGACGTTGAGTTTCTTTAAACATTGAATCACCTTGATTTAATTGATTGATATTTTTCGGATGCTTCGAGATTCAACACGATCCCCAAACCTAACGACAGCACTATCATACTTGAACCACCATAACTGATAAATGGGAGTGTAACACCGGTCAACGGAATGAATCCTAGCAATCCACCTACGTTCAAAATAGTCTGCGTTAGCATCATAGTTGCCACACCATAATATACTAGTGATGAATAAGTATTCTTTGACCGTAATCCAACTAAAAGCATTCGTAATATCATGGCCATGATTAATCCCAGTACTACGACAACGCCGATCAAACCTAGTTCCTCACTAATGATCGATAAAATAAAGTCTGTATGCGGTTCAGGTAAATAGCCCCGTTTTTGGATACTATTTCCTAGCCCAACACCAAACACTCCCCCATTACTGATCGCATAAAATGAATTAACGATCTGTGCACCAGCTTCTTTTTCTAACTGGAAGGGATGTTGCATCGCTAAAAATCGCTGATACTGATAACTATGGACGAATAGTGGCGGTTTTAAAGTAAATAACAAAATCAATGCGGTAGTGACCGTTACAACGATCAATGAATCCATAATGATCATCATTCTACTAGGGATCGATGAAGCCGAGATCAAAACAATACAGAGGACTGCTAAAATCAAAGCACCACCAATATCAGGTTGAGCTGCGACCATCAAGATGATCGAACCGAGGAAAAACAACTGAGCTTTGTTGTCCCGATACATCCCTCCAACAGTCATCTCATTAAGACGATCCTTCTTAGAAGTCAAAACTAAAGCTAAATATAAAATAAAAACGATCTTAGCTAGTTCCAGCGGTTGAAAGTTGAAAAACTTAAGATCGATCCATCCCGAAGCACCATTGACCCTACTACTAGGACTGACGAATCCTTTGACAATTAGGAATAACAAAGAACCCCAGGTGATGATCCCAAGAAAACTAAGTACACCACGACTCTTTAATATTTGTTCTTTTAACATAAAAACTAAATAACAAATACCTAGCCCAACGAGAGCAAAAATCGCTTGTTTAATCAAATATGAGGTAGTATTACCACCATGTACTAACGAATTGTAGAAACTGGCCGAGTATACCATTACCACGCCGATCCCTAGCAAAACGATATATGGAATTACGATCCATAAATCGATCAGTTTTATTTTTTTCACGTTAAAACTCCCAAAATCTAATAATAAGATTATACCACCAAACAATATCTTGTTGGAAACTAGGATGAACTATCAAACTGTAATTAAAATAAGCTCACTTATTAATGATAAAGAAATACCATCTATCGTGCAATTATCAATTCTTGATCAACGATCCAAGATACAAAAAAAGCCAGGAAAATATCCTGACTTTTATTTCGATTAATAATTAAGCTTTCTTTGACATTTTACGTTGTTTGTCATACTTCTTACGTTCGTTAGTGTTTAAGATCTTCTTACGAAGTCTAACACTTGTTGGTGTTACTTCACAAAGTTCATCTTCATTCAAGAACTCGATCGATTGTTCTAGAGACATATCTTTAGGAGTCTTGATAGCAGCAGCATGGTCTTTACCAGAAGCACGTGTGTTAGTAAGGTTCTTACCTTTAGTAACAGTAACAGCGATATCTTGATCACGACTACTTTCACCAACGATCATACCTTCATAAACATCAACACCGGCACCGATGAACAATGTTCCACGATCTTCAACTGATTGAAGTGAATATGTAGTTGAAGGACCTTGGTTGATTGAAACCAAAGCACCAGTTCTTCTACCTGGTTCCCAGTTCTTAACAACTGGTTTGTATTCTGAGAATGTGTGGTTCAAAATACCGTATCCACCAGTCATTGAAAGGAATTCAGTTGAGAATCCGATCAAACCACGTGATGGGGCTGAGAATACTAGACGAGTTTGACTGTTACCGGTACTCTCCATGTTTTCCATGTCACCTTTACGTTGTGACATAGCATCGATAACTGATCCCACATATTCGTCAGGAGTATCGATAGTTACCTCTTCAAATGGCTCTGAGTTAACGCCATCGATATTCTTGTAAATAACTTCAGGACGAGAAAGTTGCAATTCAAAACCTTCACGACGCATTTCTTCAACAAGAATAGATAGATGAAGTTCACCACGACCAGATACTAACCATTGACCAGCTTGATCTGTGTCCTCAACTTTAAGAGAAACGTCAGTATGCAATTGTCTTCTTAAACGATCATCGATCTTTCTAGCAGTAACTTCTGTACCTTCACGACCAGCAAATGGTGAGTTGTTTTGAAGGAATGTCATTTGTAGTGTTGGTTCATCAATACGTAGCAATGGAAGTGCTTCTTGGTGATCAACAGGAGTAACTGTTTCACCAACATAAATGTCTTCCATACCAGAAACGGCAATCAAATCACCAGCTTTGGCAGTTTGGATCTCAACACGATCAAGTCCCATGAAACCAAATAACTTAGTAACACGGAAATTCTTCGTTGACCCATCTAGCTTCATAACCGTAACACTATCACCTACAGAGATCGTACCTCGGAAAATACGTCCAATACCAATACGACCAACATAATCGTTGTAGTCTAGTAAAGCAACTTGGAATTGTAATGGTTCTTCTGAATTGTCTACTGGAGCTGGGATAGTCTTTAGGATAGTGTCAAACAATGGTTTCATTGTGTGTTCTTGGTCATCAGGATTTGATGAATAACTTGATGTTCCGTTGATAGCTGAAGCATAAACAACTGGGAAATCTAGTTGATCATCATTGGCACCTAATTCGATAAATAGTTCAAGCACTTCATCAACTACCTCTTCAGGACGAGCACCTGGTCTATCGATCTTGTTGATTACCACGATAGGTGTCAAGTGTTGTTCAAGGGCTTTCTTAAGAACAAAACGAGTTTGTGGCATTGTTCCTTCGTAAGCATCAACAACTAGCAATACACCGTCAACCATCTTCATGATACGTTCAACTTCACCACCGAAGTCGGCGTGTCCTGGTGTATCCAAAATATTGATCTTCTTGCCATCATAATCAACCGCTGTGTTTTTGGAAAGGATTGTGATACCACGTTCTCTTTCAATTGCGTTTGAATCAAGGGCACGATCTTGAATTTGATAATGCTCCCCTAATGTGTCTGATTGCTTTAGCATTTCGTTAACTAAAGTTGTTTTACCGTGGTCAACGTGGGCGATAATAGCAATATTTCTAATATCTTCTCTTCTTTTAGTCAAATTACTTCTTCCTTCCATATAACATGCGTTGAATAACTTGCAATAAAAAAACTGTGATTGTAATTCACAGTTTATTTTGAATTTTTAACTGTCTTAAGTACATCGGAAACAGCGTTCTTTGTACCAGCTATTACGACTTGTGATTGTAGCATATTAACGGGTTGTCCGTCAACTCCGACAACTGCTAAGCCCAATGTCTCACAAAGTACACGACCGGCTGCCAGATCCCAAGGACGCAAATAAGACATATAAATAACTTCCTGTCCTTTGAGCAAATGTTCAAAGACTAAACCAGCACAGCCTAAGACTCTTAGACCGCTACTCTTACCTACGACCTCTTGAGTATTATCGTAGTCAGCTAAAACCATTGGCGCACTGATTATGACCAGACCATCCTTTAATGTCTGGTCGATCGGAGCTGCCAATTTCCGTTCATTTTCAAAAACGCCCAGTTCCGGTCCACCATGAAAAATCTTATTCTCCATAACATTAATGATTGCACCAACAAAAGGTTTACCATCTAAATAGACACCGATCATTGATGCAAAACTATCATGGCATTTGACGAAATTCATTGTGCCGTCGATCGGATCAACAAAAAAAACTAACCCTTTCATTGACGTTACGTCATCACCGTAGCCTTCTTCACTAACGATCGTCGCATCCGGATATTGTTCCTTGATAATACCAACAACGTTCTTTTCAGTAGACTTATCAAAGTTAGTTACTAAATCATTGGGCCCTGATTTAGTGTCAATATTTTTGTTCTTGTTAACATCTTCACGAAGACTTTGGCCAACTTTTGACAACAGATCTACCAAAAAATTATCTATTTCTTGACTTGTCTCTTTCATAATGTAGCCTTACTTTCTCATTACTTGGTGTAGATTGACTTTGCTTGAATACCCGATAAATCGAATAACCTGACTCTTGCTCAAATTCTTTGTCGAGTCGACGCTGGTCCATTTTCATAGGAACTACTTTACAAAATAAACGGTACTTCTGCAGAAAATCTTCTCTATTGATCCCGTGCTCGTAAGCAGCTTCAACTGCATTGTACAAGTCGATGACTTTAACTATGTCGTCATCGCTCCATTCAGGCTCTAATGGATAACTGTAGTTTTCACGCATCGTCATACTCCCCCATTCTTATTACACTTCTAATGATACAAAAAAAGCGATGCAATTGCATCGCTTTTGCGTAATTTAAACGTGTGTAGGGTAACCGATAAGAATATCAGCTGCTTCTTGAACAGGTTCGCCCAATGTTGGATGTGGATGAATCGTTAATGCAACGTCCTCCGCATTCAATTGACAATTAACCGCCAAGCTTAATTCAGAAATCAATTCACTAGCACCAGGTCCGACAACTTGTGCACCAATGATTGTATTTGATTCTTTTTCAGCAACGATTCTTACGAATCCTTCAGCTTCATCCAATGAAACGGCACGTGCGTTTCCGGCAAATGGGAACTTAGCAACGTTTGTTTCGATTCCTTTGTCTTTAGCTTCTTCTTTAGTTAAACCAACTGAAGCAAGTTCAGGGTCAGTAAAGCAGACAGCTGGAACACCGATAAAGTCATTAGCAGTATTCTTACCTGAGATTGCACCTGCAGCAACTTTAGCTTCAAAGAAAGCTTTGTGGGCTAGAGCTGGACCAGGAACGATATCACCAACGGCATAAATGTTAGGAACTGATGTACGACCTTTTTCGTCGACTTCGATCAAACCACGATCATTAGTCTTAACGTCTGTCATTTCAATTCCGAAGTTATCTGTGTTAGGACGTCTACCAACTGTTACCATGCAGTAATCTGCAGTAACTGTTTGTTCCTTACCATCAACTTCATAAGTTACAGTAACGTCTTTGTCAGTTTCATCGGCCTTTTTAGCCATTGCGTTTGTGATAATATCTACGCCTTTAGATTCAAGGTTCTTCTTGACGATAGAAACCATGTCTTTTTCAAAGTTAGGAATGATTTGTTTTGTACCTTCAAGGATAGTTACATGTGCACCAAGGTCAGCATAAGCACCAGCTAACTCTGATCCAACATATCCACCACCGATGACAACGAATTCCTTAGGAATTTCTGGAAGGTTCAAACCACCAGTTGAGTCAATGATACGGTCGCTAAACTTAAATCCTCTGATTTCAACGGGACGGCTTCCTGTTGCCAAAATCAAGTTCTTGAACTTGATAGTTTGGCCTCCACCATTATCCATAAATTGACGAGGACCACTTGGCATTACACGTAATTGTGTATTGCTATCTAAGTAAGCTTCACCATTGATCAATTCAACTTTGTGTTTCTTAAGAAGCATGTTAACACCACTTGTCATACGATCAACAACTTGTGTTTGTTTCCATTCTTGTGTCTTTGAAAAATCAATTTCAGCACCTTGTGTTGTAATACCATAAATCGATGAATCTTTGTCTTGTTTTAATCTGTTACCTGCGGCAATAAGTGCCTTTGAAGGAACACATCCAACGTTTAGACAAACGCCACCAACTGTGTCTGATTTTTCAATAACTGCGACTGTTTGGCCATATTCTGCTGCACGAATAGCTGCAACATATCCACCAGGACCTGAACCAATAATTACTGTATCTTTTTCAACAACATTTTCTGCCATGTTTTATCTATCCCTCCATTAACAACATATCTGGATCATGTAGAAGTTTCTTCATTAAGTTCAATGCATTTTGTGCCAAAGCACCATCGATCAATCTGTGATCATAACTTAATGAAAGCTTGAGCATCTTACCAACTTGGATGTTGCCCTCTTCGTCAACATATGGTTCGTTAGCAATCTTACCAACACCTAAAATAGCACTTTCAGGTTGGTTGATAACTGGTGTAAACCAGCCACCACCGATTGAACCAACATTACTGATAGTAATTGAACCACCAGACATCTTGTCCATGCTTAGTTTGTTATCATAAGCAAGTTGTGAGTTTTCTGTGATCTCTTTGGCAATTTCAAACATGCCCTTCGAATCAGCGTTCTTGACATTTGGAACGTATAGACCATGGTCAGTGTTTGTTGCAATACCAACATTAAAGTAATGTTTGTAAACAATTTCTTGTGTAGTATCATCGATCGAAGCATTGAATTCTGGATATTCTTTCATAACAGCAACTAATGCTTTAACGATGTATGGCAAGAATGTTAGATGGATATCCTTGTCAGCAGCAATTTGTTTGTACTTCTTACGGTTAGCCATCAATGCTGAAACTTCAACATCATCGAAACTTGTAACGTGAGGAGTTCTATGTTTACTTTCAGACATTGCCTTAGCAATTGCCTTTCTAGTCATAGACATCTTTTCACGAGTTTCAAGTTCTGGTTGATCTGACTTGTAAGGTTTGATTGGTGTAGCTGTTTCTGCTGGAGCATCTGCAGCTGCAGGAGCTGCAGCTGCAGATGCAGCTGGTGCGGCTGCACCTGAGCCTGCTGCGTCGACATCAGCTTGTGTGATTTGTCCGTGCTTACCTGATGGTGTAACTGTTGAAAGGTCCACACCTTTATCACGAGCATATTGACGAACTGATGGCATTGCTAAATAGTTTTCATTAGCTGAACCAGTGGCTTCTGCTGGTGCTGCGGCAGCAGGAGCGGCTGTGTCATCTGCTGCTGGTGCAGCTTCATCAGCCTTAGCATCGTCAGCTGCAGGAGCGTCATCATCACCTGTATCAGCAGAACCGTCATCGATAACGATCAAAGTGTCACCAATTTCTACAGTATCTCCTTCTTGAGCCACGATTTGTTTAACGGTACCAGAAACTGGAGAAGGTAGTTCCTCAACTGATTTATCATTTTGGATTTCAACTAAAGAGTCATCTTCTTTAACTTCGTCTCCTTCTTTAACAAGCCAGCTAGCAACTTCACCTTCGGCCATTCCTTCACCTAATTCAGGTAGTTTAAATTTAAAGGCCATGTTTAGAACCCTTCCCTTCTATGCTTTAAAAAATTAGTAGTTTAAAATTTCGTTTGCTTTCTCGACAATTTCATCTGCGCCTGGGATCCAGTAATCTTCGGCCTGAGCAAATGGATAAACACTATTTGGAGCGGCAACTCTACCAATTGGTGCATCGAGTGAAAGGATGGCATCTTCAGCGATTGCAGATGCAACTGTAGCACCAACACCAGCCATCTTTTGAGCTTCTTGAACGATAACAACTTTGTGTGTCTTTTCAATTGACTTGAAGATTGTTTCTGTATCAATAGGTGAAACTGTTCTAAGGTCGATGACTTCAGCAGAAACTCCGTCCTTAGCTAATGTTTCAGCAGCTTTCTTAGCTTCATTAACTTCAGCACCGTAAGCTACGATAGTAATATCTGTACCTTCTTGGACAACGTTTGCTTTGTCTAATGGAACAGTATATTTACCTTCTGGAATATCATCCTTCATTGAACGATATAACTTAAGGTTTTCCATGAATAGCACTGGGTCATTGTTTTCAATTGATGAAATCAATAGTCCCTTTGCATCATATGGGTTACTTGGCATAACAACACGTAAACCTGGTGTTGATGCGAAGTAGTTTTCTAAGTTATCAGCATGCATTTCAGCCGTATGTGTACCACCACCATAAGGTGTACGGATCGTTACAGGTGATGTTTGCTTACCGTTGAAACGGAAACGCATTCTAGCTTCTTGACCAACGATTTGGTCCATAGCTTCAAATGAGAATCCCATAAATTGAATTTCAGGAATAGGACGGAATCCTTTAACACCTAAACCTGTTGCTAAACCTAAGATTCCTGATTCAGCTAATGGTGTATCGAAGACACGGTCTTCACCATATTTTTCTTGTAACCCTTGAGTTGTTCTGAAGACACCACCGTTTTTACCAACGTCTTCACCGAAGATCAATGTTTTGGGATCATCTTCTAGCATGATGTCCAAAGCATCAGTGATAGCCTTAATATAAGTCATTTTTGCCATTATTCTTTAGACTCCTTTGCTTCGAATTTTTCGATTTCTTTTCTCAATTCTGGAGTTGGAATTTCAAATGTACGTTTCAACATGTCTGAAACTTTGTCTTTAGCGACAGCATCTGCTTCCTTGATAGCGTCCTTGAATGAGTTCTTATATTCTTCAACAAGTTTGTCTTCTTGTTCATCTGACCAAAGTCCCTTGTCTTCAAGAACCTTTCTCAAACGAATGAGAGGATCCTTTTCATGCCAAGGTTTCACGTCTTCTTCAGTTCTGTAACGTGATGGGTCATCACCAGCACTTGAGTGAGCACCGTAACGATATGTTAATGTTTCGATCATTACAGGACCATTTCCAGCAACAATATAATCACGAGCTGCTTTAGCAACTGTGTAACATGCCAAGATATCCATACCATCTACTTGAACACTTGGGATACCAGCAGCAACTGCTTTTTGAGCTAACGATGGAGCAGCTGTTTGCTTATGTCTTGGTGTAGAAATAGCGAAACCATTATTTTGAACAATGAATAAAGTTGGTGTTTGGAATGCACCAGCGAAGTTCATTCCTTCGTAACTATCACCTTGTGAAGTACCACCATCACCAGTATAAGTAAAGGCAATTGTGTCTTCTTCTTTGTTCTTCTTGATACCAAGACCAACACCGGCAGCTTCATCAAATGCAGCACCGATAATGATTTGTGGCATCATTGCATTAGCGTTGTACTCGTTACCAACAACATGTCCTCTTGACCACAAGTAAGCTTCAGTTACTGTAGCACCATGTTGAATTAGTTGAGGAAGATCACGATAAGCAGGTAATAGGTAGTCTTGCTTCTTCATAGCTAAGACTGTACCCATTTCTGATGCTTCCTCACCTTCAGTAGGAGCATAAAATCCCATACGTCCTTGACGTGAGAAGTTCATAGTTTGTTCGTGCAATGCACGTTCCCAAACCATCTTCTTCATAAATTCAACTAAGTCATCATCAGAGAATGAGTCAAAAGCTGCTTGATCTACAACTTTTGAATTTTCATCCAAAATCTGAATTGGCTTAGGCAAATTTGCCAAGTCTTTCTTAATTGCTTCAAAATCAACAACTGATTTATTTGCCATTATTCACATTCCTTCCATAAAAAGCTAAAACACTCACAGAAAAACTGTAAGGGTTTTCAATACCTTTAGTTTATCATTTTTAAACGAAAACACAAGGTAATTTCTGTAACCTTTTCATTTTTTAATTTAAGTCTATTTCGTTATCAGATTTTCCATTTTGTAATTCATCGAGCATGGAGTCCAACGAAATGGTTGCCATGTTCTTTACAGCCGTAGTTGTGTAAAAAGCAATATGTGGTGAAATAATGAACTTAGGATTATCGATCATATTTGATAAAAGTTCGTCATTTAGTGGTTCACCACTATGATCTGCGTTGAAAATACCCACTTCGTTTTCATAAACATCCAACACTGCACCAGCTAGTTTTCCTGAAACTACAGCATCGTAAAGGTCGGCAGTCTTGATCAAGTCACCACGACCTGTATTTACAACGATGGCATTGTCTTTCATATTGGCAATAGTATCTTTATTGATAACAGTATTGCCTTTACCCAAGCTAGGCAGATGAAGTGTTACAACATCTGATTGTTTGAGTAATTCTTCTAGTGAATCAACGTAAAGTCCTTGTTTTTCGATATCCTCATTATGGAACTTATCAAAAGCAATCACTTTAGCGCCAAATCCTTGATAGATCTTGATCGCTGCACGACCAATACGACCAGTTCCTGCAACACCAACAGTCAGTTCATTCAGTTCACGGCCGATGTCAGGAGCCCACAAGAAGTTATGCTTGTCGACTTTTCTGATCATTGATTTCATACTTCTTAACAAAATCATTAAGCCAGTCACTGAATATTCGGCAATTGCCGTTGGCGAATAACTTGGTACGTTAGTTAACTTGATATCATTTTTCTTAAGTGCATCAAAAGGTACATTGTCGACACCAACGTTTCTCAACGACATGACGTGAATTCCGAATTCATTCATCTTGTCAAAAATTGCTGGATCATAAGGTAATTGTTGATAACAAACTACCCCGTCATAACCTTTTGCTTGTTCAATTGTTTCAGGATTCAATAAATCAGATACGATCTTAACTTCAATGTTATTGTTCTTCGACCATTCCTCAATGTAAGGTCTTTCATCTTCTCTAACACCATAGTCAATAAGCTTCATAAATTAATGCCTCCAAGAATCAATTTTTTAATACAACTTAATAATAATCAGTTTCTTAGACTAATCCAACCCACTTTGCGAATATTGGCACAACTAAGTCAGTTACGACGCCAATTACCACTAGTGAGATCGATGCCATTGCACCTTGGATCGAACCTAGTTGAACTGCCTTAGCAGAACCAACTGTTTTTCCGGAAGTACCTAGACCTAAACCAACTCCGATGGGATCTTTTTGAAGCCGGAATAATTTAACTAGTTGATCACCTAATGCTAAGATGATCACGGCATTCAAGATACATGTCATCGCTGTGATGGCAGGTTCTCCGCCGATACCGGCAGCCAGTGGCATAGCGATAGCCGTTGTAGCTGATGATGGCAGTAGTGATGCGATAACTTTGTCAGACAAGCCCATGGCTTTAGTAGCTGCATAAATGACTGCAAGCGAAATAAATAGACCAATGATCAACGCTAACAACAACTCAAGCCAATATTTTTTAACCAGGTCATTACGTTTGTAAAGTGGAACTGCAAACGCAATCGTGGCTGGACTTAACATCCAAAACAAGAAATTAGCACCAATATGATTATTAGTACCTCCTTGCCAATAAGCATCATATACTGCGGCAGGCGATGCACCGGTTAAATGCTGGATCGTCCATAAAGTAAAAATCCCTAAGACCATTCCCACAAATAATGGTTGAAATAAGAAAAAGCCTTTGGATTTACGGAATAAAAATACACCGATCAAATAAACTACGATCGAAACAAAAATACCGAAAAACGAATTGTTAATTATTGCCATCATTGACCTCCTGAGTATCGCTAGCATTATTATTTCCTCGGATCTTGGAGCTGATCATAATAATGAACTTAGCGGTGTAAGATATTACGACTAATAACACGATCGTTGAGATGATAATGGCAAGGATCAACATCACGCCATCAGATTTAATAATTTCCAGATGGGTATACAGCTGGACTCCTGAAGGAACAAATAAGAATCCAATGATACTGATCAAGAAAGTAGACATTTGCTCAACCTGATGCAATTTGACGATCTTTGTTGTTAATAAAAAGTACAATATTAGCAATCCCCAGACAGGTGCTGGAACTGGGAATGATTCAGGCATGTACATTGCAAGAATATTAGAAACAAATAATACAGACACAAAAATTGCAATTTGAACCAAAATATTAGAAGGTTCCTTTTTCTCCTCCTTTCCTACAGCTGACTTTTTTTTCGAGTCATCCATAAAAGCCCTCTCCCTTTACTATGTATTTATGTAACCGCATACATTTGGCACATAAAAAGAGCTTATCATACATTCACAAGTTATGGGAACTAGAAATTCACAAATAAATCATATTTAAATTGTAAAAAAATTGGCAAACTATTTTATAATAGAGATACTATGTAATAACTAGACATTATTGGAGGTCAATATGTATTTAATGAAAGATATCGTCCGTGATGGCGATCCCGTATTAAGAAAAGTTAGTGAAAATGTGATCTTTCCACTTAGTGACGAAGATAAGCAACTTGCTCACGATATGATGGAGTACTTAGTTAACAGTCAGGATGAAAAAATCGCTGAAAAACATCAGCTCCGTGCCGGTGTCGGATTAGCTGCTCCGCAAGTTGGTGTTTCAAAGATGATGGCTAGCGTGCTAGTTCCTAATGAGGAAGATCCTGAAAAGCCACTTTTGAAAATCACCTTGATCAACCCAGTCATTGTTCGTAACTCAGTTCAAAATGCAGCTCTTGAACAAGGCGAAGGATGTTTGTCAGTTGATCAAGATGTCCCTGGCTTCGTGCCTCGTTCCGACCGTATTACCATCAAATATGACGACTTTGACGGAAATTCACAAACTCTGAGAGTCCGTGACTACCCTGCCATCGTTTGCCAACACGAAATCGATCATTTAAATGGTCATTTATACTACGACAAGATCAACAAAAAGAACCCATTTGAGATCGATCCTAGTACAGTAGTTATTTCCTAAGACAAGTCTTTCAGGTCAGTCGATTAAGTATACTTACAAATATTTATATGTTAAAATTGTGGTACTTGTTGATTACTCAACCAAATGGACTGAAAAAGGCCGGATCAAAGCCGTTTATACTTTGCCTGGCTGTACTCAAAAGGAGAATTTATAGTGATATACAAAGTTTTATATCAAGAAAAGAAACAAGATAACCCCCGTCGTGAATACACACATTCACTATACATGGATGCTGAATCAAGCATCGATGTACGTGAAACAGTTGAAAAAAAAACAAATTATGATATCGAATTGATTCAAGAGCTTGACGAAAAGCATCTTGAATATGAACAAAAGAGTCCTAATTTCAAATTAACGGAGTTTTAGTTAATGACTCTAAACGTTAAAAATAACGAAGTTTCAGTTTTTGCCATTGGGGGCCTTGGCGAAATCGGAAAGAATATGTATGGGGTTGAATACCAAGATGAATTGATCATCATTGATGCTGGTATTAAATTCCCTGAAGATGAACTACTAGGGATTGATTATGTCATTTCCGACTACAGTTACCTCGTAGAACATCAAGATAAAATTAAAGGTCTATTCATTACCCACGGACATGAAGACCACATTGGTGGGATTCCTTATTTGCTTAAGCAATTACCAAATATCCCAGTTTATGCTGGTCCTTTAGCCTGTGCGTTGATCAAAGGTAAGCTGGAAGAACATGGCTTATTACAATCAACCAAATTAAATGTTTTAAGTGAAGATTCAGTAATCAAATTTCCCAAAACAAGCGTAACATTCTTCAGAACTACTCACTCTATCCCTGATACTTTAGGCGTTGCGGTCCATACGCCTGAAGGAGTCATCGTTGAGACTGGAGATTTCAAGTTTGACTTAACCCCTGTTGCTGGCTTGCCATCACCTAACTTACAAAAGATGGCTGCCCTAGGCTCAGAAGGTGTCCTACTTTTGATGTCAGATAGTACTAACGCTGAGATTCCAACTTTTTCAAAATCTGAACGATCAGTTGGATTAACGATCCATCAAATATTTGAAACGCTCAAAGGACGAATCATTTTCGCTACTTTCGCTTCAAATATTTATCGTATTTCTCAAGCAGTCGATGCTGCTATGAAAGAAAACCGTAAAATTGCTGTCTTTGGACGTAGTATGGAACAAGCAATCGAAAATGGTCGTGAGTTAGGATACTTAAATATTCCTGACGATATGCTCATGGACGTACACGAATTGAATCATACTCCAGCAAATGAAACTCTGATCCTCTGTACTGGTTCTCAAGGTGAACCATTAGCAGCTCTGAGTAGAATTGCCAATGGCACTCACCGTCAGATCAGTATCCAACCTGGAGATACCGTTATTTTCTCAAGTAATCCTATCCCTGGTAATACGATCAGTGTTAACCATTTGATCAACCAACTTTCTGAAGCTGGTGCCGAAGTAATTCACGGTAAAGTTAATAACATTCACGCATCTGGTCACGGTGGTCAAACGGAACAAGAATTGATGCTTCGTTTAATGAAGCCTAAATTCTTTATGCCGATCCACGGTGAATATCGAATGCTCAAGATCCATACTGAACTAGCTCAATTGTGTGGAGTTCCGGAAGAGAATACTTTCATTCTCGAGAATGGTGATGTTCTCGCCTTGACCAAAGACTCATGTCGCCGGGCAGGTCACTTTCCTGCTGGTGACGTATATGTCGATGGTAAAGGTGTTGGTGATATTGGAAACGTCGTTATCCACGATCGTCAACTTCTTTCTGAGGAAGGTATGGTAGTTGTAGTCGCCACGATCGATTACAAGAAACATATCGTCTTGGCCGGTCCAGATATTTTATCTCGTGGTTTTGTATACATGCGTGAATCAGGCGAATTGATCAACCAAGCACAAAAGCGTGTTTTCCACTTGATCAAGAACGCTTTTGATGATGAAGAAGTCAAAGTATCTGAAGCACATCTGAAACGAATTATTATTGATGGACTTCAAGATTTCTTGTACAAACGTACAGCCAGAAATCCTGTCATCCTTCCAATGTTAATTTCAACTTCAACCTAGCAGATCATTTGATCTGCTTTTTTTATTGGAAACGAGTTGAAGAAGATAGCCGCCTCCGGTTTAGTTGCTTTCAGCGACCCCTGCTTCGCAGCGTTCTTTGCTGAAACCATCTAAATCCTCAGCAGCTGACCATCTCCTTCCACTCTCTTATCTGAAACGAGTTACAGAAGATAGCCGCCTCCGGTTTAGTTGCTTTCAGCGACCTCTGCTTCGCAGCGCTCTTTGCTGAAACCATCTAAATCCTCAGCAGCTGATCATCTTCTTCCACTCTCTTTTATTTTTTCGGGGGAAAATTATGGCTAAAGTCAAAAAGTTAGAAATACTCTTCAACCAAAAAGCTGGTAATGGTCAATCGAACACTACCTGCAAAAAGATTCAGGCATTTCTCGACAGAAAACAAATCAACTATCAAATTCATAAAACCATGGCCGACGGTGACGGCATCCGTATCGCTCGCGAATTAGCTGATGGACTATCTAACGATCAAATGATCTTAGTCATTGGTGGCGATGGCACGTTAAATCAGGCTCTTAACGGCGTCAAGATCTCGCAGTATCCGCAAACGCCGATTGCTTACATTCCTAGTGGTTCAGGTAATGACTTTAGTCGTGGTGTCAAGATCAAACGTGAAGACCCAACGATATTGTTACAAAGAATATTAGCAATGTCTCAACCAGTTGAGATCGATGTGGCAAAAGCTACTGATTTGAAAACCGACCGGATCAAATATTTTGTCAATAACATCGGCATGGGATTCGACGCTAGCGCTGTGTATTACACCAATCATTCAAAAAGAAAAAATGTGCTTAATTCTTTAAAATTAGGTACTTTAGCTTACGTTTCCAGTTTGGTCAAAGTGATACGGCTACAAAAAGGATTCGATATCGATGTCTTGATCAATGGTAAAACAAAACATTTCGATAATGCTTATATAGTTACTGCTACTAACCATCCCTACTTCGGTGGAGGCATTGCCATAGATCCCAAGGCAGACCCATTCGATCATAAACTGGATTTGGTAGTCGTCAACAAAATCACTGGAACTACCTTTGTAAAATTATTCGTCAAACTATTGACTGATGGTTCCCATTTGGATGATCAAAATGTCTGGCATATTCAACAACCAACATTTACTATTTATGATCATCAACCAGAACAAGGCCAAATGGATGGCGAAGAATTGGGTGAACATCGTTTTGAGTATAAATTTGAATCAGATAGTCACCTGTTCTGGTTACCTGTTACGGGTAACTAAAAAGACGATGATGAATTTCTTTATGATAAGAAATTCATCATCGTCTTTTTTATCTCAATAAACTTGGCAAATCCGAAATATCGATAAATTGTCCATTTGCCAACTTTATGGAGCAGCATCAAAAAAATCCGAGGATTGTTTGAAATAAATCCACTTTTTTTTAGATATACAACTATGTTTAATAATTAGTAATTCTTTTTACTGAATCATTTTGATTTGTTGATACTCTTCATAAAATCATAAGGCTTAACGCCATCCATCCCGATCATCGGATCAATTGAGTTAGCCATAATTTTATCCATCGTCAAATTGTCATCTTCTACCGACTGATCATTCTCGTCTTCCAATATTTGATCTGGCTCATCGTTAGAATCATCAATTTTGGGACTTGCAGCAGCTTTTGCCTGTACGATTGGCTTCTTGAAGACATTACTTAAGCGTTCTTTAAGTGAGGTATTTCGTTCACTCGATTTATCAGTTATGGCTCTAGAGAAGGCTGAGCGATCTCCGACCATGATCAATAATTTTTTAGAGCGGGTGATCGCAGTGTAAAGTAAATTCCTTCGCAGCATTCGCGATTCTTCGTTAACTAAAGGCAAAATCACTACTTCAAACTCTGAACCTTGTGCCTTGTGGATCGAAGTACAATAAGCCAAAGCAATGTTAGTCCAATCTTTCCGATCTAAAACAACTTCATTGCCATCAAAGTCGATCACTATTTGATCGACTTTTTCTTTATTTTCTTTTGCTAAAATGATCCCAACTATCATACCGATCTCGCCATTAAAGACATTGTCCTCTGGCGAATTGACCAAATAAACGACTTTATCTTTAATTCGATAATGAACATTCCCGATTGAAACTTCTTTACGCTTTTGCGTCATGGGATTGACCACATTTTGAATGGTGGCATTTAAATTGTCTATTCCCGCCATTCCACGATACATTGGCGCTAGGATCTGGACATCTGAGATGTTATAACCATTCTCGGCTGATTTAGTAATAATTTGCGAGACAGCATCAGGGATATCACGACTACTCCGAGCAACAAAACTACGATCAGCTTTTTTAGCAAAGATCTCATCGTCAACGATCCCTTGATTAATGTCATGTGCCAGTTGAATTATGGAGGAATCGTCGTCGACACGATGGATCTCAGTCAAAATCGTGCTGGCAAAAACATCACTAGCTATCATATCGGCAAAAATTTGACCGGGACCTACGGAAGGCAATTGATCTCTATCACCCACCAAAATAACTTGCGTTCCTGGTTGCACAGCATCGATCAACGTTCTGAATAATCGCGTATCGACCATTGACATCTCATCGATGATCAACAGCTTGCAATCTAATGTTGGTTCCGCATATTCATCGTCCTCAGTTCCTGTCAAACCCAACAAACGGTGGATCGTCATCGCTGGTAGACCAGTAGTCTCCCCCATATGCTTAGCAGCTCGACCAGTTGGAGCTGCCAAAGCAATCGAGTAATTTTCATCGGAAGGATCTAACGTTGCATCATTCAAGCGTGAATACATCGCAACTATCCCGTTAATGATCGTCGTCTTTCCAGTTCCTGGACCACCAGTTAGAAGAAAGACTGAATTATTTAAAGCTGATTGAATAGCTTTTTGCTGAGACTGATCATAAGTAACTTTGAATTTCTGTTGAACTTCTTTGAGGTTCTTCTGATATTCTTTATCGCTCCACTCACGGTCTTGGAAAGTATCACTGATCATCTTCAGTGATTGAGCGATCGACCATTCACTATCGTAAATAGCCTTTTCATAAATCTTAGAATCATCAACGATCAGCTGACCTGATTGGACTAATTCCTTCAGACAGCTCTCAATTTTATCCGGTAAATCGTCGCCAGTATTACGATTTCGCAAAGTTTTCATTGCTTCTCGAAACAAGACATCATGAACAACGAACGAATCTCCGGTCTCATTGACGATATTGTCGACAACTTGAACTAGAGCGCCTTTGATCCGTCGAGGGTCATCATCAGGTATTCCTAGCTGTCTAGCTAATTCGTCAGCTCGTTTAAAACCAATACCTTTGATCTCTAAAACGAGCTTATAAGGGTCTTCACTGATCTTATCTAAAGTATTAGCTCCATAATGCTGATAGATCCTAGCGGACAAAACATTCCCAAAACCATAGTTACTAAGTTGAAACAAAGTTTGTTCCGCCTGATTAGAATTAGAAATTTGATCAACGACTTGTTGAGTCTTCTCTTTACCCAATTTTAAAAAATCGAGCGCATGTGGATCATGCATGATCTTATCGATAGCATCATCACCCAATTTGTCAACGATCTTCTCAGCAGTCTTCTTACCAACGCCAGGAAATTCATCTCCAGAAAAAAAACTGATCAATTCTTTACGACCGCTAGGACGGCTGTGATGGTAAGTCTCAGCCTGGAATTGCTTACCATATTTAGGGTGGTCGACTAAATGACCAACAAATTTATATTCTTCCTCTTCAGAAATCTCACCAAAACTACCAGTAATTACAATATCTTTGCCATCCCAGTCAGTATTAGTCTTCTTGATCTTGATCGTGAAGATTTTAAAAAGATTCTCCGGATTTTCAAAAAAAATGGCTTTCACAGTCCCAATAAAATATTGACTATTTTCCTCGGTCATCGTTACCTCCATTTTCTCTTAAAAATTTTTGCAGATCAGACAATTTCTTCTCGTGTTCAACGAAATATTTCTCATCCAAAGATTTAGCCTTTTCTAAATAAAATTGGTAATCTTTTCCCAAATTCATCAAACAAATAGCAATATTGAAATAGTATTTAGCAACAGGCTTAAGTTTGAGAGCCTTCTGATAAAAATCGATCGAAGACTCAAAATTACCGTTGGTCATTAACAAATCGGCCAGCAGTTCATTGGACAGCGCATCCTTAGGTGCCTTCTCGACCGCCGTCAGCGCAAAAGCAATCGCCAAATTAGCATGACCTTGTTGATTCAGCGTCTTAGCTTTCATATAGTAAGCTTGAAAACCATAATCGGCACTGATCAAGCGATCAAAAATCTCACCAGCTCGATCAAACTTATCTGCTAAATAATAGACATTCCCCAAATTGTATAACAAGTCATTATTATCTGGAAATAAAGTCAAGGAGCGAGCCAACAATTCCTCAGCTTGCTCCAGATCATTCACATCAACCAAGCTAGCTGAAAGCTCCAAAATAACATCCAGCTGCCTATTATCTTTATTTAATTTAGCAACGAGCTCTTGAATATGGGCTCGCTTAACTTCTTCTTGACTACTCATTTACTACCTCAGATCGTATCAGTACTAGATAATTTCTTATTTAAAAATTTAGTCTCGTTCCATTTCACAAGTGAATAATGACCATTATCGTATTTCAAATGAGTCAAACTAGAATTAGACAAACCGCCATTCTTACGCAAATCAGCAATCGAAGTACCCAATAAAGCTTGGATCATAGCCACCAAAGCAGCACCATGACTCACCAACAACAAACAAGCATCATCATGATACTCCGAAACGATTTTATTGATAGCAGCATTCGACCGCTCAATAACAGACTCAAAAGATTCACCATGGATCTTAGCAGCATCATATTTCTCAGGTTCTTCACGAAAAGCATGAATAACATCAGGGATCTGCTTCTCCAAATCAACAAAACGCTGCCCTTCCATATCGCCCAAATCAAACTCTTTCAATCCATCAACTTCAGTCAAAGGAATCTTCTTACCAAGATCATCCAACAAAAGTTCAGCAGTCCGCTTAGCGCGCAAAATAGGACTAGTATAAGCATGCTGAAAAGGAATATCCTTCAACCGGTGAGCCAACAGCTTAATATCGTCAATACTCTCAGGTAACAAAGGAGAATCCCCATGACTACCTTGATACTTACCTTCCAAATTCCACTGCGTCTTACCATGTCGAACAAAATACAAATCCATCATCATACCTCTTATAGTTGTAATACTACAATTATGGAGATAATCACCCCATTTTTCAAGTCCAAGCCCCGTCAACAGAAAAGAAAGATACGCAACTAAACAACAATCATTGAATAAACGTAAGAAAAAGAAAAAAGACGAGCCAAAAGCAAGGGTACAAGTGAAACGAGTACGCGAGCAAGAAACGAATAAATAGAGAAAATAGAAAACAGAAGAACTAGGCAAGAGTGCAAGGAACGAGCACGCGAGCAAGAAGCGAAAGTAAGAGAAAAAAAGTTTTAACATATCTAACCAACCAAGAAAAGAAGAAATCAACAGCAATGTAAGCCAGGAAACAAAATGAGCGGAGCAAAGTCCCGCGAACCGAAAAAAGAGTAAGTAATCTAGAAAGAGAATATATCCTAATAAGAAAAGGAAGCACCTACTCCCACCAGAATAGATAAGGCCTGAGATAGACATGTGAGAAATAGGACGAGCAAACAGTGCCAATTTGTACAAAATAGATCTGTAAATCTCAACCAGGGGGGGATTATTTCACTATCTAGACGGAGGGGCCCGGGGATACAGCCCTCAGCCGCCAAATTCCTCTTGGCGACGCAGGAGCTTAGAGGAAGACTCGTATTTGAGATTGTTCGGGCGAACTTCCCGAATAAGCTCAAATCGACGTCGTGAGGCAGATTTTTCAACCGGACAGTTTAAATATAATAATTTCTTAAGCAGCCATTTCTGACTTTTCTCTCATTTCT